>DAOMNV010000008.1:0-43622 GCA_035444005.1 Gemmatimonadaceae bacterium
CCTCGACGCAGTTGCGCAGCAGCATCGCCCTGGTCATCGGACCGACGCCGCCGGGCCGGGGCGACAGGTGCGATGCCACCTCGGCGACGGCGTCGTCCACGGCGGGCAGGATCACGTGGAAGGTGGTTCCCACGCCGAGCGTGGACTCGAGGGTGATCTCGCCCCCGGCCTGGTGCACGATGCCGTGTACGGTGGCGAGCCCGAGGCCTGTGCCCTTGCCCTGCGGCTTGGTCGTGTAGAACGGCTCCCAGATGCGCTCGACGACTTCCGGGCTCATTCCCGTGCCCGTGTCGCGCACGGAGATGCGGACGCCGATGGACTCCCGGTATCGCGTACGCACGACATCGACGCCGAGGTCGCCGCCGTCCGGCATCGCGTCGCGGGCGTTCACGGCGAGGTTCATCAGCACCTGCTCGAACTGCGCGGGATCGATGCGCACATCGGGGAGGTCGCTGCCGATGCGCACGTTGAGGCGAACGCCGCTGCCGAGCAGCGGGGCGATGAGGCGCATAAAGCCGCCGACGAGCTCGCCGACATCGACGACCTTCGGAGCGACGACGCGTCGGCGGGCGAAGGCGAGGAGCTGCTGCGTGAGTTCGCCGGCGCGCGTCGCGGCTTTCTCGATCTCGGCGAGGTCGGCTTGACGCTGGTCGTGGGCGGGCAGCGACTGCGCGAGGATGCCGGCGTAGCCGACGACGGCGGTCATCAGGTTGTTGAAGTCGTGGGCGACGCCGCCGGCGAGCCGGCCGAGCGCCTCGAGGCGCCGCGTCTCGGCCTCGGCGGTTTCCTGGCGTCGGCGATCGGTGACGTTGCGCACGACCTGGCTGGCGCCGACGATGTCGTTGTGTTCGTCGCGGACCGGGCTGTAGGTGATCTCGAACTCGTCGCGGGCGAGACCGGGATCGCCGATCTCGCGGGTGACGGTGAATCGATGTCCGGCGAGAGCGCGGCGCCAATTGGCGATGGACTCGTCGCGGTCGAGCGGCAGCGCCTCGAGGACATCGTCCATCCGCTGGCCGGTGCGCACGGTGATGCCGGAGATGCGGTGGAAGCCGCGCACCCACGCGGGATTGGTCGCGATGATGACGAGGTCGCGGTCGACGGCGGCGATGAGGTCGCCCGAGCTCTCGATGATGGCGGCGAGCTGGGCGAAGGCGCCGCGGGCGCGGGCCTCGGCGGTCGCGCGCTCGGCCAGCGCCAGCGGAAAGATCATCGTCGGACCGGCCAACGACGCGATGTAGATCCAGGCGCGTCGTCCCCGGACGATGGGATCGGCGCCGAACTGTCCGAAGGGGCCCACGTCGAGCAGGATGGACGAGACGACGGCGATGACGAACATCGCGGCGAACACGGCGTAGCCGCGCGTGCCGAAGCGCAGGCCGGCCCACATCAGGAAGGGCACCGAGGCGACGGCGGCCGGCAGCTCGAAGCGGCTATCGGACGGCAGGAGGAAGGCGGCGTAGAGCGCGACCGCGTAGATCGCGGCGAGGAGCGGCAGCTCCCACTTCCAGGAGTCGCTCGGGCGCGCGAGCTGCCGCAGCGGCGCCGTGCGCGCGAGGAGGATCGGCGAGAACGCAAAGAGGGACGTCACGCTGGCTATCCACCACGCACTCATCGTGTAGCCCGGTGCGATCTCGGCACCCACGAGGCGGATGACGCCGGTGGCGATCAGGGTGGTCGGCAGCGTGCCGAGCAGCGCGACGACGCCCAGCCAGGCGAAGGACAGCGCGCCGCGCAGCGGATGCCGCCCCTCGGTCAGCCACTGGTGCAGCAAGACGACGACGATCGACTGCGCGAGCAGTTGCGCGGTGCCGTTGAACGCGCGGAACCAGTCGCCGCTGTGGGCGCCGGCACCGATCAGGATGACGAGGGCCAAGCCGAGTGCAGCGCGGACTCGCTGGCTCGACGCGCAGCCGAAGAGAATCGCGACCGTGAGACCGTGCAGGGGCCACGGAATGACGGCCTGCTCCGTATGGCGTAGCACGGGACCGGCCACGTACGTGACGAAGCCCGTCACGACGAGCCAGACGATCAGCTCGGGCGTGGCGATGGGATTGAGGGCGCGGCGCGGCGTGCTGCGGGACGACATTGTGACGCAGGTGCGGGAGTGCCCCTTTCTTCAGGGGGGCGAGGGGGCGACGTTTCTAGAGCTAGAAATTACCCTCACGGTCGAAGTATCGGCCCAGAACCATCATTTTGTGCGCGCACTCGTAAAGGAAGCCCCGACTCAGGGGTTCACGCTCAAGGAAGTCCCCGTCCCCAGCATCCGCGACGACGAGGTCCTGATCCGCGTCCGTCGGGCCGGCGTCTGCGGCACGGATGTGCATATCCACGAATGGGATGCCTGGGCGCAGGGGCGCTGCAAGCCGCCGTTCATCGTCGGCCACGAGTTCGCCGGCGAGGTGGAAAAGGTCGGCGCGCTGGTGACCGACGTGAAGGTCGGCGACCGCGTGACGGCCGAGGGGCACATCGTCTGCGGGATGTGCCACCTGTGCCGCACGGGCAACGCGCACGTCTGTCCGAACACGAAGATCATCGGCGTGGACCGCGACGGCGCCTTCGCCGACTACATCGCGATGCCGGCGACGAACGTGTGGCAGCTCGACGCGAACATCCCGTTCGAGATCGGCGGCATCCACGACCCGATGGGCAACGCGTTCCACACGGCGCTGCACGGCACGGAGCTGTCGGGCAAGACGGTGATGGTCACGGGCTGCGGGCCGATCGGCATCTTCGCGGTGGGCATCGCGAAGGCGGCCGGCGCCTCGCACATCGTGGCGAGCGACGTGAACCCGAAGCGCCTCGCGCTGGCCACGCAGATGGGCGCGCACAGCGCGGTGCATCCGAAGGACGCCGATGCGGCGGTGCACGCGGCGACGCAGGGACTCGGCGTGGACGTGGTGCTCGAGATGAGCGGCGTGCCCGCGGCGATCCACCAGGCGTTCAAGCTGGTGCGCGTCGGCGGCCGCGTGCAGATGCTCGGCATTCCCGCGAAGCCGATGGACGTGGACTTCGCGACCGAGATCATCTTCAAGGGTATCACCGTGTACGGCGTGGTGGGCCGGCGGATGTACGACACTTGGATCCAGATGACGCAGTTCCTGCGCGCCGGGCAGTTCGACCCGACGCCGGTGATCACGCACCGGTTCGCGTTGGAAGACCACGCTGCCGCCATCGCCGCGATCAAGTCGGGTGAAGCGGGCAAAGTAGTATTCGAAATCAGCTGAGTTGGGGACGGATGACGGATGACGGATGCGAACGACATCCGCCGTTCAGCATCCGTCATCCGTCATCCGTCCATTCTCCACATATGAACAAGAACTTCGTCGCTGAACTCCAGGCCGGCTTGGACTCCCTCAAGGCCGCCGGCACCTACAAGAAGCTCAACCACCTCGCCTCCCCGCAGTCCGCGCGCGTGCAGATGGAAGGCCGCGGCGAGGTGCTGATCCTCTCGTCCAACAACTACCTTGGGCTCTGCGACGAGCCGAGCGTGATCGAGGCGGGCATCGACGGCCTCAGGCAGTACGGCGCCGGCACGGGCTCGGTGCGTTTCATCTGCGGCACCTTCACGGTGCATCGCGAGCTGGAGACGGCGCTGGCGCGCTTCGTGGGCACGGAAGCCTCGATGAGCTACGTCTCGGCGTGGAACGCCAACGAAGGACTCACGGCGAGCATCGTGCAGGAAGGCGACTTCGTGATCTCCGACGCGCTGAACCACGCGTCGATCATCGACTCGATCCGCCTCGCGAAGGCGATCACGAAGTGCACGACGGCCGTGTACAAGCACTCCGACCTCGACGACCTGGTCGAGAAGCTGTCGGCGCAGAAGGCGGCCAAGCGGCGGCTGATCTGGACGGACGGCGTGTTCTCGATGGAGGGGAGCATCGCCAAGCTGCCGCAACTGCTGCAGATCGCGAAGGACCACGATGCGATCCTCATTATGGACGACTCGCACGCCACCGGCGTGCTGGGCAAGACGGGGCGCGGCACGGCCGAGCATTTCGGCGTGCTGGGCGAGGTGGACGTGATCACGAGCACGCTGGGCAAGGCGTTGGGCGGCGCGGCGGGCGGCTTCGTGGCCGGCCCGGCGGCGCTCTGCGACACGCTGACGCAGCGCTCGCGGCCGCAGCTGTTCTCCAACGCGCTGCCGCCGACGGTGGCGGCCTCTGCGTTGGCCTCGGTGGAGTTCATCGAGAAGCACCCCGAGCGCGTTCAGCAGCTGCGCGATAACACGGCGTTCTTCCGCGGCGCGATCGTCGAGGCGGGCTTCAAGCCGCTGGACGGCGACACGCCGATCGTGCCGATCATCATCGGCGAGACGGCGGACGCAATCAAGATGAGCGAGCTGCTGCTCGACGAAGGCATTTTCGTGACGGGCTTCGGGTTTCCGGTGGTGCCGCAGGGCACGGCGCGGTTGCGCTGCCAGATCTCGGCGAGCCACACTAAGGCGGATCTCGAGTTCGCGGTGGCGGCGATTCGGCGGGTTGGTTTGAAGACGGGGGTGATTAAGTGAGAATTGGACGGATGACGGATGACGGAGGCTTGTCTGGTGCGTGGGCTGGCACCGTGGCGCGTGCGCAAGTCGACGTGCTGCGGTCGCTACCGCTTCTCGCCCTGCTGTTTGCATCCGTCATCCGTCATCCGTCCCCCCTCCAAGCCCAGACGCCAACACTGCCGCCCGTCGTCAGCGCCGACTGGCTGTCCACGCAGCTCGGGCGGCCTGGCGTGGTCGTGCTACACGTCGGCAGCGACTCGTCGTACCGCGCGGCGCACGTACCGGGGGCGCTGCGGCTGGACTTCGAGCGGGTGATCGTCGCGCCGACGCAGCCAGGCGGGCTTCGGATGGAACTGCCGGCGGTGGAGTCGCTGCAGGAGGGGCTGCGGGCGCTCGGCGTGCACGACGACTCGCGTGTGGTACTGGTGTTCGACGCGCAGCCGCGGATGCTGCAGGCGGGACGTGCGTTCTTCACGCTGGAGTGGGCGGGCCTTCGCGGACGCGTGGCCGTGCTCGACGGCGGCCTGCCCGCGTGGCGCGCCTCGGTGGCGCGCAGCGTGGCGGGCGGCCCGGGGCGGCGCGTCATTGCCGGGGACGTGCGGCTCCGGATGCGTCGCGGCTCGCGTCGCGCGACAGCGTGCAGGCGACGATCGCCGACGATGCGCGTACGCTGATCGACGCGCGCGTGGAGGAGTCGTTCAATCCGCCGGAGCTCGGCGGCGGCGCGAATGGCGGGCACATCGAGAGCGCCGTGAGCCTGCCGTTCACGAGCGTCACGGACGCGGCGGGCAAGTTCAAGCCGCGCGAGGAGATCGAGCGGCTGTTGATTGCGACCGGCGTGATTCCCGGCGAGCGCACGGTGGCGTACTGCAACACCGGGTTCCAGGCGTCGTGGATCTATCTCGCGCTGCGGCACATCGGGCGAGAAGTGCAGCTGTACGATGGATCGTACGAGGAGTGGAGCCGTAAGTAGGACGGATGACGGATGACGGAAGACGGACGGGGCGACGCTCAGATGCTTGAGCGTCGCCCCGTCCGTCTTTCGTCAGCCTGCCGCGGGCTGATTACGCCTTGGCCGCCTTCTTCTTGGCCGCCGGCTTCTTGGCCTTCGGCGCATCGCCGCCGGACTCGGCCTTCGCCGCCCTCTTCTTCGGCGCGGCCTTCTTCTTGGCCGGCTTGGCCTCGGCCTTCGCGCCCGACTTCGCGGCGCTGTCCTCGTCGGTCGACGCCGCGGGCTTCGTAGCCGGCTCGTCCTCGACGACGCCGAGGAGCAGCAGCGACGGCGGGACGGGCTTCGCACCGCGCGCCCCGCCCTTCGACGGGATGCCACGGGCACCCATTCCACGCGGCGCGGGCGCAGCGGCGACCTTGGCCGGCGTGTGCGCGGCTTCGGCGGCGCTCAGCTGATCGGCGATGCTCGGCGCATCGGCGACGGCCGTGACCTCGAAGTGCTCGCCGCGCTTGCGGAGATCGAGCAGGCCGGCATCGTGCGCGTCCTTCAGGATGCGCGCGAAGTTCTTGGCCGAGAGCGACTCGGAATCGCGGCCGAGCAGCGCGAAGGCCTTGGCGCGAACGGTCTCGGAGGGCACCGGGTTGTCGCCGGCGGCGACGGCGTTCACCGCATCGCGGACCAGGCCGAAGGCCTCGTCGCGCGTGAGGCGGATGCCAGCGACGCCGATGGACTCATCGACCTTGGGTGCGGGCGCCGGACGCGGACCGCGGTCCGGACGGCCACCGCGCTCCTCGCGCTTGGGCGCAGCGGGCGCCGCCGACTCGGCGGGCGCTTCGCTGACGGCGAGTTCGCCCTGCGCGGGCGTCGCCGGACGATCCTCGCGATCGCGGCCACGACCACCGCGGCCACGGCGACCGCGACGACCACGGCCGTCACGATCTTCCTTCTCGCCCTCGGCGCGCGGCGCGGCCGGCGCTGCGGCGGCAGCCGGCGCGGCACCACCCTTCGGCGGGCCGACCTCGAGCTGGCCGTTGTCGAGCTTCGCGACGTGCAGGAGGCCCTTCTGCGCGGCTTCCATACAGAAGCGCGAGAACTTCGACATCCCGAGATCCTTCTCGTCGAAGGTCGCGTCGATTTCCTGCATCACCTGCTTGAGGCGGTCGGCGCGCATCACGTCGCCGTTCTTCTGCATCCGGCCGATGGACTCCGTGACCAGCTCCCACGGATCCCACTTCTTGAGCGCACCGACTTCGTCGCTGTTCTTCACGAGGCCCGCGAGGGCGTTGTAGCTGTAGTACTCGTCGCAGTTCTGGACGAGCAGGTCGCTCGACGACTCGCGGATGCCGACGCCGATGACGTACTTGCCGTACTCCTTGAGCTTGAGCACGAGCGACGAGAAGTCGCTGTCTCCCGAGAGCAGGATGTAGGTGCCGATCTCGGGGCGCGTGAACACGAGCTCGATGGCATCGACGGCGAGGCGGATGTCGGTGGCGTTCTTCTTCGACGAGCCGTAGGCCGGCGCGAAGATGAGGTCGATCGACGACTCGCTGAGCGGGACGATGTACTGCGGATAGCGGCGCCAGTCGGCGTAGGCGCGCTGGACGGCGACCTTGCCCGAGATGATGGAGCTGCTGAGGAGGTTGCGGAGCTCCGTCTGGAGATCGGAGCGGATCCCCATCGTGACGTTGTCGAAGTCGATGAGGAGCGCGGCGTTGGGCGCGTGGGCGGTGGCGCCGAGTGCGCTGGCCTGCGGGCCCCGGTGCAACGGGGCGACCGCACCGCGCGAAACACGCGCGGCGGCCGGTGAAGCGGAACGTGGGTGCATCTGTTTCCTGGCGTGAATCGCCGTGTGAGTGCCGGCGGGATGGCCGGAATGGCCGCGAATCTCACGCGCTCACAAACTCATCCGGACCACAGGAACCGCTTGGGTCACCGGAGGACGCCTCTGGCGCGGACGACTCGCCCGCTGGGAGACGCGGGCTCGACGTGCCGATGATCGCGCCAGGAGGCTGCGGATCATCGACGCGCCGAGCGCGTCTCGGATGTGAAAACTAGTGCAAAGTGGGCCAAACGGCAGTGGGGTGGGCACTTGGGCCCTGAATCCGGCCCTCGCGAACCCCTGCGCGGGCGGGATGAAAGGCCCAGATTTGGGGGGTGCCTACACCGCGGTTCCGGACCCGACTCTTCCTGATCCTCGCCGCCTTCGCGTTCCTGCCGGCCTTGGTGCTGACGCTGGCGTGGAGCGGGATGACGGCGCGCGTGTTGCCGCGCCTTTCGAGCGTGGGTGCCTGGGACCAGGTGGCGGCCAGCGGAGAGGCGGCGATCCGCGCGGCGCGCGAGGCGCCGGCATCGGCGCGCACGGATTCGCTGCTGCGTCGCCACGAGGCCGAGCTTGGCGAGTCGCGCGTGCAGGCGCGGCGGTTCCGCTTCTTGGTGAACCGCACGGCGGCCGTGATGTTCCTGTTCGGCCTCTTCGTGACGGTGCTGTTGAGCTACATCGCGTCGCGGGTGGCGGGGCATCTCGCGCGGCAGCTCTCGCGGCCGCTGGACGAGCTGGTGGGATGGACGGATCGCATCGCGCGCGGCGAGGCACTGCCGGCGCCTGGCGAGGAGCAGACGAAGGGTGCACCGGAGTTCGGCACGCTGCGCGCGCGGATGCGGGCGATGGCCGCCGACTTGGAGGCGGGCCGTCGCAGCGCGATCGAGGCCGAGCGGCTGGCGGCGTTCAGGGAATCGGCGCGACAGGTGGCGCACGAGCTCAAGAACCCGCTCACGCCGATCCGCTTCGCGGTGGCGACGCTGCGCAACAAGGTTGGGCCGGAGCTGCGGGAGACGGTGGAGGTGCTCGAGATGGAATCGGCGCGCCTGGAGGCGATGGCGAAGAACTTCGCGCAGTTCGGTCGCCTGCCCGAGGGGCCGGTGGCGGACGTGGACCTCGCCGAGCTCGCGCGCGAGACGGCGCGGAGCACCTTGCCGCAGAGCGTGACGCAGGAAGTGAAGACCGAAGGCGGCCCCTTCGTGGTGCGCGGGCAGCACGATGCGCTGCAGCGCGCGTTGACCAACGTGCTGCTCAACGCCGTGGACGCGACGCAGGGCCGCGGCACGGTGAGCCTGCGCATCATCGGGCGAAACGGCCAGGTGACGCTGGCCGTACGGGACGATGGCGTCGGGATTCCCGAGGAGTCGCTCGCGCGGATCTGGGAGCCGTACGTCACGACGAAGACCGGCGGCACGGGGTTGGGCCTCGCCATCGTGAAGCAGACCGTCGTGTCGCACGGCGGCGGCGTGGAGGCGACGAGCGCCCCCGGCGACGGCACCGAGATCCGAATGACCATTCCCGCAGCGGCCGCCGACGCGGCCTTGGAGAAAGCGTGAACGAAGACATCGTCGCCATCGGCGGATTTTTCTTCACCGTGATCGTGCTGGTGCTCGGCGTGCCGATCGTGCGCGCCTGGGCCGCGCGCAAGCGCGAGGAGCCCCATCCGCGGATGCTGGCCACCGACGTGCGGCTCGAGCGGATGGAGCGCGCGATCGAGTCGATGGCCATCGAGATCGAGCGCATCAGCGAGGGCCAGCGCTTCGTCACGCGATTGCTCGCCGAGCGCGATCAGACAGCGAAGTCCCTGCCCCGCAACGAGTCGCACTAGCGCTCCGCCGTCATCCGTCACCCGTCTATCCTATGGCCTCCGTTCTCATCGTCGACGACGAACCCAACATCCGCCGAATGGTCGGTGCGCTGTTGGGCGCCGAAGGCTACGAGGTGCACGAGGCCGCGGATGCTCGCAGCGGACTCGACAAAGCCTCGGAAACCGACCCCGACCTCGTCCTGCTCGACCTGATGATGCCGAACCCGACGGACGGGCTGGTGCTGCTCGAGCAGTTGCGCGAGCGCATCCCCGACCTGCCGGTGGTGATGATGTCGGGCCGCGCGGGACTCGGCGACGCGGTGAAGGCGACGCGGCTCGGCGCGGTGAACTTCCTCGAGAAGCCGCTGACGCCCGAGGGCGTGTTGCTGGCGATCTCCGGCGCGCTGGAGCTGCGGCAGGCGCGGCGCGAGCGCACGGCGCTGCGCGCGGACTTGGGGCTGGCGGGCCAGCTCGTCGGCACGAGTCCGGCGATGGATGCGGTGAAGGCGATGATCGCGCGCGTGGCGCCGAGCGATGCGCGCGTGCTGATCACGGGCGAGAGCGGCACGGGCAAGGAGCTGGTGGCGGCGGCGATCCACGCGCAGAGCCCGCGGCGCGAGAAGCCGTTCGTGCGCGTGAACTGCGCGGCGATTCCGCGCGATCTCGTGGAGAGCGAGATGTTCGGCCACGAGCGCGGCGCGTTCACCGGCGCGACGGAACGGCGGATCGGGCGTTTCGAGATGGCGCACACGGGCACGCTGCTGCTCGACGAAGTGGGCGAGCTCTCGGCCGAGGCGCAGGCCAAGCTGCTGCGGGCGATCGAGGCGCGGGAGATCGAGCGCGTGGGCGGCGGGCGGCACATCAAGGTGGACGTGCGCGTGCTGGCCGCGACGAACCGCGACCTCGCGCGGGAAGTGCGCGAGGGTCGCTTCCGCGAAGACCTGTACTTCCGGCTGAACGTGATCCCGATCTCGGTGCCGCCGCTGCGCGAGCATCCCGGCGACATCCCTGACCTCGTGCTGCACTTCGCGACGCTGCATCGGCGGCGCAGCGGGCAGCCGGCCCCGAGCTGGAGCGAGGCGGCGGTGGAGGCGATGACGCGCTACCGTTGGCCCGGCAACGTGCGCGAGCTGGCGAACATCGTCGAGCGCCTGGCGATCCTGCACGCCGGCCAGGAAATCACGCCGGCGCACGTGCAGGAGGTGTTGCCGGAGATCGACATCGCCACGGCGGCGCCGGCGGCGCTGCCCGCGGCGGAGCGGCTGGAGATGGGCCTGAGCGACCAATTGGACGAGTATGAGCGATTGCTGATCCAGCGGGCGCTGCAGGCGGCGAACGGCGTGGTCGCCGACGCCGCGCGGCGGCTGCAGACGGACCGGCCGAACCTGTATCGTCGGATGCGCCGCCTTGGCCTGTCCGGGGTAGAGTGAGGCCGTGACCTTCGTGGAGCGAATGATGCGACAGGCAGTGGCGATGATCCTTGCCGTGATGGTGGGCGCAGTGCCGGCGTCGGCGCAGCGCAGCGTCGCGGCGCAGGCGGTGAACCTTTGGAATGCGCCGGCGACGACGCGCGTGATCGGGGCCTACGACATCCCAGCCGGCGGCGAGGCGCAGGGGACGATCGGCGTGCTGAACGGACCCGTGACGATCGCCGGCAGCATCAACGGCAGTCTCGTGGCGATCAACGCGGACGTGCGCTTCGTGAGCGGTGCGCGCGTGACCGGCGACGTGATCGTCGTCGGCGGCCGCGTGCATCGGGACGACGGCGTGACGATCTCCGGCGAGACCCGCGTGCAGGCGGAGCTGTTGCGCTACACGATGGACGGGGATCGCATCGAGCCCGAGGGATTCACGCCCGGCGAGTGGCGCCCGCGCATCGGCGCGGGCGAGGCGGGACGCCGCGCGTACACGGAACTCTTCTATATGGCGGCACGGACCTACAACCGCGTGGAAGGCTTGCCGGTGCTGGTCGGTCCGCGCTTCCGCCGCACGACGGATTGGGGCCGCATCGACGTTGAGGCATTGGGCGTGGTGCGTATCGCCGAGCCGATGCGTTGGGATCGCGGCACGATCGGCCACGACGCCAGGGCCGAGGTACGGCTGGGCCGCGACTACGGGCTCACGCTCGGCGGCCGCTTGTTCGATGTGGTGCAGCCGGTGGAGTCCTGGCAGTTGCGCGACGCCGAGGTTGGCCTGCTGGCCTTCCTGATGCGCCGCGACCTGCGCGATCACTACGGGCGGCACGGCGCCGAAGGCAGCATCGGCGGACGCATCGGCGAGGAAGTCTCGCTGCAGCTGGCGTTCGGCAGCGAGCGCTGGCGTTCGGTGCCGGCGCGCGACGCGATCTCGCTGTTCAACGACCGGAAGGCTTGGCGTGAGAACTCGGACGTCGACATCGGCACGATGGACCTGATGAGCGTGCGGCTGAACATCGACACGCGCGAGCGGCTGCGGGCGCCGTGGCTGGGTGGATGGTACGTCGCCGCGGACATCGAGAAGGGTCGCGGTTCGCTGCGCCGCACCCTGTCGCCGTTGCCGGGATACGCGGCTGCCGCGGACGTGGAGTACACACGCGGCTTCGTGGATGCGCGGCGTTACACGAATCTCTCGCCGGGCACGCAGCTGAACCTGCGCGTGGTGGCCGGCGGCCAGTTGGGCGGCAACGAGTTGCCGCTGCAGCGGAGGCTTTCGGTGGGCGGACCGGGCTCGATCGAGGGCTATGATTTCCGCCGCGCCTACGCGACCGAGGACGTGTTCACCTGCGGCGGCGCGGCGACGATGCCGGGGCGCCCCACGCTCTGCGATCGCATCGCGTTGGCGCAGGTGGAACTGCGGCAGGACTTCCACGTGAGCTGGGTGCGCACCGACTGGGACGACGACTGGTGGCGACCGGGCTTCAACGGGCGCGGCCAGTGGGTGCTGTTCGCCGACGCGGGTCGCGGCTGGACGGTGAACGGCGGCACGCCGGACGTGCAGTTCGCGAAGGGCATCCCGCCGCTGAGCAGCTTCCGCACATCGCTGGGTCTCGGCCTCGACTTCGGCGGGCTCGGCATCTACTTCGCGAAGGCAGTCAGCGATCCGGAGGAGAAGGTGAACGTGCTCGTGCGATTGGGGCGCCGTTTCTGAGATGATGCGTCGCACGTTCTTCGTGGCGATGCTGGCAGCGGCCTTCGGGGCGCCGCTGGCGGCGCAACGGCCGGGGCTCGTGGTCGAGCTCCCGGCGGCGGCGCGCGTCACGCAGGACGGACCGCTGGTGCACGCGCGCAACGTGCTCACGGATGCGCGGATGCGCGAACTGCTCGAGGCAGGGTTCCCCGCACGGCTGCGGTATCGCGTGGAGCTGTGGTCCGACGAACGTTTCGCGGACCAACTGCATCGCGCGGTCGAATGGGAAGTGCTGGTGCGTTGGCGCGGCACGGACCAGCGCTACGAAGTGAGCCAGCGAGTCGGCGATCGCGTGCTCTCGCTAGGCAGCTTCGCGCGGATCGACGACGCCGAGGCCGCGGTGGAGCGTCCGTTGCGCGTGCCGATCGCGGCACCGGCGCGGAATCGCCGTTACTACTATCAGGCGACGCTCGAGGTGCGCACGCTGAGCGTGAGCGATCTCGACGAGGTGAACGCTTGGCTGCGTGGCGAGCTCACACCGGCGGTGCGTGGACAGGGGAATCCGGGCACGGCGTTGACTCGCGGGATTCGCAACCTGACGACGCGGCTGCTGGGCGGCGAACGGCGCGAGTACAGCACGCGATCCGGCGTGTTCAGGCCGCCGCGATAGACCGCTGACGCGCCAGCCTCATCCGCGGATAGCTTGACAGCCCCCGCCTTACCGCATAATCACCTTCCATCGCTTACGCGCCGACGACAGCCTTCGGCGTGTCATTCGCGATACTCTCGCCGGACGCGATCCATTCTGAAGCCCTGTTGATGCGAGCACCTGTCTGCACCCAGCCGCTGCGCGTGTTGGCCTTCGCCCTAGGCTCCGCGAATGCTGCTGCACAGGCTGCCCCGGCTGCGATCGAGGTCCGCGCACTCATCTGGGAGACTCCCGATGACTTTGGCGCCATCTCGTCGCTCGTTGAACTGACGGATGGTTCGGTCATCCTCGCTGATCGAGCGGAGAACGTCGTGGTGCGTCTCGGCCCAAGTGGCAACCGCCTCGGAGCGCTGAGTCGAGTGGGAGCTGGTCCCGGTGAGTATAGTGCTGTCGGATGGCTCTTTAGTCTCGGACAAGACTCAACGCTCCTGACGGACAGTTTCTCCTCGAGGTGGCTCGTCTTCGCGGGCAGCGATTTCGTGACAGGCTACGCGGAGTCGCGAGAGATCAATCGGATGCTCGACGCTGAACTCGTCGGCGTCGACCAAGGAGGGTTCGTCTACGGAGTCATTCCGAGGCGGAGCGATGGAACCAGGATTCCGCGGGTGCAAGCCGACACCCTTCTCCTCGTGCGCGGCCCCCGCAGCGGCGGCCGTGCCGACACGCTGGCGCGACTGCGCGGCCGGGCGGCTCGGAGTGTGGTGCTCCCGCCGACCGGGGGCCGGCCTAGCAGCATCGTCCTCGGCACAGGCCTCGAAGCCGAAGACCGCGCGGTCGTGATGCGCGACGGCAGTGTAGCCGTTGTCTCGCCGCAGCCGTATCGTGTCGTGCGGCACTCAGCCCGCGGCGCCGCAGTCGTCGGACCCGAACTCGACCGAACCGGTACCCTGACGCGAGGTCAGTTCTGTGAGGCAGTTCGCGCGCGGATTGGGCTCAGTAGGGCGCAGTGCGACCGAGTCGCGGCGGTGTCAGACATCGACCGTCTCCCGGCCTTTTTCTCTCCGTCCACTCTCGACCCTGCTCCAGCGGTCCAGCTTGCGCCTGACGACCGAATCTTCGTCCGTCGCGCGGCGCTTCCGACCGAGACTCAGCGTTACGACGTGCTCAGCAGCGAAGGAAGCTTGCTGTCCATTCTACAGCTCAAGCCCGGCGAGGCGATCGTGGGATTCGGACGAGGAAGCATCTACGTCGCCGCCCAGACCCCTGACGGAACCCGCGCGCTTCGGAAATACCTGCTTCCCTCTGCTGGAAGCGCGTCGCGCTAGAGCGCCTGGACCTCAGGCGGCAGGCTGCCGCCGTGCCGCCGCTCCATCGCCTCCAGCTGCCGCACCACGTCGCCACCATAGAACAGCTTGATGTAACGAGACTGCGTGGGCGTGAGGCGACGCACCGCCCAGGAGAGGTGCACGAAGTGCGGCTCCACCGGCGGATGCGCGAGCTGCATCCCGATCTCGCCGAGCAGGTGGTTCGCCTTGCGCGTGTTGCAGGGCGAGCAGGCGGTGACGACGTTGGTCCAGATGTTGAGGCCGCCGCGCGAGATCGGGATCACGTGGTCGCGCGTGAGCGACTCGCGGGGACGCAGCTCGTAGCCGGCGCGACCGCAGTACTGGCAGCGGTAGCCGTCGCGGGCGAAGAGGAAGGTGTTCGTCACCTGGCGGCGGAAGCGCCGCGGCACGTGCACGAACTTGCGGAGGCGGATGACCACCGGACGCGGCACGTTCAGGTGCTCGGAGCGCACCGACTTGCCGCGGTCGGATTCGACGATCTCGGCCTTGCCATCGATGACGAGACGCAGGGCGCGCTTGAGCGGCACCATCGTCAACGGTTCGAAGGACGCATTGAGCGCGAGACAGCCGACGGTCACAACCACCTCCTCAAGTGAGGGCTCCGAGTGGATCGACCGTCGGCGCGACGGTCAACTCCTCTTCGCCGGGGGCACCGGGGTCAGCCAGCCGTGCGTGTCGGGCTGCCTTCCGGTGGCAATCGCGAGGAACCGCTCTTGGATCGCCTGCGTCACGGGACCTCGCTTCCCCGTGCCGATGGGACTCTTGTCGATGCTGCGGACCGGCGTGATCTCGGCCGCCGTGCCGGTGAAGAACACTTCGTCCGCGATGAGCAGGAACTCACGCGGCATCAGCACTTCCCGCACTTCATACCCCAAGTCGCGGGCAATCGTGACCACGGCGTCGCGGGTGATGCCGCTGAGGATGCTCGCCGAGAGCGGCGCGGTGTAGAGCACGTCGTCGCGGATGACGAAGAGATTCTCACCGCTGCCCTCCGACACGTGGCCGTGCACGTCGAGCATAATGCCCTCGACGTAACCGTCGCCTCGCGCCTCCATCTTGGAGAGCTGCGAGTTCAGGTAGTTCCCGCCTGCCTTTGCCATCGTCGGGAAGGTCCCCGGCGCGGCGCGGCGCCAGCTGCTCACCGTCACGTCCACGCCTTCCTCGAGCGCATCGTGCCCGAGATAGGCCCCCCAACGCCAGCAGATCACGAAGGTCTCCACCGGTGCGCTGGTGGGGAGCACGCCCATCTCCTGCCCCGCGCGCACGGCGAGCGGACGGATGTAGCAGTGGTCCAATCCGTTCGCCACGATCGTCGAGGTCACCGCGTCGCAGAGCTCGTCGAGCGAGTACTTGAGCGGCATCCGGTAGATCTTCGCCGAATCCTGGAAACGCCGCATATGCTCGCGCAGCCGGAAGACGGCCCCACCGCTCGGCGTCTGGTAGGCACGGATGCCTTCGAAGATGCTCGAGCCGTAGTGCACGACGTGGCTCATCACGTGCAGCTGGGCGTCGTCCCAAGGGACGAGCTTGGCGTCACGCCAGATGAGATCGGTAGCTCCGGAGCCGCGGGACACTATGCGAGACTTGAGACGGGGGACGTGAGACTTGAGTCGGGACGGATGACGGATGCTGGCGCATCCCTGTGCATTTCTGAAGCTAAACCTTCGTTTGCGACTCGCGCCACCGTTGCAGACGGCTCGCAGCCTTCTCGACGCGCTGGGCGTGCGAGGGGTCGAGGCCGACGACGACGCCGTCGCGCATCAGTTCGCGGCCGGCGACGATGCTGCGCAACGTGCGCGGGCGGGGGCCGAAGATCAGCGTGTCGTACACGTTGTGGCGCGGGCCTGCCGGCAGCGCGAATGCCGCCAGGTCGGCCTGCTTGCCGGGCTCGAGGGAGCCGATCTCCTCATCGAGGCCCAAGGCCTCGGCGCCGCCGAGCGTCGCGAGGCGGAAGGCCTGCTGCGCCGTGACCGCGTCGTGACGAGCGCTGGTGGCGCGCTGCGCGAGCACGGCGAGACGGGCTTCCTCGAGGAGGTCCATCCGGTCGTTGGAGGCCATCGAGTCGGAGCCGAGTCCCACCTGCGCGCCGGCGCGCAACATCGCGAGGAGCGGCGCGATGCCGTGGCCGAGCTTGGCGTTGGACGCCGGGCAGTGCGCGACGCCGCAGCCGGCGTCGGCGATGCGGCCGATGGCAGCGGGGCTGACGCGCACGGCGTGGATGAGCAGCGTGTCGCGCCGGAGCAGGCCCGCGCGCTCGACGAGCTCGAGCGGCTCGCTGCCGCGCGGAGGCGTGGCGATGCCGCGGCCCTGCAGGAATCGCGCGAAGTCGCCTTCGCCGCTAGCGACCAGCCGCGACTCGTCGGCGCCTTCGGCGATGTGCACGGCGACGGGCAGGCGCTCGCGGCGCGCGAAGTCCGCGACGGCGGTGTAGAGCGCATCGCTCACGGAGTACGGCGCGTGCGGCGAGACGCCGACGCGCACGAGCTCGGTCTCGCGACGCCGCATCGCCGCGACCTGGTCGGCGAGCGTGGCGAGATGCTTCTCGGCGTCCTTGGGATCGGGCCCGAAGACCTCGCGGTAGCAGACTCCGCGCACGCCGATCGCACGCATCGCGGTGAAGGCGGCATCGTTCGGCGCGGTGTCGGCGAAGGTCGTCACGCCGCCAAGGAGGCCTTCGGCGATGCCGAGCGAGGCGGAGGCGAGCTGGTCGGCGTCATCGAGCTGGGCGATGGCGCGCGTGAGAGTGCGCACCCAGTCGAAGAACGGCAGGTCGATGAGCAGGCCGCGCAGCACCGTGAGGTCGAGGTGCGTGTGCGCGTTGACGAGACCCGGCGTGAGGATGGCGTCGCCGAGGTCTTCGTCGCGGCCACCGGCGGGCGCGTGGCGGCGCTCGCCGACCCAAGCGATGCGGTCGTCCTCGGTGATGACGGTGCCGTCGGCGATCGGCGCTGCGGCCACCGGCACGACCCAGCGCGCGTGCCAGCGGACGCGCGCCGGCTCGCTCACCGGAAGATCATCGAGCGCGGGCACTCCTGCAGCGGCTCGGTCCCGGCGATGAAGTACTCGGTGCGCACGGAGTCGGAGATGCAGCCCAAGCCGGCGCGCAGGCCGGTGGCCGGATCGATGGGAATCGCGAGCACGCCCGGCGGCCGCGGCCAGTCGGGCGGCGTCGGCTTGCGCTCATAGACCTCGCGCATAAACCCGGCCCAGGCGGGCGCGGCGAGCCGGCCGCCCTGCGCGTTGCCCATAATCTCCTTCGGCTGGTCGAAGCCGATCCACACGCCGGCGACGAGATCGGCGGTGAAGCCGACAAACCACACGTCGGTGTAGTCGTTTGTGGTGCCCGTCTTGCCGCCCGCGGGATGCGTGAAGCCTTCCATCCGCACGCGGATGCCGGAGCCGGACTTGATGACGTCCTTGAGCATATCCACCATCACCCAGGCCTCCTCGCGCGAGAGGACCTGGATGCGCTCGGGTTCGGCTTCGTAGAGCTTGCGGCCGTCGAGCGTCTCGACGCGGAGGATCGGATTGGGCGCCGTGCGCCAGCCGAGGTTGGCGAAGGTCGAGTACGCGGCGACCATCTCCAGCGGATACACGTCGGCCGATCCGAGCGCGATGGACGGATACGGCGGCACGCGCGTGGTGATGCCGAAGTTCTTGGCCATCTCGGCGATGCTTCCCTCGCCGATCTCCATCGCGAGGCGGATGGCCGGGAGGTTGCGCGAATGCATCAGCGCGCGGCGCAGCGTGACGCGACCCTCGAACTTGAGGTCGTAGTTGTTGGGCGACCAGACGGTGCCGTCGAGCTGCGGCACCTCGATGGGTTCGTCGTCGATGAAGTACGCCGGCGTGCGTCCCGAGCGGATGGCCGTGGCGTAGACGATCGGCTTGAAGGTCGAGCCGGGCTGGCGCAGGGCCTGCGTGGCGCGGTTGAACTTGGAATCGTCGAAGTCACGTCCGCCGATCAGCGCACGCACCGCGCCGGTGCGCGGATCCAGCGCGATGAAGCTGGCCTGGAGGTACGGCGAGTTGTTGCCGCTGCCCGCCGCGTCGCCGGCGGCGGCGCGGGCGAGGTACTCCTCGTAGGTGGTCTGCGTGTAGTCGCCCCACTGCCCTGCCTCGATGTTGCGCATCTGGCGCTCGACGGCGCGCTCGGCGGCGCCCTGCATATCGAGGTCCAGCGTGGTGAGCACGCGGAGCCCGCTCTCGTAGACCTGCGGGCCAAAGCGACGTTCGAGTTCCGTGCGCACCCATTCCACGAAGTAGGGGGCGGGATCGCCCGCGCCGCGCGCGGAGCGGTTGAGGCGCAACGGGTAGGCCTTGGCGATGCTGGCGTCGGCGTCCGAGAGCGCGCCCTCGCGGCGCATCAGCTCGAGGATCGTGTTGCGGCGCTGGATGGCGCGGTCGGGGAAGCGGCGCGGGTTATAGCGGGACGGCGCCTTGGGCAGCGCGGCGAGCATCGCGCCCTCGGCCACGGTGATCTCGCTGACCGGGCGTCCAAAGTAGCGTTGCGAGGCCGCCTCGACGCCGTAGGCGCCGGCGCCGAGGGCGATCTGGTTGAGGTACAGCTCGAGGATGCGCTCCTTGGGGAAGCGCGCCTCGATGCGCCGCGCGACCTTCGCCTCGCGGAACTTGCGGACGATGTTGTTGAGGGCGCTGGTCGCCCGGTTGCGCGAAGGCAGCTGCGCCGGGAAGATGTTGCGGGCCAACTGCATCGTGATGGTCGAGAAGCCTTCGGAGAGGCCGCCCGCCTTGATGTTCGCGATGACCGCGCCGAACACGCGGACGTAGTCGACGCCGCGGTGCTGGTAGAAGCGCTTGTCCTCGGTGATGACGAAGGCATCGACGACGTGCGCCGGGATCTGGTCGAGCGTGACGACGGAGCGGCGCTCGAGGCCGATCTCGCCGATGAAGCGGCCGTCGGCGGCGTAGAGGCGCGCCGGCTCGGCCGGTTTGTACTCGGCGAACTGGTCGATGCTCGGGCAGGTCTCGTCGGAGCAGAGGAAGACGCCCCACCAGAGGACGAAGACCAGCAGGCCGACGACGCTGAGTGCGAGGCCGGCGAGTGCGGCGCGCACGAGGTATTTCTTGAGCCGGGGGTGCTTGTTCAACACGCAGGAAAGCTAGCCAAGTGACTTCCCCTCCCGCGACCCGTAACTTTCGGGGATGACGGCGTCCCCGACCCCCCTGCACGAAGAGCTGCGCTGGCGCGGCCTGCTGTTCCAAGAGACCGAGGGCTGCGAGGCCCACCTCGCCAAGGGTCCGGTGACGGGCTACTGCGGCTTCGACCCCACGGCCGAGAGCCTGCACGTGGGCAATCTCGTCTCATTGATGGGGCTGGTGCGCTTGGCGCGAGCCGGCCACCGCGCCGTGGCGCTGGTGGGCGGCGGCACGGCGATGATCGGCGACCCCTCGGGCAAGAGCGAGGAGCGGCCGATGCGCTCCACGGACGAGATCGCCGCCAACGCCGAGCTGATCTGGCGGCAGATCCAGCGCGTGGCCGAGAACGCCCTCGGCGGCGAGGCGCTGGCGCGCTTTGCCGTGCGCAACAACGCCGAGTGGCTGGGGGCGCAGGGGTTGATCGAGTTCCTGCGCGACACCGGCAAGCACTTCACGGTGAACTGGATGATGCAGAAGGACTCCGTGAAGTCGCGGATGGAGACCGGCATCAGCTTCACCGAGTTCAGCTATATGCTGCTGCAGGCGTACGACTTCTCGCGGCTGTACGCCAAGGACGGCGTGACGCTGCAGCTGGGCGGCAGCGACCAGTGGGGCAACATCACCGCGGGGACGGAGCTGATCCGCCGCACGCAGCGCGGCGAGGCGCACGGGCTGACGTTCCCGCTGCTGACCGATGCGCAGGGCAAGAAGTTCGGCAAGACGGAAGCCGGCGCGGTGTACCTCGATGCGAAGCTCACGAGCGTGTACAAGTTCTATCAGTTCTGGATCAACGCCGAGGACGCGGACGCAGGGCGCTTGCTGCGGACGTTCACGCTGCTGGGTGCGGAGGAGATCGCGGCGCTCGAGGCGGCGCACGCCGCGGCGCCGCACGAGCGCGGGGCGCAGAAGCGGCTGGCGCGTGAAGTGACGGCGATGATCCACGGCGCGGCGGCGGCGGACGTCGCCGAGACCGTGTCGCGCACGGTGTTCGACAAGAAGGCCGACGTGCAGGCGCTCGGCGACGACGTGTTCGCGATGCTGGCAGCGGAGATGCCGTCCGAGCGCGTCGTGGCGGAGGAGGGCGGCGTGGCGGTGGTGGATGCACTCGCGGCCGCCTTCGAGCTGTCGAAGACGGCCGCGCGGAAGCTGGTGCAGCAGGGTGCGGTGTCGGTGAACGGCGCCAAGCTTGCTGCCGATGCGACGCACGCGCCGGTGGATGCCGCGGTGCGTGGGCGCTGGATGCTGCTCCGGAAGGGCGCGCGCGAGATCGCCGTGCTCGACCTCGCGCGCTGAGCCAGCCGTCGCGCCGCGGCGCTTAGCGCGCCGTCATCCGCAGGCCGCTAACCGTCAGCTCCACGTTGTGGCTGACGCGCAGGCCATAGTTGCCATCCAGCGACTTGAGCTTGTCGGCGGCGACGGCCTGCGCGCGGGTCACCGTGTGCACCGACTGGCCGTTAATGACGCAGGAAGCGTTGCCGCCCTGCACGCGCCAGCCGATGGTGTTGGTGGCCTCGCCGTTGGCGTCGGCCTTCACGAGGGCGTCCGAGGCCGCGCGATCGACGAGCGTCTGCACGTTGGCGCCGTGGAAAGTCTTGATCGAGTAGGTGCCGTTGCCGTAGGCGATGCAGTACATCAGGGTCTCGGTGTCGCTCTCGAGATCCGCGCCGCCGATGAAGATGCCGTACGAGTGCGGATGCGACGAGGCCATCTTGTGTTCCTTGAACGTCGCGCTCACCTCGTAGTTGCCGTGCGCGTGGTGCGACGGGTTCCAGAAGTTGCCGGCGGGGCCGACGGAGAGGCGCAGCGCGCCGTTCTCCATCCGCAGGCGCGAGTCGTTGACCGTGCGGCCCTGCGAGGCAGGGCGGCGGTCGACGCGGCCCTTCCAGCCATCGATCTGGATGCCCCCGCCGACGACGCGGTCGGCGTCCTGGGCGATGGCGGGAACGGACAGCAGCATTGCGGAAGCGAGCAGGACGAGGGAACGCATCGGATTCTCCGGGGAAAATGTGACAGCCCTATACTACCCCGCGGACGCGGCGACAGCACTGTTGCCGGCGGCGCGGGAATGTCAGGGTTCCGTCAGCAGTTGGACGTCGTCGCCGGAATGCGCGTCAGGACCCGTCATTCAGTCGGACGCTCTGCGGCAAACCAACGGCACTCGTCTCTCCGCAAGCAGATGACTAACGACCCGGGCCGCTCGTCGAAGGCTAGGGCGATGAGACTTCATCAAACCGAAATTTGCTGGCCTCGAGATACTCTTCGACGTCGTCGACGGCAATCCAGCGACGCCCCAACCCCTCCGCCACCATCCCTGTCGTGTTTGAGCCGCCGAAGGGGTCGACCACAAGATCTCCTTCGTCAGTCAGCAGCTTGATAAAGAAGTCTGGAAGTGTCGTTGGGAATCGTGCGGGGTGAATCTTTAACCCGGCAGCCTTGCAACGCTTGGTGTACTGATCATTAGCCGCATTGTTGCCGGCGCGCAGGAAATTGCTTGGAAGCTCTTCCTCGAAAACATTTGCGGGGATAGACCCGCCAGCGTCAACCTTCGTGAAATCAGACGTAATGTTGTGACCAGATGGCCGCACCGTCGCGCGCACGCCTTTCTTGTTCAGACGAAGCATATCCTTGCTATACGGCTTGAGGACGCGGCGATTGTTTGCCTTCGGATGCGGGGTTTTTGAGAACCACCACACGTACTCTACCGAGTCCTTCACTCGCACTCGACGCACCGTGACCCACTCAGCAGGAACAGGCATCTTCGCGGGATTGTACCAGAAGAACTCCTGCGCCAGATGAAAGCCGACATCTTCGACCAACGCCAGCAACAGTTTGAAGTGGTACGTCGAGCGAGTCGGAATGCCTTTGTTATAACTGCCCCCGACATTCAGCACGAAGCTGCCGTCGTCCGGGAGAATACGCCAGATTTCACGAGCAAACGACAGAAACCAGTCCACGTACTCGTTCTTCTCGACATTTCCATACTCCTTCTTGAAGTGAAGGGCGTACGGCGGCGACGTAAACACTAGATTGGCGGATCCGTCTGGCATCGAAGCAAGAACTCGTCTTGAGTCCGCAAGGTACGACGCTCCGAGGGGGGTCGTGTAGAACGGCTTGGCGCCAGCGACGGCCGTCGACGCGTGAGGGTCGTCGCGGAACGCCAAGACAGGAGTGGAAGGAGTTGCCATCGGGGCCTGGGCGGAAAGCTGTGAGTGCTCGCGTCAGTGCTGGTCGTGCAAGTACCCGGTGAAAGCTAATCTCTGCAAATGGATTGTCAATGACAACCTATTCACACTTTAACCCCGCAGACTGGATTACACAGAGCGATGCTGCACGCGTGCGCCAAGTCAGCCGACAGGCAATCGCCGCGCTGATTCGGAGAGAGCGCCTGCGCACTCTCGAAATCGCAGGCTATGTGCTTGTCCACCGGCAAGACGTTCTCGACTTCGCGCGGATGACTCCGGGTCGTCGTGCAAAGGAACAGGGGTAGTTGATGACGGAATACGACGAAGTATTGAACGCGGCGCGGCGGTTGAGCGAGGCAGAGCAGACGGCGCTGGTCCGTATGTTAAGGGCCGAACTCCCTCCGCATCCAATCGAGGAACGCCTGATGATTTCGGCCGAGGGGATTCTTGAGTCCTTCTCCCGAGCCGGTGACTTCACCGTGAGAATGATTCGAGGAATCTTCGCGGAAGGTGCTTTTGCCGCGGATGTGCTTCCGAAACTGGCCCCGCGATGGAGAGAGATTGAGGTCGCCGGAGACCCCCCATACGATTTTCTGTTGACCGACTCTCTTGAAGACCGCCCGCTCGATTCTGAGGTTGTGCGCGTACAAGTGAAGATGCAGAGATCAGAGGCTGGCGCGCCGCTGCGCGCTAACAAACAGTGGAGCAGCCTCGTGAAATGGCCAGCGGACCACTTCGTGGCTGAACTTCAGAAGAGCCGAAAGGGCGAAAAGGCAGGAAAGTCCACCAGACCTTACAGATTCGGCGAGTTCGACATCGTCGCAGTTTCGCTGGGTCCATCAACTGGGCGCTGGTCCGACTTCACGTACGCTGTTGCGGACTGGCTACTGCCTGACCCGGACCACCCTGATCAGGTCCTAACTTATCAGCCGGTTTCACCTGTCGCGAACGACTCCTGGACACGCGACTTTGAGACTGCAGTGCAGTGGTTCCGAAGCGGCCAGAAGCGGCGAATTCGCGGGGACATTCCCAAGAAGGGTTTTCGAAGCTAGGCCGATTCTCGTGCGCCTGTTGATACGACTGAGGCGCCTTACGGCGCCTCAGTGTGAAACGTCAGCCCCTGCTCCGCCGCCTTCTCCGTCGCCCAGCGAAGTCGCCACTCGTCGCGGAAGACGAGTACGAGTTGATCCTTCGAGTCGGATAGCAGCGTGAGGTCCTGGGCCTCGCCGAGCCGGCGGATGGCGGCCTCGGGGCCCGTCACCCAGCGCGGGAAGCGATAGGGCATCATCTCCAGCGTGCAGGGCGCGCCGTACTCGTTCTCGAGGCGGTGCACCATCACGTCGAACTGCAGCATACCGACCGCGCCGACGATGGGCACCGGCCCCATCATCGACTCGGCGAAGAAGGCCTGCGCGGCGCCCTCGTCGGAGAGTTCGCGGAGTCCCTTGTCGAGCGCCTTGCGACGCAGCGGATCCTTGGAGAGGATGCGCGCGAAGTGCTGCGGCGCGAAGCGCGGGATGCCGACGTACTCGAGCAGCTTGCCGCTCTCGGCCTTCGGTGCGCCGGGCGCGGCGAGGGTGTCGCCGATGCGGAGGTTGCCGCGGTCGTGCACGCCGACGACGTCGCCGGGCAGCGCTTCCTCGGCGAAGGCGCGTTCGCGGCCGAGGAACTGCTGCGGCGGCGCGAGCTTGAAGTTCTTGCCGGTGCGCACGTGCGTGACCTCGAGGCCGGCGGCGTAGCGGCCGCTGCACACGCGCAGGAACGCCACGCGGTCACGGTGCCGCGGGTCCATATTCGCCTGCACCTTGAACACGAAGCCGGTGAAGGCCTCGCCGCTGGGTTCGATGCGGCCGGCGTTGCTGTCGCGGCCCACGGGGGCGGGCGCGAGGGGCAGGAAGTCTTCGAGGAAGGGCTCGACGCCGAAGTTCGTGAGGGCCGAGGCGAAGTACACGGGCGTCATCTCGCCGCTGGCGATCGCGGCGGGATCGAACTCGTGGCCAGCCATATCGAGCAGCTCGATGTCGTGGGCGAGCTTCTCGACCGCCTGCAGGGCTTCGTCGGTGTTGCCGAGGGCCTCGAGGAGCGTCGGATCGGAGGGTCCGTCGAGTTCGAGCGCGGTGGTGGCGACCTTGTCGGCGCCGTGGCGCTCGTCGCGCGCGAAGAGGAAGGCGCGCTTGCGGCGGCGGTCGTAGACGCCGCGGAACATCGTGCCGTGCGTGGCGTCGCTCATATGGATCGGCCAGTGCGCGGCGACGGCGATGATGCCGAGCTCGGCTTCGACGTCGGAGACCAGCTTGAGCGGATCCTCGCCCACGCGGTCGCACTTGTTGACGACCGTGAAGATCGGCATCCGGCGGCGGCGGCAGACGTCGAAGAGCTGGCGCGTGCGTTCCTCGACGCCCTTGCGGTTGTCGAGCAGCATCACGACCGAGTCCGCGGCGACGAGCGTGCGGAAGGTGTCCTCGCCGAAGTCGGCGTGGCCGGGCGTGTCGAGCAGGTTGACGTTGTAGCCGTGGTACTCGAACTGCAGCACGGAGCTGGTGACCGAGATGCCGCGCTCCTGTTCGAGGGCCATCCAGTCGGAGGTCGCGTGCTTCTGCGCCTTGCGGGCCTTCACGGAGCCGGCTTGGTGGATGGCGCCGCCGTAGAGCAGCAGCTTCTCCGTCAGCGTGGTCTTGCCGGCGTCGGGATGCGAGATGATGGCGAAGGTGCGGCGTCGCGCGATCTGGTCGGCGAGGGCGGCAGCGGAGATGGCAGGAGCGGTCACGAGGGGAAATCTAATCTTCACGAAGCGCTAATCCGCAGATGCTTGCCGAGTCCGCTTCCAGCTCCGACCTTCGCCGCATCCCAAACGCGGAGACCGTACGTGACTCGCCGGACGTTGGCCTCAGCTCGCTTGCACGTCACCCTCGCCTGCTGCGCGCTGCTCGCCGCGGCGTGCGCGGACGGCAGCGCCGTGGATTCCGGGAGCATCGTCACCAGCGACAGCGCCGGCGTGACGCTCTTCACCGTCAGCGGCAACCCGCGCGAACTACCGCTGCTGCGTATCGGAGCGCGGCTCTCGCTCACCGGTGCCGCCGAGGACTTCTTCAATGGCAATCCCGGCACGGGATATCCGCTGCGCGACGGTCGCACGTTGCTCACGGACGGAGTGACTGTCGGAGTCTTCGGGAGCGACGGCGCGTATCAAGGCCCGTTCTCGCGGCGCGGACAGGGTCCCGGCGAGATCCAGCGCATTGGCCAACTGTGGCAGGATGCCAGCGATTCCATCTGGCTCTTCGACGCGGTGAATCGCAGGGTGTCGCGGTACTCCCCGTCACTCGAGTACCAACGCGGCGAACCGTTGGCCCAGGGCGCCCAGACCGGACGCGGCTTCGACGTCTGGGCCACCGGCGTCGGTGACACCGCCGGCGTGGTCGAGATCGTGTTCAACCCCGCCGCGAACGCCGAGGGGCTGCACACCCGTGAGGCCCGCTTCGGACTCTGGGTCATTGGCCAGCCCTCAGCGGTGCTCGGTGAGGCTCGGGGATACAGCGAGTTCCAGGTGATGCCCGAGGGAGGAGGGATGGTGCTCATCTCATCTCCGTTCTCTCGCACCGGGCGATGGGTCGCATTGGGCCGCTGCTACCTCTACGGCTTCGCCGACCGCTGGAGCTTCACGCTTCAGGCAGCGGGAGATTCCCTGCGATTGCGGGACGTCGCGATCCTTCGCGCGCCGAGGAACCGCGTCGACGCACTCACGCCAGCAATCCGTGACAGCCTACTCGCACCGCTGATCAACACGGCGCCGACAGCCGAACTGCGCGAACAGGCCGAGCGGATCTACCGCACGCAACTGATCTATCCCGACTCCACGGCGCACTTCTCGCGCGTGCAGGTCTCACGCGACGGCGCGCTCTGGGTACAGGCGTTCCGCGGTCCAACCACCGATGAGGCCGACCACTGGACGGTAGTTGACCTGCACTCGCTGCGCGCGTGGCGCCTCGAAGTGCCCGCTGGCTCTCGCGTCCTCGGGGTGGACTCGGCACGCGTCCTCGTCGGCACGAAGGACGACGATGATGTCGAAACGCAGTCCTGGTGGTCGCTACCGGAACTCGCGGGAATCCAACCTCCCGCTGTCTGCGCGCCGCTGTAGTCGCTGCTAGGACTCCAGCGCGCGAAATACGCGCTGGAGATCTTCGCGCGTGGAGTGGAAGTGCGGCGCAAGCCGTATCGCGCCTTCGCGGATACTGTGCACGACGCCGGCTGTGCGCAGTTTGGCCGAGTCCGCCGCAACATCAGGCGTACGAACCGCAACAATGCCCGCGCGCTGCGCATTGCGCTCGGGCGTGAGCACGGTGTAGCCCGGCCGCGAGACCGCCCAACGGCGCAACTCCGCCGTAATGGCCAACATATGGCGCTCAACGTGCTCAGGCCCGAGCTCAAGAAAGAGCTCCAGCGTCGCGTTCATCCCGACGAAGTCCTGGATCGGCAGCGAGCCCACCTCGAAGCGCTGCGCATCGTCGCGCCAGGCGGGATCGTAGTCGAGGAACTTCGCGAAATCGCCGGCACTCGCCTGCGAGAGCCAGCCGGCGGCCGGCGGCTCGAGCTGCGCGATGAGCTCCTTGCGCACGTAGGCGAAGGCCGCGCCCCAGGGCGAGCAGAGCCACTTCTGCGCGCCGTTCGAGACGATATCCACGGGCACGTCGCGCACATCGAGCGCGCAGGCGCCGAGCCCTTGGATCGTATCCATCGCGAACCACACGCCGCGCATCCGGCAGGCGGTGCCGAGTCGCTTGGCGTCGATGCGGTACCCTGTCCAGAACGACACCCAACTGAGCGCGACGCCCTTCACGCGTGGGTCGGTCTCGACGCGCCGTAGGATCTCGTCCTCGTCCACGGCGAAGCCCTGCATCGGCACGAGCTCGAACGTGAAGCCGCGCTGCTTGGCCGCGGCCATCCACGGATACACGTTCGCCGGGAACTCGCCCTCGCTACCGAGCACGATGTCGCCCGGGCCGAGCGGCAGGGCATACGCCGCGAGGTTCACGCCCCAGCTGGTGTTGGTCGTGAGCGCGATCTCCTCGGCGCTGGCGCCGATCAACTGCGCGATGAGCGCGCGCGAGCGGTCCAGCTGCGGGAAGAAGTCCTCGGCGCGCATCGCGTGCATCTCGGCGCGCTTGTCGTTGTACGCGGCGACGGCATCGCGGGCGCGCTGCGGGATCACGCCGATGCTGGCGTGGTCGAAGTGCACGGCGTCGCCACGCGCCTCCCAGGGATACTCGCGCTCGCGGAGCCGCCGCAGCGCGTCGGGGGAAGGGTAGTCGTCGTACTCAGCGGTCACGGCGGTTGCGGTCAGGGTTCGCGCAGGTGCGGCGGCGTGTCGGGCGGCTGGCGCTTCCAGCGGCGATGCTGCCAGAAGTACTGCTCGGGATGCTCGCGTACGCAATCTTCGATGGCCTTCGTGTAGTTGCGCACGGTGTTGTCCACCGCGGTCTCGCGGTCGGCGTCGTCGGCCAGCGCGACGTCGCGCACGATGAAGCGGTACGACTGATCGGGTTGGCGGACCGCCGCGACGAAGAGCATCGGCAACTTGCCGCGCAGGGCGAACACGGCGGCGCCGCGCGGCGTCTTGGCGGGGCGTCCGAAGAAGTCCACGAAGGTGCTGGCGAGTCCGAGCGCGCCTTGGTCGGAGAGAAAGCCGACGGCGCGGCCATCGCGGAAGGCGCGCGGGATGGCGCGCACGGCTTCGTCGTCGAAGATGACCTTGATGCCGAGTCGCTCGCGCGTGCGACGCACGAAGGCATCGCTGAGCGGGTTGGCCATATGCATCGCGATGGCGTCGATGGGCACGCCGCGGGCGGCCATATACGCCGCGGCGAGCTCCCAACTGCCGATGTGCCCGCTCACGAGCACCACGCCACGTCCTGCGGCCAGCGCGGCCTCGAGCTTCTCCCAACCCTCGGTGCCGCTGAATGCGCCGAGGATGCTCTCGCGCGGTTCCTTGCTGAGGATGATGCCTTCGATGGTGACTCGGCCCAAGCCGCGATAGCTCTCGCGGGCGACCTCACGCACGCGTTGTTCTCTGAACTCAGGAAACGCCGCGCGGATGTAGCGCTCGACGCGATCGGCCCTTATGCGGAAGGGCCAGTAGCCGAGCCCGCCGACCATCGCGCCGACGCGCGAGGCCGTACGCAGGGAGAAGGGCCGGAGCAGGGTCGCGACAAGGCGCAGCAACGCGTACTCGACGCGGTGCATCAGCGTTGGCGGCTTCACTGCGCGACCGGAAGGCGTCGACGCCGGAGCCGGCGCGGCGCTAGCCATCGCCGTTGCGCTCGCCGCGCTGCTGCAACGCGTGCAGCCGCGCGTAGGCGCCGCCGCGCGCCAACAATTCGTCGTGCGTGCCGCGCTCCACCACCTGGCCGGCGTCCATCACGAGGATCTGCGTGGCGTGGACGATGGTGCTCAGCCGATGCGCGATGACGAAGGTCGTGCGGCCGGCGAGCAGGCGGTCCAGCGCCTCCTGCACGAGCCGCTCGCTCTCGGTGTCGAGTGCGCTGGTGGCTTCGTCGAGGATGAGGATCGGCGGATCGGTGAGCAGGGCACGGGCGATGGCCAGGCGCTGCCGCTGACCGCCGGAGAGCCGCGTGCCGCGCTCGCCGAGGACGGTATCGTAGCCCTCGGGCAGCGCGGCGATGAACTCGTGCGCGTTGGCCGCGCGCGCCGCGGCTTCCACCTGCGCCTGCGTGTACTTCTCGCCGGCGCCGTAGGCGATGTTCGCGCGCACGCTGTCGTTGAAGAGCACCGTGTCCTGCGAGACGATGCCGGTGAGCGTGCGCAGCGCGGGGAGCTTGATCTCTCGCGTGTCGACGCCGTCGAGCAGGATGCGGCCGGCCGTGGGCTCGATGAAGCGCGGGATGAGATCGACCAGCGTGCTCTTCCCTGCTCCGCTGGCGCCGACCAGCGCGATGACCTCGCCCTTCCTGGCCGTGAACGAGACATCGCGCAGCACCGGCTCGTCGCCGTACGAGAAGCCGACGGCATCGAACGCCAACTCGCGCTCCAGCCCGTGCACGTCGCGCGTACCGCGGTCGGCCTGCAGCTCCGTGGGCTGGTCGAGCACATCAAACAAGCGCTCGGCCGCGGCCAGCGACTGCTGCGCGATCGTCGGGGCCTGCGAGAGCTGCTTCAAGGGCTGCAGCAGGCGCATCACGAGGACCATAAACGTGATGAGCGTGCCGCCGTCCATCCCGCGGCCGCCGAGCACTTCCTGCGCGCCGAGCCAGAGGATGGCCACGGCGACGACGGTCCCCAGCACTTCGGTGAGCGGCCCGCTGAGCAGCGCGATGCGCTGGATGCGGGTCATCCCCTTCGAATAGCGGCCCGATGCGCCGAGGAAGCGTCCGTCCTCGTAGGTCTCGCCGCGGAACGACTTCACCAAGCGGATGCCGCTCACGACTTCCTGCAGCACGCTGGTGATCTCTCCGTACTCGGCGCGCAGGCGGCGATGACCCTTGCGCAGCTTGCGCAGGATGGGCTGAAGCAGGCCGATGATCAGCGGCGCGACGACCAACGCATAGAGCGTGAGCCGCGGCGACATCGTGAAGAGGATCCAGATCGTCACGACCAACTGCGCGGCGTTCTGGATCGTTCGCGTGGCGACTTCGGCGAGGATCGCCTTCGTCTGCTCGGTGTCGGTGAGGATACGCGCGATGATCTGGCCGGTCTTGGTGCGCGAGAACCAGCCCAGCGGCAGGCGCTGCATATGCGAGAACACCGCGGCGCGGAGGTCGCGCGTGAGGTACTCCTGCAGCGAGGCGCCGAGCTGGCCGCCGGCCCAGAGGAAGACGTTCTTGAGCGCGACCATCGCGATGATCACGAGGATCACGCCGCGCAGCGAACCGAGCGGATCGTCCGCGACGAGGAAGGCGCCGATGAGGCGGTCCTGCACGTCGGTGAGCCAGCCCATATCCTGGGCGATGGCGTTCGGGAGGCCGAAGAGCGTGTTGAGGAACGGGATGAGCAACGTGAACGCGATACCGTCGAGCGCGGCGGCAGTCACGTTGAACAGGATGTTGCCGATCAACCGCCAGCTGTGCGGGCGGAGAAAGACGAGCAGCCGGCGATAGAGGCGCATCAGGCCCGGGCCGGGTTCGGAAGGGACGGCGGCAACATTCTTCGAAAACTAGCCCCTTCCGACGCTAGGGCGAGGGCGGCAACTTGGGCGTATGGCAGAACCGTCGACTCCGTTCGCACCCGCGCGTGCGCTGTTCCCGTTTCCGGGGCTGGCAGCCGCCGCGGCGCGGGCAGCCCTCGGCGGGCCGCGCGAGACGCTGACGGGCGTGATGATGGTCGTGCGGCTGGCGCAGGGAATGCGGCTGCCGCATCCGTTGACGGTGGACGTGCGGCGGGCGCGCGCCGAGCAGGCGAAGGGCTGGCTGACGGCGTTCACGCTGCCCGCCAAGACGCGCACGGCGTTGCAGCGTGGGATCGCAGCGAGCGCCCAAGGGGACCGCAGCGTGATGGCGGAGGTTCTGGCGGGGGTGACCGACGTCACGGCGGCGCACCTTGACCGAGTTGCACGTTCAGAGCTTGTGCGCCTCGCGGCGGAATTGCGGCAGGACGCCGCCCTGCTTGCCGCCCCCACGGACTAAGCCGTAAGATTGGGCGCTTGGCTTTTCCTTATTTCTAGAGACTCCCCTGCGCCCCACCGACATCTCCCCGATTTCGCGCGTGATGAAGCGCGTGGACCTGGCTTCGGACGGACATCCGGCCGGGGACACGGTCGCGACCGGCTTCGCGAGCGTGGACCGTTGGCTGGGTGGCGGCATCCGCCGCGGCGACCTCGTGGTGCTCGGTGGCGACGTGGGCAGCGGCAAGTCGGCGCTGGCCTTGGCGATGGCGTTGCGGATGGCGCAGGCCGGAACGTCGGTGGCGTTCCTGACGGGTGAGATGACTGCCGAGCGCGTGATGGAGCGTGCGCTGGCGCTGGAGGGTCGCGTGCGCGTGGACGAACTGCGTGGCGGCCGGCTGGACGAGTTGGCGCGGGCCGCCGTGGGTGCGGCGGCGGTGCGTCTGCGCGATGCGTCGCCACGCGTGGAACCGTTGCCGTCGGCATCGCTGGATGCGCTGCGGACGCGGATTCGCGAGTTGGAGTGCCAGGTGATTGTCGTAGACTCGCTGCAGTCCTGCGCAATGGGAGAGGGCGCGCAGGAGGAGCTGCTGGCGAGCGCCGTGCGGGCGCTCAAGGCGGCGGCGCTGGATCTCGACGTGACCGTGCTGGTGACGGCCCAGTTGCCGCGCTGGGAGCGGGCACGGACTGACCCGCGGCCGACGCTCGAGGATTTCGGCGCGCTGGGCACGGTGAAGCAGCTCGCCGACGTGGTGCTGGCGATCTACCGCGAGGAGATGTACACGCCCGGGTATGGCGTGGAGGGGGCCACGGAACTGCTCGTGCGGAAGAACCGTAATGGCACGACCGGGTATCTGGACCTGTATTTCTACAAGCAATGGTTGCGTTTCGAAGATATGCTCGACCCCGATCGCTAGGAGTGGCGATGCGTCTGCACCGAATCCTGTTGGTCCTTGGCTTGCTCACCGTCGTCGCGCCCGCGGCGCAGGCGCAGCGCGACCCGATCGCGCGGCTCGAAGCGGCCCGCTCGGCGAACCCTCGCAACGTCGCGGCGGTGCGTGCGCTGGGCGTGGCGTACTTCAAGGCGAACCGCTTTGCGGACGCGCGCACGGTGCTCGACCAGGCGCGGGCGATGGATCCGCGCGACGGCGTGAGTGCGCTCTACGCGGGGATGTCCGCCGAGCGCCTCGAGGACTACGCTGGCGCGAAGGCCGCGTACAACGACTACCTGCGTATCGGGCGGTCGCGGCGCACGCGTTCGCAGATCCAGCAGCGCTTGGTGGCGCTGGCCCGCACCGAGGTGGTCGCCGCGGCCAAGCAGGCGGTGGCCAACGAGGCCACGCTCTCGCAGACGCCCGGCGACCGCAGGACGATCGCGGTGCCGCCGTTCAAGTTCTCGGGTCCCGACGCCGAGACGTATGCGCCGTTGGAGCGCGGCTTCGCCGAGCTGATGATCACCGACCTCTCGCGTTCGTCGCAGCTGACGGTCGTGGAGCGCGACCGGATGCAGGCGATCGCCGACGAGATCCGACTCGGTGAGTCCGACCGCGTGGACGCGGCGACGGCGGTGCGCGCCGGCAAGCTGATCCGCGCCGGCCGTCTCGTGAACGGCTCGATGGTGCAAGGTGGCGCGCAGCTGACGATCCAGTCGAACGTCGTCGACGTGAACACGGGCGAGTTCGCGGCGCCGGTGTCGGTGACGAACCAGCTCGACAATCTCTTCGCGATGCAGAAGCAGCTGGTGTTCCAGGTGTTCACGCAGCTCGGCGTGGAGCTGACGCCGGCCGAGCGACAGTTGGTGGACCGCCAGTCGACGACCAACCTCAATGCGTTCCTGTCGTACAGCCGTGGCCTGCTGGCGGCGGACGACGGGCGCTTCGAGGATGCGGCGCGCTACTTCCAGGAGGCGCGGTCGCTGGATCCGGGCTTCGGCGCGGCGGGCGTGCGCTTCCAGGCGGCGCAGGCCGCGGCAGCGGGCGTGCAGGTCAGCACGGCGTCGATCGAATCGGGGCTCAGCGGCAACGAGAGCCAGGTGGTGAGCAGCGCGCAGCAGGGCAACGTCGCGCCGAGCACGCCGACGAACACGCTGAACATCGTGACGCAGAACGTGAACCCGCCATCGGTGACGCCGATTTCGAATGCCGGTCCGGTGATCGGCGGCGACGCCCCCGTGCGCGACCCGGCGAGCAACGGCACCGGCACCGACCAACCCGCGCCGACCACCGGCACGGTGACCATCATCATCCGACGGCCCTGATCGATGCGCCACGCCTCCCACCGGCTCCCCGTCCTCCTCGCCGCGCTGCTGCTCGCGGCGCCGACCCTCGAGGCGCAACTCGAGAACAGCGCCGTGCTCACGGCGCCGACGTACACGTCCCTCACCTTCGGTTCGGGCGCGTCGTCGCGCTCGGTGACGCAGCTGGCGATGCCCGTGGTCGTCATCCTGCCCTTCGGTGAGCGGCTGTCGGTCGACGTCTCGACGGCCTTCGCCAACTCGACCGTGAAGGCCGACGATTCCACGGCCAGCGAGATCAGCGGCCTGACCGACACGCAGATCCGCGCCAACTGGCGCATCGGCGCGGACAACGTGCTGCTGACCTTCGGCGTCAACCTGCCGACTGGCCAGTATTCGGTGCCCGAGAGCCAGCAGGAAGCCGCCGGCCAGATCGGCAATGACTTCCTGTACTATCCCATCTCGTCGATGGGCAACGGCCTGGCCGTCACGGGCGGCGTGGCTTACGCCCGTCCGTTCGGCGACTGGAACGTCGGCGGCGGCGCGAGCGCGCGAAAGTCGACGGAGTTCGCGGCCTTCGAGGTGGCGTCGTCCGACTTCCGCTTCACGCCGGCCGATGAGTACCGCATCTCGCTCAATGCCGACCGGCCGGTGGGTGACGGCGCGCTCTCGCTCGGCCTCACGTACTCGGTGTTCGGCGAGGACATCGCGGACACGACGACGTACAGCACGGGCGACCGCATCATCGCGACGGCGGGTTGGAACTTCCCCGTGCGCGGCAGCGACGTGTTCCTGAGCGCGTGGAACCTCTATCGCCTCGATGGCGAGATCCTCGGCGACGCGGCGCCGGCCGAGAACGTGCTGAACCTCGCGGCGGCCGTGAGCATCCCGATGAACACGCTGCTGCTGCAGCCGAACATCGAGACGCGCCTCTGGCAGGTGGGCGGCGCGCGGGCCGGCAACCTCGTGACGGCAGGCTTGCGCCTGCGCGTGCCGGTGGGCGCCTTCGGCGTCTTCCCCTCGCTGGGCTACAGCATCGGCAACCTGTACAGCGTGGTGGATGGTTCCGGCACGAAGGTGAGTGGGCTGCGGGCGAGTTTGACGCTGCGATACAACTAAGGTTCAAGACGAAAGACGGACGCGGGAAGGCGGCGGCGGGGGGACAAGTCCTCCCGCCGCCGTTAGATTTCCAGTGTTCCGGAGGCCGCCTGCGCGTGCCTTCCGTCATCCGTCTTCCGTCATCCGTCCCTGCGTATGGCTGGTCACAGCAAATGGAAGCAGATCAAGCACTACAAGGCAGCCACCGACAAGAAGCGCGGTGCGCTGTTCACGAAGCTGCTGCGCGAGATCACCGTGGCGGCCAAGGCGGGCGGCGGCGACCCTGACGGCAATCCGCGGCTGCGCACGGCGATCGAGAACGCCAAGGCGCAGTCCTGCCCGAAGGAGAACATCGAGCGCGCCATCAAGAAGGGCACGGGCGAGCTCGAGGGCGTCGAGTACCAGGAAGTGCTGTACGAGGCCTACGGGCCGGGCGGCGTGGCGCTGATGATCCAGGCGCTGACCGACAACCCGACGCGCACGGTGGCGGAGATCCGCGCCAAGCTCTCGCGCGGCGGCGGCAACCTCGGCGCGGTGAACTCCGTGGCCTTTATGTTCGATCGCAAGGGGCAGATCTTCATCCCGGTCGAGAGCCGCGACGAGGACAGCGTGATGGAGCAGGCCCTCGAGGCGGGCGCCGAGGATTTCGTGCGCGAGGACGAGCAGTTCGTGGTGTCCACCGCGCCGGCCGACCTGCACGCGGTGAAGCAGGCGCTGGAGACGGCGGGGCTCGTGGCGTCGGAAGCCGAGCTGACCTGGGTGCCGAAGAGCAGCGTGCGCGTCGAGGGCGAGAACGCGACGCAGCTGCTCAAGCTGATGGAACAGATCGAAGACCTCGACGACGTGCAGAAGGTGGACGCCAACTTCGATATGGATATGTCGGAGATGTCGGCGTGAGGCAGCCGGCCGGTGCGTCGTGCTGATCCTCGGCATTGACCCCGGCACTGCGGTGACCGGCTACGGCGTGGTCCGCGCGGGCAGCACGCCGACGTTGGTGGAGTGCGGCGTGATCCGCACGAAGGCCGAGTGGCCGCTGCCGCGGCGCCTGAAGGACATCGCCGAGGGCGTGCGCGAGCTGCTGGCACGCCACGAGCCGCAGGCGATGGCCGTGGAATCGGCCTTCTACGCGAAGAACGTGCGCACCACGCTCGTCCTCGGCCACGCGCGCGGCGTGATCCTGCTGGCGGGTGAGGAGGCGGGAGTCGAGATCCACGAGTATCCGCCGGCCGAGATCAAGAAGGCCGTCGTCGGCACGGGTGCCGCCACCAAGGTCCAGGTGCAACTGATGATCGCGCAGCATCTCCGCTTGAAGTCCCCGCCGCAGCCGAACGACGCCGCCGACGGCGTGGCGGCGGCGCTGACCTGTGCGATGCGCATCGGCGCGCAGCGGGCGATGGCGGGCGCGCGCGGGATCGGGCCGCTGCTGCGTACGGTACCCGGGCGCACGGCAGCGCGGAGAGCGCGATGATCGCGCGGCTCGACGGCACCCTCGCGGCCCACGGTCTCGACCGCATCGAGCTGCGCACCGGCGGCGGCGTCACCTATGAGGTGATGGTCCCGCTGAGCGTGGTGGAGGCTTTGCCGAAGCTGGGCGGCGAGCTCGCGCTGCACACGGCGATGGTCGTGCGCGAGGACGCGTGGACGCTCTACGGTTTCGCCACGGCGGACGAGCGCAAGCTGTTCCAGCGCCTGATGGGCACGACGGGCGTCGGGCCGGCGCTGGCGATGAACCTGCTCAGCACGCTGACAGGCGAGCGCTTGGTGCGTGCGGTGCGCGAGGGCGACCTCGCGACGCTCACGCAGGTACCGCGCGTGGGCAAGAAGCTCGCGGAGCGTTTGGTGCTCGAGTTGCGCGACAAGCTGGATGGCGCCGACGTGCCGAGCGGCGCCGGCAAGGTGGCGGGTTCGGCCGGACCGAGTGCCGATGCGGTGCGCGCGCTGGTCGCGCTGGGGTATCAGGCCGCGGACGCCGAGCGTGCGGTGCGCGCCGCGCTCGACGGGGCACCCAAGGGCGAGACGACGGCGGATCTTATCCGTCGAGCACTGGCTGCGCTTTCGCGCTGAGCGGCGGGCTCAGGTGGACGTGATCACCTCGAGATGCCGTCCGACGTGCCCGATGACGAACCGCGTCTCGCCGGGCGCCCGCGAGGTGAAGTAGATCCGCAGGCAGTGCCGCGGATCATAGCTGTTCCCGAGCGCGATGTGCTCCTCGCACTCGAACACCTGGCCGCCGGAATCGCTGATCCGATACTGGTCGCGCAGGGACTGCGGCGTGGATGCGGCGATGCCCCCACGGTAGTCGACGCCGATCTCGCGGAAGGCTTCGCGCAACGATTTGCCGAGGCGTCCCTCCTGCCGGCGGCGCGCGACGAGCGCCATCGCGTCGAGGATATCGCGGACGCGCTCTGGGTCCTCGTAGGGACTCGCGGCGGCGGAGCGCTCGACCTCGGGGAGCAAGATCAACGCGTCGCCGTGCCGCTCACCAGCCTGGCGGACCACGTCGAGCAGGCGATCCGCCGCGATTGATTCGAAGACCTGCGACGCATCGTCTGCGGCGGGGGCGCTGGGTTCGGCTTCCGTGAGGACGAGCGCCGCGAGGCGCTGGACGATGCGTTCGATCGCGCCGAGCCGACGCTCGATGCCAAGCGAGCCGGCGGAGCGCACGGCCAAGGTGGTGCGCAGTTGCTCGAGTTCCTCGGCGATGCGTCGCTGTGCGTTGAGCGACTCATCCATCCGCGCGAGGATGCCGGCGTCCGCGACGGCGACGGCCGGAGAGGCCCCGGTGGCGGCGTGCAGCACCGGCGTCGCCGCGGCGTCAGTCGCTCCGTGGCGAACGCCTGGTGCGCGCGCTGCGCCGGCGCTCTTGGCGGCACGCTCGATGCCGCGCGGCCACGGCAGCTCGCGGGCCGCGGCGCGCGCCAAGCGGCCGACGAGGAACGCGCGCTCGACGGGATCGATGAGTCGATCGGCGTGGAGCAGCGGATGGTCGTGCGGCTGGTCGGCGCAGGAGAACCCGCGCAGATACACGCGCAGCGCACCCCAGTATGCCGAGAGGCGACGGTCGCCGAGGGCATCGGTGAGCCGGAACGTGCACGGATGCGACTCGAGGACACGCAGGTGTGCGATGCCGCAGAGCTCGGCGGCCAGCTCCCGTGGATCGATGGCGTAGCCGCCGTGCTCAAGCGGGGCGAGCACGGCCACGGGGAGGCGCCTCGTCTCGGAGAGCAGGAGGTCGGCGACCATCGCATCCACCTCGCCGTCGGCGACGCTGATCGCGCCCATTGCGTGGTCGTCCACAACGACGCGATGGGTCTCGAGCAGTTGGCGGAGGATACGTGGTCGCAGCCGTGCGGCTTCGACGTCCGCCTGCATTGCATCGATGGCCGACTGGGTGCCGACGCGTAGGGCGAGCGAGACCTGTTGGCCCTGTTCGACGATGATGGCGTGCGTGGTGCAGGCCCGCCCGGGGCGGAACGGATGTGGATGCCGCCACGTGAGTTCGCCGATCCACGCTCCCGGATCTCCCTCCACCTCCCAGCGCAGTCCCTCCTGCGCCGTGGTGGGGCGGCTCAGCTCGCGCGTGCGGGAGAAGGGTGCGAGATCGGGAATCTCGTCCGCGACGGTGCGCGAAAGCAAGTCGAGCAACGACGGCACCGCGCTGGCCGCACCAAGCAGCGGACGGACGCGCGCGTGCATCGCAAAGACGGGGTTCTCCGCCTGCTCGGGCATCACCGGCATCGACGCGCGCTCCGCGACCAGCGCCTTCGCCGCCTCACCCTTGATGCGCCAACCCGTCTCGGTCACGAATGCGTTCGAGTCGCCGCGGCCGGTTGTCGTCATCGCGCCTCCGAATCACAGGGATGCTGCGTGGTCAGGGTAATCTCCTACCCCGTACGCCGGCGCGACAGGTACATTTCACGAAATGTCCCGTCCCGAGATCACCACGCCGGAAGCCCTCACCGACGAGTCGGTGGTGGAACTGTCGTTGCGCCCGCAGCGGCTCGCGGAGTTCATCGGCCAGGGCAAGGTGAAGGACGCGCTGCGCATCTATGTCGACGCGGCGACGGCACGGCAGGAGGCGCTCGACCACACCTTGCTCTTCGGTCCGCCGGGGCTCGGCAAGACGACGCTGGCCGAGCTGATCGCGCGCGAGATGGGCGTGAACATCCACACGACGAGCGGGCCGGCGCTGGAGAAGCCGGGCGATCTCGTGGGCACGCTGACGAACCTGCGCGCCGGCGACATCCTGTTCATCGACGAGATCCACCGCCTGAAGCCGGTGATCGACGAGTTTCTCTATCCCGCGATGGAAGACTCGAAGATCGACATCCGGCTGAGCGAAGGCCCGAAGGCGCAGACGATCACGATGCCGATCGAGCGGTTCACGCTGATCGGCGCGACGACGCGCCTGGGGATGCTCACGGCGCCGCTGCGCGCGCGCTTCGGCATCGAGCTGCGGCTCAACTACTACCCGGCCGAGGAGATCGAGGAGATCGTGCACCGCACGGCGGAGGTGCTGGGCTGCAGCGTGGACGCCGAGGGTGCGTCCGAGCTGGCGCGTCGCGCGCGCGGCACGCCGCGCGTGGCCAACCGCCTGCTGCGTCGCGTGCGCGACTACGCGCAGGTGAAGGCCAGCGGACACATCTCGCGCGAGGTGGCCCGCGAGGCGCTGGCGATGCTCGACGTCGATGAGTTCGGTCTCGACGAGATGGACACGCGGCTGCTGCGGGCGATCATCGAGAAGTTCGACGGCGGCCCCGTGGGCGTGGGCACGATCGGCGCGGCGGTGGGCGAGGATGCGGACACCATCGAGGAGGTATACGAGCCCTTCCTCGTGCAGCACGGCTTCCTGCAGCGCACGCCGCGCGGCCGCGTGGCCAGCGCGCAGGCGTACCGGCACCTCGGCTACCCGCCGCCGAACCGTCCTGCGGACGCACAGTCCGACTTGTTCTAGTCGCGGCGTCCGCGGCGGCATTTCTCCCCTATGGCACGCGGCCTCACAACCTCCGACTACGACTTCGCGCTGCCGCTCGACCGCATCGCGCAGTCGCCGATGCCGCGGCGCGACGAGAGCCGGCTGATGGTGGTGGACCGCGCGGCGGGCACGATCGCGCACCACGTGTTCAAGGAGTTGCCGCAGTTCTTCGGGGCCGGTGATGCGTTGGTCGTGAACACCACGCGGGTGTTCAAGGCGCGATTGCTCGGCACGCGCGACTCTGGCGCGCCGGCAGAAGTGTTGCTGCTCAAGGAAGCAGGGGGCGGGCTGTGGGAAGCGATGGTGCAGCCCGGGAACAAGCTCAAGCCGGGCCGCATCGTGACCTTCGCCGAGGGATTCCGCGCCGAGATGGGCGAACCGACGCCGCGCGGCACGCGGATGGTGCGCCTGCTGGTGGATGGCGCGCAGCCGGGTGACCGCGCCGCCGAGCGCGCGGCGATTGCCGCGACGGGACACGTACCGCTGCCGCCGTACATCGCGCGCGCCGACGCGGCTGCGGACGTCGAGCGCTACCAGACCGTGTACGCGAGGCAGGAAGGCAGCGTCGCCGCACCGACGGCGGGCCTGCACTTCACGCCCGAGGTGCTCGCGGCGTTGTCCGCGCGGGGCGTGCGGCGCGAGGAGGTGCTGCTGCACGTCGGCGCGGGCACGTTCAAGCCCGTGGACGTCGAAGACCCCGCGCAACACGAGATGCACGAGGAGTCGTACGAAGTCTCGGCGGAGACGGCCGCGTCGCTGACCGCGCTGCGGCGCGGCGGCGGCCGCGTGTGCGCCGTGGGCACCACGGCCCTGCGCACGCTGGAGACCGTGTGGAGCGCCGACGACGGATATCGCGCCGGCAGCGGGGAGACGCGGATCTTCATCCGGCCGCCGACGCCGGTGAAATCCGCCGATGCGCTGGTGACGAACTTCCACCTGCCCCGCTCCACCCTGCTGATGCTCGTGGCCGCGTTTGCCGGCTACGAGCTGACGATGGAGGCCTACGCCACCGCCGTGCGGGAGCGGTACCGCTTCTACTCCTACGGTGATGCGATGCTGTTGGTCTGATTAGATTTCAGGGTTCGCAGTTCCTTCCGTCCTCCGTCTTCCGTCCCGATGCCAATCACGCTCTTCCTGCAGGCCCAGTCCGCCGCCCCCTCGGGCGGGTCCGCGCTCGCGCCGTTCCTGTTCCAGATCGGCGCTATCTTCGCGATCTTCTACTTCCTGATGATCCGTCCGCAGCAGAAGCAGCGGAAGGCGCACGAAGCGGCGATCCTCGCGATGAAGAAAGGCGACCAGGTCGTGACGGCCGGCGGGCTCGTCGGCGAGATCCTGCACATCGCCACGCCGGGCGCCAACGGCCCGGCGCTCTCGGACCACATCACGATCAAGTCCGGCGAGTCGCGCCTCGTGGTGGTGCGCAGCCGCATCGCCAGCGTCGGCGGCAGCGAAGCCGCGTCGTAAGAGCGATGGCCGTCCTCCCGATCACCGTCCTCGGCAGCCCCGTCCTGCGCCAGGTCACCACGCCGGTGGCCGAGGTGACGGACGAGCTGCGCCAGCTCGCGTCGGATATGTTCGACACGATGCGCGCCGCCGAAGGCGTGGGGCTCGCCGCGCCGCAGGTCGGGCGTACGGAGCGGCTCTGCGTGGTCGAGGTCGGCGAGGTGTCGGCGGTGCTGATCAATCCCGAGATCGTCGCCCGCGAGGGCAAGATCAAGTGGGAGGAAGGCTGCCTCTCGATTCCCGAGGTGTTCGGCTGGGTGGAGCGTAGCGCCTACGTGAAGGTCCGCGCGCTCGGACTCGACGGACAGCCGTACGAGCTCGAAGGCCGCGAACTGCTCGCCGTCTGCATCCAGCACGAGCTGGACCACCTCGACGGCAAGCTGTTCATCGATCACCTGAGCTTCTTGAACCGCCGCAAGGCGATGAACGCGTGGGATGACGAGAAGGAGAAGTATCCAGGGTTGCTGCGTGTGCTGAAGCCGGGTGATTCGGATGAACCGCCGGGACGGAAGACCGACGACGCAAAGGGTGAAGCGGCGAGTGCGGAGCATCACGACGCGCTGTGAGCGCCGGTGTGCGCAGCCTGCGCCGTGGCTGCAGGCGCCGGCGCGCGAGAATCACGCGGTGATAGATTGACGGCGGGGGCCTTCGGCTCCCGCCGTCGTTGCTTCTGTCTCAAGTCTCCCGTCCCCCGTCTCCCGTCTCCCGTCTTGAATGCGATTGGCCTTCTTCGGCACCCCTGACTTCGCCGTCCCCGCCCTGCGCGCCTTGATCGGCGAGGGGCACGACGTCGTCTGCGTGGTGACGCAGCCGGATCGCCCGCAGGGGCGGTCGCGCTCGACGCTCGTGCCGCCGCCGGTGAAGCAGGTGGCGCTCGAGGAAGGCATTCCCGTGCTGCAGCCGGACCGTCCGCGCGGCGAGGAGTTTCTCGCGCAACTGCGGGACTTCGCGCCGGACCTGAGCATCGTGGTCGCGTACGGACACATCCTGCGGCAGGACGTGATCGACGTGCCGACGCGCGGCACGGTGAACATCCACGCCTCGTTGCTGCCGCGCTGGCGCGGCGCGGCGCCGATCCAAGCGGCGATCCTCGCCGGCGACGCCGAGACGGGCGTGAGCATCCAGCGAATGGTGCTGCAGCTCGACGCCGGCCCAGTGCTGCACGAAGTGCGCGTGTCGCTGCCCGAGACGATCACCGGCGGCGAACTCACCGAGGCGCTGTCCGAACTCGGCGCCGAGGCGATCGTCGAGTTCCTCACGCTGTTCGAGCTCGGTGGGCTCGAGGCGCGCGCGCAGGACGAGTCGCAGGTGACCTATGCGCCGAAGATCGATCGTGCGATGGCGCGACTCGATTTCCGCCGAGACGCCGCGGAGGTGGCACGGGCGATCCGCGCCTTCGACCCGCGGCCCGGCGCCTGGGGCGTCGTGCGCGAGACTGAGACGCGCCTGTTCGGCGCGCGCGTGCTCCCCGACCGACGCGGTGAACCGGGCGAGGTGCTCGAGGTTGGCGAGATGGGGATGGTCGTGGCCTGTGGTAGCGGCGCGGTGGCCGTGGAGACGGTGCATCCGGCCGGGCGACGGCGCGTGGCGGCGCTCGACTGGGCGCAGGGCCGCGGCGTGGCGGTGGGCGACTATTGGACTTTGCCCGAGTAGGGTCAGGGCTCGCCTGACCGACTATCTTTGGAGGGTATGCCTAGCACCCTCCCGCTCGTGACTGACGCCCGCATCGCCGCCGCCGAGACGCTTGCCGATCTCCGTAGCGGCCTGTTGCTCGACGCTGCCTTCGATCGCCGCGCCGCGGAGCTCGATGCGCGCGACCGCCGTTGGACGCAGGAACTCGTGTGGGGGATGCTGCGCAAGCGTGGTTGGATCGACCACCTGCTGGCGCCGCGCGTGCGCGGCGGCATCGCGCGGCTCGATGCCGACCTCGCCGACCTGCTGCGGCTGGGCGTGCATCAACTGTTCCATATGGGCAGCGTGCCGGCCTACGCGGCGATCGCACAGACGGTGGAGCTCGCCAAGCAGCGCCACGGACTCGGCGCGAGCAAGCTGGTGAACGCGGTGCTGCGGCGCCTCGATCGCGAGCGTGATGCGCTGGGCGCCGAGTTGCCGGAAGATCCGGTCGAGGCGCTGGCGGTGGAGTACTCGCATCCGCGCTGGATCGTCGCGCGCTGGGTGGCACGCTGGGGCGCGGACGAGACGCGTGCGCTGCTCGAGGCCAACAACCAGGAAGCGCCGCTGATCGTGCGGCCTTGGGGCGTGGTGCGCGAGCAACTGGAGGCGATGCTCGAGAGTTCCGGCGTGGGTGTGGCCGATGCGCCGCTGGTCGAGGATTCCATCACGCTGGCGCCGGGCACTGTACTGACTGCGCTCGGTGCGTTCCAGCAGGGGCATTGCTTCGTGCAGGATCCGGCGGCGACGTTGGTGACGCGCTACGCGGCGGTGCCGGCGGGCGCGGAGGTCGCGGACCTCTGCGCGGCGCCGGGCGGCAAGTCGGTGGAGCTTTCGCGCACGGCGAAGCACGTGACGTCGGCGGATTCCAACGAGGCGCGCATCAGCCGCATCATCGACACGATCGGGCGTCTCGACCTCGAGAACGTGGATGCCGTCGTCGCCGACGCGCGGGATGGCACGCTGGGGCAGTTCGATGCGGTGCTGGTGGACGCGCCGTGCACGGGCACGGGTAC
>DAOMNV010000008.1:43647-47218 GCA_035444005.1 Gemmatimonadaceae bacterium
CCGCCGCCACCCCGACGCGCGCTGGCGCCTGCGCACCAGCGATCTCGCGGTGATGGCGGCCACGCAGCGCGCGATCCTGCGCGGCGCGGCGAAGAACGTGAAGCCCGGCGGCCTGCTCGTGTACTCGACCTGCTCGATGGAGCCCGAGGAGAACGACGCGCAGGTGGAGAGCTTCCTCGCCGATCATCCGGGCTGGACGCTGGAGCCGCCGCCGGCTGGCGCGGTGCCGGAGGGCGTGCTCGACGCCGGACGCCTGCGTGTGTTGCCGCAGCGCCACGGCGCCGACGGTTCGTTTGCGGCGCGGCTGCGCCGAGGAGATTCTTGATGCCCGCGAAGTCCGTCCGCATCGCACCGTCGTTGCTCTCCGCCGACTTCGGCAAGCTCGCCGAAGATCTCGCGATGCTCGAGGAAGGCGGCGCCGACTGGCTGCACGTGGACGTGATGGACGGCGTGTTCGTCCCGAATCTCACGTTCGGCGCGAAGGTGATCGAGACCTGCAAGAAGCTCACGAAGCTCCCGCTCGACTGCCACCTGATGGTGGTCGAGCCGGAGAAGTACTTCGACAGCTTCGTGAAGGCCGGCGCGGACACGATCACGATCCACGTGGAAGCCGCGCCGCACCTGCATCGTCAGGTGATGCGCATCAAGGAGCTCGGCGCGAAGGCCGGCGCGACGCTGAACCCGAGCAGCTCGCTGGAAACGCTGCGCGAGGTCGCGGCCGATCTCGACCTGCTGCTCATTATGAGCGTGAACCCCGGCTTCGGCGGACAGAAGTTCATCCCGGCGTCGGTGAACAAGATCGCGCGCGCGCGGCAACTGCTCGACGAGACGCGCTCGCGCGCGCTGCTCGAGGTGGACGGCGGCATCGCGCGCGAGACGATCACGGCCTGCTGGCGTGCCGGTGCCGACACCTTCGTGGCCGGCAACGCGATCTTCTCGGCCAAGGATCCGGTGGCGGAGATCGCCGCCCTGCGGGCGCGCTGCGCGGAGCAGGCGTGAACCGCAAGGTCCAGTGGGTCATCGTCGGCGTGCTGGTGGCGCTGGTCGGGCTCGGCCTGTACACGGCCAAGGACCAGCTCGCCGCCGAGCTGTTTCCGGTGAAGATCGGCAACGCCGCGCCCAACTTCCGCGCGAACCCGATGGCAGCGGGCAGCATCGCGAAGACCATCGCCGACTACAAGGGTGACGTCGTCCTCCTGAACATCTGGGCGACCTGGTGCGGTCCCTGCCGCGTGGAGATGCCGGCGATCGAGCGCCTGCATCGCGAGCTCGGCCCCAAGGGGCTGCGCGTCGTCGCGGTGAGCATCGACATCGCGGGGATGGAGAACGCGATCAACGCGTTCACCGAGGAGATGCAGCTCAGCTTCGAGATCCTGCACAATCCCGAGGGCGACATCCAGCGCGGCTACCAGACGACGGGCGTGCCGGAGACGTTCATCATCGGGCGCGACGGGCGCATCCGGCGGCGCGTGATCGGCGCACCGGCCGGTGCAGATGCCTGGGACGCGCCGGCGAGCATCGCCTACCTCGAGCGCCTGCTCGCGGAGCCGCGTCCGGAGTGAGCGACACCCGGCGCGCATCGCCGCGTCGCGTCGCGGGCTGACCTATGCGCATCCTCGCCCTCGAGACGTCCTGCGACGAGACCTCGGCCGCCGTGTTGCACGGCAGCCCGTCCGCCCCGACGCTCGAATCGCTGGTGATCCTCTCGCAGGACGTGCACACGGTGTTCGGCGGCGTCGTGCCGGAGATCGCCTCGCGCGAGCATCTCACGACGATCGTGCCGGTCGTGGAACGCGCGCTCGCCGACGCGAAGGTCACGCTCTCGGACATCGACGCCATCGCCGTGACGCACGCGCCGGGGCTGGTGGGTGCGCTGCTGGTGGGCGTGAGCTACGCCAAGGCGCTAGCCGCGGCGTCGGGTAAGCCGCTGCTCGGCGTGCATCATATGGAAGGGCACCTCTTCGCGACGGTGCTCGAGCATCCCGACGCAACGCCGCCGTTCACGGCGCTGTTGGTGAGCGGCGGGCACACGCTGCTGCTCGATCTCGCCGCGTGGGGTGAGTATCGCCTCCTGGGGCGCACGCGCGACGATGCCGCCGGCGAGGCCTTCGACAAGGCCGCCAAGCTGCTGGGCCTGCCCTACCCCGGCGGACGCCATCTCGAACAGCTCGCGCGAAGCGGCGATCCCAAGCGGCAACGTTTCACGAAGCCGATGCTCAATGCCGGCCAGCAACCGGGCGACGTGGACTACTACGACGTCTCGTTCAGCGGGCTCAAGACGGCCGTGCTGCTCGCGACGCAGCAGGCGAAGGACCTCGAGGCCGAGAAGCCGCACATCGCGCGCGGGTTCCAGGACGCACTGGTGGGCACGCTGGTGGCCAAGACGATCCGCGCGGCGAAAGCCCACGGGCGCAGGAAGATCGTGCTTGGCGGCGGCGTGGCCTGCAACGGCGCGTTGGTCGACGCGATGCGCGCCGAGGCGAAGAAGATCGGTGCGACGGTGTTCGCCCCCACGCCGCGGCTCGCCACGGACAACGCCGCGATGATCGGCGCGGCGGCATTGTTTCGGTTGGAGCGTGGCGAGCGGAGCGACGCGGCACTCAATGCGTTTTCGTCGCTGCCGATTCCGGGATTGAGGACGGATGACGGATGACGGATGCCGACTCGGCTTCGTGTTAGCTTCCGTCATCCGTCATCCGTCCCAGCGTACGTCTCCCGTCTCACATCTCCCGTCCGATGTTCACTCACATTCCATTCGCCTACGACCTCGGCCCCCTGCAGCTGACTGGCTTCGGCATCGCGATGCTGCTGGCCTTCGTGATCGGGCAGATGGTGGCCGCGGAGAATCTCGAGGCGCGGGGCTTCGACAGCGAGATAATGGGTGACGTGACGGTGGCCGCGGTGATCGGCGGCCTGCTGGGCGCGAAGCTCTACTATGCGATCCTCGTCGGCGACCTCACGACGGTGTTCAGCCGCGCGGGCTTCGTGTTCTGGGGTGGCTTGATCGGCGGCATCGTGGCCTCGGCGGGTACGATCCTCTACAAGAAGCAGAGCTTCGCGCAGGTCTCCGATGCGGCGGCACCGGGTCTCGCGGCGGCGTACAGCGTGGGCCGTTCGGGCTGCTGGGCCGTGGGCGACGACTACGGTCGCCCGTGGGACGGGCCGCTGTCGGTGGCGTTCCCGGACGGTGCGCCGCCGAGCACGGTGGCGAACCTCGTGCAGCAGTTCGGCGTGAAGGGCTACGAGAGCGTGCCGCCGAACACCGTCGTCGCGGTGCATCCGACGCAGCTGTACGAGGTGGCGATGGGGCTGGTGATGTTCTTCGTGCTCTGGCGCCTGCGCGACCACAAGCACGCCGCGGGCTGGCTGTTCGGCGCGTACTGCGTGCTGGCGGGGCTCGAGCGCTTCGTCGTCGAGTTCTTCCGTGCGAAGGACGACCGGTTCTTCGGGATGTTCACGATGGCGCAGATGATCGCCATCGGCTTCGCGCTGGGCGGCGTGGCGTGGATGGCGATGCGCGCGCGGGTCGGTCCGGGCCGGCCCGCGACGCGCGCCGCCTGAGCTATGGGTT
>DAOMNV010000008.1:47228-61887 GCA_035444005.1 Gemmatimonadaceae bacterium
ACGACATCTTCAGCAGGAAGGTGTTGTTGGGGTGCAGCGCGACGAGGTCGCCGAAGTCGCGGCCGAAATCGAAGCGCGTCGGCGCGCCGGCGAAGGCATCGCGGCCTTGCTGCCAGACGAGGAAGAGGATCGAGCCCGGGCGGTACTCCCAGCGCAGCACCGTGTTGGTGCGCAGCTGCTTGAAGTTCACGCCGCCGGGATCGTTGCTGCCCGCGCCGATCGTGCCCACGGCATCGAAGGGCTGGAAGCGCGCCGCGTAGCGCTCGGCGCGCGGGGTGTCGGTCAGTTCCTTCCACTCGCTGTAATCACCGACGCTGGCGAAGGGCTGGGCGTAGACCTGCAGCGAGAGGTTCGGCGACATCGTGTAGTTGAGGCGCGTCGTGATGCCGACGGTCCACTGGTCGAGCTGCGCGAAGGTGACGTGCGCGGTGTCGGTGCTCACGTCGCCGTAGTTCTGGAACCACTGCGAGTCGTTGAGCGAGCGCGATCCGTTCAGCCCGAGGCTGGCGTTGAACGCCGAGCCGACGCGGAACTGGTAGCCGACCTCGGCCCAGCCGCCGCGCGAGGCCCATTCGTCGCCGCGCCACATCCCGGCGAAGACCACCGGCGTGTACCAGATGCGGCGGTCACCCTCCCAGCCGGCCCACATCTCGAAGGTCGCGGCGCGGCGGAAGGCGACGCCGCCGCGGGCGCTGCGGTCGTCGAAGGTGCCCGGCAGGCTGCCGTTCACGCCCCAATGCAGCCAGTGCGTGTTGGGCAACTCGGCGTGCCAATTGGTGTTCAGGTCCATCTGCGTGGGCATCCCTTCGGTGGTCCACGCGTTGAACGTGTTGAAGTTCAGGTTAGCGCGGCGATAATACTTGGTCGGCCGGTTGAACTGCAGCGCGAACCAGTTGCGGAACACCTGCTCGTCGGCGCGCGTCTGGAAGCCGAGGTCGTTGGTCTCGTACCCCGGCGAGAAGCGCTGCAGCAGCGTCTGGAAGCGCGTGATGCCGCCGCCGAACTTGGAGATCGTCAGGCGCTGCGCATCGCCGACGAGCTGCGTGCGCGTGGGATCGAAGGCCAATCCGTCGTCGGGGCGCTGATAGCGGTGGATGCCGTCGAGCTGCGTGCGGGCGATCGCGTCCGCGGTGCCGCGCACCATCGAACCAGAGAGCATCGCGGTGAGCTCATAGCGGTTCTCGGCGAATCGCTTGCGGAAGTCGACGCCGCCGGTGTAGGCCTCGCGGCGCAGGAAGTCCTCGCTGTCGCTGTCGAGCCTGCGGTTGACCGCCGTGAACATCGCGCCGACGCCACCCGTGCCGCGGGGCAGGTCCTGCAGGACGCGGACGACCGCATAGTTGGTTTGCGGCTCGATCGTGCGCGAGAGCGAGCCCGTCTCGCGGCCCGTGACGGCGTTGAGCACGCCGAGGTTCAGTCCGTTGGAGAGGCGTCCGGAGAGCTTGGCCGCACCGAGCACGCGCGAGGCGCTGGCGTTGCCGACGTCGGGGTAGACGCCACCGAGCTGCGGCGCACGCCCGATGCGCCGCGAGTAGAACAGGCCGCGGCAGCCGTCGTCCACGTCGCCGCAGGAGGTGCGGAAGTCGAAGATGCCCGCGCCCTCGAGGAAGAACGGACGGCGCTCCTCGAAGAACTGCTCGAAGGCCGAGAGGTTGAGCACCGCGGGGTCGGCTTCGACCTGGCCGAAGTCGGGGTTGAGCGTGGCGTCCATCGTGAGGTTGCTGGTGATGCCCCACTTCACGTCGGCGCCGACCGTCTGCTCCTGTGGATGCTCCCAGCCACCCGCGGCCAGCGGCCGCGTGATGTTCTTGCTGACGACGTAGGGCAGGACCTCGAGGCGTCGCGGCTGCGGCAGGCCGCGGATGCCGCGCACCTCGCCGCCCTGCGAGATGTAGCCCTGGCGGTTGCGGTCGAACAGCGGCCAGGAAATTCGCTGGCGCGTGCGTGCGACGTCACGCACGGCGAGCAGCCCGAAGGTATGTTCGTCGCGGTCGGCGAAGCGCATCTGCGAGAACGGGATGCGGAACTCGGCGACCCAACCAAGCGAGTCGACGCTGGCGTGGCCGTCCCAGACGGCGTCCCAGGTGGGATCCTCGACGGCGTCGTTGTACACGTAGAAATCGCGCTTCACGCCGGCCGGATTCAGGATGAACTGATACGCCGTGCGCCGATCGTGGTAGGAGTCGATGACCAGCTTGAGCTGCTCGCTCTCGGTGCGCACGTCGCGACGCGAGAGCAGCGAGATGATCGAGTCGGGGGCGGGGTCGAACATCCGCCCCAGCACGTAGAGGTAGCGGTCGTCGTAGAGAATCCGCAGCTCGGTGCGGAAACGCGGCACGGCGCCGGTGGTCGGCTCGTACTCGAGGAACTGATCGATCACCGGCGCGCTGCGCCAGGCCTCGTCGTCTGGGCGGCCGTCGACGACCGGCGGAGTGGCGGTGCGCACCGCGGCGCCGCTGGCGACGACGTTCGCGGTGGCGGCGGCCTGCGGACCTGCAGGGAGTTGCTGGGCGCGCAGGGATGGAACGAAGGCAACGAACGCGGCAACGGCGAGATGGCGGCGCATAGCTGGGCGGGAGGGGGGTCCGGGAGGTTGGACAGCGCGAGCTCCCGTTTGGTTGTACGACCCCCTGCCAGCTGCGGTGTCAGCCGGCGCCGACGGGCGCGCCTAGTCGCGCTCGAGCACGACCACCGCGCCCGCCACATCATCCGTGTGGCTCAGCGTCAGGTGGATGCGCGTCACGCCCAATTCCTTGGCACGCGCCTCGGCCCGCCCGCTGAAGTGCAGCACCGGTGGCCCTTCCGCGCCGCGCCGCACCTCGGCTTCCTTCCAGCCGATCTTCTTGGCGTCGTCGCTGCCGGTGAGCGCCTTGAACACCGCCTCCTTGGCGGCGAGGCGCGCGGCGAGATGCATCGCCGGCCGCGCGCGGGCCAGCGCGTACTCCTGCTCGTGCGGCGTGAACAGGCGATCGAGCGCGCGCTGCTCCTTGCGCGCGAGCATCTCCTCGACGCGCGCGATGGCGACGAGATCGAATCCGACGCCGACGATCACAAGCCCTGCCTCAGCACGCGGCGCCAGAAGGCGCCCTGCCGCCCGCGCGGATCGGCGAGGACGGGCAGGCATTGCTCCCACCAGGCATCGGCCGCGCGGAACAGCAGCTGCAACTCGGCGACCCACGCCGTCCACGCGTCGCGCTTGGCGTCGCTACGGGCAAGCTTGGTGCGCTCGGCCGCGGCCTTGAGCGACTCAACGCGCGCCCACAGCGGGCGAGCCAGCAACTCGAGCTCCGCCGCCACCGCCCGGCGATCCGGCAGCGACTTCGGGAAGCGGCGCTCGGCGAGAGTGGCGATGGCGCCACGCCAACCGCGTTCGAGGCGCGGCGCGTCGAAGGCCGCCAATTGCTGGTCGAGCGAGGTCGCGCGGTGCGCCGCGCGGCGCGCCTCGAGCAAGGGCGCGAAGACGACATCGTGATCCGAGTCCGGCGCCGAGGCGACGGCCAGCGCGCGCAGGCTGCGCGTGAACTCGGGCAGCGGATACTCAGGCGTCATACGGCGAGTAGCGGTAGTCACCGTCGAGCTCGCGGTCGCAGAGCGCGGCGCGCTCGCCGGTGCGCGACTCGAACTTGAGCACGAAGTCGGGCAGGCGCTCGGCCGTGAAGCGTTCGCGAGGCAGCGCCAGCACCGAGATGGCGGCCTCGATGGCCTCGGGCGAACCCTCGACCTCGATGAGGATGTCCATACGGGGATATCGCTCGAAGCGCACCGTCGCGCCAGCGAGCGTGTACTGCACGATCTCGCGGTCGATCTCGCGCGTGATCACGTAGCCCGTGGCCTCGAGGATCCGCGCGAGCGCGACGGGATCGTCGGCGCCGACGCTGAGCTCCTCGCGGACCTTGAAGCCCTCGGCATATCCGGTGGGTCCCTTGAAGTCGAGCGATGTGGTGACGCGCTCACCGCGGTACACGCGCAGGCGCAACACGTGGTCGCGCAGGGCGAGGGACTTGTCGGGCAGGTCGTAGCGACGGTCCTCGAGCCGTCCCTCGTAGACGAGGGTCGCGCCGGCGCGCTCGAGGCGGCGGCGCGCCTCGTCGGCCTCGGCGTCGGAGGTCGCGAAACCCTTGAGCTCGACTTCACGCATCGAGGATCGCCTCCAGCACGCGGCCGGTGTCCGCGAAGTCGTCGAACACGGCAACCGGCGCGTGCGCTTCGAGCGTGGCGCGCGACACGCCGCCGGTGGCGACGCCGATGGCGCGGGCGCCGACGCCCTGGCCGCAGGTCATATCGTGCTCGGTGTCGCCGACGATGACGAGCTGGTCGCCGCTCACGTCGCGGCCGAGGTGTGCGCTGGCGCGCTCACGGGCGATCGGCGGCAGCATCGGACGCAGCTCGTGGTCCGAGCCAAAGGCGCCCACGGGGAAGCGCTCGGGCGCGATCTGCACGGCGCGCAGCTTCACGCCGGCGCCTTCGACGACGTTGCCGGTGAGCAGGCCGAGCAGCAGGCCCTCGTGCGCCTCGACGGCGTCGAGCAGGGCGAAGACGCCGGGCAGCGCGCGGGCGTTGCCGGGGTTCGTCCCGAGATCCTCGCGCAGGTTGCGCAGGTACGCGGCGACGACGGTGTCCATCGCCGCATCGATGTCGGCGTCGGCGATGCCTTCGAGGCGCATCGTCTCGCGCACGATGAGCTTGTCGGTCTTGCCTCCGTAGCGATAGCTCTTGGGCCCTGCGGTGCCGAAGACCGCGACGAGCGCGCGTTCCATCGCGCGGCGGCCGGCGCCGTCGGAGAGCAGCAAGGTGCCGTCGATATCGAAGAGGACGACTTTCATCGGCGCGCCAGATAGAGTCCGCCGAGCACGGCGATGGCGCCGATGCCTTGGAACAGCGTCGGCACCTCGCCGAGCATCAGCCAAGCGACGATGACGGCGACGAGCGGCTGCAGGTTGGCGAACATCGCCGTGCGCGTGGGCCCGATGGCGCGCACGCCGTGGTACCACACGAGATAGGCGACGACCATCGCGAGCACGCCGGAGTACGCGACGGCACCCCAGGTGAGCGGCGTGACGGCGCCCCAGTCGGTGCCGACGATCGACGGCGCGGCGACGACGAACAGCGGCACGACGCCGCCGACGAGCGTCCAGGCGGCGACCTGTGCGGGCTCGACGCGCTGGGCGAGTGGCACGAGGCCGGTGGTATAGAACGCCCAGACGACCACGGCGCCGAGGATGAGCAGGTCGCCGAGCAGGTGCGAGGTGCCGTCGGCCTGCATACTGCCGCCGACGACGAGCATCACGCCGGAGATGGAGAGGATGATGCCCCAGACGGCGCGCATCGGCAGGCGCTCGTGGCCGGACGCCTTCGCGACGATGGCGACGGCGGCCGGGCTGGCCGCGACGACGAGCGCGGCGGTGCCGGCGCGCGTGAGCGCGAGCCCGCTGACGAAGAGCATCTGGTAGATGAAGTGCCCGAGCACGCCGAGCCCGAGGAGCTTCTTGCGGTCGGCGGCGCTGGGGCGCAGGCCGCGCTGGTTGTAGGCGATCGCGAGCAGGATCACGCAGGCGATGCCCATCCGCAGGGCATTGTAGACGGTCGGCACCATCGCCTGCGTGCCGTACTTCATCACCGAGAAGTTGACCCCCCAGATGATCGCCATCCCGACGAGGGCGAGTTCGGTGGCGCGGCTGGCGCGGACGTGTGGGGTCATAGAGAGGGGAAATCTAGCGGCATTTCCCGACGAATCCCGATGCGGGGGCGTCCGTGCCCCGCTAGCTTCCGGCGATGCACGTCTCCTTCGCCCTCTTCGCGGATTCCGCGAACATCTCCCAGGAAGGCAAGCTCAACATCCTCGGCGTCTTCGATGCCCTGCAGGTGGCGTCGTTGCCGGCGGTGCATCCGCGGGCGACGATGGTCGTCCGCCTGAAGGCGTTGCCGGACGACGTCGGCCGGCACTCGCTGGGCTTCCAGTGGCTGGGGCCTGACGGCGGGGAGATGTGGTCGTCGGCGGGCCAGCTCGATGTGGGCGCGCCGCCACCGGGCGCCACGGAGTTGGACGTGCCGGTGATCGCGGCGATCGACTTGCCGATCCAGCACGCCGGCGCGCACGTGATGCGGATCATGCTCGACGGCGACGTCTGCGCCGAGTTGCTGCTGCACGTGCGGGCCGGCGCGCCGGTGATGGCGCCCGCCGGGATGGTCAGCTAGCGGCCGTGCGCACGGCGCGCTCGATGGCCTGTTCGAGAGCCTGGCGCGCCAACTGCTCGGCCTGAGCCGGGCTGCACTTCGGGCCGTCCATCGGCGCCAGGGCGAAGACGACGTCGCCATCGGCCATCGTGCCGGCGGGCGTGATGCGCGCGAGCAATCCGGTGCCGGCGCTGCGTGCGACGGCCTGCAGCTCGATTCGCGAGAGCGCGCAGTCGACGGCGACGACGCAGATCGTCGTGTTGGTGCCGGCGGTGAAGCCGCCCGGCGGCGCACCGCCGGCGATGGCCCGTGCGGTGTCGACGAAGCTGCCGTCCTCGAGGCGCGCGCCGGCGACGATCTGGCCCGAGGCATCGCGCACGTCGCCGAAGGCGTTCACGACGGCGACGGCCGCGGCGGCGCAGCCGTGTCCCTCGGCGACGGCGATGCCGAGGCCGCCCTTCATCGCGCCGGCGGCGCCACGCAGCTTGCCGACCGTCGCGCCGGTGCCGGCGCCCACCGAGCCTTCGGCGATGCCCTCGCTGCGCGCGGCGTCGCAGGCCTCGTAGGCCATCTGCGGCGTGGGGCGCGCGTCGAAGCGCCCGAGCGGCAGGAGATCGAAGATGACCGCGGCCGGCACGATGGGCACGACGCCGGCGCCGACATCGAAGCCGCGGCGGCGCTCTTCCATCCAGCGCATCACGCCGGCGGCGGCATCGAGCCCGTAGGCGGAGCCACCGGTGAGCAGGATCGCATCCACGCGCTCGACCAGATGCCCCGGCTCGAGCAGCGCCGTCTCACGGGTGCCGGTGGCGCGGCCGAGCACAGCGCAGGCGGCGCGGTGCGCTGCGTCGATACCGCGGACGACCGTGCAGCCCGTCGCGCCCGCCTCATCCGTGGCGTGGCCGACCGCGAGTCCGAAGCGAGCGAGCGAGGGCGCGCTCACGCGTCCTCGTCGTCGGCCTTCGCGTCCTCGGCGGCCTGGCAGCTCGCGCAGAGCGTCACGCCCTTGAGGACGCAGATCTGGCAGATGAAGGTCCCGCAGTTCTCGCAGGGGTAGCCTTCGCTGGCCCGCTCTTCCTTGCCGCAGGCGCGGCAGACCATCAAGTCGCGTTCGGACACGGGTTCCTCCTAGCGCTTGCCGTCGGTGATCTCGTACTCGCGGATCTTCTTGATCAACGTCGCGCGCGAGATGCCGAGTTCCTTGGCGGCGTGCGTGCGGTTGTGGGCGTGCGCGCGCAGGGTGCGGTCGATGTGCGCGCGCTCGACCTCGACCAACGAGCGCGGCTCGTGGTGCGCGACGTCGGCGCCGCTGGCGTTGGAGACTTCGCGCGGCAGGTGGAGCAGGTCCACCGCCGGCAGGCCGCGGGCCATCAGCATCGCGCGCTCGAGCACGTTGCGCAGCTCGCGGATGTTGCCCGGCCAGCTGTAGCGCAGGATGGCGTCCAGTGCCTCGTCGGTGAGCGCGGTGGGCGCCCCGGGCAGCGAGGGCAGCAGCGCGTCCTGCACCGCGGCGATGAGCTCGAGCAGGTCTTCGCGGGTGCGGGCGCGCAGCGGCGGGAGCTGGATCGGCATCACCGCAAGGCGATAGTACAGATCCTCGCGGAAGCGGCCGGCGGCAACTGCCGCCTGGAGGTCCACGGACGAGGCCGCGATGACGCGCACGTTGGGCGTGATCTCCTCGCGGCCGCCGACGCGACGGAAGCCCTTGCCCTCGAGCACGCGCACCAACTTGGGCTGCAGCGTCGGGTCGAGGTCGGCGATCTCATCGAGGAAGATCGTGCCGCCGTCGGCGATCTCGAAGGCGCCGGCGCGCGTGACGCCGTACTCGCTGCCCGCCTCGACGCCGAAGAGTTCGCTGTCGAGCGACTCGGGGCGCAGCGTGGCGCAGTTCACTTCCACGAATGGCTTGCCCGCGCGCGGGCTCTGCGCGTGCAGCAGCTCGGCCACGCGGCCCTTGCCCGCCCCGCTCTCGCCGAGGATCAGGGCCGTGGTGCGGTCGGAGGCGGCGAGCAGTTGGAGCTGGGCCTGCAGCTCGCGCATCGGCGGCGTGGAACCGAAGACGAGGCCTTTGTCGGCGCCGCGCTTCTCGCTGAGCCAGCGGCTGAGCCGACGCAGCTGCGCCTTCTCGAGCGCACGCTCGGCCGCCGCCTTCAGGTGGCTCAAGTCCACCGGCTTCGTGAGGAAGTTCTCGGCGCCCTTGTGCAGCGCATCCACGGCCATCGGCACGTCGCCGTAGGCGGTCACCATAATGACCACCGGGTTGTGCTCGCGGATCGCGGCGAGCACGTCGAAGCCGGTCATATCGGGCAGGCGGACGTCGAGCAGGACGAGGTCGGGCCGCAGGCGCTCGTACGCAGCGATGCCGTCGGCGCCTGTGTAGGCCTCGGCGACCGTGTGCTGGCCATCGTGGCGGAAGAACATCGCGAACGCGGTCGCGATTGCCACTTCGTCGTCAATGATGAGGATGCTGGCCATTGCTCAGGGCGATTGGGGCACAAACGGCGGGACGATCGGGAGTGAGACCTCGAAGCTGGCCCCCTTCCCGGGTTCCGACTGCACGCGAATCGTGCCGCCGTGGTCCCGAACGATTCCGTCGGCGATCGAGAGGCCTAGGCCGGTCCCGCTGCCGCGCGGCTTCGTCGTGTAGAACGGGTTGAAGATGTGCGGGAAGTGCTCGGGCGCAATACCGGGACCGGAATCTGTCACCGTGATGATGGCGGTGTCACCGTCCCGCTGCGTGCGGATGCCGATCTTCCGCCCCGCCGATTGCTGCGCGACGGCCTGCTCGGCGTTGCCGAGGATGTTCAAGAAGGCCTGTTGGAGCTGGAAGGGGTCGGCCCAGGTCATCGGAAGCTCGCGGTCGAGCTCGACGTCAAGCTCGATGTCCTGCACGCGCAGCGGATAGCGCCGCAGCTCCAGCGTGTCCTCGATGACCGCGTTGAGGTCGGTCTCGAGGCGTTCGGCGGGATTCTGGCGTGCGAACGTGAGCAGCTTGCCGACGATGCGGGCGGCGCGGCGGGCCTCGCTCGCGACGGTGCTGGCGCATTCGCGGGTCGCCTCGGGCAGCGCCTGCTCCTGCTCCAGCAGCTGCACGTGGCTGAGGATGGTCTGCAGCGGGAGGTTCATCTCGTGGGCCACGCCGCCGACGAGCTCGCCGAGGGCCACGAGTTTCTCGCGGCGCACGATCTGCTCCTGGAGATTGCGCTCCTCGGTGACGTCGCGGGCGACGGCGAGGACGCCGGCGACGCGCCCGTCCTCGATGAGGGGCGTGGCGAGCACGACGGCGATGCGCTGGGCGCCGTCAGGCCGCGTGAAGCGCACCTCGCGGCGCTGACGCTCGCCGCCGAGCGTCGCGGCGAAGAGGCGCCAGAGATCGGCACGCTCGGAGGGCCGCAGGATCTCGACGAAGTTGGTGCCGATCAGTGCGCTGCGCGGCTTGCCGCTGACCTTCTCCAGCGCACGGTTCACCGACGTGAACCGCCCGTCCTCGTCGATGGTCGCGATGGCGTCCTCGGCCGAGTCCACGAGCCGCGTGTGCGTGGCCTCGAGCCGCTGGAAGGCGGCGCTGCGCGTGGATTCATCGGTGAGGTCGCGCACGACGCCGAGGATGCCCGTCACGGTGCCGCGCAGGAGGATCGGGCTGTTGGCCACGGAGACGAGGCGCCGCGAGCCGTCGCTGCGGATGATGTGGCACTGGTAGCGCTCGCGCTTGCCGTCGAGCACGGCGCGGAAGTGGCCGGCGACGGCCGATTGGTCATCCGGCGCGATGAGCGGGATGGCGCTGCGGCCGAGCATCTCGCTGCGGCTGCGGCCGACGAGCTCGAGGGTCGCCGGGTTCACGGAGGTGAAGAGGCCGCGGCGGTCGACGGTCCAGACCGCGTCGCCGGCGACGTCGACGAGGTCGCGGAATCGTGCGTTGGCGGCGGCGACTTCGTCGCGGGCGCGGGCTTCGTCGGTGAAGTCCGTGAAGGAGACGACGAGTCCGCTCACGAGCCCGTGCTCGCGGATGGGGCTCAGCGTGGCATTCACGCGCCGCACGTCGCCGTCGGGCCGGACCACGCTGCACTCGGCTCGCACGGCGTCGCCGCTGACGGCGCGCTCCACGTAGGCGCGCAGCTGATCCTGCTCGGCGCGGGCGACGAGCTCCGGCAGGCGCACGTCGCGCAGCGACTTTCGACCGGCGAAGAGCTGGTGGGCGGCTTCGTTGGCGTACTCCACCACGCCGCCGATGCTCGCCACGAGGATCGCATCGGTCGCGGCCTGCAGCACGAGGCGGTGCTGCTCGGCGAGGGCCACCAGGCGTTCGCGTTCGCGCCAGAGATCCTCGAGCACCACGGCCTGCGCGGGCGGGAGCTCGTGCAGCAGCGCCCGCAGGCGCGGTTCCAGCGAGGCGTCTGGGGCGAGGCCAGCGAGAGGGTGATCCGGCATCAGCGCCGATCCGGCACGTGGTGGGGATTCGGAACGTACGGGTCGGACGCTGCGCCGGCAAACGCTGGACGGGGCGCGCGGAAGCGCGCCGCCGCCGGCAGCACCGCGGTCTCGAGTATCGGCGTGCGCAGCAATTCGCCGTCGGCCTGGGCCGGCACGTCGGCGAGGGCCTCGAGCCGGATCGCGCGCCCGCGGCGGAAGGTCATCCGCGGATCCGCCCGGAAGTCGCGCCTGGCCATCCGCCAGGCGAGGCCCAGCCCATCGGCGAAGCCGCGGGCCGAATACAGGCAGAGGTCGAGCGCGCCGTCGGCGGGCGAGATGCCGGGCCCGAGGCCGAAGCGGCCATCCATCACCGCACCGACGTTGGCGACCATCGCCAGCGCGACCTCGGCTTCGAGCGACTCGCCGTCCACCGTGGCGCGGACGCGAAAGCTGCGCATCGTCGGAAGGGCGCGGGCGGCGCTCCACACGTACGCGCCGACGCCGAAGCGCCGCTTGGCCGCCGGCGTCGCACCGGCGATCATCGCGGCGTCGAGGCCGAAGCCCGCGGTGAGCGAGAAGTAGCGTCCGTCGCCGAAGCGCCCGAGATCCATCGTCGCCACCTCGGCCTGCGCGACCGCCGGCACGGCGCGCGCGACGTCGAGCGGTATGCCCAAGTGCCGCGCGAGTTGGTTGCCGGTGCCGCCGGGCAGGATGCCGACCGCGTTGCCGCGGCCCACGAGTGCGCCGACGACTTCCATCACCGTACCGTCGCCGCCGAGCACGAGCACGGCATCGTCGAGCGCCTCGGCGGCGGCGATGCGCGCGGCGTCGCCGGCGGCGGTGGTGCGATGCAGGCGCGGCGCGAGTCCGGCAGCGGCGCAGGCCCGCAGGGCCGTGGCCTCGGCCGAGCGGCCGCCGCGGGCCGCCGGATTCACGATCAGCAGCGGCGTGCGCATCTCAGAAGCGCCAGGCGCGGAACAGGTCGAAACCCACCTGACGCGGCGTCGGCACGAAACCGCGTGCGGAGTTCGATGCGTCCGACGCGCAGAGCATCGCGCTGGTCGGCGGCTCGACACCGAACGACGCACTGAAGCCGCGGCCGAGCAGATAGTCGAACTTCACGCCGAGGGCGTCGCCGAACGAGAGCGCGTTGCTGCCGCCGTTCTGCGAGACGAACTGGCCGACGCCGCAGAGCCCCGCGTCGAGGCGCACGAAGGCGCGGTCGCCGACCTGCTTGGCGCAGTTGAAGCGCGAGCCGGCGAGGATACCGCCGCCGACGTCGCGCACGCTGCCCTGGTAGGCATCGAGGCCGGCCGTTGTCACCTGCGCGTCGTCGCAGAGCCCGCCGGCGACCTTGCCGCCCAGCACGGAACCCAGCGAGCCGAGCACGACGCGCGCCGCCGTGGCCGACACGTTGCCGTCGCGGGCAATCTCGAAGCTCGGTCCGCCGGTCACGAGGTACGACACGAGGTCCGAGTTCGTGACGCGCATCGAGTCCGGCGTCGAGAGCTCGGCCGTCGGCTGCCGCAGCGTGCCGCCCAGGTGTACGCGCACGCGCACGTCCGGCCGCACGCCCTGCTCGGAGTACTGCCGCACCGTGTGCAGCGCGGTGACGTTGAGCGAGGGATTGAACTCCGGATCGCCGAAGAAGCGGATCTCGCCCTGCTCCACGGTAAAGGTGCGCTGCACCGGGCCGAGGTTGAGGCGATACGTGCCGCGCACGGTCTGCAGGGGGCCGGTCACGGCGAGCTGCACCTGGCCGGCGTTGGGTCCGCGGGCGATGCGCCCGCGCGTGACGCTGACCTGGCCGCCGAGGTTGATGTTCGCCTCGCTCGAGCGGATCCACACGTCGCCGCCCATCGTGATCGGCACGTTGGCGACGCTGAGGTTCTGCAGGAAGTCCGGCAGCGCGCGCTGCGCGCCGCCGTTCTCGGCGATCACCAGCGTGTCGAGTGCCGCGAAGCGATCGGGCCCCTGCAGCGAGATGACGTCCTTGGTCGCGAGCTCGGGGATGCCGATGATCGCGCGCTCGGCGGTGAGCGCGCCGCTGAGCGTGGCGCGCTCGAGACTGCCGGCGAGGCGGAGCTCGCCGCTCAAGTCGACGTCGGCGCTGCCCGGTTGCGCGTAGACGTTGAACGCGCGGCTTGTCGCGCGCACGTCGAGCTGTGGGTCCTCGCGGTTGCGCAGGCTGACCCAGCCGCCGAGCGTGAGGCGGCCGGCCCGCGAGAGGCCCTGCACCGGTGAGTTCGCCGCGACGCTGCGGATGGCGATGGAATCGCCGAGGAATCCGATGTCGGCTTCGACGTTGCGCCAGCGCACGTTGCCGAGCCCCGGCGGCGCGAGGCTGCCGTTGCGGATGCGCAGGTCGCCGGTGGCGGTGGGCCGCGCCCAGGTGCCACCGAGGGCGAGGCCGAGCTGCAACGAGCCGCGCGCGCCGCCGACGCCGCGCGTGAGCGCCTCGAAGAGTCCGAGGTCGACCGAATCGGCGCGCACGCTGCCGCGCACCGCGCCGTCCGGCACCATCTGCACGCCGCGCCCGCTGAGGTCGAGTTGCAGGGGCAATGCCGCGTCCGCCACGGCGAAGGGAGCGTTGCGCCGCCCGAGCGCGAGGCGCAGGTCGAGGCGATCGCGCTGCGCGACGATGCGGGCCGCGAGCGTATCGAGCCTGACGCCGCGCAGCAGGCCGTCGCGCAGCTCGGCCTCGGCGTCGAGCGTCGGTGACTCGCGCGTGCCGCCGAAGCGCGCGTCGGCCGAGAGCCGACCGCGTTCGATCTCGCGCAACTGCAGCAGCTCGGCCACGTCGGCCATCGGGAGGTCGCGCGCGCGGAGTCGGAAGTCCAGCGGCCCCTCGGCGGGCAGTCCGCCGGAGAGCGCGACCTGCGAGCTGCCACTGGCGGCGAGCAGCAATGAGTCGAGCGTGAAGCCACCACGGGCAACGGACAGTCGCGTCGCATCGGCCATCCGCCAGGTGTGCAGCGCGGTGCGCAGCGTGAGCGAATCGGCGAGCAGCTGCGTGGTGTCGCCGCGGAGGGCGAGCAGGCCGCCGAAGTCGAGCCGGGTGCCGGACTGCCCGAGCGCGCGAATCGACACGCCGGCCGGCTCGCGGCCGGCGAGCGCGGCCTCGGCGCGCAGCGACTGCAGGCCGAGGTTCGCCAGCGTGAGCGTATCGCCCTGCACGGCGATGCGGCCGCCGGGCGCGGCCGGCAAAGCAATCAGCGCCGCGTCGAGTTGTGCGACGGTTGCGCGATTGCCGGCGAAGTAGAGATCCGCGGCGGTGGTCGTCACGTCGGCCGCGAAGTCGCGGACCCAGCCGTGGAGGCGCGCGTCGAGCAAGGCGCTGCCGGCGAGCGAGTCGCCGACGGGCCGGTCCAGCAAGGGGCGGAAGCCGCCGAGCGAATCCATCCGGATGCGCAGGCGCAGCGTGTCGGTCAGCCCCTCGGCGAGTCCCAGCGCTCCGGCCGCCGCGACGTCGGCGGCGGAGGTCTCGAGCGCGAGCGTGTCGAGCCGCGCGAAGCCGTCGGTGAAGGTGAGCCGCGCACGGCCGGAGAAGATGCGCACGCCGTCGAGGATCGAGCGCTCGAGGTCGAGGTCCACGTCGCCGATGAGATCGGCGAGCGTTTCGAATCCGACTTCGCCGCGCAGCGTCGCGCTGAGTTCGCCTTCGGGCGCGCGCGGGTCCGCGAAGAGCAGGCGCGGATCGACCGCATCGCTGCGCAGGCTGCCCATCACGCGGTAGTTGGGCAGTGCGTTGTCGAGGCGGATGTCCGTGCTGAAGCGCCCCGCGGGGCCGGCGAGCGCCGTGGTGAGCGTGAGGTCGTCGCTGCTACCGATGCTGCGCAGCGGACCCTCGTACTCGCCGCGCAGCGGAAAGCTCGGGAACGACTGCGCCAGCGCGGTGAACGAGACGGGCAGCGCCTGCGCGTCGAGGTCCCAGCGCAGCGGCGACTCGGCGTCCCAGCGCAGGCGCGCGCGCATGTCGCGGACGGCCGGTGCCGGCACAGAACGGCCTGGCGACGGAAAGTGGCGAACGCTACGACTGGCCCGGCGGCAGCGGACCGGCGCGCTCGGTCGTGGC
>DAOMNV010000009.1:0-60790 GCA_035444005.1 Gemmatimonadaceae bacterium
CGCGTGCCGCGCACGGTAACCTGCGCCGGCTGCGGCGGCGACGGGCACGATCTCGATGCGAAGTTCTGCAAGGGCTGCGGCGTGGCGTTGCCGGTGGCCGGGGTGCTATAGCCGCAGGCTCAGTCCCGATCCGCGCCGCGCGCTGCGCCCCACGGCCGCGCGCAGCACCTCCTCGCTGCCAACGACCAGCACCCGCCGCCGCGCGCGCGTCACGGCGGTATAGAGCAACTCGCGCGCCAGGATCTCCATCGCGCGATCCGGCAAGACGACGATCGCCGTGTCGAACTCGCTGCCCTGCGACTTGTGCACGCTCATCGCCCAGGCCGTGCGCGCATCCGGTAACTGCGGCAGCGGTACGCTCCGCTGCGCCTGCTCGCGGCCCGGCGTCGCGATGACGGCCTCCTCGCCCCAGACGATGCCGACGTCGCCATTGTACAGGTCCAGCGCGTAGTCGTTGCGCGCGATCAGCAGCGGTCGCCCGTGATAGTGCGTGCCGTGCGCGCGATGCCCGCGACGACGGAGTTCCTCCTCCACGCGCCGCGTGAGCGCAACGCTGCCGGCCGGGCCGACGTTCGTCGCGCAGAGTATGCGCTGCCGCTCGAGCACCTGCAACGCGGCCGCCGCGTCCTCGGCGGCGAACGCGGCATCCACGTGCTCGCCAAGCGCCGCAGCGAGCCAGTCACCGTCGTCCACCGATTTCGCTACCCACTGCACCTCGCCGCTCGGATCGTCGAGCGCACGCACGGCCGCATCGGCATCGCCGCTGCGGATCGCCTCGGCCAAGGCGCCGATCCCGCGGTCCTCGCGAAACCGCCAGCTGTGCGTGAGTCTCTCGACTGCACCGACCAGCGCGTCCTGCGCGCGCACGAGGTCGGCGAGCACCGATCCCGCCTCTACGGACGCCAACTGATCGTGGTCGCCGAGCAGGAAGAGCTTGGCGTCGGGGCGCACGGCCTGCACCAACGCGTCCATCAGCAGCAGCGGCACCATCGAGGCCTCGTCGACGATCACCACGTCGTGCTCGAGCGGGTCGTCGGCGGTGCGGCGGAAGCTGTCCGCCGTGGGGAGATAGCGAAGGAGCCGATGCACGGTCACGCCGCTCGCCTGACCGCGCGCGAGCAGGTCGTCGCGGCCCGAACGACGCCACGCCGTCTCGATGGCCTCGCCCATTCGCGCCGCAGCCTTGCCGGTCGGCGCCGCCAGCGCGATGCGCACGTCGGGGTTTGCGTCGACGTATCCCGCCACCAGCTCCGCGACCTTCGTCGTCTTGCCCGTGCCCGGGCCGCCGGTGATGATGCGGAAGCTGTCGCCGCCGCGCGCGACCCGCGCGCGGATCGCATCCGCGAGGCGACGCTCGGCTTCGCGATGGCGGCGGAGATACAGCAACCCGTGTTCGAGCACCATCGGCGTATGCCCGTCGCCGTTGCCGACCCACGGATGCGCGCGCAGGACCGCCGCGAGCGTCTCGTCGACCGGCATCGCACTGTGGCCATCGAGCATCTGCTGCATCAGCGTCGCACCCGCGTCGGCGACGCGCTGCGCATCGTGACTCGCCATCGCTGGCCCCGCCGCGTCCCGCAGCTGCCGCGCGAACACCGCGCCCAGCATCGCCGTCGCTTCGTCGGTCACGCCTGGCCTCCGCCGAGCGCGGCGTCGAGGGCGATGATGAGCTCGGCCGACGGCCGATCGCCGAACCACGACGGCACGCCCATCGCGAGGCCGCGCAGGAACGCGTAGCCCGCGCCGCCGAAGTCGCGCGCATAGTCGTAGCCGCGCACGCGGTGCTTCAGGAAGCGATGCAATGCCACGGCATAGAGGTGGTACTGCAGCACGTAGTGGGTCTCGATCATCTCGTCGCGGCAGGCGCGTGCTTCGTAGGCACGGCCCGTGGCTCCGAGCGTGTTGGACTTCCAGTCCACGATCCACCACCGCCCGTCGATGCGCGCCACGAGGTCCACGACGCCGGTGAGGAACCCGCGCAGCTCGCGCGACGACACCTGCGCCAACCGCGGCGCATACTCCTCGGCCAACCACGGCGCACCAGCCGCACGGAACGCATCGGCGAGCTTCGCCGCCGTCGTCTCGTGCACCGGGAGGTGGAAGCGCCATTCGCGCAGCGTCTCGTGCATCGGCACCGACGCCAGTGCCTGTGCGGCGCCGGGAATCGGGACGCTCAGCGTCTGCGCCACCATCCGCCGGATGAGTTCGGCGGCAGCTGCGCGCGCCGCCGCATCGGCGTTCGGCCGCGGCAGGGCGTACGACGCCATCACCTCGTCGATCAGCGCATCGCGGTACGGCGCGTCGTCGTGGCGCGTGAAGTCGAGGCGCTCGAAGATCGCGTGCAGCGCGTTGCCCACGTGTGCGCCGCCGGGGAGTTGGTCGGCGCGCAGCGTCGGATCGTCGGAGGGTTCCTCGGCTTCAGGTTCGTCGACGGGGCCGGGCTCGTCCATCACGGGTTGCGCGTACGCCGCGGCGGTGAGTGCGGTGTACGACGACATCCCCCAGCTCTGCAGCTGCGCCGGTGCGATCGGGCGCGATGCGGCTGCGTACTCGCGGTCGGCGTGCGGCTGGAGCGGCATCGGCTCCGGACGCGCCGACGCGCCCTCGGCGATGTGCACGACGCTCACGTCCTCGCTCTCGCGCGCGAGGGCCCAGCAGGGCTGTTCGCCATAGTGCGCCATCAGGTGCGCCAACGGCGCGACGCCGTTGTTCCTCTTTCCCGATGCGTGCACGACGTACGACCGCGCCTTCGCGCGCGTCAACGCCACATACGCGAGGCGCAGGCTCTCCGAGAGCTCGCTGTCGCCAGGCGCCTCGTCATCGAATGGCTCCTTGTTGAGCCGCACGTGCCGACGTTCGTCTCCCGCACGCCGCACCACCCAGGCGAAACGCTTCCGTTCGGGATCCGCGCTCCAGAGATGCGGGCAGAAGACGATCGGCCACTCAAGACCCTTCGCCGCGTGGATCGTCGTCACCTGCACCGCCTCGCGATCAGACTCCAGATGCAGCGCCCGCGCTTCTTTTTCTTCCGAAGACCGGTCGGCGAATCGCCGCGCCCAGGAGAGAATCCCCGACGGCGCCCGATGCCCCTGCCGCTCGGCCTTCTGCATCAACATCGTGATGTGCCGAAGGTCGGTGAGTCGGCGCTCGGCGTCGGCACGGCGCGAAAGCTGCGCAACGGACTGCCAAAGCGGATCGGCGAGCAGTCGCGTAAGCCCCGTGAGCATTCCGCGCCGCACCCAATCGCGCCGCGCCTGCGTGAGCCGTTCCACGTGCCGACGCCACGCGGCCTCGTCTTGCACCAAGGCGTGCAGCGACGCGGCGTCGTGCCCGCTCAAGGCCGTGACCAACGCGCGGCGCACCGCGCGGTCGTCCGAGGGATCGTTGATCGCCGCGATCAGCGCGAGCAGATCCGCCCAAGTCTCGGAGTCCGTGATGTCGCCCGTCACCGCTGTCACCACCGGCACGCGCAGCCGCCGCAGCGCCGCGACGATCGCCTTCGCCTGCTTGTGCTTGCGCACGAGGATCGCGATGTCCCTGGCCTCGATCGGCCGCGGTGCTTCGTCCTTCGGGTGATACAGGATCGACTTGTCGTTGAGCAGCCGCACGATCTCCGCGGCGACGTAGCGCGCGATGCGTCGCTCCTGTTCGCTTACCGTGTCCGTGCCGCTGTCGACCATCACCAACGGCGTGGCTTCCGGGTCGCCGGTGATGTACGGCTCCTGGTGCTGCGCCGTGACTGGGTGGAACGCGAGCTGGTCCCGCGGCACGGCGAAGGGCTCCTCGGCGGCGAACAGCAGGCCCGTCGCATCCACCACGCCGCGATCGGAGCGCCAGTTCTTGTCCAGCGACCACAGGCGGTCGCTGCGCTCCGCCGTCTCCTTCGCCTTGCGATACGCAAAGATGTCGGCGCCGCGGAACGCATAGATGCTCTGCTTGGGGTCGCCGACGAGAATCAGCGGCCGGCCGGCAAACGCGCTCGAGAAGATGTGCCACTGCGCCCAGTCGGTGTCCTGGAACTCGTCCACCAGCACCGCGTCGTAGCGGTCACGCAGCACGCGCCGCAACTGCGGCCCGTGCTCGCCGTCGAGGGCTCGCTGCACCATCGCGATCATATCGTCGAAGCCCGCGGCGCGATCGGCCTTGAGGCCACGCTCGATCCGCTCGACGATGCTGAGCACGGCATCCTGCCACAGCGCATCCGCCGAGTCGTCGAACACCTCGACGACCTTTGTCACCAACGGCAGCAGTGGCTCGGCGTCGATCAACGCCTGGTTGGCCTTCTTCACTTTACTGGCCGAGTCACGAATTGCCTGGTAGCTCCAGCGCCGCAGCTCGCCGACCATCACCGCACGCCCGGCCTCGATGTCCGCAATCGTGGCTGCGAGGTCGTCCACCGCCGCCACGGACGGGCCGTCCTTGTTCCACGTCACATCCGCCACGAACCGCCGCAACCGCGCCGCATCAAACACCGCCGGCAGCGCCCGCAACGCCTCGTGCAGGGCATCCGAGCCCGCTGCGCGCGACGCGAGCCGCTCCGGTCGCACGGCACCGATCGCGCCACGCACCACCAGCGCAGCCTCGCGCAGCGCCTTCGGTGTCCAACGCGCGTCGCCACCACCCATCAGCGCACCGAGGACGATCTCGCTACTCGGCGAATCCTCCCAGGTCAGCGAGCGCCATTCGTCGGCCACCGCGGCGTCCACGTACGCCGAGATGTCGTCGAGGAAGTCCAGGCCCACTGGAACGCCGCATTCCAGCGCGAACTCCTCGAGCACGCCCTTGCAGAAGCCGTGGATCGTCGTCACCGGCAGACGGTCCATCGCCGCCAGCGCCTGCGCGATGCGCGCGGGATCGAATGCACCCGGCGCGTCGCGCAGCTCGTGCAGCTTCTTCCGCAGTCGCTCCTTGAGCTCCGCCGTGGCCGCACGCGTGAACGTCACCGCGAGGAGGCGCTCAGGATCCGAGACGACGCTCCCCTCCAGCAACAGGCGCACCGCTGTATTCACCATCCAATACGTCTTGCCCGTGCCCGCCGACGCCTCGACGAGGTACGTGCCATCGCCGCTCAAGAAGTCCTCGGGAACCGGCTTCACTTGCGACCCTTCCGCTTCATCGTGCTCACCGAGAGGAACGGCAGGTAGACGCGCTCTGCCAACGCGGCGAAGCGCCCGAACACCTCATCATCCTCGGCGAAGCTCCGCTTCGCCCAGCTCAGTCGGTTCCACTCCTCGTCGGCTTCGGCGGTGTAGTCTCGGTGGCTGTCGTTGCCCTGCCACTCGCCGGCCGCCTTGCGACGCGCGAGCAGCACCTGCTCGGCGTTGGCCGCCGCCACCGGCTGCAGATCCAGCGCAAGCAGGAACGTGATGCTCGACTTCCGGTGCAGGGGCAGCGGCGTGCGCGACGCCTCCGCGTGCAACGCGACCAAGTCCAGCAGGAGCTCACGCGCGTTGGCCACGGGCTCCAGCTTGTACGGCGCCGGACACTCCAAGCGCGTGACGCAGGGAACATCCAGCCCGTCGGCAGACAAGGCGTTGAGCACCAGATGCGTGACCCATTGCTTGACCGCGCTGGGCTCCTTCATCTCGTACAGCGAGTGGATCACGCGGGCATCGGCGGCGAGGCGGTCTAGCCGGCCAGTCAGCACCACGGGACCCAAGGCGAGCTCGAATGGCTGCACCGGCCGCCACTGCTCGCGCCAGCCGCTCACCGCCGGCCACCAGCACCGCGCCAACGCATCCGCAACGCGCTCGCCTTCTTCGCCGTAGGCCAGCTCCGGCTGATGCCGCATCCACTCGCGCAACGCACGCGCCGAACGCAACTCACCCCGCCGCTGCGATTCCTCGACCCGCCACGACAGCGACCGGAAGTCGTTCACCACGCCACCATCCTTCTTGGTCGGCGCGATGCCCATCGGCTCCGAATCCGCCAGCGTATCGTCGTCGTCGAACAGCTGCAATCCCAGCACCCGCTGGCAGAAGTACCGCGTCGGGTCGTAGACGGCGTCCGTCAACGCGTCCAGCGCGATGCGCTCGACCGCGACGCCGGCCAATGGCGTCGCGCCGAACGCCGGCGGCTCCGCGCCGTCCTCGACGATTGCCACCGCCGCGCGCGCCCATCCGGCTGCTGCGGATTGGAACCCGCCGCCACCCACCGCGAACAGACTCGGCGAGAACGGATGCGCCGCCTGCTTCCGAGGCGGCACCGCCACGCGTTCCATCAGCGACGCCACCGCCACCGACGGCGCGCACTCCTCTTGCTTGGTGATCGTATAACCCGTCCACGCCACGTGCACCGCGTCGCGCGCCGAGCACACGGCCTGCTCGAACGCCTCGATCATCGCCGCGCGACGGTCGGGGTCGCGCAGTCGCCGCGCCTTCGCGGCATCCTTGCCCACGGACTTCGCCGAGGGCGTGTGCTGCAGGAGGTCCCAGCTCAGCGAACCGCCGCCGCCGGGATGCAGCGCGTCGTCGAAGCCCGCCATCAGCACCACGCGGGCCGGAAGCACCGTGCCCGGCTCCAGCCGGCACACGCGCAAGCCGCCGCGCAGATGGCCCATCCTCGCGCCGCGATCCTCCAACGCACGCGCCAGTAGCGCGCGCATCGTCGCGAGCGTCAGAGGCGTGCCGGGCGTCGCCTCGGCGATCGCCTCCAGCTGCGACTGCAGCGCCGCGCGCACGTTGCGCGCCGCCTCGGCATCGTCGCCGCCCGAGGTGTGCACGAATTCCCGCAGCACGCGCTCGATGATCGCCGTCCATTCCTCCGCGCTGCGTGCCGCCTGCATCGCGTCGCAGAGCGCGAACACGCGCTCACTCCACGCCGCCAGCCGCCCCACCAACTCCGCGTTGCCGCCCGTCTCGCCGGCTACCGGCAGGATGTCGTCCACCGGCTGCAGCGTGCGACCCGTCGCCACACCGAGCACGAGACGGTCGACCCCGTGCCGCCAGGTGCCGCTCGCGACCTCCGGCAGTCCGTGCCGCGCAGCGCGCGTCGCGCCATCTCGGCCCCACGTGATGCCGGCACGCGTTGCCAAGTCCAACGCCACCGCCACGTCCTCATCGTCAAAGCCCGCCGCACGCGCCACTGGCTCCAACCGCAGCAGGCCACCGATCTCATCCAGCGTCCCGCGACCATCGGCGGCATCCACCAACTGCAGCACCGTGCGCACCACCGGCGACGCCTCGCGGAACGGACGACCGGCAATCGAGTAGGGGATGCGCGGCATCCCCGGCTCATCCACGTCGAACACCGCTTCCACCGCCGACGCGTACGCCGTCACGTCACTCAGGTACAGCGTGATGTCGTCCGGCCGGAGCGTCGCATCCTCGTGCAGCGCCTGAACCGCCAACTCGCGCAGCGTCTCGACCTCGCGCAACGCCGAGTGGCAGGCATTCAAGGTCACCGTTGGTGCGCTCGGCGCGCGGGTCGCAAGCGTCAATGCGCAGCAATGCACCTCGCGCCGCTCGGCGATGCGCTCCAGCAACTCCTGCGTCACCGGCGGAATGCGCGTCCCGGCAATGACGTGCACCACCGCCGGCACGTCGTCGCCGAGCGTGACGCCCTCGCGGCGAACCGCGGCGATGCGCTGCGCCGGAGACATCGTCTTCGTCCGCGCGCAAAGCTCACGCCATAGGATGCGCTGCCAGGCTTCCGATTCCGGCGAGTCGCTCTGTAACTCATCGCCCTGCTCCCAGGCCAGCGGGAGCTCGGGGCGGTAGCGCAGGTAATCCCAGAACCGCTCCGCGACCTGCCGCGCGAACTCGTGCAAGGCCACGCCATCGCCGGCCTCGATGATGCGCTTCGCCGTCGGCGGCATCTCGCTCACCCGTGTCGTTATCGCATCCACGATCCGCCACGTCATCGCCCGCGGCCGCCACTCGCGCCGCTCGCCCTCGAGCTTCAGCGTCTCATCCACCCAACCAGTCGGCGTGAGCAACCGCACCGAGGCAAAGCAGCCGCTGTCCGTGGCCAGCGCCATCGTGATCGCCCGCCACTGCGTCGGATGCTCGGCCAGCACCACCGGGCGCTCGAACGGCCCCGGCGCCAGCGCACGCAACTGCGCCACCACCCAATCGGTGGCAGCGGCGAAGTCGGAAACCGTGTGGTGTGTCAGCACGACCGAACGTTACGAGGGGGGACTGACATCCGCAGAGCGCTCACCGCGCCCGCACCTGCGCCAACTGCAGCAACTGCCCCACCGATCCCACGCCCATCAGTGCATTCCGGAGCCGCGCCACCGCGTCGCGAGATACCGTTCCGCCGTGCGCCGCAGCGTTCCGGAGCTCCGTCAGTTCGCGCAGCAGCGCCGGTAGACTCGCCGCGAACCACTCGCCGAGCCTTTTGCGCAAGTGCCCGTTCCGCGCCTCGTCCTCGCCGATCAGCCGCGCCAACGCCCCCAGCGAGAGCGGACCATCCTTGCTCAAGTCCAGGCGCCGGTGCTCGACGTTCGCGAAGCGCATCGCTTCCGGCGACATATACATCGCCTGGCGGAAGAGCAGGTTCACCTGCACCTCCACCGCGTTCGCGAAGTCCAGCACCACGCCGTTGAGCCGGAACGACGGATCGTCGCGGTGCCGGCGGAACACCTCCTCCGCCGAGGCGATGAACGCCCGCGCCGCGGGGTCCAGCGCTTCCCAGGCCGCGTTGCCGAAGCGGTTCTCGCGCAGCTCACGCTGCATCGCTGCCGCACCCGTGCGTTCCGCATCATACTCGGCCCAGAAGCGCTCGCCGATCATCCGCTCGCGCGTCTCCGGATCGAACCACCGCGACGCATCCTCGCGCGTGACGATCAACGGCAGGTCCACCATACCGCCGTAGATCGACACCGGTCGGTCGTGATAGCGCGTGTTGCGCAGGCGGCCAAGTTCGCGGACCACGCTCGGCGTGTCGTCGTGCACCAGCCGGCGCAGGTCCCAGAGCAGGAACCAGCAGTCCGCGTTGCGACCGCTCTCCGCATAGTAGCGCGGCACCGCCGTAGGATCGTCGGCGAGCACGTCCCGCTGCGTGACCTCACCGACCTGCGCGACGTACAGCGAGCGGTAGTCCGTGAGGTACAGGTGCAGCTCCGGTTCGTCCGCCGCCGGTTCGGCCGGCGGGTTCAGCGCCAGCACGTCCGCGAGATGCGGCAGCGCCTGCTGCCGGTTGTTCGACCGCAGCTTGCCCCACCACACATAGACGTCGTCAGCGTCCAACCGACCCGCCCGAAACTCAGCCATACGCTGCAGCAGCACCTCGAGGTGCAGCTGCAGGGCATCGGCCTCGTAGGTGGGATTCCAGACCGCGAGCAGGTGTTTCATCCGCGGATTGTGGCGAAACAACGACACGCGGGCAACCAGCCTAGGCCGATTGCCCGCGTGCGTCCCACGCGTTCCGCGACTTACGGCTGATGCGCCACCCGCGTCGGCACCAGCAACGGACTCGCATTGGCCCGGTAGCTCCCCGTGCCCGCCTGCCCGTACTCGCTATCGCCCCAGCAGTACACCGTGCCCGGCGTCGCCGTCGTCCCACGCACGCCATCCGCACCCGCAAGGATGCCGCAGCTGTGCAACTCACCCAGCGACAGCGCGCGGAAGCTCAATCCGCCCGCCACCGCCGTGGGCGCAGGCACCGGCGCACTGGTGCTACCCGTGCCCAACTGCCCGCTGATGTTGCGGCCCCAGCAATGCGCCTCGCCGGTCGACGTGATGCCGCAGCTGTGATACTCACCCGCGAACAGCTTCGCGAAGGTCAGCCCGCCGCTCACGGCCGTCGGCACGTTCACCGAGCCCCCGACGCTGCCGCGCCCGAGCTGGCCGTACGAGTCGTTGCCCCAGCAGAAGGCCGCACCCGCCGTGGAGAGCGCACAGCTGTGCAGCGCGCCGCTCACCAACGAGAGCGTGTCGAACTCCACGCCGCTCACCACCTGCACCGGTGCGAGTGCATTGACGCCGGTACCGTCACCGACCTGGCCGTCGGCGTTGTCGCCCCAGCAGTAGGGCGTCGTCTCATTGCGCGGGAAGGCGCAGGTGTGGAGCTTGCCCGCGCTTACCGCCGAGTAGCGTCGCGCGCCACTCACGAGCACCGGATCCGAGCTCGGCGTGATCGTGCCATCGCCCAACTGGCCTGTCTGGTTCTCGCCGCCGCAGCGGATGAAGCCCGCCACGTCCAGCGCACAGGTGTGATTCATCCCTGTCGCCACGTCAGCGATGCTCGACGTCGAGAGCGAGGTGGTCACCGCCGGATCCGTGGCGCCGAGCGCGCCGTTGCCCGTGCCCCAGCACACCAGCGACCGCGCGATTGTCACGCCGCAGGCGTGGTTCGTGTTCGCCGACATCTTCCGGAACGTCGGCACCAGCGCACGGCCCGCGTCGAACACGCTCACCCGCGGCGCATTGCTCCGCGTCGCGCCCTCGGCCAACGCACCCTGGCCCAACTGACCGTCTTCGTTGAAGCCCCAGCAGTAGGCCGCGCCGCCCGTCGCCAGGCCGCAGGTGAAGTAGTTGCCGGCGAACACGCTCGTGAACTCCACGCTCGACGTCAGCGCGAAGCTCACGCGTTCGCTGCGGCCCTGCACCGTCGCGCGCACCGAGGCGCTGCCCGCGAGGTCGCTCAGTTGCACCGTCGTGCTCGCCAGGCCATCGGCGTCCGTCGTCGAGGTCGCCGGCTGCACCGTGATGCCCGGGCTCAGCGCGTCCGTCCACGTGATCGTCTCGCCTTCCACCGCGTTGCCGAAGCGGTCCGTCACGCGCACCACCAGCGGATCGGCCAGGGCGTCACCGATCGTGCCCACCTGCGCATCGCCCGAGACCCGTGTCAGCACGCGGCTCGTGTCCACCGTCGCCGTCGCGCCCACCAACACGTCCGCCGCCGTCGGCGACGTCACCGTCAGGCGCATCGCGCCCGGCGCCGTGCCCAGCGTCCAGAACGTGCGCGCGAGTCCGTTCGCGTCCGCCGCGACCGTCGTCGGCGACACGCTCCCGCTGCCCGAGTCCGCCGCGAAACTCACCAACGCACCAGGCACCGGCGCGTCGTTGATGTCGCGCACCTGGATCACCACCGGCTGCGGCAGCGAAGTGCCGAGTCGCGAGACCTGCGCGTCGCCGCTCGCGATCTCCAGGCGATCGGCCACCGCCGTCGCGTTCACCGTGATGTCCGGGAAGTCCGAGAAGCTGATCGTCAGCGTCATCGCGCCCAGCGTGCTGCCGAGGAACCAAGTCACCGTCGCGTGGCCCGTGCTGTCCGTGCGGGCGATCAGCGGGTCCGTCGCGCCCGAGCCCGTGACCGGGCGGAACATCACGTCGGCGCCCTTCACGCCCGCGCCGCGGCGATCGCTCACCTTCACGACAATCGGCGTCGCCAGCGGCGCGCCCACGCGGCCCGCTTGGTTGGCGCCGCTGACAAGCGTCATCGAGACCGCGATGTCTTCGGGACTGTTGATGTCCTTGCAGCTGGCGAGCGTCGCGCCGAGCAGCAGGGCCGCGGCGATCGTCCGCGTGCGGGAGAGTGGATGCATCAGGGGGGCTCCGGTTGAGGTGCGGGACAAGTCCTATTCCCGCACGATGCGGAGGCCCTCTGACAATCCGTGGAAACGTCCTAGCACGTTTTTCGGACGTCACTGGCTTATGTAGATTCCACACGTCGGCCGGCGCCTCGGCCGACAGCGTGAAGAGCGCGGCGAGGGATCCGACCCTTTGACCCGCGCGCCAAGCCGTCACCCTGCGCAATGGTGCGCCAGAGACGGTGGCAATGTCGGCCGGTCTACGGACTGGGACCACGTGCGAGCTAGGCGCGAACCGCTCACTCGAAAGGGTATCGTGATGACCGAACGGTCCACCGTCATTCTTGAGCTCGCGCGCAACGAGCTCCTCGGCAGCGGCGAGGACGCTGCGAGCCACGCCGTGCTCAGCGTGGGATTCCCGCTGCTCCGCGCCGGCCGCGCGCTCGACGAGGTGCTCGCCGTGCATCGGGCCACGCCGGATGACCGCGCCGCACTGCAACGCGCCGCGCACCGTGCCATCGGAGCGTTGGAAGCCGCGTACGGGAGGCTACAGCGCGTGCGGCACGTCGAGGCGTATCAGGTGCTGCTCAACATCGCGTACTCGTGACGCGCGATGCTCGCGCGGGCGCTCACGGCGCCCGCGTCGGGTCCGTCCACTTGAGACGTGGGAAGCGCGCGAAGTCGGTGTCCGTCGACACCATCTCGGCCGCGTTCTCAATCGCCAGTGCCGCCAGGTGCGCATCGGGATATCGATTGCCGTGCAATCCGACGCTGCTGCCGATCTCCTGGAGAATCGCCCAGTGGCGCGAACCGGGCTCGACGATCTGGACGTTCGGTCGTTCAAGGAGCGCCGACATGAAGCGATGCGCTGCGTCTGGCTCGACGAGCGAACGACATGCGATTCGACGCGTGATGATGCGCAGGAATCCGAGGATGCTGTGCCACGGCAGTCCGATGACTTCGGGCGCCAGATGCGCGCGTTCCACGAATTCGTGGACGCGCGCGTGGTGCTCGCTCGACTTGTCCGCGAGGTGAATCAGGACGTTGACGTCAAGAATCTTCATCGTCGCGCTCGAGAAGTCCCATCGAGCGGAGGATGCGTCGATCCTCCATTTCATTGATGACGTCCTTCACGCGATCGACATCGAAGTACCGCGAGAACCCGACGTCGAACGTCGGGAGGTCGAGCTTGCGAGGAGCCGACGGGGCCGGCAGTTCGAGGCCTCGCGCAATGACCCGCCCGAGCGCCTCCTTGAAGGAGACGCCCTCTTTGTCCGCCAACTTGCGGACGCGCGCGAGGAGGTCAGGGCTGATGTCCACGGTGGTGCGCATAGGATGATGCTAACGCATCATCAGTGTGATGTCAAAGCATCGCCGCTACCATCAATTGATGTCCTTGCTGCTCACCGGTCGCGCAGCGAAGCCCCAAACTCGGCGAGACTCCACACCGTTATTCCACCCAACGCATCCAGTGCGAGCAGAGCTTTGTCCCCGCTGACGATGCACTCAGCCCGCCCCGCGATAGCGAGCTCAACGAAGACCTGATCGTCAGGATCACGGCATTCAGGTCCTCGCCGCGTGCCTTCGACAACGTCCACAACCTCGGCGAACTGCAGGTACTCCGCGACGAAGTCGCTGTGTTCACGCTCCGAGAGTCCGAATCGCGGATACGCCAACACGCGCATCAGCTCGAGTGTTGTCGTGCGGCACACCAGCGGCGTGATGGCGCCGGATTTCCACGCGGTGCGGATCAACGCCGAGGGCGCACTCGGGAAGAGCAGCGCCGAGGCGACGACGTTGGTGTCGAGCACCACGCGACGGACCGGCGTGCTCAGCGGTCCTTTCGCCGAGCCCACGCCACCGCGTCCTGGATGTCTTGCTCCGTGACGCCCATCTCGCGAATGCGCTCGCGCACTGCGTCCGTGCGCTGCAGCTGCACGGGCGTGAGGATGAGCTGCCCTCCCCGGGTCTCGATGTCGAAGTACTCTGGGTTGCCGAGTGCTTTGGTGGCCGCTTTGGGGAGGGTCAGTTGGTTCTTGGAGGTCATCTTGGCGATCATCGCCAGCTCCTCTAGTAAGGATTCCTTACTATAAGGAGATTGATTGTCGAGGTCAATCACGAGATGGGTGGGTGAAGGTCGCCCAGATTACCATCCGGCACCCCCCGCTCGAGCATCAATTGATTGCCGTCCGCACCCCCCGATGACCCGATGACCGACCCCCGCACCGCCGAGCTCCTCGCCGCGCTCGAAGCCGACACCAGCTTCGAGGCCGGCGCGCAGTTCCTGAAGATCGCCGCCGACTACTTCGCGCGAACCCGCACGGGCGAGGGCCCCGTCTCGACGCGGCTCGACAAGCGCGCCCTCACCGCGCGCTTCGACGAACCCGTCCCGATGGGGATGACGCCGCTGGCGGATGTGGCCAAGCGCATCGAGACGGATGTGATGCCCGACATCATCCAGTTGATGCACCCCAAGTATATGGGCCACCAGGTCTCGGCTCCGTTGGCCTCCGCCGTGTGGACCGAGGTCGTGATCAGCGCCATCAACAACTCCCAGGCCGTGTGGGAGATGTCGCCCGTGACCACCGTGATCGAGGAGCGCGTGATCGGCTGGATGTGCCAGCTCGCCGGCTACGGCCCCGGCGCCGCGGGTACGTTCACCAGCGGCGGCACCGAGGCCACGTTCACCGCGCTGCTCGCCGCGCGCGCGGCCAAGTATCCCGACGCCTGGCGCACTGGCTGGTTCGGCAAGCAGCCGCCCGTGCTCGTGCACGGCGAGCACGCGCACTACGCCGTGCAGCGCGCCGCGGGTGCGATGGGGCTGGGGACGGACAACTGCATTGCGGTGGGGAGCACGCCGGAGTTCAAGATGGATCCGGTGTTGCTCGCTGAGACGCTAGAACGCCTGCATCGCGAAGGGCGTGATGTGCTGGCTGTCGTTGCGACGGCCGGTTGCACGGCGGTCGGGGCCTTCGATGATCTCGAGGCAATCGCCGATCTCTGCGACCAGTACGGGCATTGGCTGCACGTGGATGGTGCGCACGGCGCGTCGGTGTTGCTCAGCGAGAAGCACAAGTGGCGGGTGAAGGGCATTCACCGGGCGCGGTCGCTGGCTTGGGATCCGCATAAGATGATGCTGATGCCGTTGTCGGCTGGGATGGTGCTGGTGCGGGATGGTAAGGACTTGGAGCGGGCGTTTGCTCAGTCGGCGCCTTATCTGTTTCACGGGGCGGACTCGGAGGTTGAGCTTAGTCCGGATTTGGGGAAGCGGAGTTTTCAGTGTTCGCGTAGGGCGGATGCGTTGAAGGTTTGGGTTTCGTTGCAGCGGTTTGGTGTTGGCGGCATCGGTGCGCTCTACGATGCGCTCTGCGAGAAGGCGCTGGCGTTGCACGCTGACATTAGCACGACGCCGGGGGTGAAGCCGTTGCACGCGCCGGAATCGAACATCGTCGTCTGGGAGATTGCGGAGAGCGACCCGTCTAAGGTTGCGGAGGCGCGAGCCGAGCTGAATCGCAGCGGTCGGGGGTGGGTCACCAGCACGGTGATTCGCGGAAGACCATACTTGCGAGTGACTGCTATGAACGCGAGGAGCGACACGCTATCCGTGCACTTCCTCGAGTGAACGTGGGCTTCTGTTGTGGCCCCACATCTAGAAAGGTCTTGGCGGGGCGGCCGCAACCATCAACGCTACACCCCGCGATTGACCCTACACCTCCAGTGCGTCGACCTGCCCGTGGTGGATCTCGCGATGACAGTTCGGGCAGATGGCGGTTACATTCTCCAGTGTGTCCTCGCCGCCCTCTGAGAGAGAGATATGGTGATGCACTTCGAGATACGGCGAGCCATCCGAAGCCCTTCGGAACGGAGCAGGCTTCCGGCACGCTTCACAGTGACCGTTCGCGCGTGCAAGTGCCTCAGCGACAATATCCGGATTGCGCTTGTATGAATAACTGAACACGCGAATCCGCTCGGGTGTGCGTGGAGCCTCGGCAATGCGCCTACGCCTATCATCCTGGCTGTCAGCGCTTGACTTCGTGAGTTCATCGGACTCGATCCGGCGGAGCTTGGAAAGCGCGATGGCATCTGCGTCTTCTCCGACAAGCAAGTGCTCGAGCACTCGCCGATACTTGGGGCCAGCCGCCTCCAGCCGAGCGATTGCCGCAGCTTCACTCATCCCCGCAAAGAGTCCCTTGAAGGGCTCTTGGAGTCCGAGATGATGTAGGATGCCCATCGCTTGGTAGCCGCGCGAATACGACGGGTTGTAATCCAGAATCTCTTCATCAATGCTGCGCGTCGACTTCCCGCCAAAGAGCCAAGCTCGTACTACCGAAGCGCGCGCTTGCAGCGAGTGGGCGTCGTACTCGCGGGAGCGCGCCTTGGGATTGAGAGGCGGAAGATTCGGCAACCTATCCTCGCGTTGTCAGAACGAGCGTTCGCCCGCAAGTCGTTTGCTCGATTGCCCACGTAGAGCAGACACCACTGCGACAACGTGGACGTCCGTTCTTTGTGAGCGGTGCAGTTCACCCTGCAATTGCTGAGGCCGATCGTCGCCGTGTACGTGCTGCTCCACTCCGCACGCCAGCTAGCATCTCGCGCAGCGAATGGCCGATTGCCTTCCCGAGCAGGGGCGGAACGGCATTCCCGATCTGCACAAGAACCTGGGACTTGCTACCCGCAAACCTGAAAGAATCCGGAAAACTCTGCAATCGCGCAAGCTCTCGCGGTGTCATCACACGTGGCTGCGCGTAGTGGACGAACACACCTCCGTGATTCTCCTTCACCGTGCGACTAGGCTCGTCAGGGGGCTGCCGATACCAAGCATCGGAGAACCCTTCGTATACGCTACTTCCTACTGGAGTCTGCGCGAGGCGCTCAACGAAATCACTCTTGTGCCGGGTGAACTCGTGGCTCCACTCAACGTCCTCCAAAGCATTTTCGAGATCTCCAATGGCATCTCGCGTGGTAACCCAGGGCTGGAGCTGCTTGTCGAAGATCGAGGTTGCTTCTGAAGGCTCCCGATGTGTCGCCTCCGGGAACTTGATAGGCGCATCGATTGAAGTGCCGAAGAAAATCACGCGCTCGCGGCGCTGCGGAACACCATAGTCCGCTGCGTTGAGCAAGCGATACTCCACTCGGTAGCCAAGCCCTTCCAATCTTCTTACGATCTTCTCGGGAACGGACTCCCGCAAGTTGCGTGTGTCGGTCCGAAGCTTGAGGATCTCCGCTGAAATGCGTTCGAGTCGCCTTGTGTCGCGATCGTCGAACTTGAAACGCGAAGTGTTCTTACTCTGCTTTCGGCGCTTTCTCAGCTCTAGCTGCTCCCGCTCGAGCCCCTTTACGCGGTCCAGCAGCGATCGCTCGCCGGCGTTGAGGTCATCGCGATCGTGCATCATAGAAAGCAGTCCCTTCACGTTCTCCATCACGAAGAGCTTCGGCCGAACGGCGTCGACTACAGCGACATAGTCCTCGAAGAGATGCCCTCGATCGTCGTCCACGTCTCGCTTGCCAGCCAAGCTGTACGCTTGGCACGGTGGGCCGCCAACCACGACCTCGGTCCCCAACTTGATCGCGTAGTCCACCACCTGCTCGCGTACTGACGCGTCAGTGATGCTCCCCACGAAGAACTTGGAAGACTTGTGGTTTATCGAGTGACTTCGGGCGGCTGGCGCGAGAATGTCGTTCCCTGCAACGACCTCAAACCCTGCCATCTCAAGGCCGCAGCTTAGCCCCCCGCAGCCTGCGAAGAGATCGAGCACCCGTGGAGGCTTCATCTTGTGAGGCGAAAGAAGAGAGTTAGCGTGCGAAAAATCTGCACCGAATATACGCCGAAAGGCGCGTCGCTACAAGCGCCGTCTATCGTCCAATCGCGCTCTTCGCGGTGACAGAGACTGCCAGCGCTCGTCCCAACTATGGCGGATCTTGTCAAACCAAGCTCGGGAGCGCGCGTGGCGTCAAAGTCGAATCGATTTCTAGAGGCAGTACGTGAACGCGTCGGAGAATGGGTGTGCAGCGTGTGCGCCAGCGGGAGTGGTCAGCCGGCTGCTACCTTTCGAACCGTTCGCAATCAAGGGTTTGTTTTTGAAGAGGTTGCGCCAAATCGCTGGGGAAAGCTGCTGTATTGCGATAAGTGCGGTATGGAGCGAACCCACTACCGCCTACTCAATCCCGACCCAGAGTTTGCTGCAAAGCGGCGTGTTGCGATCTCGTCCGGAGCGCGACGGCGCATTCTTAAGCTGCTAGACAAGCGCGACGCGTTCACAGGCGCAAGCATCTCGTCGACCCCGGAGATCGACCACAAGGTCCCGTGGACTCGACTGGAGTCTGACATCGACGCGGATCAACTCAGTGATTCCGAAATACCTCGTCACTTTCAATTGCTTACGCGCGAGCACAACCTCTTGAAGGACAGAGCCTGCAGCGCCTGCAAGACCACCAATCAGCGTCCGCCTCTTCTCGGCATTCGATTCTGGTACAAAGGAAATGCCGAGTACGAGGGAAGTTGTGTCGGTTGCGGCTGGTACGACGGCCTCGCATGGAGACACGCGCTCAACGAGCTCATCGACACCGAACATCGGGCCCACAAGTCACAAGGCTAGACTAGCGATTGTCGTCAGCGCCTGCCCTGAGGTCCGTACCTATTCGAGCGCCCACGCTTTTCGCGCAGCCTCTAACAAGTCACGCTGACGTTCCACCACTGATTCAGCAGTCCACTTCTTGTACTGATCCGGGATGGAGTTGGTGATCGTCAACTCTGAGTCCTTGTAGACCTTCACCTTCTCGGAAAATGTCTTGTTCGAAGCGGAGCGGTTCTTCGAACCGGCCAGTAGGGTGAGGTTCCCCAGCCGATCGCGGAAGGTATCGTGGTCTCCATTTGCCGCGAAGGCAGCGATCCACTCAGCGTCTGGACGCTGCGGAAAGATGTGCTCGACGTGCACCGCCTCCGCACCACGCACCCACTTTTCTTCGCCGCCGAGATGCTCTTCGATTTCTGTCAGCAACAGGCGAGCCACCTGTATGCTCGGCTCGAGCACTTCAAACCCAGCCCAGACGAGCCCGTCGTCCGGCGATAGATGAAGCAATTTCGTTCGGAGCCAAGAGGTTTCGAATCCCTTGTTCTCTCTTATCTCCGCAGCGAGCTTCGCAAGATCGGCCTCGAGGGTATTCGTCGCCTGATTGGCGAATACGGCATAGCGCACGAGGAAAGTTCGAAGATGACGAACAGCTGTAGCGCGCTTCTTGTTCTCTCTTTCTGATGTAGTTGCCCACACAGCTAGGAGCACGGAATGTACGATCCGGAAGCCATAGGCTTTCAGCAGCCGCAACTCGCGTGCGAGCGAACCATCTTCTGATGTCAGCTCCGTGTGGCCGGCGATCTCCGCGTACGCCTGCGCCTCTCTCGCCCACTGCGAAAGAATGCCCAGGAACTCCTGCTTAGACGCCCGCCTCAACTTCACTTTCAACTCACCGAACAGCGCCTTCTCGGTGATCTTCTCTCCACTCTCGCTCATCCAGTGAGAGCGCAGGAACGCAGAAACCACGGAGTAGTCAAGCGAGTCGGTAACCGCCGACCAGTGCTCCTTTGCCTTCTCAAACACTTTGTGCTTCGCTCCTTCCGACAGCACGACATTCTTGATAAGGTCAGCAACAGTCAGGTCGAGTCCGCGGTCGTTCAGCACTTCAAACAGGGTGAACGCTGTATCGTCATCCGGGACTCGAGTGACGACAAACCAGAGCCCCTTTACCAGAAGCTCATGGTAGCTAGCAAAGAGCTCTAGCGACTGCTTTCGCGTCTTCCCTTCAACCGCCTTCTCAACCTGTTGCCTGAAGAAGAGATAGCACTTCCACTGTAAGCGAATCGACGATGCAATTCGGCTTCGCACCGGTGTACTCGGCGCATTGAAGTCCATATCGTCTGGACGAAGTTGTATCCGCTGTTGGAACCACTCCTTGTCAATCTCTCCCAGACGCAGATACGGCGTCGACTTCGACGCAGAAAGTGGCTTGTTCGCGATTAGGTCGTTCTGGAAGCTGAGGACAGTCTCAGTTGTCGCCTCTTCGGCAAACACGTACGCCAAGTCGCGAAATACAGCAGCCAGTATCGTGAGAGTCGTCAGTCGCTGCTGACCATCGATAATCTGATTCTCGTCGTGATCAGTCCCGCAGAGCACGACACCTCCGATGAGGTAGTCGCCGCCTAGGTTTGCCGACAGGTCCTCCCAGAGCTGAATCCACTGTTCCTTGTCCCAAGAGTAGGGACGCTGAAACAAGGGTACCGCAAGCGGTTCGAAGCGTTTGAGCAGCTGACCGAAGGTGTACTTCTGAACATCCAGCTGGAGACCTTTCACGATTTGAGGACGTTGGTGTGAAAAGGAGGTATCGCCGGAAGCCCCTACCGGCCCCGTGATGGTATGCTCGGCTACACACGGCGGAGCTCGCGGGCGAGCTTGAGACCGACGCGGCTATGACATCTGCGAGAGCTGACTGGTTCGAGCGCCTGCCTCGTTGATACTGATGCTTGGCGCGCGGCAGATCAAGATCTGGAACGAATACCGCGGCGGAGGACAGACGTTACTTTCATTGTCGGATGTCTTATTCCTCTCGAACGCCGGAGCAGGGTGACGACGCGCTGCTGGGCGGCTCCCCCCTCAGACTCTACGTCGTCCTCTCCCGGGCGGCGGAAGCCCTGCACGCCCACACCGTATCCGACATCGAGTCTCACGGCCTCACCCAAACCGAATTCGCCATCCTCGAAGCCCTCTACCACAAGGGCCCGATGCTCCTCGGCGAAGTCCAAAGAAAGATCCTCGTCAGCTCCGGCGGCATCACCTTCCTCATCGACAAGCTGGTCAAGCGCGGCCTGGTCCAACGCCGCCCTTGCGAGTCCGACCGCCGCGCACGCTTCGCCGAACTCACCCCCGCCGGCCGCGACCTCATCGCCCGCATTTTCCCGGGCCACGCCGAGGTGATTCGCCGCGCAGTCTCCGGCCTCTCACCAGCCGAGCAACAAACCCTGACGGAGCTACTCAAGAAGCTCGGTCTCAGCGCGGCTCAAATGGTGCCGGAGCCCTCGGGAACAGGCGCCCAAGAGGCCAAAGGCTAGAAGATCCGCATATCGGGTTCGGGAACGTCGGGGCGCGGCAGCCCTCGGATTCTCGCCCACAGACACCTTAGACGAAAGCGTAGCGATCGCGCAGCCCTCTCTTTTCGACCTCTGTAGACAGCCTGATACGCGGCTGCGTGCTTTGCATTCATCCGAGCCACGTATTGCTGATACGGCGGCCGCGCGGCTTCGCGATCATCTGGCTGGGAATCGTTCATAACGGGTGAGTCCTTGGGGATCTCCCATTGTTGGACTGCTAGTCTGCCCTGGGCTATGTATATAGATGGGCCCCCTGACAGCCACCCAATCCCCCCTACCCCCTTGCGGGGAACGAATTCTGCCGATATTATCTTAGTAGTGAGACGTTAACCTGTAGAGGTTCTTATGGCCCGCTCCGCTCCCACCACGCTCGGCTTCCACCACATCACGCTCGTCGCCGCCGACGCGCGCCGCACCCTCGCGTTCTATCACGAGGTGCTCGGGCTCCAGTTGGTGAAGCAGACGGTCAACTTCGACGACCCGTCGTCGTACCACCTCTACTTCGGCAACGCCGAGGGCGCGCCGGGCACGCTGGTCACCTTCTTCGAATGGCCGCAGGCGCCGCGCGGACGCTTCGGCGTCGGCGGCGTGCATCACCTGGCCTTCTCGACGCCGACGTACGAGACGCTGCTGAAGTGGAAGCGCCGCCTCCAGGACCTGGGGATTCCCGTCTCCGGCCCGATGCCGCGCGGCTACTTCAACTCGCTCTACTTCCGCGACCCGGATGGTCAGGTCCTCGAGATCGCCACCGCGGGCCCGGGCTACGACGTCGACGAACCCATCGCCGAACTCGGTCGCAACATCCTCGGCCAGCAGCCGCACCAGCTGCCCGGCACGCGCGATGAAGCGATGATCGCCCGCACCACTTATGGGGAACCGGTGCCGACCATCACGCCCGATATGGCCCTCACCGGCCTGCACCACATCACGGGAATGACGGACGACATCAATCGCACGAGCGACTTCTACGAAGAAGCACTCGGCCTCAAGCTGGTGAAGAAGACGATCAACCAGGACGACCCAGATACGCCGCACTGGTTCTGGGCCAACTACGACGGCACCCGCGTGCTGCCCGGCAGCTCGTGGACACTGTTCGGCTGGAATCCGCGTTCACCTCACGCACGCCCCGGCGTCGGCCAGACGCACCACGTCGCCTTCCGCGCGAAGGACGACGAGGAGCAACTCGCCTGGCGCGATCACCTCACTTCGATCGGGCTGCAGGTCTCGCCCGTGATGGATAGGCAGTACTTCAAGAGCATCTACTTCCAGGCCCCCGACGGCCAGTTGCTCGAAATCGCGACGGATGGGCCGGGATTCGCGGTAGATGAACCGAAGGAAAGTCTCGGCGCGGAGCTGAAGCTCCCGTCGTGGCTCGAGGCAGAGAGAGCCGCGATTGCGGAAGCTCTCGGGCCGCTCAGATAGGGGACGGAAGACGGATGACGGATGCTAACCACAACAACACTCGTAGTTCGCATCCGTCATCCGTCATCCGTCCAAGCCACACACACTCAACTCTCAGGAACCCCACCAATGCTCTGGAATCTCGACACAACTCACGCCAACGTTGACTTCTCCGTCAAGCATATGGCGATCTCCACCGTCCGCGGCAGCTTCGATCTCTTCTCCGCCTCCGGCGAGACCGACGACGCCACCGGGATGCCGACCAAGCTCTCGATGGAAATCGACGCCGCCTCGGTGAACACCAACAACGAGCAGCGCGACGGCCACCTCAAGTCGGCCGACTTCTTCGAGACGGAGAAGTACCCGAAGATCACCTTCGTCTCGACGAAGATCACCGGCACGCCCGCCGAGCTGACGATCACCGGCGACCTCACCATCCGCGGCGTCACCAAGCCGGTGGTGCTCACCGGCGAGCTCTCCTCGGTGATGAAGGATCCCTGGGGCCTGCAGCGCCGCTCGATCGAAGTCGCCGGCAAGATCAAGCGCTCCGAGTTCGGCCTCACCTGGAACCAGGCCCTCGAGATGGGCGGCGTCCTCGTCTCCGACGAGGTGAAGCTCACCGTCTCGGCGCAGGCCGTGGCTGCCGCCGAAGCCGAGGCGACGGCGTAAGTCAGCGCACTCCCGCTCCACCGGGAGGTACGGAGGGCCAGCTCGCGGATGCGGGCTGGCCCTCTCGCATTGCCAGAAAGCCTCAGCCTGCGAGAATGTAAGCTTAAAGTTACTATTGACAATGTGACTTTAAAATCACATTATGCGGTGTGATCTTTACGTAACCAGAGGCCATCATATGCGAGTCACGACGAAGCGCGAGCTAGGAATTGCGCTACGCGAGTTCCGCCGGCGCCGGGGACTCACCCAGGCAGCGGTGGCGGAGCAGCTTGGCGTGAGCAGGCGCTGGGTCAACCACGTTGAGCTCGCGAAGACGAACGCGGACTTCTACACCGTGCTACGAGCCCTCAAGCTCTTGGGCGCCGAGCTCGAGATGCGACCCATCGATGCGTCCGCTGCCGACGAGGGCACTCGCTCGACGTCCAAGAGGGGAGCACCGTGACCGAACCCGTGCTGTGCGTGGTGATGCACAATACCCACGTCGCGGACCTCCACGCCCAAGAGAATGCTCGCATCGAGCTTCGCTACACAGACGCGTGGCTGAAGTCTCGCGAGGCGATCCCGATTTCCCTCTCGATGCCACTCAGCACGGCTGTCCACGAGAGCAAGGTGGTGACTGCGTTCCTCTGGGGGCTGCTCCCCGACAACACGGAAACACTCAGGCACTACGGAACGGTCTTTGGCGTCTCGCCGCGAAATCCGGTCGCGCTGCTCACGCATATGGGAGAGGATTGTGCGGGTGCCCTGCAGTTCGTCTCGCCCGAGCGTCTCGGAGCCTTCACCGGCACCGCGACAGGGGCACGGCAGCTGGAGCGCATCACCGACGCGGAGGTCGCAGCGGATCTTCGTCGCGTGCGACGCCACGGCGTTGCGGTGACCGACCGCTCGTCGCCCGGGCGTTTCAGCCTTCCGGGCGCACAGCCGAAGATTGCCCTCTACCGGGACGAGTCTGGATGGGCGCGCGCGATTGGGCGTACCGCGACCACGCACATCCTGAAGCCTCCGGCAAGTACGTTCGAAGGATTCGCCGAGAACGAACATTTCTGCCTCGCCTTGGCCGCGGCCGTCGGCATCCGTGCCGCGAGAACCCACGTGCAGCGCTTCGAGGACGAGGTGGCAATCGTCGTGGAGCGCTACGACCGTCGCTGGGTTGACGACACACTCGAACGCATCCACCAGGAAGACAGCTGCCAGGCACTCGGCGTACATCCCGAGAAGAAGTACGAGAGTGACGGCGGGCCCGGCGCGCGTGCGATTGCCGAGCTCTTGCTCGAATCGTCCAGCGATTCCCCGGAGGACGTACGCAGCTTTCTCGATGCGCTCATCTTGAATTGGGCGATCGCGGGTACGGACGCACACGCCAAGAACTACTCCATCCTCCACTCGGGACCACGCGACATCCGAATGGCGCCGCTGTACGATGTGGCCAGCTACCTGCCCTACGACGGCGGGGAGCTGCACCGCGTGAAGCTCGCGATGCGCATTGGCCGCGAGTATCGCGCACGCCGAGTAACCCGCAACGATTGGCGCAATGTGGCCAACAGCTTGAGAGTACCGAAGGACGAGGCCCTCTCGCGCGTACGGCATTTGCTCGAACGGATACCTGAGGCCGCCAGCGATGTCGCGCGCGCGAGCTCGGCCAGCGGGCTCGAGAAAAGCTTCGTCGATGCACTCGCCCAGAAGGTGCGCACGAACGCCCAGCGCTGCCTCAAGACGTTTGACGCCAGCGAGGACCAAAGCGACGGCGCATAGCGGTCCCGCCCCCTCGCGCGTAACCTTCCGAGACCCTCCACCCTCTCGGAGAACCCGCGACGTGCGCCCCACCCGCTCCCTCGCTCGCCCCCTCGCCGCCGCGCTCCTCGCCGGCCTGCTCGCCGCCCCGATCGCCCTCGATGCCCAAGGCAGCGGCACCACCGCCCGCCACAACGTCCGCAGCCGCTCGCTCGCCATCCGCAACGCGACGATCGTCGACGGCAACGGCACCCCCGCCCGCGGGCCGGCGGACATCCTCATCGTCAACGACACGATCGCGCAGATCGTCTGGCTCGACCAGAACCCGGCGCGCAACACTGCCGCACGTCGCGTGGCCGCCGACGCGGAGATCGACGCGACGGGCAAGTTCGTGCTGCCGGGCCTGATCAACGCACACGCGCACCTGCAGCGCGGCCGCGCAGGATATCCGCAGCCCTACGAGTACACGCTCAAGCTCTGGCTGGCCTCGGGCATCACGACGTTCCGCGAAGTGGGCTCGGACTCGGTCTCTGGCCTGCTGAGCCTGCGCGCCGCCGAGCGTGCGGGGACGGCGATGTCGCCGCGTGTGTATGCGTACCTGCGCCCGGGCAGCGCGCGCACGCCGGCGCAGGCGCGTGAGCGCGTGCGCGCCGCCAAGGCCCAAGGCGCCGACGGCCTCAAGCTCGCCGGCCTCGACCGCGACATCCTGATGGCCATCCTCGACGAAGCCAAGCAGCAGGGCCTGCGCGTCGCGCATCACGTGGGCGTCGAAGAAACCACCGCCTGGGACGACATCGCCGGCGGCACGACGACCATCGAACACTGGTACGGCATCCCCGACGCGGCGATCCCTTCGGGCCGCCAGAGCTTCCCCTCCGACTACGACTACAACGACGAGACCGATCGCTTCCGCTGGGCGGGCCGCCTCTGGCGCGAAGCCGATCCGGCGCTGCTCGACTCGGTGCTCAAGTCGATGGTGCGCGCCAACGTGGGTTGGGTGCCGACGCTCGACATCTACGAGGCCTCGCGCGACCTGCAGCGCGCGCAGACGCAACCTTGGTTCCGCGACTACCTGCACCCGGCGCTCGAGGAATACTTCAAGCCCGACCCCTCCAACCACGGCTCGTACTTCATCGGCTGGAGCTCCACCGACGAGACGTACTGGAAGGAGAACTATCAGATCTGGTTCCGCGCGCTGCGTCGCTACGAAGAACTCGGCGGCACCATCGCCTGCGGCGACGACGCGGGCTTCATCTACCAGCTCTACGGCTTCGGCCTCATCCGCGAGATGGAGCTGCACCAGGAAGCGGGTTTCCACCCGCTCAAGGTGATCCAGCACTGCACCGGCAACGCCGCTCGCCTGCTTGGCGAAGAGAACCGATTGGGTCGAGTGCGTGCGGGTTGGAAGGCGGATCTCATCGTCGTCGACGGCAACCCGCTCGAGGACTTCAAGGTGCTCTACCCCGGCGGCACCACGCGGATCGTCAATGGCCAAAGCCAGCCCACGCTCGGCATCGAGTGGACGATCAAGGGCGGGATGCCCTACCACGGGCCGACGCTGATGCGCGAAGTGAAGGAGATCGTCGACCAAGCCCGCGCGCAACGCAGCAGCGGGAATCGCGAGAACTAGCAGTTCCGCGCTGCTGGTTGCAGTAGTGGTGGCAGTTGCAGTTGCAGGTCTCTTCCGTCATCCGTCATCCGTCCTTTCGAATGCGCCTCACCCTACTCTTCGCCCTCACGCTCGCCGGCATCACCGCCGACGCGCAGAGCCTTCCGCTCCGCCAAAGCCAGCTCGACTTCTCGGCGCGTGACGAGTCCTACCGCGTGCCGCTCGACTCGACGATCAACGCGCGTTGGTTGGGCGGTGGCGTCAGCGCCCCGCGCTGGAGCCCCGACGGTCAGTGGCTGTACTTCCAGTACGCGCTCACGCCTTCACCGGTGATGGAAGGGATGCAGCCGGATGACCCGTGGTGGCGTGTCTCGCGCGATGCCCGGCGCGTGGAGCAGGTGAGCCGCGAGGCGGCGCTGGAGATCCCGACGCAGATGCGCCACACGCGCGATGCGCGGCGCGCGGTGTGGTTCCACCGCGGTTCGCTCACCTACTGGAAGCGCGGCGCCGCGGCCCGCACGCTGCTGCAGCGCGTCGATAACATCAATCCGCAGTGGACGCCCGACGAGCGCGCCGTACGCTGGCTCGAGAGCAACAACCTCTGGGAGCTCGACCCCGAGACGGGCGCGCTGCGCCAGCTCACGCGCGCGCACCAGCAGCGCGACACCGCGCGCACGGATCGCCAGCGCGCTGAATTGCTGCGGCAGCAGTTGGACATCTTCGATTTCTCCGAGGCCCGCAAGGCCGCGCGCGATTCGATGTACCGTCGGCAGGTGGCCGAGCGCTGGGCGCAGCCGATCACGGTGCCGTACAAGGAAGGCGAGACGATCTCGTGGCTGCAGGTACCGGCGGGCGGCAAGTACGCGACGTTCATCATCACGCCGCGCGTGCAAACGACGCAGACGACGTACTCGGACTACGTGAACGATTCCGGCGTCGTCGTGCAGCGCACGTCGCGCCCCAAGGTCGGCTCGCCGGTGCCGGTGCGCCGTGCGATGATCGTCGCGCACGACGCGCTCGCCACGCCGGACTCGGTGAAGGCGATCGCCGTCGAGGCCGATACGGCGAGGTTCGGCGGCAAGCGCGTCACCGCGACCTCGGCGCTCTGGAACGACCAGGGCACGCGCTTCGTGGTGGAGTTCCAGTCGCTGGACCATAAGGACCGCTGGTTCGTGCTCGTGAATCCCGCGGACGGCAAGCACGAGCGCGTGCTGCACCACATCCACGACGAAGCGTGGTTCGGCGGTGCGGGCAATGCGCAGGGTTGGCTGAATGCGAGCTGGGCGGAGTTCCTGCCGGACGGCGAGACGCTGGCGATCACCAGCGAAGAGACCGGCTGGGCGCACCTGTACCTCGTGAAGATGGACGGCACGAAGCAGGCGCTCACCAGCGGCGAGTGGGAGATCCGCAACATCACGCGCAGCAACGACGGCAACAGCTGGTGGATTATGGCCGGCGTGGAGCATCCCAACGAGTTGCATCTCTACGAGTTGCCGCTGCGCGGCGGCACGTTGGCGCGCATCAACCCGGCCGGCGAAGGCGAAGCGCAGCCCACGCCGTCGCCCGACGGCAGCACGCTCGCGTATCGCTGGAGCACGCCGCGCGAGCTGCAGGATCTCTACCTGATGCCGCGCCGCGCCGGCGGCACGGCCACGCGCATCACGCGCTCGGGCACCGATGCGTTCTATAGGATTGCCTGGCCGGAGAGCGAGTTCATCCAGTTCCCCGACGATCGCGGCAAGCCCGTGTTCGCGCGCGTGTACAAGCCGCTCACCGCGGTCGCCACGCGTCCGGCGGTGATGGAGATCCACGGCGCCGGCTACGCGCAGGGCGTGCACAAGACCTTTTCGAACTCCAGCGCCCACGGCGGCTCGCTCACCGCGCAGTACCTCGCCGCCCGCGGCGTCACCTATATGGTGCTCGACTACCGCGGTTCGGCAGGCTACGGCCGCGATATGCGCACGGACATCTATCGCTCGATGGGCGACCGCGACGTGAAGTCAGCGATCGCCGCGATTCCCGTGCTCGAGCAGCGCTACAACGTGAACCGTCAGAAGATCGGCCTCTTCGGCTGCTCCTACGGCGGCTTCTTCACGCTGATGGCACTCTTCCAGCACCCGGGTACCTTCCAGGGCGGCGTGGCGCAGTGCTCCGTCACCGACTGGGCGCACTACAACCACGGCTATACGGCGCGCATCCTCAACGGCGCGCCGGTCGACGACACGACGGCCTACCGCGTGAGCTCGCCGATCTATCACGCCGAGGGCCTCAAGGACCGCCTCATCCTCCAGCACGGCCTCGTCGACGGCAACGTGCAGTACCAAGACGCCGTGCGTCTCGTGCAGCGGATGATGGAGCTGGGCAAGGACTTTGAGTTCGTCACCTATCCCATTGATGCGCACGGCTGGAGCTCGCGCTGGGCTCGGCTCGATAGCCAGCGGCGGATGATGAAGCTTTGGGAAGATGTACTACTGCGATGAGGGATTGAGGTTTAAGGAGGAGCGAGGAGCGAGGGTGAGGAGGGAGGACGGAGGGCGGAGGGGAAGGCTTTGAAGGGAAGGGACCCTCGCTTCTTGATGCCTCGCTTCTCGCTCCTCCCTCTCGCTCCTCCTAATCGCTCCTCTCTCCTCGTATTCCTCGGCCCCTCAATGTCATTCTCATCTAGCTTACTGGACTCCAAGACAGCCCTGATAACAGGAGGAGGCACAGGCCTCGGCCGCGCTATGGCCGAGCGTTTCCTCCAGCTCGGCGCTACCGTCATCATCTGCGGGAGGCGCCAGCAGGTGCTCGACGACGCCGCGCGCGAGATGATGGCCGAGCACGGGGGCAAGGTCGTCGCCATTCCCTGCGACATCCGCGACCCGGCCGCGGTGGATGCAATGATGGACCGCGCGTGGAGCGAGTGCGGCGGCATCGACATCCTCGTCAACAACGCCGCCGGCAACATCGCCTCGCCCACGGAGCGCTTGTCGCATCGCGCCGTTGATTCCGTGCTGGGCATCGTGCTGCACGGTTCGTTCTATTGCACGCTGGCCGCTGGCAAGCGTTGGCTGGCCGAGGGACGCAAGGCGAAGGTGCTCTCGATCGTTACCACGTATGCCGAAGGTGGCAGTGCCTACGTGGTACCGAGCGCCGCGGCCAAGGCCGGCGTACTCGCGATGACGCGATCGCTGGCAGTGGAGTGGGGCCCGCGCGGCATCATCTGCAACGCCATCGCGCCGGGGCCCTTCCCCACCAAGGGCGCCTGGGATCGCCTGCTCCCCGACCCCGCGCTGCTCCACGAAGCGATCGACCGCATCCCGCTGCGCCGTCCGGGTGAACTGATCGAGCTCGCGAATCTCGCCGCGTTTCTAGTCAGCAACTTGAGCGACTACATCAACGGCGAATGCATCGCCATCGACGGCGGCGAGAAGCTGAAGGGCGGCGGCCAGTTCAGTTGGATGGGCTCGCTCAGCAAGGAGCAGTGGGAAGCCCTAGAGCAAACCGCCCGCGGCACCACAGCAAGAGATAAGAAACAGATGTAAGCAGCAGTCGGCAGTTGTAGTGCAACTCTCACGTCTTACATCTCACATCTCACGTCTGCAGTTCGAGAATGCTAGCCGCCCAATACCGCGCTTTCCTGGAAACCCACGCTCTTCCAATAGAGCGCGAGTTCCTGCACCGCCCGTTCCGCGAACTGCTCCCGCAGCTCGCGGCTTTACGCGCCGAGGCCAAGCGGCAAGAGCTCTGGGCTCCACATCTCCCCAAGGAACACGGCGGACTCGGCCTCTCCCTGCCTGAGTTCGCCGAGATCAGCGCCGTGCTGGGCGAATCTCCGATCGGCCACTACCTCTTCAACTGCAACGCGCCCGACATCGGCAACCAGGAGCTGTTGCTCGCCCACGGCAGCGACGAGCAGAAGGCGCGCTGGTTCGCGCCGCTTGCCCGCGGCGAGATCCGCAGCTGCTTCGCGATGACCGAGCCGGAGTTCGCCGGCTCGAACCCGGTGTGGATGGACACCCGCGCCCTGCGCGACGGCGACGACTATGTGATCAGCGGCCACAAGTGGTTCACGTCGAGCGCCGAGGGCGCGGCGTTCACCATCGTGATGGCCGTGACGGATCCGCAAGCGCCGCCGCACAAGCGCGCCAGCCAGATCATCGTGCCGATGGACGCGCCGGGCGTTGTGTTCGTGCGCAACATCCCCGTGATGGGCGAGCAGGGCAGCGACTACGCGAGCCACGCCGAGCTGCGTTTCGAGGGCGTGCGGGTGCCGGTCACGAACCGCATCGGCGACGAAGGCGCCGGGTTCGCGCTGGCGCAGGAACGGCTCGGCCCCGGCCGCATCCATCACTGTATGCGCTGGCTGGGCATTAGCGAGCGTGCGTTCCGGATGATGGTCCAACGCGCGGCGACTAGAGAGCTGAGTCCGGGCGAGATGCTCGGGCAGCAGCAGGTGATCCAGCATTGGATCGCCGAGTGCCGCGCGGAGATCGACGCGGCGAAGCTGCTCGTGTTGGATGTCGCGCATCGCATCGAGCGCGAGGGGTCGCACGCGGCCCGCGACGGCATCTCGCTGATCAAGTTCCACGTCGCAGGCGTACTGCAGCGCGTGCTCGACCGCGCGATCCAGGTGCACGGCGCGCTGGGAATGACCGACGACACGCCGTTGGCGTACTGGTACCGGCACGAGCGCGGCGCGCGGATCTACGACGGACCCGACGAAGTGCACAAGAGCGCGGTGGCGCGGCGGATACTCGCTGCGGCGGGGATGCGGAAGCCTTCTCAACGGGACGGATGACGGATGACGGATGCTTCGGCACTGCCGCTTGATGCTCTGAACGCGTGGCTCGTGGTGAACGCGCCCGAGCTTGGGCGGGTCACCTCGGTCGAGCGATATCCCGGTGGGTTCTCGAACCTCACCTATGCGCTCACCACGACGTCCGGCTCAGTCGTGCTGCGTCGGCCGCCCGTGGGCGTCACCCCGGGCTCGGCGCACGATATGGGGCGCGAGTCACGCATCCTCTCGGTCTGCGAGCTGCGCGGGATTCCCGCGCCGCGGGTCCTCGCTAGCTGCGACGACGCCAGCGTGATCGGCGCACCGTTCTACGTGATGGAGCGCATCGACGGCGTGATCTTGCGGGGCAACAGCGCACCGGCCGGCTACGATGCCGCCGCCTTCGCCACGCTTGGCGAGCGCTTCCTCGACACGCTCATCGCCATCCACGGCGCGACGCCGTCGGATCCCGTCATCGGCGGACTCGGCCGGCCGATGGGCTATGTCTCGCGCCAGGTGGAAGGGTGGAACGCCCGTTGGCAGGCGTCACGCACGGATGAAGTGCCGAGCGTGGATCAGCTCGCGCGCTGGCTCGACGAGCATCAGCCGGGCGAGAGCGGTGCTTGTCTCGTCCACAACGATTTCAAGTACGACAACCTCGTGCTCGATACCAAGCAGCCGGGCCGCATCATCGCCGTGCTCGATTGGGAGATGGCGACCTTAGGCGATCCGCTGCTGGATGTGGGCACGTCGCTGGCGTATTGGATCGAGGCCGACGATCACCCGGCGTTCAAGGCGCTCGGGCTCGGCATCACGGCGCTGCCCGGCAACCTCACGCGCGCGCAGCTTTGGGAGCGCTATCTCAAGAAGAGTGGCCGCGCGCCGCGTGCGTCCACGTGGTACCACGCGTTTGGCGTGTTCAAGGTGAGCGTGATCGCGCAGCAGATCTACGCGCGCTACCGCAAGGGACTCACCAGTGACGAGCGCTTCGCTAAGCTCGGCGACGTGGTGCGGCTGCTCGGTGAGTTCGGCGCGAGCGTCGTCGCGAAGGGTTGAGCCGCGCGGCGCCGTGCCGCGCAGTCGAATCAGTTGCCCTGCGCGAGTCGCTCGAGCTCGGCGGCCAGTGCATCGAACTGCGTGCGTCGCTCGCGGCGCCAGCGGGCGGCGGCGCCACTGGCCACCGAAGCGACGACGGCGCCGACGAGTCCGAAGATGCCTGAAGTGCCGAACGCCGCCCAACCGGCATCGCCGCTGACCATCGAGGCGACCAACGTCGTGGTGAGGCCGAACGCCGCGACGACTGCACCACCGATGAGACGCGCGCGCAAGCCGGCGTGCAGCGTCGTGAAGCGCACGCGGTGACCGCGGATGCCCGGCTCGAGCATCACGCGCAAGTTGCCGTTGCTCCACTGCCGCAACGTTCCGTGTGCCTCGAGCTTACCCGCGGCGTCGAACGTTTCGCGCAGGCGGGTGACGAGATGCTCCCACTCGCGGTCGCTCAGCTCGCGCGGGAGCTCGACGCTGCGCGAGACGCTGATCGGTACACCGACCGCCCGACGCGGTGCGGACGGTGGCGCATCCAGCTCCCGCGCGGCGATGGCGATCTGCGACGCCTCGATCCCGGCCTCGGCGGCGATGGCCTCGAGTTGCGCCAAGGTCATCCCGTCGGCGGATGCGAGCGGCGCCCGCGTCCCGGGGCGCGGGACCGTCGCGCGGCGGAAGATCTCGGCGACCTCGTCGTCGGTGTAGCGGCGTTCGGGCATACCTAGAATCTCGCGTCCGTTGGCGGACCTGCCAACTGCTGCCCTTGCGCGGCCGGCGCGGAGCGTGACCGCGCAGCAGATCTACGCGCGGCTATCGTCCGTCGGTGATCGCGAGCAGTTCGTCAGCGAGACGCTGAAACTGCTCCGCGCGCTCCCGCCGCCAACCCGGGAGCCGAATCAAGCCGGCGAGCGTCATTCCTGCGCCGCCAAGCAGGATGGGCAAGGAGCTGGCGAGGATTTCCGCGAGACTCATCGCGCCCGTCACACTGCCACCGATCGAGACCGCGCTCGCCGCGAGGATCATCGAGGCACCCGCCGCCACCAAGCCGCGCGACTCCCCGCGCACCGTGCGCATTCGCAGGCGATGGCCGGTGGCTCCGGGTTCGAGCAGGATCTGCAGGTTCCCGTTGCTCCACGAGCGGAAGCTGCCGTGGCTCTCCAGCTTTCCGCGCGCGCCGAAGAGGTCACGACAACGCACAACCACCTGCTCCCACTCGTCGTCGCTGAGTCGCCGGCCGAGCTCCACGCTCTGCGCGACACCGATCGGGATGCCGATGACCGTCGGCACCTTCGGCGGCGCCGGTTGGTCCATCTCGCGAGCGGCGCGCTCGACCACGGCCGGGTCGATGCCCGCTTCCTTGCCGATCGCCTGCAGCTCGGCCACGGTCATCCCCTCCTGCCGCGCCAACGACCGCGACGAATCGCGCTGCATCTCGGTGGCGCGCGCGAAGATGCGGGCAACTTCGTCGTCGTCGAATCGGCGTTCGCTCATCGGGGCAATTTCGCCCCGTGGGGGGCCACAATCCAGCCGCAGCCCTCCACGACCGCCCGCCCCCTCTTGCGCGGCTTTGCCCGGCGGGTGAGAGATAGGCGCGATGCGCCTCGCGCTCCTGCTGCTCTTGCTGCCCCAGCTCGTGGCTCCAACTCCGGCATCTACGTCGCGTTCAGCGAAGCGTTCTAATCCTCCACAGCGCGCACTCTCGATGTCTGACATCCGCCTCGGCAAGATCCAGCAGATCGCCCTCGTCCAGCACGACGTGGAGCGCGCGGTCGCGTTCTACCGCGACGGGCTCGGGCTCACGCTGCAGTTCGCGATGGCAGGGATGGCGTTCTTCGACGCCGGTGGCCTGCGGCTGATGCTCACGCCGCCGAGCAGTGCGGAGTTCGACCACAAGAACTCGATCCTCTACTTCGACGTCGCCGACTGCCGCGCGGCGTACGAGGCGCTACGTGCCCGTGGCGTTCCATTCGACGACGAGCCGCACCTCGTGGGCAAGACCGCCACGCACGAGATGTGGATGGCGTTCTGCCGCGATCCTGAGGGCAACGTCATCGGAATCTCGGAGTCACGGCCGTTGACGCACACGACCTCGATCTAGACCGCTGACACCGACAAGAAAGAGAAGGGTGCGCCAAGCCAAGCTCAGCGCACCCCTCTCCCGTCTCACATCTCCCATCTCAGGTCTCTTGCAGAGGCGCCGGCCGGAATCGAACCGGCGAATAGCAGATTTGCAGTCTGCCGCCTTACCACTTGGCCACGGCGCCTAAGTCCTTGGAAGCTAGCGGGGTGCGGGCCTGTCCTCAACTGAACGCCAGCCTCCGGGTCCGGGGCGGGGCGAGGTGCGCCGGCCCAGTCCTCCGGGATAGCTTCAGGGCGTGCACCGACTCCGTCTGACCGTCGAGCGACTCCGGCCCCTCGCGACCCGCGCGGTCCTGCTCGTGGCCCTGGTCGTCGGCCTCATCGCACTGGGCCGCTCGGACGCGCTGCACGAGCAGCTCCTCGTTGTGCTCGAGGCGGCCAAGTCCGTGATCGCCGCCCACCCCGTCGGCGGACCGTTGGCCTTCGTCGGCCTCTCCGCCGTCTCGGCGATGCTCGGCTTCGTCAGCAGCGCCGTGCTGGTGCCGGCGGCGGTCTACGCCTGGGGTCCCGCGCTCACGATGCTGATGCTCTGGATTGGCTGGACGATCGGCGGCGTGACGGCGTGGACGCTCGCGGCGCTCTTCGGCCGTCCGGTGCTGCGCTGGATCGTCGCCAGCGACACGCTCAGCCGCTATCAACACCTGCTCGACAAGCAGCCGCGCTTCAGCTCGGTGCTGCTCTTCCAGCTGGCGCTGCCCTCGGAGATTCCCGGCTACCTCCTCGGCCTCGCGCGCTATCCGCTCGCGCGCTACCTCGCGGCGCTGATGCTGGCCGAGCTGCCCTACGCCGTCGGCACCGTGCTGCTCGGCGTCGGCTTCGTGCAGCGCGACACCGCCACGTTGATTGCCGTCTGCCTCGTCGGCGCGGTGGCGCTGGCCATCATCGCCCAGGCGCTGCGTCGTCGCAACGGGGACTGACGCGTCGGCAGCGGAGCGTCCCCTCCGCTACTGCGCGACGAACCGCTTCACGAGGTAGCCGAACGAATCATCCGCCCACAGGGGCCAGTCCACATAGAGACGCGAGATCATCCCCGTGCGCGAATCGAAGCGCAGGTGCAGCATAGCGCTGGTATCCGGCTGCAGGCGCGTCGCCAACGCGAACAGCGAGTCGAGCGTGAGCGCCGCTTGGTCCACGACCGTGGACGGAGCCTCCGCCAACCGCGCCGAGTGGAACTGATGGTTCCGCACCGTGATGCGCAGCGTCGTGGGCGATACCCATTCGCTCCACTGCGTGACGTCGAAGGTGTAGTTCGCCGGCCGCCGCTCCTCCCACCGCGCCTGCATCGTCGCGAGGTCGCCCTCGTCCAGGCGCGGCGCCAGCACCTCCGAGCACGCGAGGCTCGCAAGCGAGACAAACAGAAGGAGTCCTGTGATGCGCATCACGGGAATCTACCCGCTGGCACCATCGACGCGTCACGCGCATTGGGTACTCACGTTCGCTTCGCCGTAGATTCTCTTCGCCTCCCTGGAGCCCTGATGTCCCTTCGCGTCGCTGCCCTTCTCGTCGTTGCCGTCTCGTCCCTGGCCTGCGCGCGGCGCAGCGCCGAGCCGCCGGCGCCGGCGATTTCCGACGCCAACATCGCCGCCATCGTGGTCACGGCCAACACGATCGACATCCAGTACGCCGAGCTGGCGCTGGCCAAGAGCCAGAACGCCGACGTGCGCAGCTTCGCCGAGATGGTGAAGAAGGATCACGAGTCCGTGAACGAAGCCGCGACGGCGCTCGTCACGCGACTCGGCGTCACGCCAGAGATGAACGGCATCGCCTTCGACCTGCGCGACGACGCCGAGGTGAAGCGGCTCACGCTGCGCGACTTCGAAGGCGCGGCGTTCGACAGCGCCTACGCGGCGAACGAAGTCACCTACCACAGCACGGTGCTCGGCGCGATCGACGCTGCGCTGATTCCGTCGGCGCAGAACGCCGAGCTCAAGGCGCTGCTCGTGGCCGTGCGGCCGGCAATCGAGGCGCATCTCGGGCACGCGCGCGACCTCGCGGCCAAGGTCGGCCGCCGCTGATGCCGCGATTCCGTGCGCTGCTCGCGCTCGGGCTCCTCGCCGTCGCCGCCATCGCGGCCACGGCGGCGGAGTCCGCGCCGCGCCGCACGGAGATCGCGATGCGTGGCAACTCGTTCCGACCGCGCCGCGCCGACGTCACGCTCGGCGACACCGTCGTCTGGATCAGCCGCGACATCGTCCGGCACGATGCCGTGAGGGACGGGCTCTTCGATTCCGGCGAATTGCGCGGTGGCGAGCGCTTCGCCTGGGTCCCCGCCGACACCGGCGTGGTCGAGTACCGCTGCACAATCCACCAAAGGATGCGCGGTGAGATTCGCGTGCGCGCGGCCCGTTGAATCGACTTAACTCGTAGCGGTGCAACGACTTAGCAAATGGGCGGCGGGGATTCTTCCCCGTCGCCCATCTGTCTTGAACGCTGAAGCACCCAGCGATTCGTGCCGATTCTGCAAATTTTGCTGAACAATTTGCATTTTTCGCCTTTCATTCTGCGGAATGTGCTTTAGATTTTGCTAAATCAGCAATAATTCCCACACACCGCCTCTACCATAATGTCCGTCTTCGACACGCCGCGGCTCGCCGCCATCCGGGCCATCGCCACTCGCGATCCGATCGTCCCGAACGTTCCCTCGATGGCGCCCGAGCCCAAGCCGACCTCCGCCTACTTCGGCAGCCACACCTTCGGCGTGAAGCAGATGCGCGACAAGCTGCCGAAGGACGTGCACGCGAAGCTCGTCGAGGCAATCCGCCTCGGAAAGAAGCTCGACCCCTCGATTGCGCCCGCCGTCGCCAGCGCCGTGAAGGACTGGGCCATCGCGCAGGGCGTGACGCACTTCTGCCACTGGTTCCAGCCGCAGACGGGTCTCACCGCCGAGAAGCACGACGCTTTTCTCACGCTCGACAGCAACGGCAACGCGATCGAGAAGTTCACGGCCGAGCAGCTGATCCAGTCGGAGCCGGACGCTTCGTCGTTCCCCTCCGGCGGCCTGCGTGCGACCTGGGAAGCGCGCGGCTACACGGCGTGGAATCCAGCCTCGCCGCTCTTCGTGATGGAAGCGGCCGGCACCAAGACGCTGTGCATCCCCTCGGTGTTCATCGGCTACAACGGCGAAGCCCTCGACGAAGTCGCGCCGCTGTTCCGCTCGAGCGAGGTGCTCTCGAAGGCCGCGCGTGAGCTGCTCGACCTCATCGGTGACAAGGGCGCGCTGCGCGTCTACACCACGATGGGCACGGAGCAGGAGTTCTTCGTCATCGACCGCACGCACTTCGCGATGCGCCCCGACCTCGTGATGGGCGGCCGCACGCTCGTCGGCGCGGCCTCGCCGCGCGGCCAGCAGCTCGAGGACCACTACTTCGGTGGCATCCCCGAGCGCGTGCAGGCCTTCCTCGCCGAAGTCGAGTTCGAGCTCTATAAGCTCGGCGTGCCGATCGTCACGCGCCACAACGAAGTCGCGCCCTGCCAGTTCGAGATGGCGCCGATGTTCGAGGAGACCGACATCGCCACGGACCACAACCAGCTGGTGATGTCCGTGCTCAAGGACGTCGCGCTGCGTCACGGCCTGCAGGTGCTGCTCAACGAGAAGCCCTTCGCCGGCATCAACGGCTCGGGCAAGCACTGCAACTGGTCGCTGTCGATCGCCTCGGACAACGAGCTCAACGGCATCAACCTGCTCAAGCCGGGCAAGACGCCGCACCAGAACATCCGCTTCCTGATGTTCCTGGCCGCGGTGCTGCGCGGCGTGCACAAGCACCAGGGCCTGCTGCGCGCCGGCATCGGCACCAGCGGCAACGAGCATCGCCTCGGCGCCAACGAGGCGCCGCCGGCCATCATCTCCGTCTTTATGGGCAACGCGCTCACGAAGATGATCGAAGACATCATCGCCGGCCGCGCGGGCACCAAGGCCGAGCAGGCGATGCTGCAGCTCGGCGTCACCAAGCTTCCCGAGATCGAGCAGGACAATACGGACCGCAACCGCACCTCGCCCTTCGCCTTCACGGGCGCGAAGTTCGAGTTCCGCGCCGTGGGCTCGTCGCAGTCGATCGCCTTCCCGGTGATGATCGTGAACGCCGTGGTAGCCGAGGCGCTCGCCGAGATCACGACGGCGCTCAAGAAGGAGCTCGCCAACGGCACGCCGGTGGACGACGCCGCGCTGAAGGTGGTGCGCAAGATCTTCAAGGAGACCAGCCCGATCCGCTTCGAGGGCAACGGCTACTCCGACGAGTGGGTGCGCGAGGCCAAGAAGCGCGGCCTGCTCAACCTGCGCCGCGCCCCCGAGGCGCTGGCCCAGCTCACCACCAAGGAAGTGAAGACGCTGTTCAAGGGCACCGGCATCCTCACCGAAGCCGAGCTCGAGAGCCGCTACCACATCCGGGTCGAGCGCTACGTGAAGGACCTGCTCATCGAGATGGAGACGCTGGTCGAGATGCTCGACACGATGATCCTCCCCGCCGGCTACGCCTACCTCGGCGAGCTCGCCGACGGCGCGGCGAAGGCGAAGTCCGTCGGCCTGAAGAGCATCCCGCAGAAGGCCGCGCTGGCGGCCGTCGGCAAAACGGTCAGCGCGCTGCAGGCGAAGACCGCGGCCTTGCACACCGCGATCGCCAAGGCCCACACGCTGCACGGTGACGTCAGCAAGTGCGCGGCATTCCTCACGAGCACCGGCGCCAGCGCGATGCTCGCCTGCCGCGAACTCTCCGACAAGCTCGAGGTGAGCATCGGTGACGCGCACTGGCCGCTGCCGCGCTACCGGGAGATGCTGTTCCCCGTCTGACAAGGGACGGATGACGGATGCTTGAAGGGTGCGCCGAGCCTAGCTCAGCGCACCCTTCAGGCATTCAGCATCCGTCATCCGTCATCCGTCACGAACTCACTTGCCGAATACCAGCACCCGGAACGCGCAGGGCGCCACCGAGCAGCCCGGCATCTCCACGCGCACGGTCACCGTGCCACCCGCCCAGTTCGGCAGCGCCACCATCGGCGCGTCGTCGTCGAGGATGTCCTCGCCGAGCGTCGTGCCGTTCTGGATCACGCGCATATCGAGGTCCGAGCAGTCTTCGTCGCAGAAGCCGGCGATGAGGATCTGCGAGCCGGCAGCGATGTTCACCGTGATGTCGGTGGCGCGACCCTGCGGCAAGGAGCCGTCGTGCTGGCTGCGCGTCTTCATTCCGGCCTCGGTCATCAGCCGGGTGGCTTCCGCGGCGATGCGGTCGACCACGGACTGCGCACGGGCGACGACGGGCGACGTGCCCAGCGCGAGGAGGGCAAGCAGGAAGGGCAGGGCACGACGCGTCGTACGGGTGGACATCTCTGGTCTCCGCTGAGGGTGGGGGTGCTGCGCGCGGAAGCTATCGCCGCCCTGTGGAGACGGATAGTCCTCCGCTCCCTGACCCCGGCTCCAGCGCCACGACGACGGGGCGCGTAGCTTCTCGACCACCTCTCGACCCGACGGAGACCCGATGGCCCCCACCACCCCCTCGCGTCGCTTGGCCTCGATGGCCCGGCGCGCCCTCGTCCTGCCGCTCCTCGCGGCGTCGATCGCTACACCGCTCGCGGCGCAGCAGTCGCAGCCGATCGACCAGGAGTACACCGCCAAGATCCGCGAGCACCTGCAGGATCCGCGCATCACGACGGAGCTCGTCGATCACCTGCCCGCGCACCCGACGATCCCGACGCCGCTGAAGTTCTTCGGCCGCATCGTCGGCACGCCGGGCGAGCTCACCTACGCCGCGGATATCCACCGCTACTACCAGGCGCTCGACGCCGCATCGGATCGCGTGAAGGCCTGGCAGATCGGCACGACGGAAGAGGGCCGCGAGATGTGGGTGCTCGCCGTCGCCGACGAAGCCACCATCCGCGACCTCGACCGCTACAAGGGCTACCTCAACGAGCTCACCGACCCGCGGCGCACCAGCGAGGCCCGCGCCCGCGAGCTGCTCGAGACGGCCAAGCCCATCTACTGGGTCACCACCGGCCTGCATTCCGGCGAGACCGGCGGCCCCGAGATGGTGATGGAGCTGGCCTACCGCCTCGCCGTCAGCGACCAGCCGCTCATCAAGAACATTCGCGAGAACGCCATCACGTTCATCACGCCGGTGCTCGAGGTCGACGGCCGCGAACGCCAGGTCGACACGTACTACTTCAACAAGACGCGCCCCGCCGGCGAGGCCCAGCTGCCCCTGATGTACTGGGGCAAGTACGTCGCGCACGACAACAACCGCGACGGGATGGGCCAGTTCCTCGCCCTCACGCGCAACACCAACAAGTTCTTCCTCGAGTGGACGCCGCAGGTGATGCACGACCTGCACGAGTCCGTCTCCTACCTCTACACCTCCACCGGCACGGGTCCGTACAACGAATGGCTCGACCCCATCACCGTCACCGAATGGTGGACGATGGCGCAGGTGGACGTGATGGAGATGACCAAGCGCGACGTGCCCGGCGTGTGGACCTACGGTTTCTACGACGGCTGGACGCCCAACTACCTGTTCTTCGCCGCGCACGCGCACAACGCGATCGGCCGCTTCTACGAAGTGCAGCGCTACGGCCCGGATAACGTCGCCTCGCTGCGCGTGCCGTCGCAGACGACCTCGCGCGAGTGGTTCCGTCCCAATCCGCCGCTGCCCGAGATCAAGTGGGGCCCGCGCAACTCGGTGAACATCGGCCAGTCGGCCCTGCTCTTCTCGCTCGACCACTTCGCCACCAACCGCCGGCTCTATCTCGAGAACTACTGGCTCAAGAACAGGCGCTCCGTCGACAAGGGCCGCAACGGCCCCACCTACGCCTGGCACGTGCCGGCCAACCAGCGCCGCCGCGTCGACGCCGTCGACGCCATCAACGAGCTGCAGCGCCAAGGCCTCGAGATCCACGTCGCCGACGCGGACTACAACCTGAACGGCACGGCCGTGAAGCGCGGCGACTGGATCGTCCGCGCCGACCAGCCCTACCGCACGCTGGCCGATATGTACTTCAGCGTGCAGAACTTCTCGCCCGCCAACCCGCGGCCCTACGACGACACCGGCTGGACCTTCCAGCTGATGCGCAACGTCGTCGTCACGCCGGTCAGCGACTCCAGCGTGCTCACGCGCCGGATGACGCGCCTCACCGCGCCCGCGCGCGCGAGCGGCGGCATCACCGGCAACGGCCGCGTCGTGGTCGTCGACCACACCACCGACAACGCGCTCGTCACGATGCGCTTCCGCCTGAAGGACGTGCCGATGCGCGCCGCGCAGGCGGACTTCGAGGCCGGCGGCCGCCGCTATCGCGCCGGTGCGTTCATCATCCCCGACGCCGACGCCGCGCGCCTCGGTCCGGTGCTCGCCGAGCTCGGCCTCCAGGGCCACGCGCTCACCGCGATGCCCAACGTCGCCACGCACGACCTCGACGTGCCGCGCATCGGCTACGTGCACTCCTGGCAGCGCACGCAGGACGAAGGCTGGGTGCGCGCCGCCTTCGACACCTACGGCGTGCCCTATGAGTACTTCGCCGACCAGCGCCTGCGCGAGGGCAACCTGCGCAGCAAGTACGACGTGATCATCTTCCCCAGCGTCGGCGGCAGCGCGCAGGCGCAGGTGAACGGCATCGCGATGACCGGCACGATGCCCCTGCCTTACCGGAAGACCGACGCCACGCCCAACCTCGGCGCCAACGACCAGTCCGACGATATCCGTGGCGGGATGGGCATCGAAGGCCTGATGGCGCTGTATGAGTTCGTGAAGGCCGGCGGCACGCTGATTGTCGAAGGCGCGACGAGCACGATCTTCCCCGAGTACAACCTCACCACCGGCGTCACGGTCGAGACGCCCGACTCGCTGTTCGCCCGCGGCTCGGTGTATCGCGGCATCGTCACCGATCGCAGCAGCCCGATCGCCTACGGCTTCAACGCGCAGGTGCCGGTGTACTTCAGCCAGGCGCCCGTGCTCGCCGTGCAGGGTGCGGGCGGCGGTGGATTCGGCGGCTTCGGCGGCGGAGGTGCCGGCGCCAACAGCCAGCAGCAGAACACCACGCCGATGGCCACGCGCGTCACCGTGTCCGATTGGGATTGGAACGCCATCGAAGGCACGGCCGCTTCCGAAGCTCCGGCTGCCGCTGCGCGTGGCGCAGCCGGCGGTCGTGCTGCGGCAGCTGCTGGCGCCGCAGCTGGCGGTCAGCGCGGCGCGGGCGCCGGTGCTGCCGGCGGCAACGCAGCGCCCCGCGCCGCCGCGCGCGACACGCGTCCGCGCGCGATCCTCAGCTTCCCCGCCAACCCGGCCGAGATGCTACTCTCCGGCACGCTCGCCGGCGGCCAGGCCCTCTCCAACAAGGCGCAGGTCGTCGATGCGCCCATCGGCGACGGCCACGTCGTGATGTTCGGCATCCGCCCCTTCTGGCGCTGGCAGACGCACGGGACGTTCTTCCTCGGCTTCAACGCCATCCTGCACTGGAACGACCTCGACGCGGGACGATGACGGAAGCCGGAACACGGATGTGAGAAGCGAAATCGGCGCGTCGGATCATTCCGGCGCGCCGATTCTGCATCCGTCATCCGTCATCCGTCATCCGTCATCCGTCATCCGTCATCCGTCATCCGTCACAAGTCGAGCTTTCTCATTTTCGCCGGCGCAACAAGCGACCAACTCTCCTTCACCAGCAACGCGACTTCCTTCCAACTCACCCGCTTATCGAGCCACACGCCGATCCATCCGCCCTTGCCGACGTACGGCGGGAAGTAGAATCGCTCCGGCCGGTCCGCGAGCATCAACTGCTGCACACCAGGCGCCACCTTCAGCCACACGCCCGGTCGTCCACCGCTGTGCTTGCTGTCGCTCGGCTGCGCGTACATCGCGAAGATCTTTCCCACACGAAACGTGGACGTCTCCCACGCCGCAACCTCGGTCGCGCCCGGCAGGGCGAGGCAGATCTCGCGCAACCGCGCGAGCGCCGGATCCTTCACGGTCTTTCGCGTCACTTAGCCTCCCGCGTCAACGGGCCGGTATCGAGGACGGACGCCACGTAGCTTCAGTCATCCGTCATCCGTCCTGCTACGCCGAAAGCGGCGACCGCGCCGCCGCTTCCCTCGCCGTCACCGAGTTGCCGGCCGTGCCCGTCACCAAGCCGCGACAGCGCGGCGCGCCACAGGCGCACTCGAACGGCTCCGCCGCCGTGTCGAGGAACTGCGCGTAGTCCAGCGTCAGTTCCTCACCCGCGGCGATCGCCCGCGCCGCGACCACATCCAGGCCGAGATACATCGTGTTCGGTTCGCAGGAATGATTCTGCGGCGCCCAGGCGCTCGGCTCGCTATCCCAGATCGCGTACACTTCCGCGCTAATGGGATACGCATAGCGCCGGAACGTCTCCTGCTCCGTCGCACTCCACTGCGCTTCGACGTGCCGCCGCGTCACGAGGCGGAACGGACGCTCCTCGCCGCGGAAGATCACCTCACCCGCCGCGAGGGCGCGCGTCGCCACGATCCCATAGCCGGCAATAGCATCGCCGCGCATCGCGTAAGCCTTCTTCCTGCGCGCGTGCCGCGCCCGGCCTTCCGCCACGATGCGCTCGAGGAATCCGGCCTGCCCCAAGCCATCGAGCTTGAGGATATGATCCGCCGACCCTTCCCAACCCTCGGGATAGAACACGCTGCAGGTGAAGTTGATCTCGAGAAAGTACAGCGTGCCCGCCGCGTCCATCCGGAAGTCCATCCGCGCATAGCCCGTCGCATCGAAGCTCCGGAACACCGTCCGCGCCGCTTCCTTGAGCTGCGAGGCCAACGGCTCCGCGCGCACGGGTACGTTCGCGTCGGGATGCAGCTCGCTGGTCTTCAGTGCGTAGCTCTTATAGCTGCGCCCCTCGGGAAACCGGTACTCGACGGGCGTCAGCGCGATGCTGCGTCCGTGTCCTTCCGGGTCGCCGATCACCAGCACCGTGAACTCGCGCCCCTCGATGAACTCCTCGACGAGGAGATCCGGATACTCCGGCTGGATGCGCGCCACCTGCGCACGCAACGCGTCGGCATCGGCCACGCGCGCGGATTCGTCCACGCCCAGTGAGTCGCCGGCCTTCGCCGGCTTCACGAACAGCGGATACTTGAGCTTGGCGCGAGTCACGGCGGCAACCGCATCGTCGCCCGGAGCGAGCACCACGTGCCGCGGCGTGGCGATGCCCGCCGAGTGCGCCACGTACTTCATCAAGGGCTTCGAGGGATCGTAGAGCGCTGGCGTCGGCCCCGTGTACGGCAAGCCAAGCTGCTCGAGCGCGTGAATCACGTCCACGCTCGGCACGTCCCACTCGAGGTAGCCCTCGCAGAGGTTTACATAGATGTCGAAGCCCTGCGGCTTGAGCGCCTGCAGCTGCTTGTACGTCGTCAGCTTGTGCAGGAACTCGTGGTGCACCTCGTGGCCGGCGGCCAGCGGCGCAAGGTCCCGCGGCGGATCGTAGTGCCGGTAGTCCACCGTCGAGGTGGAGTAGTCCGGCTGCAGGACGCAGATCTTCACGCAGCGCGGCGCGCGGCCTGGCGGACCCGTTGGCGCGCGGCGGCGAGGATCGCGGCGACGGCGTGCGCGTACGGGCGCCCCGCGAACTTGAGGATCGCGCCGATGCTCGTGTACAGCTCGTCTTCCGAGAGCCCGCACTGCGCATTGACCTCGAGCACGGCGAGCTCGCCCGTGGCTGCATCCTGCCGCAGGTCCACACGGCCGTAGCCGCGCCCGCCGACGGCCTCATAGGCCGCCCAGCTCACCTCGCGGATGCGCGCCGCCTCGTTACGCGGCACCGGCGCATAGCGCCACAGGTCCTCGTCGCGCTCGTAACCGCCGACGGGATCCTCCACCTCGTACATCCCCCAGAGGCGATCGAACGAGAGGAAGCGCTCTTCCATCGGCAGCCGCGCGTTGAAGCGCCGCTCCACCGGCGGGTACACCAAGCGCCGCGAGGCAGCATCGTGGTTGCCGACGATGAACGTCGTGAACTCACGCCCCGTCACGAAGCGCTCGGCCAGCACCCCGCCGCCCGTGAGGTCCCAGCCGTGGTAGCCCAGGCGCAGGCGCTGCAGCTGCTCGCGCAGCTCGGCGGCACTGCGCACGACGCTCTTCGTCGTGACGCCCATCGAGCCCGCGGAGATCGCCGGCTTCACGATCACCGGCCCGCCGCCGAGGCGCGCGAGCAGCTGCGCGGCACCCTTGCCGTCGCGCGGCACGACCTCCCAGGGCGCGGTCGGCACGCCGGCGCGATCGAAGGCCCGCTTCATATCGATCTTCGACGTCGTGCCTTCGTAGAACGGCGCGTCGGCTCCCGTGTAGCGCAGGCCCGCGCGTTCCAGCGCGTGGATCACCGAGAGCCCCGGCACGCCGTTCGTCTCGTCGCCGTCGCAGAGGTTGAAGACGGTGACGTCGCGCCGCTCGGCGCTGCGCGCGATCCGCGCGACCACGGCATCGCGGTCGTCCAGCGTGATGCGCTGCCAGCGCCACGGAATGCCCAACACCGCGAAGGCGCGGCGGAACTCGGCGCGACTCTGCTTGAAGTCGCAGTACCACGCGAGGTTCTCGTCCTCCGTCACGAGGTGCGGCACCAGCACCCACACGAGCGCTTCGCGCGTGCGGGTGATAGCTGGACGCGGCGCCCGGACGCCCGCGTTCACACTCATCGCCGGAATACGATGGTCATTCGTGCTGGAATGTAGCGCAGGCCGTGAAAAAGGAACACAGGGCGCCTTAAACGCCCGGCGGGGTCAGCGCGCCGGCGCGACCTCGATCGTCCGCCACGCGCCGCGCCGGAAGCGCCACACGCTCAGCGCGCAACGCGTCACGTGTCCGCAGAGGATCGCCATCCAGATGTCCGACGGCGCCAGCGGTCGCATTCCCTGCAGCACCGCCAGCAGGCCCAGCGGCACCGCGATCTGCGAGACGAGCGAGATGTACAGCGGCCCCTTCGTGTCGCCGGTGCCCTGCAAGCCGCCCGTGAACGTCAGCGCCACGGAGATGAACAGCCCCGAGACCGCCAGCCAGCGCAGCAGTTCCGTGCCGAGCGCGAGCACCGTCGCGTCCTCCATCCCGAACAACCCGAGCAGGAAGCGCGGCACGGTCAGGAACAGCGCCCCCACCACCACCGCGATGCCGACGCCGTAGCGTGCCGCCGTACCGACCGCCGCCGCGGAGCGATCGGGCTTGCCGGCGCCGAGGTTCTGACCGGCCACCGCCGCCGCCGCGCCCATCAAGCCCACCGACGTCCACGTCACCAGCGAGAACAGCTCCGTATAACCCAGCGCATACGCCGCCTGCGCCTCGGCGCTCTGCGTCAACGAGCCGATGTAGCGCAGTAGCATCACGCCGGCGACGTTCATCGCGATCCCCTGGATGCCGGCCGGCAACCCAAAGCGGAAGAGCTGCCGCACCGTCGCCACGTCGATGCGCCGCGACTGCGACTCCGGCCAGTGCACCACGAGGCGCCCGCTGAACAGCATCCACAAACCCGCGCCCGACACCAGCACGGAGGCGATCACCGTACCCAGCGCCGCACCGGCCACGCCCATTGCCGGCAACGGGCCCACGCCGCGGATGAGCAGGATGTTCAGCGCGATGTTCAACGCCGTCATCGCGAGGCCGAGCCGCAGCGGCGTCTTCGCGTCGCCGGCCGCACGCAGCGCGCCGCCGAGCAGGAAGAACGTCATCATCCCCACGCAGCCGAGGAAGGAGATGCGCAGGTAGAGCAGCGCCTGATCCTTCACCTCGGGTGCCGCGCGCACGAGGTCCAGCAACCACGGCGCGGCAAACCAGCCCATCGGCGCCAGCACCAGCAGCGAGAGCAACATCGTCGCCAGGAAGGCCTGGTACACCACGTGGTTCACCCGGTCGTGGTCGTCGGCGCCCGCGTGGCGGGCGACCAACACGCCCATCCCCGTGTACAGCGACATCACGAAGACGATCACGACGATGAAGATCTGCAGCGACACGCCGACGGCGGCATTGCCGGCGTAGCCGACATAGTGCCCGACCATCGCGTGGTCCACCACGCCCTGCAAGCCCCCGATGACGTTCTGCAGCACCGTCGGCCAGGCGAGCTTCCAGACGGCGCCGCCGATGGGCCCCTCGACGATCGAACGATCGAATCGCTTCGCTGCCACGGCGGCCATACTACTCGACCTTCACGAGGCGCACGATCATCACGAGCGTCGCGTTCGGCGGCACGCGACCGCGACCACGCGCGCCGTAGGCGAGGTCCGGCGGCACCACGAGCTGGCGCACGCCGCCGACCTTCATCCCGCGTAGCGCGAGTTCCATCGCGACGATCGCCTGGCGTTCGCCGAGCTTGAAGGTCAATGGACGCTCGGGTTCGGCGCGGTCGACCTCCGTGCCGTCGGGCAGGCGGACGACGTAGGCGATGTGCACCGGAAGCCCCGGCGCGCCCTGACGTCCGTCGCCGACGATGATGTCGCGCCAGTAGAAGCCACGTTCGTGCAGCGTCATCTGGTCCAGCTCGACTTCCGCCTCCGGCGCGAACAGCGCCTGCGTGAGCGGTTGCGGCGGCGCGGCGGCCGGCGCCGGGGCGCAGGCCGTCACAACGATGAGCAATGCGAGCCCGATACGGCGCATCAGTACTTGGCCAGGTAGCGGTCCAGCTCCCAGGCCGAGACCTGCGAGATGTACTCACGCCACTCCTCGCGCTTCGCCGCGAGGAACTGCTGCGTCACGTGCGGCCCCAGCGCCTCGCAGATCTCGGCGTCCTTCTCGAGCTCGTCGCAGGCCTCGTTGAGGTCGCGCGGCAAGTCGTCGATGCGCAGGCGCCGGCGCTCGCGATGGCTCATCTCCCAGATGTTCTCGTTCACCGGCTCGCGCGAGGTCGCTTCGGTGGCGATGCCGTCTAGGCCCGCCGCGAGCATCACCGCCAGCGCGAGGTAGGGATTCGCCGACGGATCCGGCGAACGCAGCTCGACGCGCGTGCCCGGGCCGCGACGGAACGGCACGCGGATCAGCGGCGAGCGGTTGTGCAGCGACCAGGCTACGTTCACCGGCGCCTCGTAGCCTTCCACCAAGCGCTTGTACGAGTTCACCAGCGGGTTCGTGATCGCGCACATCCCGCGCGCGTGCTTGAGCAGCCCGCCGATGTAATGGTGCGCCGTCTTCGAGAGCTGGTACTCGCCCTTGGCGTCGAAGAACGCATTCTCGCCCTTCGTGAACAACGACTGGTGCGTGTGCATCCCGCTGCCGTTCTGTCCGAACACCGGCTTCGGCATAAACGACGCGACGAGCCCGAACTGCTGCGCGACGTGCTTCACCACGAAGCGGAACGTCGCGATGTTGTCGGCGGTGGTGAGCGCGTCGGCGTAGCGGAAGTCGATTTCGTGCTGGCCGTGCGCCACTTCGTGATGCGCGCCTTCGACCTCGAAGCCCATCTGCTCCAGCGTCGCGACGATCGCGCGGCGCGCGTCCTCGCCGCGGTCCATCGGCGCGAGATCGAAGTAGCCGCCCACGTCGTGCGTCGTCGTCGCCGCGGCCCCGTCGACGGCCGGCCGGAACAGGAAGAACTCCGCCTCCATCCCGGCGTTCATCACGAAACCCATCGCCGCCGCGCGCGCGACCTGGCGCTTGAGCACCTGCCGCGGATCGCCCGCGAACGGCGACCCGTCGGGCATCGTCACGTCGCAGATCACGCGCGCCACCCGCTGCTGCGGGTCACCCCAGGGAAACACGCGGAACGTCGAGAAGTCGGGCTTCAGCAGCATATCCGATTCCTCGACGCGCACGAAGCCCTCGATCGACGACCCGTCGAAGAGGATGTCGCCCGCCAGCGCCTTCACGAACTGCGAGGCCGGGACCTCCACGTTCTTGTTGATGCCGAGGATGTCGGTGAACTGGAGGCGCAGGAAGCGCACACCCTGCGCGTCGGCGAGGGCGAGGATGTCCTTGGCGGTCGCGCCGTTGAGGTCGGCGGGGACGGTCGAGGGCTTGGGCATCCGAGTAATATCCGTCCGACGAGGGGGGCCGCGCCATTGCCGGATGTCAGCGCGACGTCCGGAACGTTTAGCTTTCCGCCTATGGCCAAGCATTGTGCACAGTGTGGGGCCGCGCTCGGCGAGCGCGGTAAGTTCTGCCATCGTTGCGGCGCGCCCCGCGAGGGCGCCGCGGCAACCAGCGGCACGCCGAGCGACGCCGCGCGGCCCGCAACCCTGCTCCCGTGGGTGATCGCGGCGATTGCCGTGCTCGCGCTCGTCGCGTTCATCGCCGGGCAGAAGTTCGGCGGTGGCACTGCGTCGCAGCCCGCCGTCGCCAACGCACCGCAGCGCGCGCCCGACATCACGTCGATGTCACCGCAGGAGCGCGCCGACCGTCTCTTCGACCGCGTGATGCAGCTGTCGTCGCGCGGCCAGGGCGACTCCGTCCAGTTCTTCGCGCCGATGGCCATCCAAGCCTTCGAGGCGTTGCAGCCGCTCGACCTGCACGGCCGCTACGACCTCGGCTTGCTCGGCGTGTTCTCCGGTGACGGTGAGTTGGCCAAGGCGCAGTCCGACACGATTCTCGCCGCCCAACCGACGCACCTGCTCGGCTTGATTCTCGGAATGCGCGCCGCAGGACTGCGCAGCGATACGGTCGCCTTTGCCGAGTACGCCGGTCGCCTGCGCGCCGCGCTGGTCAGCGAACGCGCCAAGGGGCTACAGGAGTACGTGGATCACGGCCCGGACATCGATGCTGCGATCCGAGAAGCAGACAGCATAGCGCCATCTTCGAGATAGACAGGCAACACTACAACACATTCCCGCAACAACAGCTCCAGGGCGACGTTCCTCGATGGCGCGGGCCGCCGCGTCACGACGTGCACGGGCACCGCACACGCTGCGCACCTGATGCGTCGTCGCCGTCGCTCCTTCCGATACTGATGGTGGATTTCCTGCGCGGTCCGTCGCACATTCTGCGCATCCCTCTCACTTTTCCTGAATGACCGCTCCGCGATCCTCCACTCCCGGCCGCCTGACGACGGCAATGCGTGCCATCGTCGAACCGCCCTCGCGGCGCATCCTGGTGGTGGACGACGAGGAAGTCATCCGGACCTCGCTCGCGCGATTCCTCCGTGCGCGTGGCTTCGACGTCACGACGGCGGAATCGGGTGCGGCGGCGCTGAACGCGCTGCAGGAAGAGCGCTTCGTCGCGATGCTCTCCGACGTTCGGATGCCGGAGATGACGGGCCTCGAGCTCGTGCCGCAGGCGCACGCCGTGGACCCGGAGCTCGCGATCATTATGCTCACGGCGGTCAACGACGCCCCCACCGCCACCGAGGCGTTGGGGATGGGCGCGATGGACTACCTGATGAAGCCCGTCGAGCTCGGCGACCTCGCGACCGCACTCGAGCGCGCGCTGCACAAGCGTGCGCTGGCCATCGAGCAGCGCAAGGTCGAACGCCTCATCCGTGAGGAAGTCGCCGCGCAGACCGAAGAGCTCCGCAAGGAGCGTGAGCGCCTGCACTCGATGGTCATCGAGACCGTGCAGGCCCTCGTGCGTGCGCAGGAAGCCAAGGATCCGTTCCTCCGCGGCCATTCCGACCGCGTCGCCGACCTCGCCGGGTCCATCGCCTCGACCCTCGGCCTCCTCGACGACGACGTCGACGCGATCCGGATGGCCGCCCGCGTGATGGACGTCGGCAAGATCGGCATCCGTGAGTCGGTGCTCAACAAGCCCGGCGCGCTCACGGCCGAGGAGTTTGAGCACGTCAAGAGCCACGTGACGATGAGCGTGGAGATCATCTCGGCGATCTCGCCGCTGCACTACGCCCTCGACGCCGTCCGCCACCATCACGAGCACTACGACGGCACCGGCTATCCCGAAGGGCTCGCCGGCGACGCCATCTCCATCGGCGGCCGGATCCTCTCCGCCGCCGATACCTACGACGCGCTCACCTCGCGGCGCGCCTGGCGCGAACCGATGTCGGCACCCGACGCCATCGCCTTCCTCGAGGAACGCAGCGGCACGCTGCTCGACCCCAAGGTCTTCGCCGCCCTGCGCGCCAACGTCACGCGTCGCAAGACGCTGTCGTTCCTCGACCCCCAGTGACGCCGGCGACGCACCGGCCGTGAACGGTCGGTGCGTCTCGGGCGTACATCGATGACAATGAAAGCCCTGAGTTCTCGCGGCGCCCTCCGCTGGGTCGCCGCCGTTGCCGTCTTCGCCCTCGCCGCGGCCCTCGCCGCTGCTCCCGCCCTCAGCGCCCAGCAGGCGCCCGACACGCTTCGCCTCAGCGTCGAGGACGCCGTCGCGCGCATCCTGCGCGGTTCCGACGAATCGCGCATCGCCGACGCCCAGGTCGACCTCGCCGACGCCGCCGTCACCAGCGCCCGCGCCGCCGGCTTGCCGCAGCTGCGCCTCAACGCGACCAACCAACAGGTCCTCAAGAACGCGCGCGCCGAGATCGTCGGCGCGGTGTTCAACCAGAACTACGTCTACACGGCGAACCTCAACCTCCAGCAGGCGGTCTTCCAGGGCGGGCGCATCTTCGCCGCCGCCCAAGCCGCCGCCCGCGTCGAGCAGGCCGCCGAGCTCACGCGCGACGAGACCCGCGCCCAGCTCGCCGTGCAGATCCAGGCGGTTTACCTCAACGCCGTCTTCACCGCACGCATCGCCGAGATCCAGGCCACCAACCTCCGCCTCGCCGACGAACGCGTCGCGCAGGCCGAGCAGCTGGAGCGCGCCGGACGCGCCTCGCGCTACGATGTGCTGCGCGCCCGCGTCGAACGCGACAACCTCGAGCCGGAGCTGCGCGCCGCCGAGGCGACGCGCACGCTCGCCGACCTCGAGCTGCGCCGCCTGCTCGACCTCCCGCCGCAGCAGCCGCTGGCCCTCGTCACCGCGCTCGACGCCGCACGAGTGCGCGAGATGGCCGCCGCCGCCAGCGGTCGCACCGCCAACGAACGCGCCGCCGTGCGCGCCGCCGAGCTCACCGCACAGGCGCGCCGCGCCGGCATCCGCGTCGCGCGCGCCGACCTGCTGCCGAGCATCACGGCCGGATTCACCTTCGGCTACCTCGCCTTCCCCGACTCACCGGGCTTCCCGACCCGCGGCGGCGACCGCGGCAACGAGTTCTGCCCGGCCGGCGCGCCGCCCACCCAGCAGTGCCAGAACAGCGGCTGGTTCCCTGACCGCAATTTCTCGATCCAATTGAGCTGGCCGCTCTTCGACGGCCTCCGCGCCAAGGGCCAGCTCGACCTCGCGCAGGCCCAGGCGCAGATCGCCGACCTGCAGGCGCGGCAGCTCCGCGAAGCCGCGAGCATCGAGGTCCAGCAAGCCCAGGCCGAACTCGTCCGCGCCCAGGCCGTCGCCGCCGCGCGCGAGACCACCGTCCGTGAAGCCGAGGAAGCCTACGAGCTCGCCACGCTGCGCCTCGCCCGCGGCGTCGGCACGCAACTCGAGGTCTCCGACGCCCAGCTCGCCCTCCTCCGCGCGCGCAGCACCGACGCCCGCGCGGTCTTCGATCTCTATCTCGCGGTGGCCGAGCTCGCGCGCGTGCGCGCCGAGCCGATCCCCCTGCCCGACGGCAGCACCGTGCCCACTCGCCAGACCAACTGATGCGACGCTTCGCCCTCTCGTCCGCACTCCTCGCGCTCACCGTCGCCGGCTGCGACAAGACTGATGCCGCGCCGGCCGCCGCCGGCGCGACGCCATCCGCCACGCCGACGCCAGCTGCGCCACGCGCCGCCGGTTCCGTCGTGCTCTCCGGCAACGATGTCCACACGCTCGCGCCCGGACGCATCGAGGTCGGCATCGCCATCTCCGGCGGCCTGCGCCCCATCGAGACGATGATCGTGCGCGCGCGCCTCGAGGGCGATGTCGTCGAGGTACGCGTCCGCGAAGGCGACCGCGTCGCCCAGGGCGCGCTGCTCGCCCGCTTCGAGAGCGCCGAGCAGGAAGCCGCGTTGGCTTCGGCCGAGGCCGACAAGGTCGCCGCGGAAACGGAGGCCAACACCGCGCGCTGGAACCTCGAGCAGACGCGCGATCTCTTCCAGGCCGGGGCCGTGCCCGAGCGCGACTTCCGCGCCGCCGAACAGGCCGCCGCGACCGCCGCCGCGCGACTCGCCGCCTCCGAGGCGCGGCTCCGCGCGGCCGCGCTCGTCGAGCGCGACACGCGCATCGTCGCGCCCGTCGCCGGCATCATCGAGCGCCGCGTCATCCAGCCCGGCGTTCGCGCGCTGCGCGGCGGCGAGCTCTTCACGCTCGTCCGCACCGACGTGCTCGAACTCACCGCCGCCGTGCCGGCCCGCCTCGCCGACGATGTCCGCGTGGGCCAGCCCGTGCGATTCACCGCCGACGGCCGCAACATCGAGGGCCGCGTCGCCCGCGTCAGCCCCACCGTCGATCCCGCCTCGCAATCGGTCACCGTGTACGTGCAGGTGCCCAACGCCGGCGGCGAGCTCAAGGGCAACACCTTCGCCACCGGGCAGATCGTCGCCAGCGCCTTCGACAACCAACTGCTGGTGCCGCAGCAGGCCATCCGCCAGCCGGCCGCCGGCGCCGGCGCGGCGCCCTTCGTGTGGCGCCTCCAGGGCGGCGTGCTCGAGCGCGCCAACGTGAGGCTCGGCGTCGTCGACGAAGGCCGCGGCGTCGTCCAGGTGCTCGAGGGACTCAGCGCCGGTGACCAGGTCGTCGTCGGCAATGTCGGGATGCTCGGCGCCGGAATGCAGGTCCAGCTCATCGGCGGCGAGAACCCCGCCAGCGCCGGAGCCCGTTGATGTTCCTCTCCGACATCTCCATCAAGCGCCCCGTCTTCGCGACGATGATGATGGTCGCGCTCGTCGTCGTGGGCGCGGTGGGCTTCGTGCGACTGTCGGTGGACGAGTATCCCGACGTCACCTACCCCGTCATCATCGCGCAGACGGTGTACCCTGGCGCCTCGCCCGACGTCGTCGAGCGCGAGGTCAGCAAGCCCCTCGAGGAAGCGCTCAACACCACCGAGGGCCTCAAGGAAATCACGTCGACGAGCACCGAGGGCGCCTCGCTGGTGCGCCTGCAGTTCCACCTCGGCGTCGACGTGCAGAAGATGCAGCCCGAGGTGCAGGGCAAGATCGGGCGCATCCGGCGCCAGTTGCCGCGCGACATCGAAGAGCCGGTGATCATCCGCTTCGACCCCAACGACCGGCCGATTATGAGCATCGCGCTGCAGTCGGAGGCGCGGCCGATGCGCGAGGTCACCGACCTCGGGCGCGAGGTCATCAAGCCGCGCATCGAGGCCATCCCCGGCGTCGGCGGCGTGAACCTCGTCGGCGGTGCCACGCGCGAGATCCGCGTCGAGCTCGACCCCAACGCCCTGCGCGCCTACGGCCTCTCGCCGGCCAACGTCGTCGCCGCGCTCGAGCGCGAGAACCAGGAAGTCCCCGCCGGCCGCGTGCAGCGCGGCGACTCCGAGCGCCTCGTGCGCGTGACCGGCCGCATCGTCGACCCGATGGCCTTCCGCGACGTCACCGTCGCCGTGCGCAACGGCGCGCCCGTGCGCGTGCGCGACGTCGCCAACGTCCGCGACGGCGTCGCCGAGGCCCGCAGCGCCTCGTTTATGGGCACCGACCCCGCGCTGTCGCTCGACATCCTCAAGATCTCCGGCGCCAACACCGTCGACGTCGCCGACCAGGTGCAGGGCGTCGTCGCCGAACTGCAGCGCCAGCTGCCCGAGGACATCAAGCTCACCATCATCCGCGACGACTCCGCGAAGATCCGCGAGGCCCTCTGGGACGTCGAGCTCACGCTCGTGCTCGGCGCCATCCTCACGGTGCTGATCATCTACTTCTTCCTCGCGTCGTGGCGCTCCACGGTCATCACGGGCCTCACGCTGCCCGTGGCGATCGTCTCCAGCTTCTTCGCGATGTGGGCCTTCGGCTTCACGCTGAACACGATGACGCTGCTCGCGCTGTCGCTGTCGATCGGCCTGCTCATCGACGACGCCATCGTCGTGCGCGAGAACATCGTCCGCCACGTGGCGATGGGGAAGGACCACTACACCGCCGCCCGCGAGGGCACCAGCGAGATCGGTCTCGCCGTCTTTGCGACGACGCTCGCCGTCATCGCCGTGTTCATCCCCGTCGCGTTTATGGGCGGGATGATCGGCAAGATCTTCTTCCAGTTCGGCGTCACCGTGGCCTTCGCGGTGAGCGTGTCGCTGTTCGTGAGCTTCACGCTGGACCCGATGCTCTCGTCCATCTGGCACGACCCCGAGGCGGAGCACCACGATCCGGTCGCCCGCGCCAACAGCGGACCGGTGCGCAAGCTCGCGCTGGCCTTCGACGGCGTCTTCGAGCGCCTCGCCGACAAGTACCCGCCGCTGCTGCTCACGGCGCTCAAGCACCGCTGGCTCGTGCTCGCGGGCGGTGGCGTCTCCGTCGTCGCCGCACTGCTCATCGCCGCCAAGCTCGGCTTCACCTGGATGCCCGACTACGACGCCGGCGAGTTCAACGTCTCCTACCGCGTGCCACCCGGCGCGCGCGTCGAATACACCGTCGGCAAGGGGATGTCGCTCGACACGATCATCCGCCGCGTCCCCGAGGTCGAGTTCACGTACCTCACCGTCGGCTCCGGCTTCCGCGGCGGCGTGTCCAACGGCCAGCTCTTCGTGAAGCTCAAGCCGGCGCACGACCGCTCGCGCTCGATGGCCGAGATCCAGGACGCGCTGCGCCCGCAGCTCACGCAGGTCTCGGGCACGCGCGCCAGCATCGACGGCACGCGTTCGATCTTCGGTGGCTACCGCCAGCCGATCGTCGTCAACGTGCAGGGCCCCGAACCGGCCCGCCTCAAGCTCATCGCCGGCCAGGTCAACGACATTATGCGCGGCGTGACGGGGATGGCCGAGCCGTTCTCGTCCGACGAAGGTGACATCCCCCAGCTCGACGTGCGCGTCGACCGCCAGCAGGCCTGGGCGGCCGGACTCGGCATCGGCGCCATCGCCGGCACGCTGCAGCCGCTGTTCACCGGCACGCGCGCCACGCGTTGGCAAGACGAGCAGGGCTACTCGCACGACGTGCGCGTGGTCTACCCCGACTCCCTGCGCGCCTCCGCCGAGGACGTCGCCAACATCCCCGTCGCCGCGCCGGCCGTCGACGCCCGCGGCCTGCCCGTGGCCATCCCGCTCAACCAGGTCGCTGACGTGCGCGCCGGCGTCGGCCCGCAACAGATCGAGCGCCGCCAGCTCGAACGGCAGATCTCCATCTCCGCCGGCGTCCTGCCCGGCTACGCCGTGGGCGACGTCGCCGATGCCACGCTCGCCGCACTCGATTCGCTCGTGTTGCCGGCCGGTTACCGCACCGTCTTCACCGGCGACGTCCAGAACCTCAACGAGACCAAGGGCTTCGTCCTCGAAGCCATCGTCCTCGCGATCATCTTCATCTACCTGATCCTCGCCTCGCTCTTCGGCAGCTTCCTGCAGCCGCTGGCGATTATGTTCTCGCTCCCGCTCTCCCTGCTCGGCGTCTCCCTCGCGCTGTGGTGGACCGGCGGCACGATCAACGTGATGTCGATGATCGGCATCATTATGCTGATGGGCCTCGTCACCAAGAACGGCATCCTGTTGATCGACTTCGTCAACCAGGCCCGCGGCGAAGGCAAGGACCGCCTCACGGCCATCCTCGAGGCCGGCCGCATCCGCCTGCGCCCGATCGTGATGACCACCGCGGCGATGATCTTCGGGATGCTGCCCCTGGCCCTCGCCATCGGCGAAGGCGCCGAGCAGCGCGCCCCGATGGCCCACGCCGTCATCGGCGGCCTCATCACGTCCACGATCCTCACCCTGTTCGTCGTCCCGGCCGTCTACACCATCCTCGACGACTTCACCGGCGGCCTGGCCCGCCGGCGCCAGGCCCGGGCCGAGGCCGCGCGGCCGGCCGACCAAGAGGTTCCGGCCCTCGCCACCGAGCGGGCCGGGAACCCCGCTTGACGCGGAGGGGTTGCCCAGTGTATTCAGCGGTCATCACGCGGGGCCATCTACGGACTTAGGAGGCAACTTATGCCTGGCAGGGAACTCATCGACCGCCTCTTCTCGGACGGCGACGACGACGACGAAGTCGGTTACGGCGGGGGACGGCGTCCCTCGTACGACGAGGACGAGGACGAAGACGGCGGCTGGGGCGTGACCAAGGACCAGTCGGACTCGCTCTGGGACTCCACCGAGGAGACCGACGAGGACGAAGAGGAAGGCGGCATCGCGCCGCTCGCCGCCGAGGAAGAGGAAGAGGACGGCGACATCTTCGGCGACTCGATCGCCCCGCGGCGCCGCGGCCGCAAGCCGGCCCCGAAGCCCGTCGTACGCAGCATCTTCGAAGTCACCGGTGAGTTCCCCACCGCCGAAGCGCCCTCCGCGCCGTCCGCACCAGCGCCCGTCGTGAAGGCCGCCAAGGACGTCCAGGAGAAGGCCACCAAGGTCGTCACCCAGGCCGTCGCCAAGGCCAAGGTCGAAGCCAAGAAGGTCGAGAAGACCGTCGAGAAGAAGGCCAAGGCCGTCGTGAAGGTTGCCAAGAAGAAGGTCGCCGTGGCCAAGAAGTCCGCTGCCAAGGCCCAGAAGAAGGCGAAGGTCGTCGCCAAGAAGGCCGTGAAGAACGCGAAGGCCGCGCAGAAGAAGGGCAAGGCCGCCGCGAAGAAGGTCATCAAGAAGGCCAGCAGCAAGGCCAAGGCCGTCAAGAAGTCGGTGACCAAGTCGGCAAAGAAGGCCGTCAAGGCCGCGAAGAAGAAGTAGTCGCCGTAACAAGCAACGGGCGAGCTATCCGCGCCGCCCATTCCGCGTTAGTCTTTGCGGACGATGTCGGACTCGCCCGTTGCCTTGCTCCGCGCCCACGCGCGGCACGCCCCGTGGAATGCGCGGGGCTTGGCCTCCCACGCCACCGCCCTGGTGGACGCCGCCGGGATGCGCCCCACGAACACCTCGGCCCGCGCCACCCCCAGCGCGCGCGCGATCCGCTTCTACGTCGCCAACGGCTTGCTCGACCACCCCGACGGCAAGGGCACGGCCGCGACGTACCACTACAAGCATCTCCTGCAGCTGCTCGCCATCAAGATCCGGCAGCGCGAAGGGCAGACGCTCGACATCATCAAGCAGGAAATCGCCGGCATCCAAGGCGACCAACTCGAGAAGCGCGTCGCCGCCTCGCTCGCGCCGGCGCTCGGTGCCGGACTCGGCGCCGTCACGCAGGACGACGAACCCGACGCCTCGTGGCGACGCATCAACGTCGCCGACGGCATCGAAGTGCACGTCCGCCAGGACTCGCCCGCCGCGACGGAATCCGCGATGGTCGCCATCCGCGAAGCCGTCCGCGCCGCGCTCGGCCGCGAAGACATCCGCTGAACGCTGACGCGACGGGGCCTTCGGTCGTCCTTGTCGTGATGCTTGCCCGCATTCACGAGCCACGCGACATTAGCGTCTGATGGCCGCCCCGCGACGCCGACCCCAGTCGCGCACCGTGCTGCTCGACCGCGCGATCGAGCCCTTTCCGCTCTTCCGGCTCTCCGACAGCGCCGAGGATGCGGCCGTCGCCTGTACCACGCCCGACGGCGGTCGCTGGCGCGTCCTCCCAGCCCCCGGCGAACGGCTGCCTGGCACCTTCGATCAAGATGTCTTCGTCGAGTTGATGCGCCGCTTCCACGAAGCCGGCAGCCCCGCCGACGGCACGCTTTCGTTCACGCTGCACGCCTTCCTCCGCGCGATGGGCCGCCGCGTCGACGGCCGCACCTACGAACAGCTGCGCAGCGCCCTCGCGCGCCTCGAGCGCACCGTGATCGAGAGCGAGGGTGCCTGGTTCGACGCCGCCGCCGGCACGCATCCGTCGGCCCGCTTCACGCTGCTCAGCGCCGTCGCCATCGACCGCCGCCGCGAGACCGACCGCGACCAGCTCGCGCTGTTTCCCGCCCTCGCCAGCAACGAGCCCGGTGACGCCCGCGTCACCCTCGCCCACCAGCTGCGCGACAACATCGCCGCCGGCTACGTCAGCACGCTCAACGCCCAGAAGTACGCCGCGCTCTCCTCGCCTGTCGCGCGCCGGCTCTATCGCCTGCTCGAAGCCGAGCGCGCCGCCGGCAACATCGGCGCAGACGGCTGGCGCCCCACGCTCGACGCGCTCGCCGAACGCGTGCCGCTCACCCAGCGCTTTCCCTCGCACCTGCAACGCGTCCTGCAGCCCGCCCACGAGATGCTGCTCGCCGCCGGCCTCGTCCGCGCCGCCCGCTTCGTGCAGGACGGACGCAGCTGGCACGTCGAATACCGCCTGTAGCCGCCGGCCGCGTCACCAAACCCTGACGGAACCCTCCGTAGCCCACCGCGTATTCGGTGAGTAGGTTCCGAGAGTCTTTCCCTACAGGGATTCGTATGCCCCGTCGCCGGATCATCGCGCTCGCCGCTGTCCTCGCCCTGCCGTTCGCCGCAGGCGCCTTCGTCGTGCAGGAACGTGCGACGACGGCCAGCGCCACGCTGTTCGACCAAGTGCTCTCGCTCGTCGGCGACCGCTTCGTCGATTCCATCGGCACGCGCGAGCTCTACGAGCGCGCCGCCCGCGGTCTCGTCGAGCAGTTGCGCGACCCCTACTCCGAGCTCTACACGCCCAAGCAGTTGGAGGAGTTCAACACCTCCACCGGCGGCTTCTACGGCGGCGTCGGAATGCTGATCGAGGACCAGGAAGGCACGATCATCATCAGCAAGGTCTATCCGCACACGCCGGCCGAGGAGGCCGGCATCCGCGAAGGCGATCGCATCGTCGGCGTCGATACCGCCTCCACGCGCGGCTGGCGCCTCGACCAAGTCTCCGGCGCGCTGCGCGGCCAGCCGGGCTCGCGCGTCAAGGCACGCTTCCAGCGCCCCGGCGTCGCGCAGGCCTTCGAGGTCGAGTTCACGCGTCGCACCATCCGCATCCCGGCGATCCCCTTCGGTCTCGTCCTCGACGGCGGCATCGGCTACATCCCGGTGCAGCAGTTCAACGAGACGACGACGCGCGAGTTCGCGCAGGTCTACGCGCAGTTCGTCAACGAGAACGTGAAGGGCATCGTCATCGACCTGCGCGGCAACTCGGGCGGCTTCCTCGACCAAGCCCTCGAGATGACGAACTTCTTCCTCGCCCGCGGCCGCGAGCTCGCCAGCGTGCGCAGCCGCAGCGGGCAGATCGAGCGCTACGTCGCCGAACGCTCGCCGCTCATCCCGAATATGCCCGTCGTCGTCCTCACCGACGGCTACTCGGCCTCCGCCTCGGAGATCGTCGCCGGCGCGCTGCAGGACCAGGACCGTGCCCTCGTCGTCGGCGTGACCACCTTCGGCAAGGGACTCGTGCAGAGCGTCTACCGCCTCGACGGCGGCTACGCCATCAAGCTCACGACCGGCAAGTGGTTCACGCCCAGCGGCCGCACGATCCAGCGCGATCGCGTGCTCGACGCCTCGGGCCGCCTCGTCGAGGTGCATCCCGACTCCACCGAGAGCGACAGCGCGCGCGCCGCGCGTCCGATCTTCCGCTCCACCAGCGGCCGGCCGGTCTTCGGTGGCGGCGGCGTCACGCCGGACATCGTCGTGCCCTACGACACGATGACCACCGCAGAACAGCGTCTCGCCCGCACGCTCGTCCCGCGTTCGCAGGACGTGTACCTCGCGCTCTACGACTACGCCTTCAGCCTCAAGGACCAGGTGCAGCCGGACTTCACCGTGACCGCCGCGATGCGCGAAGGCTTCCGGCAGAAGCTCGAGGCCAAGGGCGTCAGCGTCGAGCGCGCCGAGTGGGATGCCGGCCGCGCCTACGTCGACCGCCTCCTGCTCAACCGCATCGCGCGCCTCGCCTTCGGCGACTCCACGGCCAAGCGCCGCGAGGTCGGCGAAGACGCGCAGCTCCAGCGCGCGATGCAACTCCTGCGTCGGGCCAGC
>DAOMNV010000010.1:0-13952 GCA_035444005.1 Gemmatimonadaceae bacterium
CGGCGAGACAATCTCCGCCGCCTGGCTGATCACCGCCGCCGTCTGCACCTACGCAGTGGGCTATCGCTTCTACTCGAAGCTCATCGCCGCGAAGATCTTCGCCCTTGACGCCACGCGCGCCACGCCGGCCGAACGGCTGTCCGACGGCCGCGACTTCGTGCCGACCAACAAGTGGGTGGTCTTCGGCCACCACTTCGCGGCGATCGCCGGCCCGGGTCCGCTCGTCGGTCCCACGCTCGCCGCGCAGTTCGGTTTCCTGCCCGGTGCGCTGTGGATCATCGTCGGCGTGGCCATCGGCGGCGCGGTGCAGGACTTCGTAATCCTCTGCGCCTCCGTGCGCCGTGACGGCAAGTCGCTCGGCCAGATGGCCAAGGAAGAGATCGGCCCCATCGCCGGCTACACCGCGCTCGTCGCCGTGATGGGCATCATGATCATCCTCATCTCGGTGCTCGCACTGGTCGTCGTCAACGCGCTGCGCGATTCCGCCTGGGCCACGGTCACCGTCGGACTCACGATTCCCATCGCGATGCTGATGGGCGTCTATATGCGCTTCCTGCGCCCCGGCGCGGTGCTCGAGACCTCGCTGATCGGCCTCGTGCTGCTTGCCGTCTCGCTCTACGCGGGCCGCTGGGCCGCCGAGCACGCCGTGCTCGGGCCGATGTTCACGCTGAGCGGCACCACGCTCGCCTGGGCGGTGATGATCTACGGCTTCGCCGCGTCGGTGATGCCGGTGTGGCTGCTGCTCGCCCCACGCGACTACCTCTCCGCCTTCGTGAAGATCGGCGTCGTCGTCGCGCTCGCCGTCGGCATCCTCGTCGTGCTGCCGCCGCTGCAGATGCCCGCCGTCACGCAGTTCGTCGACGGCACGGGGCCCGTCTTCGCCGGCAAGCTCTTCCCCTTCGTGTTCATCACGATCGCCTGCGGCGCGATCTCCGGCTTCCACGCGCTGATCGCCAGCGGCACCACGCCCAAGCTGCCCGACAACGAAGCCGACGCGCGGATGGTCGGCTACGGCGCGATGCTCACCGAGTCGCTCGTCGCCGTGATGGCCCTCATCGCCGCCTGCGTGCTCACGCCAGGCATCTACTTCGCGATCAACGCCCCCGCCGGCATCCTCGGCACGACGGCCGAGAGCGCCGCCGAGGTGATCCGCACCTGGGGCTTCGTGCTCAATCCGCAGGACCTCATCGACCTCGCCGCGCAGGTCGAGGAGAGCTCGCTGCTCTCGCGCACGGGTGGCGCACCTTCGCTGGCCGTCGGTATGGCGAACATCTTCGCCTCCGTCCTTGGCGGTGAGGGCGCGATGGGACTCTGGTACCACTTCGCGCTGATGTTCGAGGCGCTGTTCATCCTCACCACCGTCGACGCGGGCACGCGCGTGGGCCGCTTTATGCTGCAGGACCTGGGCAAGCACGTCTGGGCGCCGTTCGGTCGCGTGAGCTGGTATCCGGCCGTGGTCGCCGCGTCGTTCATCGTCTGCGCGATGTGGGGCTGGTTCCTCTACCAGGGCGTGACGGATCCACTCGGCGGCATCAACTCGCTGTGGCCGCTGTTCGGCATCTCCAATCAGTTGCTCGCGACCGTCGCGCTGTGCGTGGGCACGACGATCATCATCAAGATGGGCAAGGCGAAGTACGCCTTCGTGACGCTGATCCCGATGGTCTGGCTAGTGATCGTCACGACCACGGCGAGCTTGGCGAAGATCTTCGATCCCAACCCGCGCATCGGCTTCCTGAGCCACGCGCAGTGGGTGCGCGAGAAGCTCGCGGCCGGCGAGGCCATCCCCGGCGTCGCCGACGCCGCCGGCGCGGCGCGGCTCATCCTGAACGACCAGGTGAATACTGCGGTGGCGGGCTTCTTCCTGCTGGCCACCTTCATCATCCTCGTCGACTCCGCCCGTACCTGGTACGGCGTGCTCAGCGGCCGCGTGCCGGCGGTCTCGACCGAAACACCGTACCAGCGTTCAGCACGCGCCGTCGCCGGTGCGTAGTCTTTACAAGGTTCACCACGGAGCCACAGAGACACGGAGACTGCAACGGCGGCCTGTTCGGACCGCAGTGCGCAACCTTCTCGCCGAGTCATCGCAGCCCGATGACCAATACAGATGCTCCGGCAGTCTCCGTGCCTCTGTGTCTCCGTGGTGAAAGCAGTCGAATCCCAACTTGGATGCCTGATATGCGCCGCTTGCTCGCCCTCGCCCTGATCGCCGCCGCACCGCTGGCAACGCCGCTCGCGGCGCAGCAGCAGTCCGGCTTCGACCTCTCCGTGCGCAACATTATGCGCGGTCCCGAGCTCTATGGCCGCGAACCCGCGCAGGTGCGCTGGACCGCCGACGGCCAGTGGGTGTACTTCCGCTGGCTCGCGCCCGGCGCCGCCTGGCACGAGTCGCTCAAGCCCTACCGCATCGCGCCGCGCGCCGGTGCGCAGCCGGAGCTCGTGAGCGACGCGCATATGGACTCCGTCGCCCCCTGGCTCGCCACCGGGCCGCGCTCGCGCGACGGCCGCCTCCGGGTCGTCGCCGCCAACGGCGACATCTGGCTGCAACAGCGCGACGCCCGCCAGGGCATCTCGCTGCGCCGCGTCACGCAGACCACGGCGAACGAGTCCGCGCCGCGCATCGCGCCGGACGGCCGCACGCTGTACTTCGTGCGCGACAACAACGCTTTCGCCTTCGATCTCGCCACCGGCCTCACCCGCCAGCTCACCGACATCCGCTCGGGCAGCGCCCCGCGCGATCCCGCCGCGCCGCAGGGCCAGCGCGCCGCCGTCGCCGAGCAGCAGAAGCTCCTCCTCGAGTACGTGCGCGAGGAACTCCGCGCCGATTCCCTCCGCCGCGCCACGCGCCGCGCCGCCGAGGCCCGCGCGCTGCCCGTCGTGTGGATCCCGCAGGCCGAGCGCATCACCAATCTCTCCATCTCGCCCGACGGCCAGAGCGCGCTGATCTCCACGTTCACGCCCGCGCAGGGCACCAAGGGCTCCGACGTCCCCGACTACATCACCACCGACGGCTATCCGCGGATGATTCCCGGTCGCAGCAAGGTCGGTGACAACCAGGGCACGTCGAAGATCGGTCATCTGGACTTCGCCAGCGGCAAGGTCACTTGGCTCAAGCTCTCGCCGGATTCCACCAGCGCCGCCGGCAACGCGCAGATCGGCGACTGGAGCGCCGACGGCCGCCACGCGATCCTCTTCGTCACCAGCGCCGACTTCAAGCACCGCTGGCTCTGGAGCGTCGCCTCCGCCGGCGGCGCCACCGTGCTCGTCGATGCGCTGCGCGACGAAGCCTGGGTCAACGGCCCCTGCTTCAACTGCACCGGCTTCACGCCCGACAACCGCATCTGGTTCGTCTCCGAGCGCACCGGCTACTCGCACCTCTACACCGTGCGCCCCGACGGCTCCGACAAGATCGCCGTCACCAGCGGTCGCTGGGAGGTGCTCGGCGTCGACGTCAGCGAGGACGGCCGCAACTTCGAGCTGAGCACCAGCGAGCCCTCGCCGTTCACGCGTCAGGCCTACCGCGTGCCGATCGCCGGCGGCACCCGCACGCGCATCACCGCGGGCGACGGCGGCCACGACGTGATCTTCGCGCCGGACGGCCAGCGCTACGTCACCGTCTACTCGGAGGCCGACACGCCGCCCGAGCTCTACCTCGGACGCGTCGGGCAGGCGGCCACCAGCAAGCTCACGACCTCGCCGAGCGAAGAGTTCCGTCGCGCCGCCTGGATCAAGCCCGAGATCGTGATGGTCCCCGGCGAGGACGGCACGCCGGTGCCGGCGCGCATCTATCGTCCGCAGGACGTCGGAGCGCAGCCCAACGGCGCCGGCGTGATCTTCGTGCACGGCGCGGGTTATCTCCACAACGTGCACAATTGGTGGTCGCAGTACTCGCGTGAGTATATGTTCCACCACCTGCTCGCGGCGCGAGGCTACACCGTCCTCGACATCGACTACCGCGGCAGCGCCGGCTACGGCCGCGATTGGCGCACGGCGATCTACCGCCATATGGGCGGCTGGGACCTCAACGACCACGTCAGCGGCTCCAAGTACCTCACCGCCAACCACGGCATCCAGCCGGAGCGCATCGGCATCTACGGCGGCTCCTACGGCGGCTTCATCACGCTGATGGCGCTCTTCAACAAGAGCGAGTACTTCGGCGCCGGCGCCGCGCTGCGCTCCGTCACCGACTGGGCGCACTACAACCACGGCTACACCGGCCGCATCCTCAACCTCCCGCAGGACGACACGCTGTCCTACCGCCGCTCCTCGCCGATCTTCTTCGCCGAGGGGCTCAACGATCCGCTGCTGATCGCCCACGGGATGGTCGACGTCAACGTGCAGTTCCAGGACGTCGTGCAACTCGCGCAGCGTCTCATCGAACTCGGCAAGGAAGGCTGGGAGATGGCCGTGTATCCGGTGGAAGACCACGGCTTCGTGCGTCCCAGCTCGTGGACCGACGAGTACCGTCGCATCCTCGAACTCTTCGATCGCACGATCGGCCCCAACGGGAGCAAGGCGCGCCGGTGACGGCCGTCCCACACGCATCGGCGCCGCGGCGCGCGGGGTCCGCTTGGATCCCGCGCGTTGCGGCGTTGCTGCGCCGCATCATCGGTGCGCCCGACTACGCCACCTACGTCGCGCACATCCGCACGCATCACCCCGAGCGCGAACCGCTCGGCGAGCGGGAGTTCCTCGCCGAGCGGTTGAACGCGCGCTACGAGAAGCCCGGCGCTCGCTGCTGCTAGGTCGCTGGCGCGCTCGCGCCGCGTTCAGGACGCGGCATTGCCGTGGCGCGTGGCGGGCACGACGATCGCGAACAGCAGGCTCGACAACGCCGCGATGCCCGCCGCCATCGTGAATGCGACCTCCGCGCCGTAGGCGTCCCACACGACGCCGAAGATGATGCTCGCCGGCAGCGCCGCGATGCCCACCGCCGCATTGAACCACCCGAACGCGGCGCCACGCCGCGCCGGCGGCGCCAGATCCGCGACCAAGGCCTTCTGCGTGCCCTCGCTGAAGCCGAAGTACAGCCCGTACACGAGGAACAGCGCCCACGCGTGCCACTCGGCGCTGGCGACCGCGAAGCCGAGATACACGAACGCGTAGATGCCCCATCCGGTGAGGATCAGCGGACGACGACCGAATCGGTCGGAGAGCGCGCCGCCCACGAACGAACTCGACGACTTCATCACGTGCAGCGCGGCCCAGAGGATCGGGATCATCGCCTGCGGTACGCCCAGCTGCGAGGCCCGCAGCAACAGGAACGCGTCGGTCGACAGACTCAGCGTGAAGAGGAAGATTACGGCCAGCATCTTCCAGAACGGCGCGCCGAGCGGATGTGCCGGCTCCCGATGCAAGGCGGCGACGGGCTCGCCGTTCACGTCGGTGCCCTGCTTCACCGACGTCGCCGCGACCACGCGCAGCGACGCCAGCGGCCGCGGGCCCTCGCGCACGAACAGGATCAGGAACAGCACCGAGAGCAACCCGGGCAACGCCGTCCAGTAGAACAGCGTGCGGAGGTCGGTCCACTGGTAGGTCAGAGCCGCCCAGGCGATCAACGGCCCGAACACCGCGCCGAGGTTGTCGGAGCCGCGATGCACGCCATAGGCATAGCCGCGCTGCTCCACGGGCACCGAGTCGGCGATCAACGCATCGCGCGGTGCCGTACGGATGCCCTTGCCGAAGCGATCGCTCATCCGGATCGCCAGCACCTGCCCCGCCCCCTGCGCAAACCCGATCAACGGTCGGGCCAGCGCGGCAATCGTGTAGCCGATCACCACGAGCGGCTTGCGACGCTTCGTGCGGTCGCTCCACCAACGCGCGGCAATCGGGAATTTTGAGCGGCATCCCCGCCACGGTCAGCGCGAGCACTACCGAACGCTCGACCTCGGCGCCCGCCGGCAGCCGCAGCAGCGACGACACGCTCTCGGCGAAGCCCTCGATCACGCCGAGCCCCGCCGCGCTCACGCCCAGCGTCGTCGTCAGGAACAGCGGCAGCAGCGGATACACCAACTCGCTCGCCACATCCGTGAGGAAGCTCACGGCGGCGAGGATCTTCACGTTGCGCGGCAGCGGCGCCGCGGCGGCCTTCACGTCAGCCATCGAACGCCCGCCGACGGATGCAGCCGCAGCCACTCGCTCTTCGAGGCCCGCGCAGGGAAGCTGCGCGCGTAGGAGGCGTGCCAGCGCGCGCGCACATCCTCCGCCGCCGCGGCATCGCAGATCGCCCACACCGCGCCGCCGAAGCCCGCGCCGAACGCCGAGGCGGCGTGTGCTCCCGCCGCCAACGCCGCGCGCGCGAGGAACATCGTCTCCGGCACCTGGTTGCGCAGCGCCGTCTCCGCACCCTGCTGCGACTCGACCGCCCAGCGTCGCAGCGCCGACGCATCGGCCGCGCGGAACGCCTCGAGCGCACCCGGCACCACCACCGCGTTCTCGCGCTCGAACTGCGCCAGCCGCGCGCCAAGCAGCGGCGCATCATCCGAGGCCTGCACGAGTCGGCCAAGCTCCGCGCGCGCATCGGCACCGGATGCCAAGGCCGCCGCCAGCGAGGCATCGCGACGTCGCTGCGTCGCGTTCCAGCGCGCGAGCAATCCGTGCACCAAGTCCGCCGCGCGGTTGTAGTCCGCCTGCGCGGCGCCGGTCTTGGTCGCCCGCACGCCGCTCGTCGCCACGAGCAGCGCCCACTGCGACGGGAACTCCGCATCGCCCGCCGCGCGCGCCGGCAGGTAGCCAAACACGCCGACACGCCCCGCCGCGTTGCAGAGGATCGCGACGTGGTCCTGCGCGCCGCCGCGCGTTCCCACGCCACGCTCGCCGCTCCACGGCCCGAACGCACCGCCCGTCTCCACCGCGCCGCAGTACTCGGCGAGCGCCAGTGGATCGCCAAGGTGCAACGTCCACTCCGCACGATGCGTCAGGCCGTTCGCCTCGGCCACCGCGAGCACCAGCATCGTCACGAAGGCCGAGGAACTCGACAGGCCCGCCGAGCGCGGCAAGGTGCTCTCCGACACCACGCGCACGCCCCGGCGCAGCGGGCCGAAGTCCCGCGCGAGCCGCCGCGCCACCGCCGCGATGTAGGTACCGCCGTGCGCACCGCCCGGCCGCGCATCGCGGCGCAGCGGCACACGCGCCCGGCGGCCCGTGCGGCGGTCCTCGAGATCGATCACCGCCACGTCGATCGGCTCGACCTCCGCGGTGATGCCCTCCTCGATCGCGCAGGTCATCGAGATGCCGCCGCCGTAATCCACGTGCTTGCCGAAGAGCTCGATGCGTCCCGGCACGAAGAGCTGACGCGTCACGGACGCACCGCGCGCCCGCCGAGCCGCGCCTCCAGCGCCGCGACGTCCCGGCGATGCGTGAGGTCGAATACCGCTTCGGCACGCCGATGCACGTCGAAGCGCTCGCCCCGCTGCATCGCCAGGCGCACCGCATCCACCAGCTCGAGTTCGCCGCGCGACGACGGCAACACCTCCGCGCAGGCGTCGAAGATCGTGTCGCGGAAACGCCAGAGGTTCATCGAGACCCACTGCGGCCGCCGTTGCAGCAGTGGGTGGTCGGCCGCCGGCTTCTCGACGATGTCGCGGAGGCGATCGTCCGCATCGATGTCGAGCAACGCGAAGCGCGCCACCCGCGCCGCGTCGATGCCACCCTCGCGTACCAACGCCTCGCCATCGTAGGCGATGAGCCCCGGTCCGCGCGCGTCGATGAGCTCGGCGATGGCGGCGGCGGCGTACAGGTTGTCGGCGTTGCACATCAGGAAATGCCTGTGCCCCGCGGCATCCGGCGCCGCACCCAGCGGCGCACGCACGGCATCGCGCGCGGCCAGCAACGCGTGCGCGGTGCCGCGCGGCTCGTCCTGCACGGCGAATCGCAGGCGCAGGCGTTCCGGCGGCGCGTCGAACTCGTACCGCTGGCGCAGCGGCGACTCGCCGGGCTCGACCACGAGCACCACGTCGCGCACGCCGCCCTCGGCCAACTCGTGCAGCAGGTAATCCAGCAGCGGGCGCCCCCCGAGCGGGACCAACGCCTTCGTGCCGCGCGCGGCCACCTCCGCCTGCGCCGCGTCGAGCGCCGTTCCGTCGTCGTCGCGCAGGCGCGTGCCGAGCCCGCGCGCAAGGATGACCGCCAGCGTCGCACGCATCAGCGTGCCTGGCGGAATCCCTGCACGACCCGCCACGCCCCCGCGCCGCTGATCGCGAACACCACGGCCCAGACGGCCGCGAGTGCGGCATTGCCCATCAGCCACGCCCCCACGCCGAACAGCGCCGCGTACACGAAGAACACGCCGCAGACCCAGCCGAGCAGCGCCTGCGCGATCGAGTCCGGCGACGCCGTGACGCCGGCCTCGGCGCGCACCTGTATCCAGCCCGGCCCGGCTGGCCGCACCAGGTGATAGAAGCGCTGGAGGACCGCGGCGTCCGTCTTCGGCCCCGTATAGGCAGCGATCAACCACAGCAGCGTCGTCGCGCCCACCGTGATGAGCAGCGAGTGATGCGCCGCGACGTCCACGCCTGCGCGCCGCGCCACCTCGAAGCCCACCGCGATCACGAACGAACCCACCATCGCCGCGATCTCCGCCGACGCATTCACGCGCCACCAATACCAACGCAGCAGGTAAAGCAGGCCCGTGCCCGCACCGATCGACAGCAGCAGCGTGAAGCCCGCCCGCGCCGTCTCGAGGTAAAACGTCAGCGCCGCCGCGACGACCATCAGCCCCGCAGTGACCAACCGCCCCACCAGCACGTAGTGCGCCTCGCTGGCCTCCGGCTTGATGAAGCGCCGGTAGAGATCGTGCACGAGATAGCTCGTGCCCCAATTGAGGTGCGTGACGATCGTGCTCACGTACGCCGAGAGCAGCCCGGCGACCATCAGGCCCAGCCAGCCGACCGGGAGGAAGGTCAGCATCGCCGGATACGCGATGTCGTTGCCGATCAGGTTGCGCGGCACGTCGGGGAAGGCCCGCGCGATGTCATCCAGCGACGGGAACACGAGCATCGAGCTCAACGCCACGATGATCCACGGCCAGGTGCGCATCCCATAGTGCGCCACGTTGAAGAACAACGTGCCGAACAGTGCGTCCCGCTCGCTCTTCGCCGCGAGCATCCGCTGTGCGATGTAACTGCCGCCGCCCGGCTCGGCGCCCGGATACCACACCGACCACCACTGCACCGTGAGCGGCAGCACGAACACCGTCAGCGCGACGGTCCAGTCGGAGAAGTCCGGCAGGAAGGCGTACGCCTGCGGCGGCAGCTGGCTGAAGAGGCCCGCCAGCCCGCCGACCTCCGGCCGCTGCAGCGCGAAGTACGCCGCCGCGAACGAGCCCGCCATCGCGATGCCGAACTGGATGAAGTCGGCGACCAGCACGCCCCACAGGCCGCTCACCACCGCGAAGAGCACGTTGAGCACCGCGCACACCGCCAGCGTCTGCCACATCGGCCAACCGAGCAGGATGCTCGCGATCTTCGCGGCCGCGAGGTTCACCGTCGCCATAATCACGACGTTGAACACGAGGCCGAGGTACACCGCTCGGAAGCCGCGCACCAGGCTCGCCGCGCGCCCCGAGTACCGGATCTCGTAGAACTCGAGGTCCGTCAGCACGCCCGAGCGCCGCCACATCCGCGCGTAGAAGAACACCGTCGCCATACCGGTGAGCAGGAAGGCCCACCACACCCAGTTGCCCGCGACACCGCCGCCGCGCACGAGGTCGGTGACGAGGTTCGGCGTGTCGGTCGAGAACGTCGTCGCGACCATCGACACGCCGATCAGCCACCACGGCGCCGCACGGCCGCTCGTGAAGAACTCGGCCGTGTTGCTGCCCGCGCGGCGCGCCATCAGCAGCGCGGGGACGAAGGCGACGGCGAGCGAGAGAACGACGATTGTCCAGTCGAGTGGCGTGAGGCGCATCGGAGTGGGGACGGATGACGGATGACGGAAGCTGCGGCGGCGCCCTACCCTACTCCCAATGCCCGCGCGTGAAGTCGGGGAAGCGCATCGGCTGCGAGCCCTGCGCCACGCTCATCTGCGAGAGCGGCAGCGGCGCGCTCCACGCGGCGGCGTCATACACGTCGAAGTCCGGCGGCAGGCCTTCGCGCAGGCACTGCACCAGCCGCCACATCATCACGAAGTCCATCCCGCCGTGGCCGCCCTTGTTGCGCGCCATCTCGCCGATGTTGGTCCACAGCGGATGCTCGTGCGTCGCCTTGAAGTCGTCGATGCTGCCCCAGCGGTGGCCCGCACCGCGGCCTTCCACATAGATGCGCGCCGGATAGTCCTCGAACGTGCCCTTCGTACCGCTCACGTGGTTGAGCCGCGAATACGGCCGTGGGCTCGAGACATCGTGCTGCAGCAGGATCGTGCGGCCGCGCTTGGTGCGGATCAGCGAGGTGTTGAGGTCGCCCGTCACATAGCGCTCACGCCACTTCGGGTCCGTGCGGTCAGCCACCGTCGCCTCGCGGTGCAACGTGAGCCCGCGCTCCTCGGTGCTCATCGAGACTAAGTAGTCGAACGCGTCACCCTTATGGATGTCCAGATACCAGGCCACCGGCCCCAGCCCGTGCGTCGGGTAGAGGTTGCCGTCGATCTTCGTGTGCCAGTCGCGCCGCCAGAGGCCCTCGTCGCGGTTCTCGAAGAGGATCGTGCGCAGGTCGTGGATGTACGCCGCCGCGCCGTGCTGGATCTCGCCGAGCACGCCGTCGTGCACGAGGCGGTTGACCAGCATCTCGTTGTAGCCGTAGTTGCAGTTCTCGAGCTGTAGGCAGTGTCGGCGCGAGCGCTCGCTCTCGTCCACCAACGCCCAGAGGTCCTGCAGCGTGATGCCCGTCGGGCATTCCGTGCCGCAGTGCTTGCCGGCGCGCATCGCGGCGAGCATCACGGGTGTGTGCCACTCCCAAGGCGTGGCCGTGTAGACGAAGTCGATGTCGTCACGCTGGACGAGGCGCTCGTAGTCACGATCGCCGTTCGTGTACACGGCCGGCGCCGGCCTGCCGGCATCGGTGCACATCTTCACCGCACGTGCGGCCTTCTCGGGCACGATGTCCGCCACCGCGACGACCTGCACGCCGTCGATGGCCAGCAGCTCGGAGAGGATCGAGCGCCCCCTCAGCCCCGTACCCACGATGGCGAAGCGTACGGTGGCGCGCGGTTCGAAGGGCACGCCCTTCATCGTCGCGGCCCCGCGAGGGCGCGGCGGAGCGGCCTGCGGGTTGCGGACCGCGTCAATCGACTCGGCGAGCACCGGACGCGGCGTGAGGGCGGATGCTGCGGCGAGTCCTGCGCCTGCGGCCAACGCCTGCTTCAGCAGGTCGCGGCGATCCATCGCGTCGGTCACGTGCGCTCCGGGGGCGTGCGGGTGGAACCAGTGGGGTGTTGACCCGCTGAATCTGGCCGGGCCTGGGGCGCAACGGAAGCCACTGACGGTTCACGACAGCGGACACAGAGGACACAGAGGGTACAGAGGAACGCAACAACCAAAGCGCTGGGGGCCGCACCGATGCATCGGTGCGGACCCCCAAGCTGCCGTGGCTGTTCTCTGTGCCCTCTGTGTTCTCAGTGGTGAAGCGCCGTTACCGCTTCACCTCGGCATCATCCCCGAGCGTCACGGCCCCGCGCACCCCCTCGACCGTCACGCGGTCGCCGAGCATCGAATCGTGCAGCGTGCAGCCATCGAGCGTGCCCTTCTCACCGACGATCGTGTCGCGCAGCGTGCAGCCCCGCACCGAGGTCCCCGCGCCGATCACGACGTTCGGACCCACGGTGGAACCCTCAATCACCGCCCCCGCCTCGATGCGCACCGGCTCGACGATCGTCGAGTCCTTCACCGTGCCCATCTGCGCCGCGCGCCCCTTCTCGAGCATCGTGCGGTTCGTCTCGAGCAGCGTGTCCAGCTTGCCCGCATCGTACCAGCCGCCGACGTCGACCACGCGGATCTTCGCCCCGTGGTCGATCATGTACTGGAACGCGTCGGTGAGATACCACTCGCCCTTGTTCGCCGGCTGCTTGAGCGTGTGCGCGATGCCCTCGTAGAGCAGCTTCCAGTTCTTGATGTAGTACAGCCCGATATTCGCGCGCTTGCTGATCGGCGTGCTTGGCTTCTCGACGATTTTCGTCATATGGCCGTTGGCGTCGGTGACGACCACGCCGAAGCGCTGGTAGTCCTCGACTTCCTTCGTCCAGATGATGCCGTCGTCCTCGCTGGTCTCCACCACCGAGAGATCGGCGTCGAAGATCGTGTCCACGAAGATGATCAGCACCGGCTGGTCCACGTAGGGCCGCGCCAGCTCAACCGCGCCCGCGGTGCCATCCTGCACCTGCTGCTCGACGTACACGCCGGGGATCGAGTACGTCGCCTGGGCGTGCGCCTCGACCTTCTCCTTCAAGTGCCCCGTGATGTACACGACCTGCTCCACGCCCTTGAGCTTGGCGACGTCGTCCATCACGTAATCCATCACCGGTTTGCCGGCCACCTTGAGCATCGGCTTCGGCACGGTGTGCGTGTGCGGGCGCAGGCGGGTGCCCTTGCCGGCCAACGGAATGATCACTTTCACGGTGCGCTCGTCCCCTCTCGTCCGTAGCGGTCAGTGAGCCGCACCACGTCGTCGAGGTGCGGCGTGGAGGCCTCCAGCACGTCACAGTCCGTGACGGCCTCCATCTGGTGGATCTGCCCCGGCGTGTTGCGGAAGCTCTCGCCCTCCTTCAGCGGGAAGGCCTCCAGCCCGTTGCCGCGGTCGATGCGGAAGATCATCTCGCCGCGCAGCAGGTGCAGGGTCTCGTCCTTGATGTTGTGGTACTGCACGGACAGCGCGTGCCCGGCCTTCACGTGCAGCAACTTGCCCACGTACTGCTCCGTGTGCGCCCAGATCACCTCGTGGCCCCAAGGCTTGGGCACGATGCGCACGTCCTGCGGGCCAGAGCCCGGTTTCATCGCAACATCTCCAGTGGGTGGGCGGTCAGGCTCGACGGCGTCGTCACGCACGCATTCAGGCACTGGCCGCATCCGGTACAGGCCGCCCCGACCACCGGGCGACCGCGTTCGTCCATCTTGAGTGCGTCTTCGCCCACCGGACACACCCGCGCACAGATCCCGCATTCCACGTCGCGGTACGTGATGCACCGCGAGGCATCGATCTCCACCTGCGCCATCTGCGCGTCGCGCCAGCCCCAGGCCGGCACCTCCAGCGCCGGCGTCGGACAGGCCGCCGCGCAGGGCATCGTCTCGCACATAATGCAGGCCGTCACCGCGACGTCGAGCACCGGCGTACCCGCCGCCAATCCCGCCGACGGCGGCAGCTTCGTGATGGCGTGCACCGGACACACCGCGGAGCACTCCCCGCAGCGCGTGCACGCCGCCAAGAACGCCGCCTCCGGCAACGCGCCCGGGGGCCGGACGTACTGCGCGCGCACGACCCGCTCCTCCACCGCACCGACGATCTCGCGCAGGGCCCTCGTGAGGCCCTGCGAGAAGAACGAACGGCGGTCTAGCGGTCCGGACGATTCGGGCACGGAACGGCGATGGTCGAATGCACGCCGAAAGTTAACCCGTTGCCACTCCGACAGGCCCCGCCCCCGGCCGCGCTCCGGCCAACACCGCGGGGTCAACGCAACCGCCTGATCTCCTCGAGCACCACGAGGTCGGCGTCATCCTGCGGGCGCCCCGTGCGCTTGGACGCAATCAGGTCGTCCAACGACAGCACCGGGATGCTCACGCCCTCGAGCTCGAACCGCTCCGCACTGCGCACCGCATCGCGATACCGCACGCTCCAGGCCAGCGTAAGGATGTCCACCCGCGGGTCGTCGCCGATGATCGTCACGAACTTCCGCGCGACCTCGGCCGCCGCCCACTCCTTCGCGAAGCCGTAGCCCAGCGTGGACAGTGCGTCGAGCACGCGCTGGGCATTCTGTTCCGTCGGCTCGATGAGGATGTCGATGTCGCGCGTCGCACGGGCGCTGCCCCAGAG
>DAOMNV010000010.1:13962-57546 GCA_035444005.1 Gemmatimonadaceae bacterium
CCAGCCACGAGATAGCGCGCGCCCGCGGCGTTGAGCCGCCAGCAAACCTCGGCCAGCTCCGTGCGGAACGGCGGGCCTACAGGAGTCCGATTGACTCCAGTCGCTTCCATTCGAGGTAGTCCTCCGCGCGCTCGAAGCCCACATAGAGTGCCGCGAAGCGCCGCCGAGGCACCTCGCGTGCCGTGCGTTCGGCGGCGAGCACACGCTCCAACGGCGTGAGGGCGAGATCGGCACGCAACTGGGCGCGGCGCGAGGGGTCGAGCCGCGGCCGCTCGGAGCGGCTGGCGCCTGTGCCATCACGGCTATCCGTCGGGCCAGCCGAGTCCGCGGCCACAGCCGATGGCAGCTCGAGCCGCCGCACCGCCTCGGTCAGCACCCAGCTCCGCGACCGCCCGGCACGCTTCGCCAGCCGATCGGCACGCCGCAAGGCGTCCGGCGGAATGGTCATACTGATGCGGGCCAGCGGGGGCGCGTCTGCCATATCAGTAATACTCAGTAATACTGCGTGTTCGTCAAGTCCGTGCAGTCCACGATGCACGAAAGGCCACCCGTGAGGGTGGCCTTTCCTTGCAACCGGATGCCGCGCGCCGCTCAGCGCGACCCGACCAACGCCGTGCGCAGCTTGCCGAGCTTCCGGCGCATCGAGCCGTCCATCACCTGGTCGCCGACGCGTACCACCACGCCGCCGAGGATGCGCTCGTCCACCGACACGTGCGGGACGACCGTCTTGCCGATCGCCGCGCTGAGCGCCTTCGCCAGCGACTCCGTCGCCGCGGCGTCATACGGCCGCGCCACCGTCACGCGGGCGTGCACGCGGCCCTCGGCCGCGTCCAGCAGGTCGTGGTACTCCGTGGCGATCGCCGGGATCAGCAGCTGCCGGCGGTTGCTGACCAGCTTCTGCACGAACAGGATGAACGCCCGCGGCGCCTTGTCGGCCAGCGCCTTGCCCAGCACCGCGCTCTTCTGGGCGGCGCTGATCTGCGGCGCCTCGAGGAAGTGCTGCAGCGTGGCGTCGCCGCTCACCGCGTCGCCCAGCGCGCTGATGAGCCCGCCGAAGCCGGCCGTGTCCTTCGCCTTGCCGGCGAGGGCCAGCAGCGCCTCGGCGTAGTTCCGCGCGATCGATGCGTCGCGCATTTACTTCTTCCCGAGCGAGGCGAGGTACTGCTCGACCATCTGGCGGTCGGTCGACGCGTCGAGCTTCTGCCCGATCAGCTTGCCGGCGCCGGCCAGCGCGAGGTCCACGGCCTCACGACGCAGCTCGTCGATGGCCTTCGACTTCTCGGCCTCGATCTCCTTGCGGGCGCGGTCGAGCAGCTCGGCCTGCTGCTGGCGCGTCTGCTCCAGCATCTCCGAGCGCATCGACTCGGCCGTCGCGCGGCCTTCGGCGATGTAGCGCTGCGCCTCGTTGCGCGCGGCTTCGATCGCCGCCTTCTGCTCGGCGACCAGCTTGGCCGCCTCGTTACGGTCACGCTCGGCTGAGGCCATCGCGTCGAGGAGCGCCTGCTCGCGGCCGCGCACGGCCGAGAGGATCGGGCCCCACGCGAACTTGCGCAGGAGGAAGAACGTCACGAAGAAGACGACGATCGTCCACGTGATAAGGCCGTAGTGCGGGTCGAGCAGGTTGACCTTGCCGCCCTCGGCCGCGGCGAAGGCCGGCGAGGCAGAGAGGACGAGCAGGGCAGCGGCGGAGAGAAGCGTGCGCATCGGAGTATCCGAGAGGAAATCGGCACGAAGCCGAGGGAAGATCACGGAGTGCAGCGAATGGAGTCGTACGATCACGGGCCGCCGACCGGCGCGGACCCGGGTGGCGAAGCGGAGCGCCGGATGGCGCCCCGCCCCGCCGGTCCAGCTTAGAACTTGCCCTGGATCGAGAACGCGACGACGATGCCGAACAGCGCGGCGCCTTCGATGAAGGCGGCAAGGATCAGCGCAGCCGTCTGGATCTTGCCAGCCGCTTCCGGCTGACGGGCCATTCCCTCGACAGCCGAGCCGCCGATGCGGCCGATGCCCATACCCGCGCCGACGACGGCGAGGCCGGCGCCGAGCGCGGCACCGATGAGCGAGAGACCCTGGTTGTTGTTGGCGACCGTGGTCGCGGCTTCCTGGAGCATCGGAACGAGCGTGATCATTGGAAGAACCCTGTAAGTGATTGGTCCAGCAGTTTGCGACTGCGCGTTGCTGATGACGCTACTCGCCAGCGGGTCTCGCGACCCAGCGAGCTTCACCCGGCGCTCGCCGGGTTACGGACTTGAGACTGGAGAGGTGAGACGTGAGAGCAGTGCTCCCAAGTCTCACGTCTCAACTCCCAAGTCTCAGTGGTGCGCCTCCCGAATCAGCCCGATGAACACGCTCGACAGCAGCGTGAACACGAAGGCCTGGAGGAACGCCACGAAAATTTCGAGGAACATAATCGCCACGGCCATTCCGAGCGGCGCGATGCCGACGGGGAGGCCGAAGCTGAAGAAGAGACCCATCATCGCGAGCAGCACGATGTGGCCGGCCGTCATATTGGCGAACAGACGGATGGCCAGCGCGAAGGGCTTCGTGAACTTGCCGAGCAATTCCACCGGCGAGATGATCAGGAACATCAGCGGCCGCATCACGACCGGCAGGTCCTTGTTCCAGTAGAAGATCGTGCTGAGGTAGCCCCAGCCGTTGGCGCGGATGCCGGCGATCTCGACCGTGAGGAAGGTCAGCAGCGCCAGCGTCGCCGTCACGGAGATGTTGCCCGTGGCCGTCGCGCCGTAGGGCACGAGGCCCAGCAGGTTCAGCGTGAGGATGAAGAAGAAGACCGTCAGCAGGTAGGGCACGAAGCCCTCGCCGTGATGGCCGACGTTCGGCAGGATGACCTCGTTGCGGATGTAGAGGATCATCGCCTCGAAGGCGTTGGCCGCGCCCTTGGGCGCCGTGCCCGCCGCCGCCGCGCGCTTGTGCGCCCGCGCCACCGACGTCATCACCAGCACGAGCAACGTCGCGCCGATCAGCAGGAAGTACACGTGCTTGGTCGGCGAGAGGTCGACCAGCACGCCGCCGACGTGGAACTGCAGCGCCTCATACTTCGGGAGCGTGATCTCCTTGAAGAAGGGCGGCAGGATCCACGGGATCTCCATATGGTCGCCGTCGGTGATGTGCGGCGTGATGATGTCCACCTTCTCCGCGGCCTGCGGCTCCTCGGCGCGCAGCGGCGCAGCGAAGAGGACGAGAGCGGCCATCACCGTCAGTATGCGTGCGATCTTCATTGCTTCAGGAAGAGAGGCTCAACCAGCATCGTCACGAACAGGAATCCCACAAGGCTCATCAGCGCGGGGGCGGCGGAAAGGCCCAAGGCCTTCGTGCCGACCACCGCATAGAGCACCAGCACCAGCACCCGCAGCAGCGATCCCAATCCCCAGCCGGCGATCGGGTTGGTCGCCACGAACGGCTTCGCGATCACGAAGGACAGCAACTGCACCCCCAACGCGATCACCGCCGACGTCCACACCGCCCGGGCGATCTCCGGCTCCGGCCGCAGCGCGGTGATGCCCCAGGCACCCCCGAGCGTCAGCAGCGCCGCGACGGCAAAGAAGGCCAGCGCCTTCTTCACTGCCCCGCCCCCGTCCGCTTGGCCTCGGCGCGCTTGCGCGCCTCCGCCTCCTCCTCCCGCTTCTGGTCGGCCATCAGACTCCGATAGATCGAGTAGAACGCCGCCCCGAAGCCCAGGAACGCACCGACCAGCGCGAAGATGCCGTTGGTCCCGATGCGCCGATCCAGCCACTGCCCGAGGTACAGGAAGAGCAGGATCGAAAGGGCGAACTGCAGCCCGACGCCGACGTACTTCCCGGCCGCGCCCAGGGAGCCGATGCCCCCCGAATGCTGCGCCAGCCTCCCTAGGGGATCCTCGTCCGACGGACGGGGGTCCCGCGAGCCTGCGGAGGTCGGGTCGTGCTCCATTTCAGCCTTGAAAAATAGGAGCTTGTGAAATTTTTCGCAAGCAAAAAACCTGACCGAAAACGCCCCCGCCAAACCCGCCGCCCGCCCGCTCCGCGCAGCCGAGAACCTCGACAACCACAAGCACCCGAAGAGACACAGAAGAGACCTTTTCCACGAACCCACACATCAAGTCGAACTTTCGTGATGCGACGGCAAGTCTCAATTTCCCAGCTAGTTAGCCGTTACCTCTGATTTGACGGATCGTCCTGCTGTTGATAAGTTTGTCACCACTCCCCACCGGTGCTGTCAAGATGCGTGACAAGGTCCCATTCACTCTCGTGTGTATCGCGGTGCTCGCATTTGCGTGCGGACCACGGCCACGAAGTGAAGCGGCGACGGAACGCAGCACCGTGAAGCGCAGCGCACCGGTCGATCCGCGCGCGCCACTCGCACCGACGCTCGACATCGACGTCAACAACGGCGTGCACTTCAGCTTCGACGTCGTCAACGCAAGCACGCGCAAGCTCGAGCTCCTCTTCAACGACGGCCGCACGCACGACTTCGTCGTGCTCGACGCGCTCGGACGCGAAGTCTGGCGCTGGAGCGCCGAGCGGATGTTCACGCAGGTCGTGCAGAGCAAAGTGCTGCGCGCGAGCGACACGCTCTCGTTCTCCGAAACCTGGAGCGATCCGGCGCCCGGCAGCTACACCGCCGTCGCGACGCTGCCCTCGCGCAACTTTCCGGTCGAGCACCGCGTCGACTTCGTCGTGCGCTGAGCGCGCGACTCCCGAATGGTGAAACGCCGCGCAGTGATGCGCGGCGCTTGTGTTTTCGTGGCCCTGGCGCGTCGCGAGCGCCGACGGATCAGTCGCTCGCGTCTTCGCCCGCCGCCGTGAAGCGATAGCCCACGCCGCGCACGGTGTGGAAGTGCCGCGGCCGGTCCGGCTCGCGCTCGAATCGCTTGCGCAGCTTCACGATGAAGTTGTCGATGGTGCGCGAGCTGGGCAGCACCTCCCCGCCCCAGACGCGCTCCAGCAGGTCCTCGCGCCACACCACGCGCCCGTCGCGCTTGGCCAGCTCGGCCAGGATCAGCGCCTCCTTCGGCGTGAGGTGCTGGTCCTGCCCATCCCAGCTGCGCCCGCGGAAACTCGCGAAGTCGAACTCGTTGCCGCCGAACTGCAGCGTCTCGCGACTGCCGAGCAGCGCGTCGAAGCGCGTGCGGCGGCGGACGATCGCCGCCACGCGCAGCAGCAGCTCGCGCAGGTGGAAGGGCTTCGGCAGATAGTCGTCGCCGCCGGCCTCGAGCCCGCGGATGCGGTCGTGCGCGCCGCCCTTGGCGGTGAGGAACAGCACCGGCGTGTCGTTGCCCTCCTTGCGCACGGTCTCGCAGACCGTGAAGCCGTCCATTCCGGGCAGCATCACATCGAGCACGACCACGGCGTAGTCGTTCGCGCGCATCCGCGCGAGCGCCGTCACGCCATCCGTGACGAGTTCCACGTCGTAGCCTTCGTGCACGAGGTTCTCGCGGATCCCGCGCGCGAGATTCGGCTCGTCCTCGACCAGCAGCACCTTCGCAACTCCGGAACTCACGACCGATCCTCCGCGTGGCGCGGCCAGCGTACGGTGAATACGGCGCCGAGCCCGTGGCCGGCGCTCTGCGCGCGGACGCGGCCGCCGGCCTGCGTCACGAGACGTTCCACAAGGTAGAGCCCGAGCCCCGTCCCCTGCATCCGCCCGCGGCCATCGCCGTCGACACGATAGAACTGCTCGAAGAGCCGCGGCGCTTCCTTCGGCGCGAAACCCACGCCGTCATCGCTGACCTCGAGCACGACCTCGTGGAGGTCCGCCTCGCCGTGCACCTGCACCACGGCGCCGCGCGGGCTCGCCTTGATCGCGTTGTGCAGCAGGTTGCGCACGACGGTGCGCAGCCCGTCGCGATCCGCGTGCACGACCAGCGCGTGCGGCAGTTGCGCCTCCACGCGTACGCCGCACTCCGCGGCAAACTCCCGCAGCTCCTCGGTCATCTCGGTGACGACCTCGTCCAGCGCGACGCGTTCCGGGTGCGACTCGAAGCCGCTGGCCAGGCGCGAGGTGTCGAGCGTGTTGGCGACCATCCGTTCGAGGCGCCCCAGCTCCACGACGATGCGCCGCACCAGCTCCGCACGCTCGGCTGGCGCGGGATCGCGTAGCGAGAGGGTCTCGACAGAGAGCCGCAGCGATGCCAGCGGACTCTTGAACTCGTGCGAGACCGCGGCGAGGAACTGCTCCTGCCGGCGCCGCAGCTCGGCCTCCTCGCGCAGCGCCTTCAGCACCACGGCCATCGCCGCGATCAGCACGGCCAGGAAGAACGCGCCCTCCCAAGCGTAGCGGTTGAGCCGCTGCGCCCGCTCCGTACCCAGGCGCGCGAGGTCCTCGGCGCCGACGCCGGTCGCGGCGAGTGCGGTCGAGAGGCGCTCGGTCATCATCGCGGTGTAACGCCACTCGTCCCACATCCAGAAGGCGAGCTGGGCGGCGCAGACCAGCAGGAGCAGGAAGAAGCCGACTTGCACGCTGCGCGTGGACGGCGAGCGCGGACGAGAGGCGCTCACGGGGCCACCAAGCGCTGGCGCAGGTCGCGGGCGAGCTCCGGCTCGGCCACCGCGAGGAACTCCGCCGCCGCCTCGGGGCCGGCGCTCGCCGAGAGGTCGCGCAGGCCGCGCGACGGCAGGTGCGCGAGCTGATGGGCGAGACTCGCCGCCCAGCGGCGCAGCACTTCGCGTTGCGCCTCGTCCAGAGTCTTGAGTTCCTGCGTCAGGATGCGCTCCACTTCGGTGTGTGCGCGATCGGCGTAGCGACGGCGCAGGGCAACGATCGTTGGGTCGACGAGCGCCGTCCACTCGCGCGATCGCCGCTCGTCGAGCGCGGCGTCCACGAGCGCACGGGCCTCACCCAGCGCCTCGAGCGCTGCCTCGCGGCCAGCATCCGCGGCGCGGGTGATTGCATCCATACCAATGTGCGCCATTCCCGCGCGTTCCGCCTCCTCCGGCCGCAGCGACGGCGGCACGCCGAGGTCGACGACGAGCGGCGGTAGGCGTCCGGGGCCGCGCGCGGCGAGGCGCTGGCAGTCGGCGTCGCTGAACAGGGGCTCGTTGGCACCGGTGGCGAGGAGCAAGGCGCTCACGGCGTCGGGCGAGAGACGGAAGGCCTCGAGCGAGCGCACTTTTCCGCCTTCGGGCGCGACGGCCATCGCGCGGTCGACGCTGCGGTTCACGAGGATCGTGGGGACGCCGCGTTCGCTGAGCGCGGTGGCGCAGTGCACGGTCATCGGCGAGACGCCGACCAGCGCGACGGCGCCCGGCTGCGTCGCGAGCCGCGTCGCGATGTGTCCGAGCGCGATGTCGGCGAGCGAGGCGCGTCCGACGTGCCCGTCGGTCACGGGGCGTACGCGCCGCGCCACGCGCAGGGCGTCGTCCACCAGCGCACGCAGCGTCGGCCCGAGCAGGCCGGCACCATCGCACTCGATGGCGGCGGCCTTGAGCTGGCCCATTATCTCGCTTTCTCCGGCGCGCGCCGAGTCGAGTCCGCTGGCGACGAGGTACAGGTGTTCGATCGCGCCCTCGCCGGCCCAGGCGCGCAGGCGGCGCGCTTCGAACGCGGCACCGAAGTGCGCGAGCAGTCGCGCGCGACGCGCCGGCACGCCGATTGCCGCGCCACCGGCGAAGGCGATCTCGACGCGGTTGCAGGTCGCGACGTAGAGCAGCTCGTCCACCTCAAGGGCGTCGGCGAGCGCACGTAGGCGCGCGGCGCGTGCATCACGCGGCAGCGTGAACTGCGCGAGCTGATCGGTGCTGGCGTGCCGCCAGCAGAGACCGATGACACCGACGTCCATATGCAGTGCCCGCGTCAGGCGACGGCCAACTGGGCCAGCGATCGGATGAAGGCCGGATGCGTATCCACGGCGGCCACGCGGATGAAGCGCTCCCCGCCCGCCTCGAGGAAGCTCTCGCGGCCGCGGTCGCCGATCTCCTCGATCGTCTCGAGTCCGTCGGTCACGAAGCCCGGCGTGATCACCGCGACGCTCTTCACGCCGCGCGCCGGCAGCGCCTCGAGCACCGCGTCGGTGGCCGGCGTGAGCCAGCGCTCCGGGCCGAACTTGCTCTGGAACGTCAGCGTCGACTTCTCCACCGGCCAGCGGATGGCCTCGAGCAGCGCGGTGGTCGTGTGGCAGCAATCGGAGGAGTAGGAGCGGCGCTCGTTGCGGTCGTAGCACTCAGGGATGCCGTGGTAGGAGATCACGATGTGGTCGGGCGGCGCCGGTTCGTCGGCAATCGCCTCGAAGTAGCGATCCGCCTGCGCCTGGATGTAGCCCGGGTCGGTCGCGGGAATCACGCGGTCGATCACCGGCACGTCGAGCTGCAGCGCCACGGCAGACTCGAAGGCGCGGCGGAAGGCTGTGCCCGTGGTGCTGGAGGTGCGCTGCGGGAAGAGTGGCACGACGACGATCTTCGCGACGCCCTCGGCCTTCAGGCGGGCTTTCTCCGAGGCGATGCTCGGCTCACCGTAGCGATACGCCGCGCTGACGGTGAACTGCCCGTCGGACTCGGCGCGCAGCCGTGCGACGATGCGCTCCGTCGACGTGCGCAGCGGGGAGCCATCCGGCGTCCAGATGGACTCGTAGGCGTGGGCGACCTTCTTCGGCCGCGTGCGCAGGATGATGCCTTGGAGGATCGGCTGCCAGAGCCACTTGGGGAAATCGATGACGTCCGGGTCGGAGAGGAACTCGTCGAGGAAGCGTCGGACCGATTCCGGGGTCGGGGCGTCGGGGGTGCCGAGGTTGACCAACAACAAATGGGGCAGTGGCATACGTAGTATGATCGGCGGGATCGGCCCCGCGAGTGTCATAGATGTGTCACCGCGAATTAGATTCCCGAACCCCCGCCGGACCCCAATCCGAGAGAGCCTGTGAGTCAGACTGCAGTGCGTGACGCCGCGGCGGACGCGCGAGACCTGGAGCTGTTGGCGCGCCTCGCCGAGGCGCGGCGCGAGATGGGCCGTCAGATCGCGCAACGGATCGTCGGCCAGACGGACATCGTCGATATGCTCACCTCGGCCGTGCTCGCCGGCGGCCACGTGCTCCTCGTCGGCGTGCCCGGCCTGGCCAAGACGCTACTCATCCAGACGCTGAGCGAGGCGCTGGACCTGCAGTTCAGCCGCATCCAGTTCACGCCGGACCTGATGCCCAGCGACATCACGGGCACCGAGCTGCTCGAGGAGGACCACGGCACCGGCAAGCGCGCGTTCACCTTCGCGCGCGGTCCCGTGTTCGGCAACATCGTGCTTTCCGACGAGATCAACCGCGCCCCGCCGAAGACGCAGGCTGCGCTGCTGCAGGCAATGCAGGAGCACACCGTGACCGTCGCCGGCAAGACGTACTCGCTGCCCGAGCCCTTCTTCGTGCTCGCCACGCAGAACCCCATCGAGCAGGAAGGCACGTACCACCTGCCGGAGGCGCAGCTTGACCGCTTTATGTACGAGCTCCGCATCGGCTACCCGAGCGTGGCCGAGGAGGAAGCGATCGTCTCCAGCACGACCGGCGTGCAGAAGGGCGTCGTGAAGCCCTCGTTGAACGCCGCCGAGGTCTTGGAGATGCAGAAGCTCGTGCGTCGCCTGCCGGCGCCGCCGTCATTGGTGAGCTACGCCGTCGGCCTCGCGCGGGCGACGCGTCCGGGCGAGGAGGGCGCGTCGCCGGCCGTGAAGAAGTACGTCAGCGTCGGCGCCGGCCCGCGTGCGGGTCAGAACCTCGTGCTCGGGGCCAAGGCTCGGGCTGCGATGGACGGCCGGGCCGTGCCGGACCTGGAGGATGTGGATGCGGTGGCGTTCAGCGTGCTGCGGCACCGGGTGGTGCTGAACTTCCAGGCGGAGGCGGAGGGGGTTGGGATTGAGCAGATTTTGGGTCTGCGATCCCCCGCGAAGTAGCTCGGGCGGACAGTAGCCGTCACGGGGCTCGGACGCCGCCAGCGCAATGCGCTGGCGGCGTTTGTCGTTGTGGCTAGCGGAGTTAGGGGCTTGGCGTCATCGTAGCGGTGGCAATTGTGCCTCGGGGAGGGGTCCGCGGTGACGGCCGAGTGACGCGATGAGGGGGAATATTGGGCTATGAAGAACGCGACGACGAAGCCGGGGATGGTCGTGGTCCGGGTGTTCGGGACCGCGGAGATTCGTGCGGGGGAGGAGCGGATTGGGCTTGGTTCGGAAGCCAAGTTCGCCGTAGCACTCTATCTGACGACTCGGGCAGGCGAGCGCGTACCCCGTGCTGAGCTCTTAGAGCTGTTCTGGGAGGGTGGTTCGGCGGAGAGTCGCCGCCACAATTTGAGCCAGATGCTGTATCGCCTGCGACAGTCTGGCGTCCAACTCACAGAGAGCACTGACGCCGTCGGAATCGACAGGGAACTAGTAGACAGCGACATCAACAAGGCACTGCATCCAGATTGGCCCGAAACTGCGAGTCCAGCCGACATCGAAGCCGCACTTGGCCACGCTCTCGCCTTTAGCACGCGGATGCCAGCAGGGTTCCTGTCCTGGCTGGAGGAGACACAGGCGATTCTCGGACAGCGGGCGCGACGAGCGGCGATGCGCCTCATTATGCAGTCTCGTAACGAGGGACGCTGGACAGCGGTCGAACAATGGTCCCGGGCTGTACTCAGCCGCGATCCGTTGAACGAAGAGGCGACACTCGCGCTTGTCGAAGCTGCGGTGATGCTTGGATCGAAAGAGCAGGCGCTGGAGATCCTTGACACGTACATCGGCGAACTCGGCAGCGACGCCGAGCACCTGGGACGCCCCGCCCTCGCAATGCGGCGGCGGCTCGCAGAACGCCGCATCGGCTGGACTCATCGAGGAACGAGAGAGGTGAGTCTGATCGGACGCGAGCAGGCGATGGCTCGACTAACACATGTGCTCACCCCTGAGTCCGGCGCCACGACCCGCTCAGCACTTCTGCTTGGCGCGTCAGGATTCGGCAAGTCACGCCTGCTCCATGAGGCGCGCGACTTCGCCGCCCTGCGCGGCATCCGCACGCTGGATCTTCGCGCGGATTCCACTGAGACCTCGCACCCTTGGGCACTCGTCCGTTCGCTAGTCCGCGCACTAATCGATTCCCCAGGCTCCGCAGCCGTCAGTCCGCATACGATGTCGGATGCCCGGACACTCGCCCGGCCAGAAGCCGACTCTCGTGGGAGGCTAAGCATCGCAGCTGAGATGACACCCGAAGACATCCTCGGGTGCCTGCTATCCCTACTCGCTGCGGTGTCCGACGAGTGTCGCCTGCTGGTAACGCTGGACGACCTACATCGTAGTGATGCCTATTCGCTTTCGGTGATCGGAAAAGCACTGGTGCTACTGTCCCAATCTCGATGCGCCGTAATTGCGGCCGGCCGGCCAGGAGTTCTATCGCAACTCGTGCTTCCTGAGGGCCAGAACGGACTGCACGTCATACGCCTCACTCCGCTAAGCCAAGATGAGTGCCGTCTGCTAGCACACGCAACCGCCGCGGCGCACAACCTCAACCTCACTGACTCAGAACTAGATCACATCGCGGAACAGGCCGGAGGTCATCCGCACTTCGCACGGGAACTCGCCTTGTTTCGCACCCGCGGAGCAAGCTTCGATTCGCTACCGCTCTCTCTATCGTCCATTGTTGACAGCACTCTTTCACATCAGTCGCCGGAGTCCCTTCGACTCCTGAGAATTGCCGCGCTACTTGGAGACACAGCGACGACGGCACGCGTTCAAAGAGCCTCCGATCTCTCGTCGCACAAGTTTCTGAGCTGCATCGAATCGCTTTCCGATGATGCAATCATCCATCTGAACAGCGACCGCACGATCCGCATCCATGATAGCTGGCGCGATTCCATCCTATCATCAATGCCCGACGTGACAGCGGCCGCACTCGCGCTAGAGTGCGCGGTCGCATTATCGGAGGATTCCGGCCACGATGACTTCAAAGTGCATCGTCGCCTAGCTGCTCTGTACTGGACGGCGGGGGAATCGGGAAGGGCCACCGAGCTCAACCTCGCAGCTACCGATTCACTTCTATCGTCCGGCCTATTCAGCGCGGCGGCCGATTCGATTGGCGCACTCAATGTTAACATCACTGACGTTCCATCGCGCCTGCGACTCCGTGCGCGGGAAGCGCTTGCACTGCTCGGCTCCGGTCGCTCAAGAGAGGCGCTCGCGGTAGCTGACGAGGTCTGGAGGTCGCGCGGCCTCCACTCATCCCCACATCTGCCTGATCACCTACTCGCCGTTGGCGTTTCAGCCGACGCGCATGTCCGATTGAACAGAGCTGACGAAGGACCCGCTGATGAGCTCGTGTCGCTTGCGCGGTCTGCTTCTCTCAGCGCAGCCGACCGCGCGCGCGCCTGTCTGATCGGAGTCCGCCTCACTGGCAACCTCCTCGTCACGAATCAGTTCCGCGAGTTTGAACAAGTCAGCGCGGAACTCGCTCCAGAACTACCATCGTCTGCGATGCTAGCGCTAACGCGCCTCATTGCTGCGGCAGAATTGCATTCCGCATCAGACATCATCGCAGCGCAAAGGATGGTGAGTCAAGTTGACGAGAAGGGTCTATCTGCCAGCGATCGGTGTCTTCTCCTGCGCTGCAGTGCCAACGCGCTACGCATTGCCGGGAACGTTGACGCCGCAGCCGACACTGCGAAGTCCGCTGCGAAACTGGCTGAGCAGTATGCTATGAGCTACGCTGCCTCAACAGCCGCGGAGCTCGTTGCGAGCATTCTGCTCGACCAACTTGATATGGCCGGTGCACGCAAGTGGATCGAGTATGCAGCGCAAACCGGAACAGCAAGCGACAAACCGCGTACTCTCACGTCGCGCGATCATATTCTAGATCGACTTGAGTTCGCACAAGGACGCTTCACGATGCTCGCATCGCGCGTCGAAGCAAGGATCACGTCAGCACGGGCGTTCGGCGTGACGCGCGGACGCTTCGCCGAGCTCGCGCTCGCAGCGGCAGTGCTTTCGAACATCGGGCGTGCAGCTGAGGCTGAAGACCTCTTGCCGGAGGTGTTAGGAGCAGCCTCGAAGCTGCTCGGGCGCTTCGCGGCGGATCACACTCTAGACCTTTGCCTTCACGCAGCTGATGGGACTAGGCTGCGAGACCAGGCGCATTCGCTTGCGGAGCGTCATTTGAAGCTCCGAGACGCAGGCGGCGTCGGCACTCTGCCGCAGATATGCATTCGTCTCCGTGACCTGCATCGGCAGCTATCGTGACGCTATGAAGACGAACTCTCCTGTGTTTCCCGCAGGGACAGTGCCGACCCCGCCCGCTAGCTCAATCGCGGGATACTCAGCCTGCGCGTGAGCAACCACGCCCGCCAGACTGGTCCAAGCCTGCGGAGTAGTGAGCGCTGCGGCAATCTGAGGATCAAACTGCCTGCCGCTCTCACGCCGGATCTCCAGTCGCACTTGCTCGAGAGTCATTCCCGCGCGGTACGGACGCGAGGTCGTCATCGCGTCGATTGTATCTGCCAGAGCGATGACGCGGGCCGGAAGAGGAATCTCTGGTCCGCGGAGTTGATCCGGGTACCCCCTGCCCTCCCAGGTCTCGTGGTGGGCACGCACTGACGCCACAAGGTCGGAGAAGTGCGACACCTTAGCAACGAGTTCAGCGCTCCGCACCGGGTGAAGCTTCATCGTCTCGAATTCCTCGTCCGAGAGTCGCCCGGGTTTTCTCAGGATTTGCGCGAACTCCTCGTGAATCTTTCCAACGTCGTGAAGCAACGCTGCAATCTCCACTCGCTCAATTTGGCGCGCGGGCAGCCCTGAGATTCTCGCAATCTCGCGCGCATAGATGGCAACACGTTGCGAGTGCCCTGAAGTGTACGGATCGCGCGCCTCAATCGAGGCGACCATCAACTGCAGCAGTTCTTCGTTAACCTTCTCGAGCGCGTACACTGTCCTGTACAGTTGTCGAATCCCCAGCATCGGTAGCGCAAGAATCGCGGTCCAACCCGGGCCCAACCTCGAATAGGCGATAGCGAAGAAGATGATTAGCGGCATCGAAAGCGCGTCGTAGAGCGCTGAGCCACGCATACTCTTTATCCAGATCGGCAGAGTACTCGTCCCCGACGAAGCCGCTACGACTGTGCTGACCGCGAGCTTGTTCACGACAAAGTACGTCGAGACAAGCAAGAAGAACGGCAAGAACTTCGGAGTACCGTCTAGCGCGGATTGACCGCCCGACAGAAGGTAAAGCGCCGTGCCGACTGCTACCGCGAACGTGTGCTGCGTTGTGTTAAACACCAGCTTGAGAAGCGGGCGTCGGTGCACGATTTCCGCGATAAGTGTGCTGATCACGACAGCAACGAGCGCAGCAACGTTCGGTGAAACGAGAGCGACGCTCAGAAACGGTAAGAAGCTGATCGTTCCAGACGTTGATGTCGACGTCTTGTAAGCGAGCGCAGCCGCGAGCACTCCGAATGCAGTGAAGAACAGAGCGGCCTGCCACTCTCCTGGTGTGGGCGGAGCCACAAGAGCGGCGAAAGCCGCGAGCACCACGAGGGTACCAGCGGCCACAGTTTCGACGATTCGACCAACACGACTCTTCATTCGATCCCAGAATGAAATGTGAGAACCGGAGGCCCCCTCGCCCTCGCCCCCGAACCGGCCTACTTGCTTAGGTCCAGCTCGAAGAATCGCCCATAACAAACGCCGCCATAGCGACAAACAGGCTGGTGATATACGTCATCGAGACTCACCTCCCCTCAATGAGATCACCCTCGCGGGTGTCCATCATCTACAGGTCGGCTCCGCTCTCGACGTCCTTTCGACGCCACCGCTGGTGTCCTCTCCGCTCTGAGAGAACGAGGGGTACCTCGTTACGGCCCTTCAATTGTCGTACTGCCAGCTACCACAGCGCCTGCGCGTACGGACACGGCCGCGCCACCGTCAGCGCGTAACCCGACGATCCTCCATCACGGGCACGCCCTCGCCCGCCGCAATCGTCGCCATCCATCGATTCGTCGCGTCCAACACCGCCAGCACCGCCGCGGTCTCGGCACTGTCTCGGATCTCCGCGCTGCCGGTCAGCATCACCTGTTCCCGGCCGCTGCGCGCCATCACCGCCGCGAACACGAATTCCCGCTCGAACGCCGTAACCACCTTCGCGCCCTCCAACGAGAAAATCCCGCCCGACGGACCCGCCAAGCTCAACGCCATCAGCGCCGCCCGTGCGCTCACGTCCACGCGACTGCGGTCGCTCTGCATCGTCTCCTCGGCTTCGCCGGCGTACTGCTCGCTGCCAATCCGCAGCGTCACCTTGCAGGTGACCCCGCGCGCCCGCGAACCGCGCACTTCCACATCCTCGAAGTAGACCGGACGCCCGCTGCCCGCGCGCGGCACCGACGGCTGCTCCACGATCGGCTGCTCGCCCGTCACCGGGCGCCGCGTCGTCGACGCGACCGAAATCTTCCGATGGTCTACCTTCAACCCAAGCTGCGCCATCAGCGCGCTCTCGATGTTCCGCACCACCGCCTTCGCCGGCGTGTCGCCCGTGACCAGCACGTGGATCGCATCGACCGCGCCCGTCTCCGTCGCCGTGATGCGCGCCGACACCACATCCTTCAGTGTCACGATCAACTCCTCGGCGCGCTGAAGCGGAAGCACGCTTCCGGCAATCAGCGGATTGGACCCGCTCGATGCGGGCTGCTGCGATGGAGACACGGATTCCTGGGGCGAGACGGTGGGAGTCGGCCTAGGCTGCTCGGCGGACAAGTCCGCCTAGCACGCCTCATTCTGTGCAATATCTGGTCAGTTGGGAAGGGGCGGATGGCAGAATCTTTGGCTTTACTCCCCGAACTGTTCAGGAACTTGATACTCCTTGAGCTTTCGGTAGAGCGTACGCTCCCCAATCTCAAGGATTTCAGCAGCCTTACGACGATTCCCCTTGGTCTCACGCAACGCGGCAAGAATCGCCGCCTTCTCGATCTCCGCCATCGTCATCCCCGGCGTGATCGTCACCGTCGCCTGGGGCATCGCGCCCGGCGGCTCGATTCCGCCGCCGAGCGCGCCAACCGCGCCAGATCCCGCGACTGCGGCATTGCGGAGTCCGAGTGCTGAACCGCCCGCCGCAGCACCGGCCATCGCCGCCCACTCGTCGCGCTCGGCGCGCACTTCGTCCACCCGCCGCCGCAGCTCCTCGAGCTGGAGCTTCACCTCCACGAGGCTGCGCACGATGAACTCCAGTTCCCGCCCCTCGGCGCGACCGCCCTCCCGGAGGATCGCCCCGACCGGCACCGGCAGCAGGCGCTCCGCCCCGCCCTCGCGGATCGCCGCGGGAATGTCGGCGATGCCGATCTCCCGACCCGTGGCCAGCACCACCATCGACTCGATCAAGTTGCGCAGCTCGCGCACGTTTCCCGGCCACGCGTAGTTGACCAGCGCCTGCATCGCCTCGGCCGAGATCCCGTGGAACTCGCGCCCGTGCTGCTGCGCGAACTCCTGTACGAAGCGCCGCACCAGCAGCGGGATGTCCTCGCGTCGCTCACGCAGCGGCGGGAGATAGATGCGCAGCACGTTGAGTCGGTAGAACAGGTCCGAACGGAATCCGCCGGTGGCCACCGACTCGCGCAGCGGACGGTTCGTCGCCGCCACCACACGCACATCCACGGGAATCACCTGCGTGCCGCCGACACGCGTGACCTCGCGTTCCTCGAGCACGCGCAGGAGCTTGACCTGCACGTTCGACGGGATCTCGCCGATCTCGTCGAGGAACAGCGAACCGCCGTCGGCCAGCTCGAATCGTCCGATGCGCCGCTCCGCCGCGCCGGTGAACGCGCCCTTCTCGTGGCCGAAGAGCTCGCTTTCCAGCAAGGTCTCCGGCAGCGCCCCCACGTTGACCGCGATGAACGGCTTGCTGCGACGCGGCGACAGCTTGTGGATCGCCCGCGCCACGAGCTCCTTGCCCGTGCCGCTCTCGCCTTCGATCAGCACCGTGCTCGACACCGGCGCCATCTGACGCACCGCCTCGAGCACCTGGCGCACCGCTTCGCTCTCGCCCCAGAGTCCCGTCTCGCGCGTGATCCGCGCACGCTCAAGCAACTCCTCGACGCTCTGCCGCAACGCCTCCGGCGTCACCGGCTTGGTGAGCACGTCGGCGAAGCCCACCGTCTTGAGCTTCTGGTCGAGCTGCGGGTCGCCGATGTCCGCGAGCCCCAGCACGGCCGCGCCACCCCACATCTGCTCACGCGCGATCGCCAGTGTCTGCGGATCGAGCAGGCTGCCGGTGAACACGATCACCTCCGGCCGCGCCTTGCGCACCTCGCTTGGCAGGTCGTCCAGCGGCGAGACCATCCACGTCTTGATGTCGTCGGCCTCGAGCAACGCATTGAGGCGGACGGCGGGCTCGACGTCGGTAAGGGTTATCAGAACGCTCATAGCTTCGACCCGGTTGGACGTGAGACTTGAGACGTGAGACTTGAGACGTGAGACGTGAGACGTGAGCGCTCAAGTCCCACGTCTCACGTCCCAGGTCTTAGCGCTTCACCGTCCCCTGCTTCCAGAACGGAAACGCGGCGATCGTCCCGACCACGCGCTTGCCGCGGATCTCGACCTCCAGCGTGTTGCCTTCCTTCGCGTGCGCGGGCGGCACGTAGGCGGTGCCGAGCCCGCAACCGACGCTGGGGCTCATAATGCCGCTCATCACCGTGCCGCTGGCCTCGCCGTTCACGAACACCGGATAGCCGTGCCGCGGAATCGCCTTCTCCTCGAAGGTGAAGCCGACGAGCTTGCGCGTGACGCCGGCGGCCTTCTGCGCCTCGAGCGCGCTGCGGCCGACGAAGTCGCCCTTCTTCATCTTCACGAGCCAGCCGTGCCCCGACTCGAGCGGCGTGATCGTGTCGTCGATGTCGTTGCCGTAGAGCGCCATTCCCATTTCGAGGCGCAGCGAGTCGCGGCAGCCGAGCCCCGCCGGCGCGATGCGCCCGGTGGCCATCAACGCCGCCCACAGCTTCTCGGAGTCCTTCGCGTCGTGATACAGCTCAAAGCCATCCTCGCCCGTGTAGCCCGTGCGCGAGAGCGTCATCGGGATGCCAGCGACGCTGGTCTCGGTGAACCAGTAGTACTTGATCTCGTCGAGGGCCTTGGGCGTGAGCGCCTGCAGGATCTCCTGCGCCTGCGGGCCCTGCACGGCGAGCAGACCGATGGCGTCGCTCACGTCTTCGAGCGTGCAGTCGAACTTGCCCTTGTACTGCGCGATGTGCGCGAGATCCTTGTCCTTGTTCGAGCCGTTCACGACCATCATCAGGTGGTCGGCGGCGTAGCGATACACGAGGCAGTCGTCCACGAACGTGCCCTGCTCCGTGAGGATCGCCGAATAGTGCACCTGGCCGACCTGCAGTGCGGCGACGTCGTTCGTCGTGACGTAGCTGACGAAGTCAGTCGCCTGCGGGCCCTTCACGATGAACTCGCCCATATGCGACACGTCGAACACGCCGCAGGCCTTGCGCACCGCGTTGTGCTCGGCGGTGATGCCGGAGGGATACTGGATCGGCATTTCGAAGCCGGCGAACGACACCATCTTCGCGCCCGCAGCGACGTGGATGGCGTGGAAGGGCGTGCGCTTGAGCGCGGCGGAGGCATCAGACATCGCAAGATCCTGAATGGGATTAGTGGGACTGTGCGAACGTGCAATATGCCGAATCGGCAGGGGCCGAACCAGCGGGTCGCGGGATTCTGGTCGCCTTCGGGACGGCGCGCGGGCTAACCGTGCTCAGCGCGCTGGGCGTGACTACCATCGGCTACCTGTCGATGGTCGATCTCTTCCGGAGAGCCTGAGCACCTCGGCGTATAGTTTCGCCACAGCGTAGAAATTTCGCGCGGCGGACAGTTCCGAAACGTGACAGGCGATACTGCGTCTATGAACGGTACGGCCTAGGCTTCCGTTGTACGGCCAGGGCTGTTCCCACCCAGCATTCCCGAGATAATGTCCGTCCTGCTTCTCACACTCGCGCTCGTCGCCGCCCTCGGCTGGAGCGCGTGGCTCCATCGTCGCCTTCGCCAACTCGAAGCCCGCAGCGCCGCGCACACCGCGCAGGCTGCCGCGGCGCTCGTGCAGGCCGAGGGCCGGCGCCTCTCCCAGCGCTCGAGCGGCGAGTGGCTGCTGCTGCCCGCCCGCAGCGCGCAGGAAGCGCTCTGGGACTGGGATCTCACCGACGATCGCATCCGCTTCTCATCCCGTTGGCGCGAGCTGCTCGGCCTCGACGCCGAGGAGGTGCTGGCGTCGGCGGACGAGTGGCGCGGCCGCGTGCATCCGGCAGACCGCGCGCAGATGGAAGTGGACATCGCTGCGCAGACCGCGAGCACCGGCGACCGCTTCAGCTCCGAGCATCGCATCCGCCACGAGAGCGGACGCTGGATGACGCTGCAGTGGTCGGGCCTCATCGTGCGCGACCACAGCGGCAAGGCGATCCGCGTCGCCGGTTCGGTCCGTGACACCACCGCTCAGCGCAGCGTCGAGGAGCAGGCCCGTCGCGATGCCTTCTACGACCAGCTCACGGGAATGCCCAACCGCGCGCTTGGCATCGACCTGCTGCGTCGCGCCATCACGCGTACGCGCCGCCAGGGCGAACGCCGCTTCGCCGCGCTGGTCGTCGACATCGACCGCTTCAAGGCGCACAACGACGCCCTCGGTCACGGTGCCGGCGACGCGCTGCTGCAGGCCTTCGCGCGGCGCATCGGCACGGCCGTGCGCCCCGGCGACATCATCGCCCGCCTCGGCAGCGATGTCTTCCTCATCGTCCTCGAAGCCGTCCACGAGCCCGACGAGGCCGAACGCGTCGCCGACCGCGTGCACCTCCTGCTCAAGGAGCCGCTGCACGTGCTCACGCACGAGCTGGTGGTGAACGCGAGCATCGGCATCGCGATGCACGATCCGATGACCGAATCGGCGAGCGACTACGTGCGCAACGCCGAGCTCGCGATGCAGGAAGCCAAGGGCCAGGGCGGCGCTCGGCACGTCGTCTACCGCCCGGAGATGCGCGCGGGCGTGCAGCATCGCGCCTCGCTCGCCCACGACCTGCGCACGGCGATCGCCCGCGGCGAGATGATGGTCTGGTACCAACCGGTGTTCTCGGCGCGCGAGGGCGCCGCCACGCGCCTTGCCGGCTTCGAGGCGCTGCTGCGCTGGGCGCACCCCTCTCGCGGGTTGCTCGGCCCCGGTGAGTTCGTACCGCTCGCCGAAGAAACGGGAATGATCGTGCCGCTCGGCACTTGGGCGCTGGGCGAGGCCTGCCGGCACCTGATGACGCTGTCCCCCAACGGGCCGCAGGCGCCCTGGGTCAGCGTGAACATCGCGGCCAAGCAGCTCGCGGACCCGGCGCTGATCGAGATCGTCGAGCGGGCGCTCGACGCCTCGGGCCTCGACCCGCAGCGCCTGCGTCTCGAGGTCACCGAGAACGTGATCCTCTTCGACGAAGACGGCGCGCGCCGGACGCTCGAGGCGCTGCGGCAACGCGGCATCCGCATCCTGATGGATGATTTCGGCACCGGGCACGCGTCGCTGAGCTACCTGCATCGCCTGCCGATCGGGAGCATCAAGATCGACCGCTACTTCGTCGGCCGGATGGACGTAAGTGCGGAGTGCCTGGAGATCGTGCGTTCGGTCGTCGCGCTGGCGAAATCGCTGTCGATGGAGGTCGTCGCCGAAGGCGTGGAGCAGGAAGCGCAGCTCGCGCAGCTCAAGGCGATGGGTTGCGAGCACGTACAGGGATTCCTGCTCTCGCATCCGCTGCGCCCGGAGGAGACCCTGCCGCTGTTCGCGCCGCCGCTGCGCGCGGCGGCCAGCTAAGGCCGGCCGCGCGCCCGCGCGTCACCAACGGCGCCCAAGCGCATCGCGGAAGGCTGCGGCATCGGGATAGCGGTCGTCCGGTTCCTTGGCCATTCCCTTCTCCAACACGCGCGAGACGGCCTCGGGAATCTCCGGGCGCGCCACGTGCGCCGGCGTCGGCATCTCCGTGAAATGCGCGACCATCAACCGCGCGCCGCGGTACTCGGCGAACGGCGCGCGGCCCGTGAGGATCTCGTAGCCGACCATCGCCAACGCGTACACATCGGCGCGCGCGTCGGCGGGGTCGTCGCCCTGGAACTGCTCCGGCGCCATATAGCCCGGCGTGCCGACGGCGAAGCCCTTGTCCGTGAGCCGCCCCGTGGAACTCGCCAGGCTCTTGCGCATCTCGCGCAGCGACGAGCCGCTCGAGGAGCGCAGCATCTCGAGGCGTGCGTGCGCGACGCCAAAGTCTCCGAGCACCGCGTGGCCGCCCTGAAACAGCACGTTCGCCGGCTTGAGGTCGCGATGCACCACGCCGATGCCGTGTGCGTGCGCCAAGGCATCGGCGATCTCGTGCAGGGTCTCGAGTCCGGCATCGAGCGGCAGCGGCCCTTGGCGCAGACGCTCTTCCAGCGACGCGCCGGCGATGTACGGCATCACGTACCACATCATCTCGTCCGTGGCGCCCATCCCGATGATCGGCACGATATGCGGGTGCTGCAGCTTCACGAGCACGGCGATCTCGCGCTTGAAGCGTTTGAGCGCGACTTCGCCGGCGAGCTCCGGTGGCAGGAGCTTGATGACCACCTGCCGCGGCAGTTCGGCATCGCTGGCGAGGAACAAGCGGCTCTGGCCTCCAGCCGTCAGCTCGCGCTCGACGACGTACTCGCCGTCGAGCGCGGCCTGCAGGGTGGCGAGGAAGGCGTCCGCCATTCCCAGATTCTACGACTATTTCTTGCGCGCCGCTCGCCGCGTGGCCTGGGCCGCGGCCGGAGCCGGATCCGGCTTGCCAAGCAGGAAGGCGTTCACCGCCGCGGCGTGTCCGAGCTCCTTCACCTTCTCCCAGACGCGCTCGACACGGCCCTCGGCGTCGATCACGTAGGTCGTACGCATCACACCCATATACTTCTGGCCGTAGAGCTGCTTCTCCCGCCACACGCCGTAGGCTTGGCACACGGCGCTATCCTCGTCGTTCAGCAACGGCAAGGTGAGACGGTTGGTCGCGGCGAACTTCGCCTTCGACCTCAGCGTGCCCGGCGCGACACCGAGCACGGCCACTCCGCGCCGCTTGAAGCGCGCCAGGTGGTCCTGGAACTCACAAGCCTCGGTCGTGCAACCCGGCGTGGAGTCCTTGGGATAGAAGTACAGCACGACGCGCTTGCCGCGGAACGCGGAGAGCCGGACGAGCTTGCCCTCCGCCGTGGGGAGCGTGAAGTCGGGAGCGAGATCGCCCGGGCGGACGGTCGAGTAGAGAAGCTGCATCACAGCGCCCCGTCAGGGCGCATCAGCGTCCCCTCTGGGCCTCGGCGAAAGTCTGGAAGGCCTCGGCGGACGTCTTCATCGGCCGATAGCCGAACACGTCCTTGAGGCGGCGATTGTCGAGCACGGGGCGATAGCGCAGGAAGTCCAACTGCTCCGGCCCGTAGCGGCTGAGATGGAAGAACTGCCCGATCTCCAGCGCCTGCCGAAGGATAAACGCCGGCAGCATCAGCGTCGGTTTCCCGAGCGCGGCGGCGATCTCGTGGATTTCCATCGCGCCGTCGCCGGCGAGGTTGTAGACGCCCGTGCGGTCCCCGCGCACGCCGTGCAGGATCGCCCCGGCAACATCCTCGTCCCACACGAACACGAAGCGCGAGGCGCTGCCGCGCACGCCGAGGATGCGGCGCTTCCGGAACAACGCGGTGATCTGGTTGTCGGTCGTGGCACCGAGCACGGTGCAGATGCGCAGCACGAGCTGCCCCAGTTGCGGCGCGCGCTGCCGATGTGCGGCAAGCAGCTCCTCGACGAGGCGCTTGTGGTGCGCATAGGCGAACAGGTCCGTCGCGCGCAGCGGGTGCGCCTCGGTGAGCCAGTCGGGGTTGTCGGCGTGGTAGCCGTAGGCTGCGCCGGAGCTGGCCACGGTCAGGTGTCGCACGCCGGCGTCGATCGCGCACTGCACGACGTTGCTCGTACCACGCACGTCGATGTCGTACTCGCGATCGCGGTCCTTGCCGCCTTCGAGCACGGCAGCGAGATGGATGACGTGCGTGATGCGCAGGTCGGCCATCAGCTCGCGCATCCGGGCGTCGCGGACGTCGACGGCGAGCAGTTCGAAGCCGAGGTCGTCGCGGGCGCGCAAGTCGGTGCCGACGACCTTGTGGTCCGCCGCCAGTCGTTCGCCGACGATGCGCCCGACGTAGCCGCCGGCGCCGGTGATCAGGATGCGCTTCTCGCCGCCGTTCACACCGCGACCCTCGCGAGCGACTCGCGCGGCGGCCGCGCGCCCCAGTAGGCGCTGAGCAGCAGTCCGCTCACGAGGTGCCACACGCCCCAGAAGGCGGTGATCAGCATCATCGAGCCGGCCGAGGGGAAGAACGTGAAGAGGATCGCCAACCCGAGGCCCGAGTTGTGGATGCCGACCTCGATCGTCACCGCCCGCGTGTCGGCGTCGCTGAGCTTCGCCAGCCGCGCGACTCCGAGGCCGATGCCCAGCGCCATCGCGTTCTGCAGCACGACCAGCCAGAAGAAGCTGCCGAAGCGCTCGACGAACAGCGTGCGGTTCTCCCAGAACGCGCCGGCGATGAACAGGATGAGGATGACGAAGCTGAGCTGCCGAAGCGGGCCCTCGAGCCGCCGGGCGATGGCTGGCGCACGTGTGCCGACGAGGATGCCCGCCACCACGGGCAACGCGAGCACCAGCGCGACCTGCGCGAGGATCCCCCCGACCGGCAGGTCCACATCGCGCAGCAACTCGCGCGTGCGCGGATTGAGCCACCCGTACAGCGCGAAGTTGAGCGGCGTGAGCACCGTCGCCGCGAGACTCGAGACGGTGGTCATCCCCACCGAGAGCGCGACGTTGCCGCGCGAGCGCCAGGTGAGCACGTTGCTGAGCGCACCGCTCGGGCAGGCGGCGACGAGCATCATCCCCAGCGAGAGCGCTGGATCCACCTTGAACACCCAGGTCAGCAGGCAGGTGGCCGCGGGGGTGAGAAGCGCCTGCGCCGAGAGACCGGCGAAGATGCCGGCCGGCTGCCGCACGACCCGCCGCAGGTCGTCGAGCCGCAGGTCCAGTGACGCGCCGAACACCATCAGCGCGACGATGGCGTTCAGCACCACCAGCCCCGAGGGATCGAACTTCAGTGGCAGCGCGTCCTCCATCGCTGCCTAGCCCCGCAGCGCGCGCGTGTGCCGCCGCAGCGCCTTGAGGTAGCTGTCCTTGTGCACGTAGTACGCCATCCGATCGACCTGCAGGTACTTGAAGCCGCCGTCGATCCTCCGCGCAAACTGCGCGCGCTTCTCCGCCTGCAACGCCAGGGCGGCCGGATGCCCCTCTGCGAGCCGCTTGAGGTACAGCGCCACCATCTCCGCCTGCTCGTAGCGGCCCTGCCACCCGAGCCCGCTCGCCTCGACCATTCCCATCAGGAACAGCGTGTCGTCGGTGGGGTGCATCACGTTCAGGTACAGCGACGGTGCCGCCGCGCCCTCCGCCCAGTGCAGCGCCTCGCGCGCGATGAACGGATAGTGCAGCGCATAGCCCGTAGCCTGCAGGATCGTGTCGTAGTCGCCGCTGGATCCGTCGGTGAAGCTCACGCGATGCCCCGCGACCTTCGCGATGTCCGGCCGCGGCGTGATGTCGCCGTGTGCGAGGTGGTGCAGCACCAGCGAGTTCATCACCGGATGCGATTCGTACAGCCGGTAGTCGGGGTCCGGCAATCCGTAGTCCGATGGCTTGCCCACCACCAATCGCAGCATCAATCCATCGAGGCGCTGCTTGATCGGCCGCGGCAGCTTGATCAATCCGCCAAAGGTGTCGATCGGCTTGCCCTTCAGGAACTTGGGCAGGAACCAGTAGCCGCGCCGCACGCGCAGGTCCACGGACGCGGCAGCGCGCACGGCGTCCACCGCGATATCCGCACCGGAGTTGCCGCAGCCGACCACGAGCACGCGTTGGCCGCGCAACTGGTCGAGCGACTTGTACTGCGCCGAGTGCATCACGGTGCCGGCGAACTCGCCGGGCAATGCAGGCTGCGAGGGATGATGCAGCGTGCCGGTGGCGATGAGCACACCAGCGAAGCGCCGCGTGCGCTGCCTGCCGTCGCTTTCTGTCGTCGCGTCCCAGCCACCGTCGGCGGCGCGCTCCACGCGCAGCACCCTGGTCGAGAACTCGTAGTGCTGCGCGATCCCGAAATGCTCGGCGAACTCCGTGAAGTAGCGCCTGAGTTCATCGTGCCGCGGATACGGCGCCACTTCCGGCCGCATCGGGAACTCGGCGAACTCCGTCATCCGCTTGGACGAGATCAAGTGCGCGCTCTCGTACACCGTGCTCTGCGGGTTCGCGATGTCCCAGAGCCCGCCGACGCCGCTGTGCAGCTCGAAGCCCGTGAACGGCAGGCCGTGCTTCTGCAGGACGCGCGCGGTCGCGAGCCCCATCGGTCCCGCGCCGATCACCGCGTACATCGCGCTTACGCCAGCGGCTCGCCGCCCATCAGCACCGCCATCACGGCCTTCTGCACGTGCAAGCGGTTCTCGGCTTCGTCCCACACGCGGCTCTGCGGACCGTCGATCACCTCGGCGCTGACTTCCTCGCCGCGGTGCGCAGGCAGGCAGTGCAGGAAGATCGCATCACGCTTCGCGCGGGCCATCATCGGCGCGTCCACCTGGAAGTGCGCGAAGGCCTTCTCGCGGATCGCCTGCTCCTCTTCCTGCCCCATCGAGGCCCACACGTCGGTGGTCACGACATCGGCGCCGTCGCAGGCGGCCTGCGGATCGCGCAGGAGCTGCACGTTGCCGCCCTGCACGGCGCGCGCGAGGATCGCCGGGTCGGGGTCATACCCCTTAGGGCAGGCCAGCCGCAGCGTGAAGCCCAGCAAGTGGGCCGCGTCGCACCAGCTGTTCGCCATATTGTTGCCGTCGCCGATCCACGCGATCGTCTTGCCCTCGAAGCTGCCGAGGTGCTGCTGAACCGTGAGCAGGTCGGCGAGGATCTGGCAGGGATGCTGCAGGTCGGTGAGCCCGTTGATGACGGGCACCTGCGAGTGCCGCGCGTATTCCTCGACGTCGGCGTGGGCGAAGGTGCGGATCATCATTCCCTGCACCATCCGGTCGAGCACGCGGGCGGTGTCGGCCACGGGCTCGCCGCGGCCGAGCTGCACGTCGCGGGGCGAGAGGAACAGCGCGTGGGCGCCAAGCTGCCAGGCGCCCACCTCGAAGGACACGCGCGTGCGCGTGCTCGACTTCATAAACAGCATCGCGAAGGCCATCCCCTCCAGCGGGCGCTTGCGATACTCCCCGCGACGCATCCGGTCGGAGAGGGCGAACAGCGCGCGAAGCTCGGCGGGCGAGAAGTCCGTCAGGGCGAGGAAGTCGCGATGCGGGGTCACGGGAAACGGCACTCCTCGAGTTCGTCCTTCCATGTCGGCAACGAGTCGGGATTCGGTTGGCCCTGCTGCGGAAAGCGCTGGCGCAGCGAGAACTTGCGCAGGGCGACGGCCTGGCGTGCGGAGAGCGTGTCGCGGTTCGGCAGGCGCACGGAGGGCGCGTACGACACGGCGAGACGCCAATCCCCACCGCGGTCGAACTCGACCACCTGCAACGCGAAACCCGGGCCCAGCACACGCAGGCAATGCGGTGTCGCGCCGGTCTCGTTGCGGATGCGCGTCGCCGTCTCGTGCCACGCGCGCATCGCCGCGCTATCGGAAGGCAGTTGCTGCGTGGCCTCGACCTCGAGCACCTGCACGTCCTCGCGCGGCCACGACTCGTCGCTGGAGCCGTCGTAGCCCTGCACGGCGTACACGACCTCCCAATCGCCGACGCGTTCGCGATAGCCCTCGAGCGGCGCGCGCACGACGTTGCGGCGCATCGCCCGCGCCTGCCCCGCGCGCAACTCGGCGATGTTCAGCCCGCGCAGTTCGTCGAACGGCGCGAGATTCGCCGCCAGGTCCGCGATGTCGCGGCGCTCGCCGCAGCCCGTGACCACTCCCAGCGCCAGCGCCAGCCCGAGGCCGGCCATCGTGTGCCGATGCATCATCGCCCTCACAGGATGTACTTCCGCAGGTCTTCGTCCTCGGCGATCGCGCCGAGCCGATGCTTCACGACCTTGGCATCGACGAGCTCGGGCGCCGTGCCGCGGTCCGGCAGTTCGTAGAGCAGTTCCTCGAGCAACGTCGTCATCACCGTGTGCAGGCGACGCGCGCCGATATTCTCCATCTTCGCGTTCACCTGCGCGGCGATGCGGGCGATCTCGGCGATGCCGTCCGCGCCGAACGTGAGCTCGCAGCCGTCGGCCTTCACCAGCGCCGCGTACTGCTTGGTGAGCGCGTTCTCCGGCTCCGTCATAATGCGCACGAAGTCCGCCTCGGTGAGCGGCTTGAGCTCGACGCGGATCGGGAAGCGGCCCTGCAGCTCGGGGATCAGGTCGCTGGGCTTGGAGACGTGAAAGGCACCGGCGGCGATGAACAGCACGTGGTCCGTCTTCACCATCCCGTGCCGCGTCTGCACGTTGCTGCCTTCGACGATGGGCAGCAGGTCGCGCTGCACGCCCTCGCGCGAGACGTCGGGGCCACCGAAGTCGCCCTTGCCGCCGGCGATCTTGTCGATCTCGTCGAGGAAGATGATGCCCATCGTCTCGGTGCGCTCGATGGCGTCGCCGATCACGTCGTCGAGGTCGATGAGCTTGTCGAACTCCTGGTCGAGGAGGATGCGCCGCGCCTCGCTGACCTTCACCGTGCGCTTCTTGGTGCGCTTGGGCAGCAGGTCGGCGAGCATATCCGTGAAGTTCTGCATCCCCTCCGGCGCGCCGGGCTGCGAGAGCTGGTCCATCATCGGGGCCGGCTGGGCCACCTCGACTTCCACCTCGCGCTGCTCCAGCTGGCCGTCGCGAAGCAGCTGCTTGAGCTTCTCGCGCGTACGCTTGTGCCGCTCCTCGGCGAGCGCCTGCTCCTGCTGCACGTTGCCTTCGGGGCCGGCCACGAAGACGCGGTCCGTGCCGGTTGCCTGTGCCGCGGGGGGCGGGGGCGGAGGCAGCAGCAGGTCGAGCAGGCGCTCGTCCACGCGGTCATTGGCGAGATCCTCGACCTCCAGCTCGCGCTCCGTGCGCACCATCTCGATGGCGCTGTCGACGAGGTCGCGCACCATCCCTTCGACGTCGCGCCCCACGTAGCCGACTTCCGTGAACTTCGAGGCCTCGACCTTCACGAACGGCGCGCCGGAGAGCTTCGCGAGGCGCCGGGCGATCTCCGTCTTGCCGACACCCGTGGGACCGATGAGGATGATGTTGTTGGGCGAGATCTCCTGGCGGATGCCTTCCGGCGCGCGCTGGCGCCGCCAGCGGTTGCGCAGGGCGATCGCCACGGCCTTCTTGGCTTCTGCCTGGCCGACGATGTAGCGGTCCAGCTCGGCGACGATGCGCCGCGGCGTGAGGTCGGCGAGGCGGGCCAGCGCCTGTTCGGTGCGCGGTCCCGACATCAGCTCGCCGGCTCGACGACGGTGATGTGCGTGTTCGTGTACACGCAGATCTCGCCGGCGATGGTCAGCGCGCGCTTCACGATCTCCGTCGGCGGCAGGCTCGTCTCGCGCACGAGGGCGCGTGCGGCGGCGAGCGCGTACGAGCCACCCGAGCCGATGGCGAGGATGCCATCGTCCGGCTCGATCAGTTCGCCGTTGCCCGAGATCACGAAGCCGTGCTGCGCGTCGACCACGACGAGCAGCGCCTCGAGGCGGCGCAGCACGCGATCCGAGCGCCATTCCTTGGCGAGTTCGACGGCGGCCTTGGGCAGGTTGCCCGGGTGGCGCTCGAGCTTCTCCTCGAACTTCTCGAACAGCGTGAACGCGTCGGCGGCGGCCCCGGCGAAGCCGGCGAGCACCCGCCCGCCCTTGAGCGCGCGCACCTTCACGGCGCCGGCCTTCATCACCGTATCGCCGACGGAGACCTGGCCGTCGCCACCGATGGCGAGCTTGCCGTCGCGGCGCACGGCGAGGATGGTGGTGGCGTGGAACGTGGGGAGCGGCATAGGGGGGAAATATACTCTCTTGCGGGGCGGGGTCTGGCCGTATGTTTCGGCAATGAGCCCCCCGGACGGCCTGCCCGTTTCCGCCCACGCAGAAGCCAGCCGCGACCGCCTTGTCGCGCTCGCGATCGCCGCCATCGCGCTGCTGCTCCGAGTCCCCTTCCTCGGGGCCGACGAAGGCTGGTTCGACGAGATCTTCAGCATCTACACGGCGAGCCAGCCGCTGCGTGACGTGGTCGCGACGGCGATGACGGAGCAGACGAATCCGCCAGGTTTCTACTTGCTCGCACACGCCTGGAGCCAGCTGGGGGGGAGCTCAATCCCGTGGAATCGCCTGCTCCCGGCGGTCTGCGGCGGGCTCGCGTCGTCGGTGTTCTGGCTCGCCTGCCGAAGACTGGGACTGCGACGCCTCCCTGCGGCGACGGCGGCCGCGCTGCTGATGCTGGCGCCGATGCTCTGGCGAATGAGTCTCGAGATCCGCGCCTATGCGCCGCTGGCGCTACTGACCGCCATCGCGCTGTGGATCGCCGCCGGGCTGATTGGCCAAAGCGAACCGCCTTCCCTGCGGCGAATCGGCGCGCTTGCCGCGATCCAGGTCGCGATGGTGATGCTCCACTACTTCGCTGCGTTCGTCGTGCTGGGAATCAGCGTCGCCGTCGCTTTGGACGGGCGTTGGCAGCGTGGTGATCGCTGGCGGCTGGTGTTCTGGCGCGCCCTGCAACTCGGCGCGCCGGCCGCCCTCAGCATCGCCGTGTGGATGACGATCGTCGTCCTCAATGCCCGGGTCCCCGTCGGCAGCAACGTCACGTGGATTCCACACACCTCGCTCTGGACGGCCTCGCGCGATGTGCTCGCCACGATGTTCGCCTTCCTCACGCCAGCCGGCCGTAGCATCGCGGCATTCACGATGCTCAGCGCGCTGGGCGTGACGGCACGAAGAGCGTGGCACGCATCCAACGACGACACCCACCTCGCGCGCACGGTGCTCGTGATCGCCGTAGTGCCGCTGCTGGCGTCGTTCGCGGCGCACGTCGCGGCAGACTGGCAACTCTTCGTGCCCCGCTATGTCACGGGCTTCCTGCCGGCGCTCTTTCTCGTACCGGCCTACGCGCTCCAATCCCTGCCTGCGCGGCGCGTTCCGACAGTCGCCGTCGTCGCGCTGTTCTGGTGGGGCACCGCCTCTGCGTTCAACTTCGCGGATCGCTGGCCAAAGCCCGACTGGACCAGGTTGCTGGCCATCCTCGCCCCCGAGGGCCGCGCGACGATCTGCGCCGACGGAACCTTCGTCGGACTCAACTTCATATTCCACGCGCGCGCCAATGGGATGGACGGCGTGCAGGTGGTGCACCCCATCCGCTGCGCGCCAGGCTACGGCCGCGCGTGGTTGGTGTACGATGTGGAGGCACGAGGCGTGAAGGCGCCTCCGCAGGTGCCAGGCCTCGTGCTCGGCCCGCGCATCGTGTTGTTCCGCGGGATGCAGAACCTCGACGCCCGCCGCGTCATTGCGCGCTTGGCACCCCCACCGGCGGCCAGCAGCCCGCGATGACGCGGGTGACGTGCCGCCACCGACTCAAGCCCGCGGATGCGCCCCGCGGTACACCTGCTTGAGTCGCTCCACGCTCGTGTGCGTGTAGATCTGCGTCGTGCTCACGCTGGCGTGCCCGAGCAACTCCTGTACCGCCCGCAGGTCCGCCCCGCCGTCAAGCAAGTGCGTGGCGAACGTATGCCGCAACGCGTGCGCCGAGAGCCCCGCACCTTCGTCCACCTCGCCGAGCGCGGCGGTCACCGCGTTGTGCAGCGTCTTCTGGCTCATCCGCTTGCCGCGGTTGCTGAGGAAGAGCGCCTCGCGGTCGGACGCGGGACCGAGCTTGGCGATGAGCGCGTCGCGCACACGTTCATACTCTCGCAGCGCGCGTTGCGCCGGACCGCCCACGGGCACGATGCGCTCCTTGCGACCCTTGCCGCGCACCTTCAGCGAGCCGGAGAGCAGGTCGAGGTCGCGGCGGTCGATGCCTCGCAGTTCCGAGAGGCGCAGGCCCGCGGAGTAAAACAGCTCGAGGATCGCCAGGTCGCGCAGGTCCGTGAAGCGCCCCTCCTGCGCGCGCGTGGCCGCCGCCTGCAGCAGCGTCTCCACCTGCGAGCGGTCGAGGTGCCCCGGCAGGTGCTTGTCGAGCTTCGGCGAGCTCACCGCCCGCGCAGGATTCGCCTCGACCAAGTCATTGCGGTGCAACCAGCGGAAGAAACTCCGCGCCGCCGACAACGCGCGCGCGCTCGATCGCTTGGACAAGCCGCGTCGAGAGAGATGCGCGAGCCAGGCCCGCAGGGCGAGCCGGTCCACACTCGCCCAGTCGATCGTGTCCACGCCGAGGTGCCGCGCAAGCACCGTCGCCAGCTCGTCGAGGTCGCGGGCGTACGCCGTCACCGTGTGCGGCGAGACGTCGCGCTCCTTCTCCAGATGCGTCAGGAACTCCGCGACCAGCGCGTCAGCCATGCCGCGGCGTCGCCGACTCGCCGAAGTGCGCGCCCAGCGAGCTCAAGAACGAGTCGATCGTGCGGTACTTGCCGCGCAGCTGCATCAGCGTGCGGAAGATCGGCGAATCGACGAAGCCTTCCTCCGTGATCGTCACCTCGGTGCCCGCCGGCGTGTCGGCCACCTCGTAGTACCAGGTGCCGCCCCAGCCCTGCTCCTCCGCGTTGAGGATGGTCACCTCCATCGCCCGGCCAGACGTCACGCCGCTGACCTCGATCTCGATCGTCCCCGAGGCCCCCAGCGACTGCCGCCACGACTCCCGGCGCGCCCCCGCGATGCGTTCCACCGACTTCACGTCGGACCACCAGCTCGGCGAAGCCTCTATGTTGCGAATCAGCCGGAACACCGTGTCGGCCTCTGTCACCAGCACGATGCTGCTCGTCACGACGTGTTCACGCGGCAGGCGTCGGCCGAAGAGGTACGCGCCGCCGAGCACGAGGAACATCACGACCATCACGAGCTTGATGAAGAACTTCATACCGAGGCTCCGGAGGGAGAAACCGACACGATGCCATACTCCTGACGCCACGAGGCCAGCGCCTGTAACGCCCGCTCGGCGTAGCGCTCCCGCTTGAGCGCCTTATCCCGCGGCGGATCGGCCAGCTCCTCGAGCAACCCGAAGTTGGCGTTCATCGGCTGGAAATGCGCCGGGTCGGCTTCGCGCAGATGACGGTAGAGCGCCCCGAGCATCGTCGTGGGCGGCGGGAGGGCCGGCTCCTCCCCGCGCAGCAGGCGGTCGAGGTTGATGCCCGCCACGAGCCCCGTAGCCGTGCTCTCGGTGTAGCCCTCCACGCCGGTGATCTGTCCGGCGAACAGCGTCGTCGCCGAGTCCTTGAGCGAGAGGTGCGGCGAGAGTGCCTGCGGCGCGTTGAGGTACGAGTTGCGGTGGATGCTGCCGAAGCGCAGGAACTCGGCCTTCCCCAGGCCCGGCACCGAGCGGAAGACCTTCGTCTGCTCGGGATACCGCATCCGCGTCTGGCAGCCGACGAGATTCCACATCCGACCCGCGCGATCCTCCTGCCGCAGCTGCAGCACCGCCCACGGCCGCTTGCCCGTGCGCGGATCGCGGATGCCCACCGGCCGCATCGGCCCGTGCCGCAGCGTCTCCGCGCCGCGACGCGCCATCTCCTCGACGGGCATACAGCCCTCGAAGTACGGAATGTCCTCGAACTCGTGCGAGTGGTACAGGTCCGCTTCGACCATCGCCGCGATGAAGGCGTCGTACTCCTCCTTGTTCATCGGGCAATTCAGATACGCACCCTCCGGCCCCGCCTCGGCCATCGTCTCCTTGCCCCAGCGCGCGGCGCGGAAGGCGATGCCGGTGTCGATCGAGTCCGCACTGACCACCGGCGCGATGGCATCGTAGAACGCCAGCGACTTCGCGCCGAGCCTGGTCGCGATGCTCGCCGCCAAGCCGTCGCTGGTCAGCGGACCCGTCGCGACGATGCCGACTTGAGGCAGCGTCGTGATCTCGTCCCGCACGACCGTGATGTTCGGATGCGCGAGGATCCGCGCCTGCACGGCCGCCGAGAAGATGTCGCGGTCCACGGCCAGCGCCGTGCCCGCAGGGATGCGCGCCGCATCCGCGCACTCGAGGATCAGCGAGCCCAGCGCACGCATCTCGGCCTTGAGCAGGCCGTGCGCGTTCGTCGCGTCCGTACTCTTGAACGTGTTCGAGCACACGAGCTCGGCCAGCCCTTCCGTGCGATGCGCCGGCGTGCCCGCGTTGCCGGGCGCACCGCGCATCTCGTGCAGCACCACGTGGTGCCCACGCTCCGCCAATTGAAAGGCGGCCTCGCTGCCTGCGAGGCCGCCTCCAATGACGTGGATATCGCTCCGCGTCGTCACGCCGTCGCCGCCTCCGTACCTTCTGCGTTCTCGGTCACTTCCACATCCCACTCGTTCGCGCACTTCAGGCACTTCCGGTAGTGGCCGCGGGTCTTGTTGCTCTTGGCTTCGGCCCCCTCGAAGCCGCACTCGGCGCACTTCTCCTTCACCGGCTTGTCCCAGCACACGAAGTCGCAGTTCGGGTAGTTCTCGCAGCCGTAGAACGCCTTGCCGCGCTTCTTCGAGCGCCGAGCGGCGATGTCGCCCCCGTCCTTCGGGCAGAGCACGCCGGTCGGCATCGACTTCGTGCCCTTGCACTTCGGGAAGGTCGAGCAGCCAAGGAACTCGCCCGACCGCGAGCGACGGATGACCATCGGCTGGCCGCAGATCGGGCAGGCGTACTTGGTCATCACCGGCGGCTCCTTCTTGCCCTTCAAGGGCCGCGTGAACTTGCAGGTCTTGGGATGGTTCTCGCAGGCCACGAAGGGCCCGAAGAAGCCACCCTTCGGCAGCAGGCGTCCGCCGCACTCCGGGCACTTCTCGTTCTCGAGCGCCGAGAGATCGTGCGCCTCGCGAATCAACGCTTCGGCGTCCACGCTCGCCAGCGAGTGCTCGAAGGGCCCCCAGAACTCCTCGAGGACGTCCTTCCAGCCCATCTCGCCTTCCTCGACCTTGTCGAGCTCGCCTTCCATCTGCGCGGTGAAGCCGACATCGAACTCGCGTGGGAACTGCTTCACCATCACCTTCTCGACGCTCTCGCCGAGTTCGGTGGGGAAGAAACGCCGCTGCTGCAGCTCGGCATAGTGCCGCTCGGTGAGCGTCGAGATGATGCTCGCGTACGTCGACGGGCGGCCGATGCCGCGCTTTTCGAGCTCCTTCACGAGCGAGGCCTCGGAGTAGCGCGGCGGCGGCTCGGTGAAGTGCTGCGAGGGATCGATGCCGCGCACCGGGACGTGCTCGCCCGGCTCGATGGCCGGCAGCGCCTGCTCGTCCTCGAGTGCCTTCGAATCGCCTTCTTCGCGCGTCTCCTTGTACAGGGCGAGAAAGCCCTGGAACTTGATGACGGAGCCCGTCGCGCGGAACAAGTAGCGTCCGAGATCGAAGTCCACGGTGGTGGTATCGAACACGGCCGGCGCCATCTGGGAGGCCATAAAGCGCTGCCAGATCAGCGTGTAGAGCTTGAGCTGCTCCGGCGAGAGGAACTTGGCCACGATCTCCGGCGTGCGTGCCGGATCCGTCGGGCGGATGCCCTCGTGCGCACCCTGCGCCGCGTCATCCTTGCCCGCCGGGAACAGGCGCGGCGCGTCGGCGAGGAACTCCTTGGGATACTGCTTGCCGAGGTGCTCGCGCGCCGCCGCGGCCGCCGTCTCCGCTACGCGCACGTGGTCCGTACGCATATAGGTGATGAGGCCTACGGCGCCTTCGCTCTTCCCGAGCTCCACGCCTTCGTACAGGTTCTGCGCCAGGCGCATCGTCCGCTTGGAGCCGAAGCCCAGCTTCTTGGCGGCTTCCTGCTGCAGCGTGGAGGTCTTGAACGGCGCCTCGGGGTTCTTGCGACGCTCTCGCCGCTTGATGTCCGTGACATCGAAGTGTTTGCGGTCCTTGAGGTCCTTGAGGATCGCGTCGGCGGCGGCCTGGTTGGGGATCTCCGGCTTCTCGCCGTCCAGATGATGCAGCTTGGCGATGAACTCCTGCCCCTCGTGCTCGAGGCGCGCGGCGATCGTCCAGTACTCGCGAGGCACGAAGGCGCGGATCTCGCGCTCGCGCTCGACGAGCAGGCGCAGCGCCACCGTCTGCACGCGACCGGCCGAGAGCCCCTTCTTGACCGTCTTCCAGAGCACCGGCGAGGCCTTATAGCCCACGAGGCGGTCGAGAACGCGACGCGCCTGCTGCGCGTCCACCTTCTTGCTGTCGATTGCCCGCGCTTCCGTGAGCGCCTTCGAGACGGCGTCCTTCGTGATCTCGTAGAACAGCGCGCGCTTGATCGGCGGGGCCTGCTTGCCCTTGATCTGCTGCTCCACGTGCCACGCGATCGCCTCACCCTCGCGGTCAGGGTCGGTGGCGATGAACACGGCCTTCGCCGTCTTGGCCGCGCTCTTCAGCTCGGCGACGGTCTTCTCCTTGCCCGGGATCGTCACGTACTCCGGCTCGAAGCCGTTGTCCGGATCGATGCCGATGCTCTTCACCGGCAAGTCGCGGATATGGCCGACCGTGGCCTTCACGGCGTAGCCGGAACCCAGGTACTTGCCGATCGTCTTGGCCTTGGCCGGCGACTCGACGATGACCAGCGCCTTGCCGGCGGCGGCTCGGGCAGCGTCCTCGTCGTGCGGGAGCTCAGGTTCCGCGCTGCGGCGCCGCGCCTTGGTGGGGGCGCGCTTCGCGGTGGCCTTCTTCTTGGTCGCCTTCTTGGCGGCGGTCTTTTTGGTCGTTGCCATTAACTCGGAGGGTCGAACGGAACAGGGAGGTCATCCTAGTTCGGTGTTCAGCCCGTCGCAAGCGCAACTATATTAGCGGCCACCTCGTCCGGCGACATCGAATCCACGCTAACCGTATGACTGGCTTGCAGATAGAGCGCCTCGCGACGGGCGAGAAGCTCGACGAGCTTTCCGACAGGATTCTGGCCCCCGACCAGCGGCCGACCCCCGCCCTGGGCCGAAATTCGCGCCGCCGCAACTTCCGGCGAGATCCGCAGGTACACACTGATTGACCGGTGAAGCATCTCCTCCACGGCATCCCGCAACTCAATCCAGCCCCCGCCGGTCGCGACCACAATCCGTCCGCTCCCCGCCACCTCTCGCGACACCGATCGCTCCAGCTTCCGGAACGCCGCCTCACCCTGCCGGGCGAAGATCTCGGGAATCCGGCGCCCGGCCTTCGCCTCGACCTCCGCATCGAGATCCACGAAGCCCCAATCGTGGTGTCCGGCCGCGTCTAGCTGCGCGCAGACCAACGGACCGACCGTGCTCTTCCCTGCACCGGAAAGCCCAACGAGCACGATGCGCTCTGGCGCCGGGATCATCCCAGACGCTCGGACACGCGCTGCAGGTAGCCGGCGTGGTTTCGCAGCAGTTCGCCGAGCGAGTCGCCGCCGAACTTCTCGAGCACGGCATCGGCCAGCACCAGTGCGGCCATCGCCTCGGCGATCACGCCCATCGCCGGCACCGCCGTGACGTCGCTTCGCTCGGCGGCGGCAGTTGCCGTCTCGCCAGACTTCACGTCGACAGTCTGCAGCGGCCGCATCAACGTCGAGATTGGCTTCATCGCCACACGCAGCACCAACGGCTCGCCGGTGGTCATCCCGCCCTCGAGCCCACCGGCACGGTTCGTCGTGCGCCGCACGTGGCCCGTGCGTGCGCTGCCCGGCGCCGGGACGATCTCGTCGTGGACCTCGGCGCCCGTGCGTCGCGCTGCGTCGAAACCCATTCCCACTTCCACGCCCTTCACGGCGGGAATCGAGCAGATCGCCGCCGCGAGCCGGCCATCGAGCTTGCGGTCCCAGCTGACGTGCGCGCCGAGCCCCACGGGCAGGCCGGTCACGACGACCTCGCAGATACCGCCCAGCGTATTGCCGTCCTTCTTGGCCGCATCGATACGCGCGATCATCTCCTGCTCGGCGATCGCATCCAGGCAGCGCAGCGGCGAGGCGTCAGCCGCGGCGTTGAGGTCCTCGGGCAGTTCGGCGGGCACGGCCGCCTCCACGCCACCGAGGTGCACGAGGTGGCTGCCGATGCGCACGCCGAGCGCGGCGAGTAGTTGCCGCGCGACGGCTCCGGCGGCCACGCGCGCGGTGGTCTCGCGGGCCGAGGCACGCTCGAGGATGTCGCGCGCGTCGTCGCGGTCGAACTTGAGCAGGCCGGTGAGGTCCGCGTGCCCCGGCCGCACGCGCGTCACCTGTCGCTTGCGGCCCTCCGGCGTGTCGTCCTCCGGCCGCGGCGCGGGATCCATAATGGCTTCCCAGTTGGCCCAGTCCTTGTTGCGGACGAGCATCGCGATCGGCGACCCAAGCGTCTCGCCGGCGCGCAGACCCGAAACGAACTCGACACGGTCGGTCTCGATCACCATCCGCCGCCCGCGCCCGTAGCCCTGCTGCCGCCGAGCCAGCTCGCGATCGACGTGCTCGGCGAGCAGCGGGAGGCCTGCGGGCACCCCTTCGACCAGCGCGACGAGAGCGGGACCGTGGGATTCGCCGGCGGTGAAGAATCGGAGGTGGGGCATAGGAGCGGTGAGGAGACTTGAGATGTGAGACGTGAGACTTGAGACGAGAACCACCCTCACGTCTCACATCTCAAGTCCCACGTCTCACATCTAGAAAGGAAGAGGGCCACCCCGCAATATCGCGAAGTGGCCCCCGGTCCTGCCAATCGGTTTGCCTTACGGACGCGGGGACATCGCGGCGGAGCGTACAGCCTCGCCTTCGTCGACGATGTGCGGCGTCACGAGGATCAGCAGGTCCTGCTTGCGCTCGACCGTGCGGTCTTCGCGGAAGAGGCGGCCGATCCACGGCAGCTTCATCAGGTACGGGATGCCGCTCTGGAAGCGCGTCACCTGCGTCTGGGTGAGGCCGGCGATCACCGCCGTCTCGCCGTCGCCGACGAGGACTTCGTTCGTAGCCTGCCGCTCGGAGATTTCCGGACCGGCGTTGGTGACACCGAGCAGCGCCTGCTGGATTGCGTTGATCTGCATCAGGATCTGCCGGTTCGCCGTGACGCGCGGCGTGACCTGTAGCGTGATGCCCACCTTCTGTCGGTTGATCGTCGGCGCAACCGGGGCGATCTGGCCTGGGATGACCGGCGGCGTGAGCAGGTACGCAATCTCGCTACCGGCGAACAGGGTTGCCTGCCGGTTGTCGATGGTCGTTGTGCTGGGCTCGGCCTGCACGTCCGAGAGGTTCTGCGAACTCAAGGCGTCGAGGAAGGCGGTCAGGTTGTTGCCGCCCATCACGACGTTGTAGATGAGGCTCAGCGAACCGGTCCCGCTGAACGTGCGGTTCGAGTTCGCGACACCGATGAAGGCATCGCCACCGAGACCGACCTGGAACTCGCCGGGCAGGCCCGGACGGGTGATCAACGAGTTGTTGTAGTTCGTCGGCGAGCCGAAGTCATAGCTGAGGCCGAGTTCTTCCGTGGCCGTGCGGTCGACGGCGATGATCTTGGCCTTGATGGCGACCTGCGGCGTACGGAAGTCGAGGTCGCGCACGTAGCTGACGATTTCCGGGAGGCGCGAGACCGTCTCGGTGATGAGCAGCGTGTTGGTCTTCTCGTCGAAGGTCACGACGCCGCGGCCGCAGGTGGTTGTGGTCTGCCCCGGCGCGCCACTCGTTGGGTCGGCCACGGGGGCGGCTTCGCCGCCGGACGCGAGGTCAACCACCGTGCCCTCCGAACCCACCGAGCCCGAGGAGCAGGCGGCGATGAGCTGGCGAATCGTGTTGGCGAGCGCGGACGCGCTGGCGTAGTTCACCGGCACCATCTGCGTCACCAGCGGCTCGGCGGCCACGCGCTGCGCGAGGTTGCGGTAGCTGTCGACCGTGATGATGCCAGTCGAGTCCTCGACCGCCTGAAGGCCGTTGGCCGCCAGCACCTTGCTGAGCGCCACGTCCCAGGGCTGGTTCACGATCTCCGTGAAGCGCACGTTGCCCGTGACACCCGAGCCCGTGATGAACGTCCGGCCCGAGAACGCCGAGAAGTGGGCGAGGACGTCGAAGATGCTTTGGTTGGTGAAGGTCACCGTGATGCGCGGCTGTTCGACGCGCTGCGGCCCTTGCACGGGAGCGGGGGCACGCACGGGTTCGAAGACCGGAGCGCTCGCGACTTCCCGCACCGGTGCGGCCGTGACCGGCACCTGGGGCACGCTACGCGCGGCCTCGATGCCCGTCGACCAAGGCGCGAAGCCGTCGGCGCCGCGCACGCTCACGCGGACCTCGCTGGCCGTCCGCGTCACCTGGTACTGCCGCTGACTGTCGACGTCGAGCACCAGCCGAACGACGTCGGCATCGAACTGGCCGAGCCGCACGTTGCGGATGCCGGCGCGATCCACGCGGTCGTAGGCGGGAGCGCGCGTCTGCAGCGTCGCCCCCTTGAGGTCGACGACGATGCGATACGGACCGTCGAGCGTGAAGTGCGAGACCTCGAGCTCACCCGAGAAAGAGAGCACGACGTCGGCGCTGCCGGCACCGGGCACGACCGTCACGGCCGTCACCGTCGCGGCGGCGTCGCTACGCGCCAGCGGGGCGGCGCCGAGCGACGTCGCGCTAAACAGGAGTGCGCCGGCCGCGATCGCGGAAAGCGTATGAATGCGCCTCATGGCGTCCTACCTCCCCCAACAGGAACAGTGATCGACAGGGTCTCCTGCCGCGTATTGCCGAACTCGTCGATGGCGAGCACCACGTCGCGCTGGCGGATCGCCACCACCCGCAACCGTCCGAACACCGAGCCGACCCGCACACGGTAGATCTCGTTGGACGACACGTCCTTGAGCGTCGCGATCGACTGCGCCGACGACGGCGCCAGCGTGATCGCCACGATTTCCAGGTCCTGCAGCATCGGGCGGATGTCGCCCGTCTCGATCAACGACGAGAACGGATCGCGCCGGCCGGAGCTCGGATAGCTATAGACTTCGCGGTTGAAGATCACCGCGCCCGCCGAGTCGCGCCGCACGCCGTCCGTCGGCACGGTCACCCGGCGACGGTTGTTGGCTTGGGCCGAAGCCAGCGCGGGCAGCAGGCCCATCGCGAGCACGGCGAGGAGCAGATGGCGTGGTCGCATCAGTCCGCCCCTCCCGTACCGTTCTCGGCGGTCCGCAACACGTACGTCTGGATGTCGAAGTTCGCGTTCAGCACTTGCTGACCCGGCTGCACGCGCAGGCGCGAGCTGCCGTCCGGTGCCGGCGTGAGGTTCAGGTTCACCGGCGCCATAATGCGCCGCAGCGAACCGATCGCGGTGAGCATCTCGCCAATCTGGTGATAACTGCCGTTGAACGACAGGCGATACCGATAGGTATCGAAGGTCTCGCCCTGCACCACGGCGCCCGGCGCGAAGCTCTGCTGCTCGAGCCCGACGCGACGCGCCGCCCCGAGGATCTGGTCCAGCAGGGCCGGTACCTCGTTGCCCGCGGGAATCAACGTGCGGATCAGCGAGAGGTTGTCGGCGAGCACCTTCGCCTCCTCACGCATCTGCTCCACCGTGCCGCGGGCAAGCATCGCCTTGGCGCGGTTGTTCGTCTGGTCGAGCTTCTCGATCCGCGCTTCCTGCGTCGCGAGCGTCTCGGCCTTCGGCGTGTATACGAAGTTCCAATACGCCGCGGCGCCGATGATCCCGATGACGCCCAAGAGGAGCATCAGCTGGTCGCGCTGGTTGGTCGGCATTCCCGCCATTGGGTTACCTCACCGCGATCGAAAGGGGAATCGTACGGATCGCGGTCGAATCCGGCTTTTGGTACTGCAAGTCGATCTGGAACTGGTGCACGTCCTTGCCGTCCACCGTCGCCGACTCCGAACTCGAGAGCACGATGTTCTCGAGGAAGGGCGACGCCTCGAGGTTCTTCATAAAGATTGTCACGGCCTGGAGGTCCACCGTGTAGGCCATTATGCGGATGCCGATCCGGCTGACTTCACCTGCCGCCACCGCCTCGGGCGAGAGCGCTGGCGCCGTGTTCGACTGCTGCAGCTGCCGCAGCCACGTGTACGTCGGCAACGCGCGGGCCACTTCGTCCAACACGTGCGGCCAGATGAAGCGATCGCCGTCAATCGCCGAGATCACGGCGATCTGGCGCAGCAGCGAATCGCGCTGCGCCTCGGCCGCCGTGCGCTGCGCCAGCACCGCCGCATAGCGCGTGGAGTCCTGCACCGCGATGCGCTCACGCTCCGCGAGCACCGCCGTCTGGCTCGACTGCGAGTACCACATCCAGCCCGTGATGGCGCCGCCCACGAGGAGCCCGCCCACCGCGACCAGCAGCCAGGGATCCTTGAAGCGCCCGCGCAGCTGCTCGAGCAGCGCACCCATATCGATGGATGCGCCCTTCGATGCGCTCTTCTTCTTGCGCGCGCCTGGGAGAAGGTTGATCTCGATCATCGGTCCGTCCGGTCCGTCACGCGGGCTTCCGCAGGGCCAAGCCCAGCGGCAGCATCAGCAGGGGAGCCACCTCGTCCGTGACGAGCGATCCGAAGGCACCGTCACGCACCACGAGGTTGGCCAAGGGGTTGGCAGGCTGCACCGACATCCGGAGCCGGTCGCCGAGCGCCTCGAGCAAGCCGGGCGCGCGCGAACCGCCACCGCACACATACACGCCGTTCACCTGGCCGCCGGAGCGCGACGACGAGGCGAGGAACGCCAGCGCACGCTCGACACCTACGGCAATCTCCTCGCCACGCGCCTCGAGCACCGCATCCAGGTGTTCCGAGCGGTCGAAGCCGCGCAGCAAGGCCTCGGCCTCGTCGGAGCCCAGCCCGCGGTCGCGCTGCAGGTCCTCGTGTATACGGCGCGTGCCGGTCGAAATGTCCCGTGTGAGGATCGGAATCCCGTCCTCGACGATGTTCACGTTGGTGACTTCGTGACCGATGTTCACCAGCACCACGGTGCCGGTCGTCACCTCGGGATGGTTGAGCTCGAACGCGTTGTGCAGCGCGAACGCATCCACGTCCACCGCCATCGCGTTCAGCCCCGCATCCGCCAGCACGCGCACCTTGCTCTCCACGAGCTCTCGCTTGGCCGCGACCAGCAGCACGCTCATCTCCGGATCCGACCCGTCGGGATCGAGGATCTGGAAATCGAGCTCCACCGATTCCATATCGAAGGGCACGTGCTGCTCGGCTTCCCAGCGCATCAGCTCGCGCGCCTGCGATTCCTTCACGCGCTCGATCTGGATCTTCTTGATGATCACATCGCGCCCACCGACCGCCGTCACCACGTCCTTCGTCGTGACCTCGGCGTCGGCCAGTGCCGCCGTGATCGCGTCGGACACGATGCCCGGATCCATAATCTCGCCTTCGACGATGGCGTCGGCCAACAGCGGCGCCACCGCCACCCGCACGAGTTCGGGTTGCGACTTGGAGTGGTCGATCACCGCGACCTTGATCAGGCCGGATCCGATGTCGAGGCCTACCGTTGTCTTCTTGCGACCGAAAAGCGCCATAGGTATCCCGTCGGCGGCCAACTGCGAGGACGAAGAGTCTCGGGCCGCCAAAGTTGCGGACGTCCCGGGTCAGGGTCAATGCGACAAAGGCCTGCGTCTTGCGAGTTAACACGAGCAGGCACAGCGCAAGGTAACGGGCCACAAGGATTTTGCCCCGGTATCGGGATATCTTCACCCCTCTGGGTGCCCACCGAGCCAGTCGGCCCCGATGGGCTCCAGCCGCTCGGCCGCCGGGCAGCCCGGACGGTGGTCGTCCGGGTCCACGGGGACCGGACGCAGCCAGCCGATGCGCCGGTGCCGTCCGCCGCTCACCCCCACTCCGACCACCTCGGCGCGGATCACTCCCGGCGCGACGGCCCACCACCGTAGCTCGACGCGCCGTCCGCCCGGCAGCGTGTCGACGCGCTGCGCCGGCGTCGCCGGCGGCTGGAGACAGAGCCAAGGAACGTCGCTCGGTGTCGTCACGCGCGACAGCCCGTCGAGTGCGGCGGCCCGCGCCAGCGCCTCGTCCTCGGCGAGCGTCGCGACGCGCGCGGCCTGCAGGGCGTCGCTCAGCGCCAGGGCGCTGAGCATCCCCAGCGCGATGATCATCAGCAGCGCGACGGGCAGCGCGATGCCGCGTGGCGGGCGTCGCGACGAAGCCCTCACCACGCGACCACGGCCTGCGCGCCGCGCCCACCGCGGCCCAGCGCGGAAAGCTCCCAGCGATCGGGCGCCGCGTGGCCCACGATGCGGAACCCGCCGGCTCCCGGGGTCTGGAGCGGTCCCGCAACCGGCTGGATCGGACTGCAGGCCTCCGACCACGGATGGCAGCGCCGCCAACCGAGCATCCAGTCGCCACCCCCGGCGTGGTAGAGCGCGAAGCGTCCCCTCCTATAAATGCGCAGCTCCGCGCCCGGTTCGAGCGTCGGCGCCAGCGAATCCACGAGCACGAGGCGCAGCAGCGGGCTACTCGCATCGGCACTGCCGCGCCAGCCGTCGGCGACCGCGCAGACGCTGGGTGTCACGCGTGTCGTGACGGAGTCGATGAGCGCGTACGACCAATCCGATGCACCGGTGACCAGATCGCGAACCGCCACGAGGTCGTCAGGCACCGGGAGCTGCGGCATCGCCGTCAGGCCGTCCGTCACGGGCCACGGCAGACTGAGCTCAAAGCGTCCCACGGCACAGGC
>DAOMNV010000011.1:0-55474 GCA_035444005.1 Gemmatimonadaceae bacterium
CGCCGGCCGGCGGCGCGCAGGCGCGGCCGGGCTACGCCGACTTCTCGGCGCCGCAGGGTCAGGGCGGGCGTCAGGGTGGACAGGGCGGCTTCCAGATGCCCGATGTCACGGACGCGCAGTGCAAGGCCGTCACGGATGCCCGCACGGCCAAGCCGGCCGTCGCGCGCCGTCTCGACTCCCTGCAGACCGCGATGCGTGACCCGAACGCAGACCGCCAGGCGATGATGGGCGCGATGCAGGCCGCGTACACCGAGCTCGGCGTGAATCCGATGGTTGCCCGTGCCTGCGCGGCGCGCAGCGCCCAGGCCAACGGCGGAGCTCCCGCCCCGGCCGGCCAGCCGACGCCGGCCCGCAACGGCCCGCGCAGCCTGCAGGCGCCGAGTGGCGCGCAGGCGAGCGCGGCCGCCCGCAACGGCAACTCGCGCAACGCCTCGCGCAGCGGCCTCGTGTTCGTCCAGCGCGCCGACTCCACCTGGGAAGCGCGGATGGTCCGCCTCGGCGTCGCCGACTACGACTACACCGAAGTGCTCAGCGGCCTCGAGGAAGGCGACCGCGTCGCGTTGCTCAGCGCCGCCGCCCTGCAGATGCAGCGCGCCGAGAACCAGGACCGGATGCGCGCGATGACCGGCGGCAGCTCGCCGCTCGGCGGCGCCGCCGCGCCCGGCGGCCGGAGATAATCAGCGATGCTGATCGGCGAAACCATCCGCGTCGCCCTCGGCGCCCTGCGCGCCAACAAGATGCGCTCGCTGCTCACGATGCTCGGCATCGTGATCGGCGTGTCCGCGGTCATCGCCGTGGTCGCGCTCGGCCGCGGCGCGCAGTCGGCCGTCAACGACCGCATCGCATCGCTGGGCACCACGCTGCTCACCGTCTCGCCGGGCCAAGCGCGTTCGGGCGGCGTGATGAGCTTCGACGTCCGCACGCGCCTCACGATGGAGGACGCCCAGGCCCTCGTGGACCGCGGCACCGTCCTCGGCGCCGTGCAGCCGGAGATGTCGTCCAATCTCCAGATCCAGTACCTCAACAAGAACGCCGGGACGCAGGTCGTCGGCACGACGGCCAACTACCCGGAAGTCCGCAAGTACGAGATGGAGGCCGGCCGCTTCTTCACCACCGGTGAGGACGAGAGCCGCCAGCGCGTCGCCGTCGTCGGCCCCACCGTGTGGCAGAACCTCGGCCTGCAGAGCGCCGAAGCCATCGTCGGCGAGAACATCCGCATCCGCGGCATCCAGTTCCTCGTCGTCGGCACGTTCAAGACCAAGGGCCAGGCCTCGCCGTTCAACAACCCGGACGACCAGGTCCTCATCCCGATCCAGACGGCCCGCTTCCGCGTGATGGGCAGCAACCGCCTGCGGTCGATCTCGGTGCTCGCGCCCAGCGAGGCGATGATTCCCGAGACGATGGCCGACATCCAGAAGATCCTCCGCCGCGAGCACAAGCTGCGCCCCGAGCGGCCGGATGACTTCCAGATCCGCAACCAGGCCGACTTCCTCAACACGCTCGGCGAGACCACGCAGGTGTTCTCGATGTTGCTCGCCGGCATCGCTGCCGTGTCGCTGCTCGTCGGCGGCATCGGCATCATGAACATCATGCTGGTGTCGGTGACCGAGCGCACGCGCGAGATCGGCATCCGCAAGGCGCTCGGCGCCACGAAGATCAACATCCTCTTCCAGTTCCTCATCGAAGCCGTGGTGCTCTGCCTCGTCGGCGGCGCGCTCGGCATCGCCGTCGGTGCGGGCGGCGCGATGGGCTTCACGAAGTTTCTGGGCTGGAACACGGAAGTCGGTAGCTCGTCGGTGCTCCTCGCCTTCGGCTTCTCGGCCTTCGTCGGGCTCGTGTTCGGCGTGTACCCGGCACGCCGCGCGGCGGTGATGGACCCGATCGTCGCGTTGCGCTACGAGTAGCGCGCGGCCTTTCCTATGTAAGTGTGGACGAAGCGGGCGTTGCGCGATGCGCGACGCCCGCTTCGTTTGCATCCCACTGGCCCCGCCGTACATTCCAGCCACGATGTCGGACCAGAACCATCAGGCAGCACCGGAGCCGCGACCATCGGTCCGGATGACCGCCGAGTACAAGCCGCCCGAGCGGCAGCACGTCGAGGCGAACCCCACGGGGAAGCGCCTCGCCATCCTCGCCCTCAGCGCCCTCGGCGTCGTCTACGGCGACATCGGCACCTCGCCGCTCTACGCGCTGCGCGAGGTCTTCAGCCACAAGTACGGCATCACGCCGACGCCCGCGCACGTGCTCGGCGTGCTCTCGCTGGTGTTCTGGGCCTTGGTGCTCGTGATCACGGTGAAGTACATCGTGTTCATCCTGCGGGCGGACAACCGCGGAGAGGGCGGCATCCTCGCGATGCTCGCCCTCATCTTGCAGAAGGCACCCGGCAAGCGCTCCAACCGATTCCTCGTGATTGCCCTCGGCCTGCTCGGCGCTGCGCTGCTCTACGGCGACGGGATGATCACGCCGGCGATCTCCGTGCTCTCGGCGATGGAAGGTCTCACCGTGGTGTCGCCGGCCTTCGACGTGGCGGTAGTGCCGCTCGCGACCGTGGTGCTCGTCGGGCTCTTCCTCGCGCAGAAGTTCGGCACCGCGCGGGTCGGTGCGTTCTTCGGGCCCATCACCCTGCTGTGGTTCGTCGTCATCGCGACGCTGGGGACGATCTCCATCGTCAAGCATCCCGGTGTTCTGGCGGCCGTGAACCCCATCCACGCCGTCCGCTTCTTCCAGGACGTCGGTAGCGCGGGGTTCTTCATTATGGGCGCCGTCGTGCTCGTCGTGACCGGCGGCGAAGCGCTCTACGCCGATATGGGCCACTTCGGCAAGCGCCCGATCCGGCTGGCCTGGCTGGCCATCGCGTTGCCGGCCTTGCTGCTCAACTACTTCGGCCAAGGCGCGCTGTTGCTCACCGACGCCGCGGCCGTGAGCAATCCGTTCTTCCTGCTCGCGCCGCGCGCGTTGCTGTACCCGATGGTCGCGCTCGCGACGATGGCCACGGTCATCGCCTCGCAGGCGATGATCTCCGGCGCCTTCTCCATCACGCAGCAGTGCATCCAGCTTGGCTACTCGCCGCGGATGACGATCACGCACACCTCGGCCAAGGAATTCGGGCAGATCTACATCCCCGAGGTGAACGCTGCGTTGGCCGTCGGCTGCCTTGTGATGGTCTTCGGCTTCCGCAGCTCGGAGTCGCTGGGCGCCGCCTACGGCATTGCCGTGACCGGCACCTTCGTGCTCAGCACCGTGCTGTATGCCATCATCGCACTGCGGCGCTGGGACTGGCCGATGTGGCAGGTGCTCGCCTTCCTCGCCGTCTTCGGCGTGATCGACCTCACGCTCTTCAGCGCCAGCGCGTCGAAGTTCGTGCACGGGGGCTGGGTGCCGATCGCGATCGCGCTGGCGATCTTCACGATGATGACGACGTGGAAGCGCGGCCGGGCCATCCTCACGGAGCGGATGCAGGACATTTCGCTGCCGCTGGAGACCTTCCTCGCCGACATCGGCGACAACCCGCGCACCCGCGTGCCGGGCACCGCGGTGTTTATGACCTCGGAGATCCAGGGCACACCGGTCGTGCTGCTGCACCACCTGAAGCACAACAAGGTCCTGCACGAGACGGTGATCCTGATGTCCATCCGCACCGCCGACGTGCCCGAGACGCAGCGGCACGAGCGCGTGAGCATCGAGGCGCTGGCCCACGGCTTCTTCCGCGTCATCGGCACCTACGGCTTTATGGAGAGCCCCGACGTGAAGGAGATCCTGCAGCGCTGCCGCGACGCCGGCATCGCCGCGCGGCCGCTGGACACGAGCTACTACCTCGGGCGCGAGCAGCTCATCGCGCGCAGCGGGCCGTGGAAGAAGGGTGCGATGTCGATGAACATCTTCCGCAAGCAGCTCTTCGCGGTGATGGCTCGCAACGCGCGCAGCGCGACGCAGTACTTCCAGTTGCCGCCGAATCGAGTGGTCGAGCTCGGGACGCAGATCGAGTTCTGAGATGGGAGCCGAGATTCGTCCAAGCAGTGCGCTGCTGCGCGCGACAATCGTCGCTGCGCTCGCAATCTCGACATTGGCGTGCCGGCCTGACACACCAGTTGCGGAGTTCGATCACGCCGGGTTCGATGTTGCGGACGTGCCCCTTCAGACACTCGCTGCCGGCGAGGCCTTCGGCATCCCCTGGCAGGTACGGGTGCTCAACGACTCAACTCTCGTCGTTGCGGACTTCCAATCGCCACACCTGCACGTTGTTGAGCGCGCGACCGGCCGCGTGCTGGCCTCGTTCGGACGGGCGGGGCGAGGACCTGGTGAATACATCAGTCAGCCGGAAGTCGCCGTCACCTCCAGTCGACAGTACCCCGTAGTGGCGTGGTCGCAAGACCTTGCCCGAATCACGCTGGTCAGCCTCGATCGGTCTTCGTCGCGACCTGATAGCACCATTTCAGTCCTGATTTCCGGTTCGACGCGCAATCCCATCGCACTCGCTGACACCGCATTGCTTCTGTCACGCGCGACTGATACGACCGCGATTGCCGCTGTCAATTTGCGATTGGGAACCTGGACGCTGTCCGGTAAGCCGATGGCGTACATTCCCTCCGATAGTCTCACCCCGTTCGCTCGGACCGCACTCCCGGGCGAACTCACGATGTGTGCCAACGACGAGCGGACGCTGCTCTTTCGTGCTTCGCGAATTGCAGGGCGCGCCGAGATTACGGACATCACCGCGACACGCGTGGACACACTCGAAGTACCGTACGCTTTCGAGCCGTTCTATGAGTGGGATCCAGAGTACGGCGGCTACGTCGCCCAGTGGACGAGGGCACAGCGGAAGGGCTACGTGGATTGCGCGACTGACGGCGAATACATCTTCGCGCTCTTCTCAGGTCGGCGCAACGGCTCATTCTCGAATGCTTACGAGCGCCTCCTTGCTCATTACGTCCACGTGTTTCGGTGGGACGGAACGCTCGTGAAGGTCCTCCGACTCTCTCAACCGGCGTTCTCGATCGCCTTCGACGCAAAGTCGAACACCCTGTACGCCGCAATCTGGGATCCCGATCCAGCGATCGTCGTCGCGGAATTGAATGCCCTGATTCCGTGAACGGCGTTCCGCACGCTTTGGCACCGTACGCTGTCCCCGATGCCAGCGATTCGGCTACCTTACCCGGCGGGCGCTCGAACGAGCACCCGTCATCGTCTCACGCCAGCCGTTTGAAGCCAATGCTTAGAGCCTTGCTCGCGCTGCTCCTCGTCGCCCTCCCGCTCTCCGCCCAGCATCACTGGGACAACCCGCTGCGCGACGACGCCAAGTTCTCCTTCTACGACCGCGGCCCGTATCGCCAGGACGTCCCGCGCCCGGAAAGCATCCTCGGCTTCAACGTCGGCAGCTACCACACCCAGTACCACCTGCAGGAGCGCGTGCTGCTCGCCATCGCCGAGTCCGCCAAGGACCGCGTGCGCGTCGAGGAGATCGGCGTGAGCAACGAGCGCCGCACGATGCGCATCTACATCGTGTCGTCGCCGGAGAACATCGCGCGGCTCGATGCCATCCGCGCCGACCTCGACCGCATCGCCGACCCGCGCGGCGCGACGCAGGCGCAGCTCGACGCCGTGATCGCCCGCACGCCGGCCGTGGTCTGGTTCTCGGGCTCCGTGCACGGCGATGAAGTGCCGGGCTTCGAGGCCTCGATGCAGCTGCTCTATCACTTCGCCGCGAGCAACGAGCCCGCGACGCTGGAGCATCTCAAGAACGCCATCGTCATCATCAATCCCAGCTCCAACCCCGACGGCCACGAGCGCTTCGCGGTGTGGAGCAACTCCGTCGCCGTCGGCAGCGCCGAGGGCTCGGCCCTCGAGCAGCAGCGTGGCCAGCCCTGGGCGACGCGCGGGCGCTTCAACCACTACCGGTTCGATATGAACCGCGACCTGATGGCGATGACGCAGCGCGAGGTGCAGGCCATCGTCGGCGGGATGCTGCGCTGGCACCCGATGGTCACGGCCGACCTGCACGGCTACACGTCGACGTACTACATGGCGCCCGCCGCGCGGCCGGTGAACACGAACATCTCCGGCTGGCCCTTCAAGTGGAGCGAAGCCATCGGCCGCGGCAACGCCGACGCCTTCGACCGCTACGGCTGGCTTTACTTCGTGCGCGACGCTTTCGACCTCTATTATCCCGGCTACTACGACTCCTGGCCGTCCCTCAACGGCGCGATGGGCACCACCTACGAGACCGACGGCGGCCCGGCGCTCCTCCAGTACCGCGAGGACGGCACGCTGCTTTCGCTTCGTGACGGCATCAGCAAGCACTACGTCGCCAGCATCGCGACCTTCGAGACGGCCGCCGCGCGCGCCCGCGAGATGGTCCGCGACTACGCCGCCTTCCGCAACAAGGCCGTCACCGACGGCCGCAACGGCAGCATCAAGCGCGTGGTCTTCGTGCCCGGCAGCGATCCCGTGCGCGCCGCCGAGCTCGCCGCCGCGCTGATGCGCGCCGGCATCGAGGTCACCCGCAGCACCGCCGCCTTCACCAGCGCCCGCGCCTCGAGCTACACCGAGGACGGCACCCGCTCGCGCAGCTTCCCCGCCGGCTCCTACGTCGTCGACCTCGCGCAGCCGCAGGGCAAGCTGGCCAAGGCCATCCTCGAAGCCGATCCGGAGCTCGATCCCGAGTTCGCGCGCGAGCAGGTCGCCAAGTTCGAGCGCAACAAGCAACGCGCCCCCAACGGCGACGACACCGAGGGCTACGAGTTCTATGACGTCTCCGCCTGGGCGCTGCCCGTGGCCTACGGCGTCGAAGCCTACTGGACCGAAGACGCGCCCGCCGTGCAGGGCCAGTTGCTGTCGCTCACGAACGGCGTGAAGATGGGCGCCGAGGTGCTGCCGCACGCGATCGCCGGCGGCATCGTCGAGGGCCGCGACGCGCGTTCCGCCTACCTCTGGCGCAACGATCGCAACAACAGCGCCAAGCTCGCCGCGCAGCTGATGCAAGAAGGCTTCCGCGTCGCCATCGCGTCGCAGTCCATCCAGACCGGTGGCACCACCTGGCCCCGCGGCACCTGGGTCGTGCGCGTCTCGCGCAACGAATCCAACCTGAGCGCTCGACTCGACACGCTGGCCAAGCTCGCCGGCGTCGAAGTCCGCGGCGTGAACTCCGCCTTCCCCAACGACGCGCAGTTCGGCACCGGCTCGGGCGTCGTCGTCGACCTCAAGACGCCGAACATCGCCGTCGTCGCTGAAGGCAGCATCTCGCACACCAGCTTCGGCGCGGTGTGGTGGTCGCTGGAGCAGCGCTACGGCATCCGCTTCACACCGATCAGCGCCAACTCGCTCAACGGCGACCTCTCGGCGTACACCGCAATCATCATCCCCAGCGGCGGCGTGCAGGGCAACGGCGCCGCGCTCAAGCGCTGGGTGGAAGGCGGCGGCGCGCTCGTCACCTTCGGCGGCGCCACCAGCTGGGCCACGCGCGAGGACGTCGGGCTCACCAGCGCGCGGCGCATCAGCTGCGAGGGCAAGAAGGCCGAGCCGACGCGTTCGGAACAGGCGCCGCTGGACAGCGCGCGCGCGACGGCCAGCCCGGCCGCCTGCGCCGACCGTCTCGCCAGCCTGCCGGGCGCGCACTTCGACGTCGCGCTCGACCTCACCAACTGGGTCACGCTGGGGATGGAACGCCAGCGGATGCCGGTGCTGGTGAGCGGCAGCACCGTGCTTGGCCTGAGCCACGACGGCGGCAACGTCGCCGTGTTCCCGACGACGGGCACGCTCAAGCGCGGCGGCTTCACCTTCCCCGACAACTCCGAGCGGCTCCTGCGCGGCAGCGCGTTCATCGTGCAGGAGAAGGTGGGCCGCGGCAACGTCGTGATGTTCACCAACGATCCGATGTTCCGCGGCTGGTGGCGCGCGCTGGATCGGATGGTGCTCAACGCCGTGCTGCTCGGCAGCTCGTTCTGAGCCGACCGCCGATCAGAGCGTGCGGACGTCCCTGAGGATCGTCCGCACGCGCGGTGCCGTCGGCGCGACCGGCGGCACCGGGGCGCTGGGCGGCACCGGCGGCGGCGGCGCGAACTCGCGCATCCGCAGCATCGACTCCCGCAGCGCCTCCGGCGAGGTGCTCCAGATGAAGCTGCCGCCGGCCGCGCCCGGCAGCTCGCTGGCCTTCACAGGCGTCACGCGCACGCTGCGGCTGCGGCCCGCGCTGACCACGGTGAGCTCCACCGACTGGCCCGCCTCGAGCTTCTCCAGCTCGGCGCGCAGGCGATTCGCCTTCGCCATCGCTACCTGCGCATCACCGGCGTCCTCGCGGGCGACGCGCAACGACACGCCGTTGATGGCCGCGATGCGATCGCCCTCGACGAGTCCGGCCTTCGCCGCCGGGCCCTCGTCCGTGACCGCGCTGACGAACACACCCAGCGTGTCGCGCGCGCTGCCGCTCGGCGACGTCGTCACACCCAGCACGAGGCGATCGCCACCGGCGATGCTGCGGCGCAGCACCGCGCGCTCCGGCTGGTAGAGATCGTTCGGCGAGATCGTCGCCACGCGTAGCTCGCGCGAGCGGCCATCGCTAAGCACCTGCAGGCGCACAGTATCGCCGGGTTCGACCTTCGCCAACTCGCGCTGCAGGCGGCGCGTGAGCATCCCATCGTAGTCGTCGTGACCCGCGTCGTTGCGGTCGGCGCGCAACGAGACGCCGTTGATGGCCTGCAGGCGATCGCCGGCCTTGAGACCGGCGCGGGCGGCCGGGGCGTTCTCGCGCACGTCCTCGATGCGCAGGCCGAGCGTGTCGCCGCGCTGGCTATCCTCGCCGACGGTCACGCCGAGCATCGGACGGTTGAGCATCACGGTGCCGCGCACGATCTCGATCTCGCGCGGCGCCCCGGAGAAGACGCGGACCTGCTGCGCGTCCAAGCTGCGCAGCGGCGTGAACGCGCCGAGGGCGGTCACGGTGGGAAGCGCGGCCGAGAGGAGGGCAGCGCGGAATGCAGACGGGTGCATACGGGCCTCAGGTGCTAGGGTTCGCCCCTTCGGTCACCCACGGTCCAGCGGAGGGTTGCCTCACGACGTAGAATCCTGTGTTCCCGGCGCTCGGCCGGGTGCCTTTCCTCGACCCCACGCCCTCCAATGCGCGCGTTCTCGAGTCTCGCTCTCCTGCTCGCCCTTCCGGTCGCCCTCGGGGCGCAGGGCCGCCCCGGCGGCCGCCCCGCGGCCGGCCCCTCCGCCGCCCAGAGCGATTCCGGCGGCCTGCCTTCGTCGGCGCTCAGCGCCTTCCGCTTCCGCGCGATCGGCCCCGCCACCTACTCCGGCCGCATCGGCGACATCGCCGTCGCGCCCGACAAGAAGACCTGGTACGTCGGCGTCGCCTCCGGCGGCGTCTGGAAGACGGAGAACGCCGGCACCACCTGGTCGTCGATCTTCGACAGCCAGCAAGACGTCTATTCCATCGGCACCGTCGTGCTCGACCCCAAGGACCCCAACACCATCTGGGTCGGCACGGGCGAGAACAACGCGCAGCGCTCGGTGAGCTACGGCAACGGCATCTACAAGTCGGAAGACGGCGGACGCAGCTGGCGCCATATGGGACTCAAGGAGTCCGAGCATATCGGCCGCATCGCCTTCGATCCGCGCGATTCCAAGGTGATGTACGTGGCCGCGCAGGGCCCGCTGTTCTCCGAGGGCGGCGAGCGCGGTCTCTACAAGACCACCGACGGCGGCGAGACCTGGACCAAGATCCTCGGCGGCACGCGCTGGGCCGGCGTCAACGACGTGCTCGTCGATCCCGCCAACCCCGACGTGCTGCTCGCCTCTACCTGGCAGCGGCATCGCCACTTCTTCGGCTATCTCGCCGGCGGTCCGGAGAGCGGCCTGCACCGCTCCACCGACGGCGGCAAGACCTGGCGCGCGGTCGGCGTCGTGCCCTCGGGCGAGGGCCGCATCGGCCTCGCGCGCTCGCCGTCGCATCCGCACATCGTCTACGCGATCGTCGAGGCGGCCGGTGGCCGCGGCGGCACCTTCCGCTCCGACGACGGCGGCATCAGCTGGCGCCGGCAAGGCAGCTACTCGACGATCGGCCTCTACTACCAGGAGATCTTCGTCGACCCGGTGAACCCCGAGCGCGTCTACTCGATGGACGTGCGCACGATGGTGTCGAACGACGGCGGCCGCACCTTCACTGCCCTCGGTGAGGCGGGCAAGCACGTCGACAACCACGCGCTCTGGGCCGATCCCGACGATCCGGACCACCTGCTCATCGGCTCCGACGGCGGGCTCTACGAGAGCTTCGACGGCGGAAGCACGTACAAGTTCTTCGCCAACCTCCCGCTCGCGCAGTTCTACAAGATCGACATCTCCCGCGAGATGCCCTTCTACCTCGTCTGCGGCGGCACGCAGGACAATTACTCGTTCTGCGGCCCGACGCGCACGAACAACGACAACGGCATCCGCAACTCGGATTGGTTCGTCACCAACGGCGGCGACGGCTTCCAGAGCCGCGTCGACCCCGCGGACCCGAACACGATCTACGCCGAATCGCAGAACGGCGGCCTGATCCGCTTCGACCGCCGCACCGGCGAGGGCATCAACATCGTGCCGCAGCCGGCGCACGGCGAACCCGCCTCGCGCTGGAACTGGGACTCGCCGCTGATCATCTCGCCGCACAACCGCACGCGCCTCTACTACGGCTCGCAGCGTCTGTGGAAGTCCAACGACCGCGGCGATTCGTGGACGGCCATCTCGCCCGACCTCACGCGCAACCTCTCGCGCCCCGAGCTCAAGATGCAGGGCCGCGTCTGGAGCGTGGACGCCGTTTCGCGCAACACCTCGACGGCGTTCTACGGCAACCTCTCGGCCATCGTCGAGTCGCCGCGCGTCGCCGGCCTCATCTACGTCGGCACCGACGACGGCCTGATCCAGGTCACGGAGAACGACGGCAGCAGCTGGCGGCGCATCGACCGCCTCCCCGGCGTGCCCGATACCTCGTACATCGCCGACCTCTTCGCCTCGGCCCACGACGACAACACCGTCTACGCATCGGTCATCAACTACCAGCGCGGTGACTTCAAGCCCTACGTGTTGCGCTCCACCGATCGCGGCCGCACCTGGACCTCGATCGCCAGCAACTTGCCGGCGCGCGGCAGCGTGCACGTCATCGCCGAAGACCCGAAGATGAAGGGCCTGCTCTTCGCCGGCACCGAGTTCGGCGTCTTCGTCTCCTTCGATGACGGCGCGCGCTGGACGCAGATGCGTGGCGGCCTGCCGCCGATCTCCGTGCGCGACATCGCGATCCACCCGGAGATGGACGACCTCGTCGTCGCGACCTTCGGCCGCGGCGCCTTCGTGCTCGACGATTACTCGGCGCTGCGCGCGCTCACGTCGGCGGCCCTGCGCGCCGAGGCGGCGGTGCTGCCCGGCCGCCCCGCGTACCTGTTCCTGCAGGATTCCCCGCTCGGCGGCAGCGGCGTCAGCTTCCAGGGCGCCGAGCACTACTACGCCAGCAACCCGCCCGTCGGCGCGACCATCACGTATCACCTGCGCAGCGCATATCGCTCGGCGCGGCAACAGCGCGAACAGCGTGAGCAGGGCCTCAATCGCTCCGGCGCCGACGTGCCCTTCCCCGGCTGGGAGGCGCTGAAGGCCGAGCAGGAGGAAGAAGCGCCGTCTGTTGAAGTCGAGATCACCGATGCCCGCGGCGCGGTCGTCTCGCGCTTCGACGGCGGCAACAGCACGGGCACCAACCGCGTCGTCTGGAACCTGCGCTGGCCGGGCGTGAACCCCGTCGGCGGCCAGCAGGGCGGCTTCGGTGGCTTTGGTGGTGGTGGTGGCGGAAACGCCGCGCGCGGCGGCAATGGCCCGTACGTCGTGCCTGGCACTTACCGCGTGCAGCTCTTCAAGCGCGTCGCCGGCCAGCGCACGGCGATCACGCAGCCCACGCCCTTCGAGGTGACGCTGCTGCCGAACGCGCCCTTCACCGTGGCCGACCGCGAGCGCGCCCTGCAGTACCAGCAGCGTGCACAGCAGTTGCAGCGCGTGGTGCTCGGCACGAACGCGTTGATGGCCGAGACCAGCCAGCGGCTCGACGCGTTGCTGCAGGCGGTGGAGCGCATCACCAAGCCGACGACGCTCGACGCCGAGGTGCGGGCCGCGAGCGCACGCCTGCGCGCCATCCGCGAGCAGTTGAGCGGCGACAACACGCCGGGCCGCTACTCGGAGCCGGTACCCAGCTCGCTGCTCAGCCGGATGAACCGCGCCGCGAGCTTCGGCGAGACGCTCGGCGTTCCGACGCAGACACAGCAGCAACAGCTCGACATCGTCGCGCGGGAGTTTCCGGCCATCAAGCAGGCGCTCGATGCGTTCATCGCCACCGACCTCGCGCGGCTCGAGCGTGAAGCCGAGGCGCAGGGCGCGCCGTGGACGCCGGGGCGGCGGATGTAACGGCGTTCACCACGGAGACACAGAGGCACGGAGACTGCAACTGCAGGAAAGCTTGGGGGTTCGAACCGACACATCGGCTCGAACCCCCAAGTACTTTCGTTCTCCCGCAGTCTCCGTGTCTCCGTGTCTCCGTGTCTCCGTGGTGGAGCAGTTCAGTTAGCACTCAGCGCGGTATTCCCTCACTGTCGAAGCCGCTGGAGCACCTCGCCAAGGCGCTTCATCGCCTCACCGTACGCCGCCCAGTCGTCGTTGCGCTGCGCCGTGCGCGCGCGCTCGTAGAGCTGGACCGCCTGCTGGATCAGCGCCGCACGCTCGGCATCCATTGCGCGCGTCGACGGTGGCGCCGCGGCCGTGCCCGCCGCCGCATCGCGCGGACGCGCGCGCGCCGCCGTGCCCGCGCCGTCACCGAACAGCAGCGACAGTCCCTCCTCGAGCGTCTCCTCCATCACCACGCGGTCGTTGTGCGCCACGATCACGCGCTTGAGCTCGGGGATCTTGCCGCCCTGCGCCCGCAGGTACAGCGGCTGCACGTACAGCAGCGAGGCCTCGATCGGGATCACCAGCAGCTCGCCACGAATCACTTCCGACGAGGCCTGGTCCCAGAGCGAGACCTGCCGCGACACCTCGGTGTCCTGGTTGATGCGGTTGGCGATCTGCGTCGGCCCGAACACCAAGCTCTGCCGCGGGAAGCGATAGGAGATGAGCTTGCCGTAGTGTTCGCCGTCGTTCCGCGCGACCATCCACGCGGCGAGGTTGTCCTTCTGCCGCGGCGTGAACGGCCGCATCATCAGGTACTCGGCCTCCGGTTCGCCCGGCAGGCGCATCACGATGTGCCGCGCGTATCCACTACGCACCGCCCCCTGCTGCGCCGCCGGAATCTGCCACTGGTCCTCGCGGTGGTAGAAGGTCTCCGGATCCGTCATATGGAACGTCGCATACAGGCCCGTCTGCGCGCGGAAGAGATCCTCCGGGTAGCGCATATGCGCGCGCAGGTCCGCCGGCATCTCGTCGAGCGGACGCAACAGGCCCGGGTAGATCCGGCTGAGCGTGTTCACCATCGGGTCGTCCGTATCCACCAGCCACGCGCGGATGTCGCCATCGTAGGCATCCACCGCCACCTTCACGCTGTTGCGCAGGTAGTTGAGGCCGTCGCTGGTGCGCGCCGAGTAGGGATAGCGGTCCGTCGCCGTATACGCGTCGAGCATCCACACCATCCGGCCGCTGTCGGAGACGACGAGGTACGGATCGTTGTCGAAGGCGAGGAACGGCAGCGCCAGCTGTGCGCGCTTGCGCACCTGCTGGTTGAAGATGATGCGCGTGCTGTCCGTGAGGTCCGACGACAGCACGATGTTCATCGAGCCGAAGCGCATCGCGAAGGCGAGACGCCGCCAGTACGAGTCCACCGGCACGCCGGCGCGGCCGGCGTACGTCGAGTACTCGGCGCTCTCGCCCTCCGCCGACGGGAAGTCGAACTCGCGCTGGCGCGACGGCGCGAGCACCCAGGTGCGATCCAGCTCGCCGAAGTAGATCTGCGGACGCGTCACCTGCTGCGTGATCGACGAGGTCGGCGGCAGGTCCTGCATCCAGAGCACCGGCAGGCCCTGCGCGGTGAACTCGTTCGACGGCCCCAGCGTGAGCCCCATCCCGTGCGTGAAGGTCAGGTGCTCGTTCACGAAGGTGCGCGTCGGCAGCGAGGCAGGATCCAGCTCGCGGGCCGAGAGCAGCACGTGCCGCATCTGGCCGTCCACGATGTAGCGGTCGTCGTCCACCGCGACGAAGTCATAGTACGTACGGATCGACTGGATCTGGCCGAAGGTCTGCAGCAGCGGCTCGCGGTCCCAGAGGCGCACGTTGTCGATCGTCGCGCGGTTGGCGGCGATGTCGCGCGCCGTCAGCTGCTGGTCGCCGTTGAGCTCGCGACGCTCGACCGCATCGAGGCCCCAGGCCCGGCGCGTCGCCGCGATGTGGTGCTCGATCTGCGGCGTCTCCCGCGCCAGCTCGTTGGGCTGCACGACCAAGCGCTGCACGATGCCCGGCACCACGCCGTTCACGGCCGCGGTGAGCAGGAAGTTGCCGACGAACACGATCGCCGCCACCCGCGCGAGGATCCCGCGACGCGCGCCCCACAGCAGCGCGACGGCGCCGACGAGCAGCAGCACCGCGAGGAGCTTGAGCCCCGGCATCCGCACGTGCAGGTCCGCGTAGCTCGCACCCTGCAGCGGGCCGTGCGTGCCGAACAGCAGGTTCGGCAGCCCCACGAACCAGGTGCGCAGCGCCGAGATCGCCATCCACAGCGCGCCCAGCGCGGCGAGATGCCACTCCGCCTGGGGCGCGATGCTCAGCCGGCCCAAGCGCGCGCCAACATCGCCGCGCACGAGGTAGATCGGCAGCGCCACGAAGACCAGCGCCGTGAAGGCCACGCCCCACACCCAGTCCAGCGCCACCTGCACCGCCGGCAGCGTGAACACGTAGTACGCGACGTCGCGCTGGAAGATCGGATCCACGTCGCCGAAGGGCGTGCGATACCAGAACTGGATCAGCGTGCGCCAACGCGAGGCGAGGCCCGTTGCCAGCAAGAGCGAGAGCACCGCCGACGCCGGCAGCGCGAGCCGATGCGCCGCGGCGACGAGGAACTTCACGCGCATCTCCACGCCGCCCGCCGCCAGCACGCGGATGCTCTCCGCGCTGCGTTCCATTCCGCGCAGCGCCCAGCGCGCGGTGCCGTAGAGCAGGCCGAAGCCGAGCAGCAGCGCGACGCCGCCGAGGAAGAGCTGGGCCGTGATGCGCAGCGTGAACACGCGCTCGAAGCCGATCTCCTGGAACCACAGCCAGTCCGTGTACACGGTGGCGAGCGCCGGGATGCCAAGCAGGAGGAAGAGCGCGCCGACGATGAGAAAGCTCGAGCGGCGCTGTGCGGTGTTGATCGTGGCCACGGGAATCGCTTAGGGGGGAGAAGACAGGGCTGCACGCGCGATCCGCTTGAGGATCGCCAGTTGCCCGGTGTGGTACACATCGTGTTCGGCGAGCGACCGGATCATCGCCCGCTGCGTGATGCCGCTCGCCGGCGGCTCGCCCGCGCGGTCCGCCACGCGACGCGCCCGCGCAGCATCGTCCATCGCCGCCACCTGCGTGAGCAGCGCGTCGTGCGCCGCATCCAGGGAACGCAGCGCGTCGCGCCACGCCGACTCCGTCGTGGCGTCCGGCATCGGCGGCCAGTCACCATTGATCGGCTCGTTCGGCACGGCACCGCGCGCCCGCGCCAGCACTTCCTCCGTCCAACTGCGCATATGGAGCACGAGCTCCCAGATCGTGTGCGCATCCGGCGCGGCGCGGTAGCACGCCTCGCGCGCGGTCACGCCGCGCAACACCTCCGCGCGCGAGGGGCCGTGCCACGGCTGGCCGTCGTGCGCGCGCCGCAGCGCATCGAGCAAGCGGTCGCGATCGGGCATATGCGTAATATGGCGCGAGTACCCGACACGCGACACCGAAGAAAACCGATGGCGGATCGATACGTAGGGTACCTCGACCCTTTCAAGGAATTCCGATGCTCCGTTCGTTCGTCGCCGCCGCGCTGCTCGCCGTCACCCCGGCCCTGCACGCCCAGGAACCGTTTCAGGTCGAGGTGGTCGGCAGCGGCCCCCCGATGCTGCTCATCCCCGGACTCACCAGCAACGGCGAAGTGTGGCAGCGCACCGTCGCCGAGTTTTCCAAGGATCACGAGGTGCACGTCTTCTCACTGGCCGGCTTCGCCGGCGTGCCGCCCATCGCCACCGACAGCGGCTGGCTCCTGCGCCAGCGCGAGGCGATCGTCGCCTACGTGCGCGACCGCAGGCTCGAGAGGCCCGTCATCGTCGGCCACTCGCTCGGCGGCTTCCTCGCCCTCTGGATCGCCGCCGACCACCCCGACCTGCCGAGCGCCATCGTCAACGTCGATGGGATCCCGTTCTTCGGCGTGCTGATGAACCCGAACGCCACGCGCGAGACGATGCGCCCGATGGCCGCGCAGATGCACCAGATGATGATGGCGCCGGGCGCCCGCGAGAACTATCTGCGGATGCAGGACGCCCAGCTGCGGATGATGGCGCGCGACACCGCGGCCCACGCGATGCTCGCCCGCCACGGCCGCGACCGCGATATGGGTACGATGGCGATCGCGATGCACGATATGTACGTCGAAGACCTGCGCGCCGACCTCGCGCGCGTGCGCGTGCCGGTGCTCAACGTGCACGCCTGGGCCGCGTACGCCGCGATGGGACAGTCACGCGCCGGCATCGAAGGCATCGCCGCCGATCAATACGCCGCGCTTCGCTCCCAGCGCCTGCGCATCCACGACTCCGCATACCATTTCGTGATGCTGGATGAACCGGAATGGCTGCACCGCGAGATGCGCGAGTTCCTCTCCTCGCGGCAGTGAGCCGCATCGCGGTTCCTCACTCGCATCGTCGCGCAGTCGGGCCCCCCCTTGGACAGCTTGGCTAACCCTTTGTCAGGCTTACGCTTACACGGCATCGGTGACGTGATACTGGCACTTGTGTGTCGTAACCATTTGTTAATCAACGACTTATCGCGTTGACCCGGTGACGTATGGGTCGTAGTTTTCGTCTTCAGTGTGGAAAGCGCGAATTGGTCGCGCGACCCCGCACGAACTTTCCTCTGGAGATTGTCCACGTATGAAGCGCCTTGCTCTTCTCACCGCCGTTGTGCTGTTCGCCGCTTGCGCCCCCAAGGGTGAGGAGACGACCCCTGCTGAGACCGCCACGCCTGCCGTGACCGATTCGGCCGCGACCGATTCGATGACGACCGATAGCACGAAGACGGATTCGGCCGCCGCTCCGGCTGCGATGTAAGCTGCGTCGTTCCTGACGCCACGAAGGCCCGGTCTCTCGCGAGATCGGGCCTTCGTGTTTCGCGCATCGCGCGGCGGCGATGCGACGACGTTCAGTCGCCGACGCGCACCGTGGTCGCCGGCTCGAACAGCAACACCTCGACTTCCGCCTCCGCCACGGGCCGATGCTCCGTGCCCCGCGGCACCACGACGAACTCCCCCGCGCGCAGCGTCACGCTGCGGTCCCGGAACTCCATCCGGAACTCGCCGCGATGTACGAGGAACATCTCATCCTCGTGCGTATGCTGGTGCCAGTGGAAGTCGCCGAGGAACTTCACGGCCTTCACCTGTTGGCCGTTCAAGTCAGCGATCACCACCGGCGACCAATGCGCGGTGATTGCCGCGAACGCGGCCTCGAGGTTCACGCCCCGCATCAGCCTTCGCGGTCGCGGCGCACGAGGATCTTCTTGCCCTTGATCGTCGCCTTGGCCATCGCGCGCAGCACGTTCTCCGCTTCCGAGCTCGGCACCTCGACGAGGCTGTGGCGATCGAAGATGGTGATCGTGCCCATCGACGCAGCGTCGATCCCGGCCTCGTTGGCAATCGCGCCGACGAGATCGCCCGGCCGCACCTTCAGCTTGCGGCCCGCACCCACGTAGAGCTTCGTCATCCCGCCGCCCTTGGCACCGCGGGCGATCGTGCGCGCCTTCTTCACATCCTCGCGCGCACGCGCCGGATGCTTCTCGCGCAGCGGCGGTCCGGTGGGGATCTCCGCTTCCTCGTCCGTCGACGCGGCGCCTTGCTTCAGCGCCGCCGCAGCGATGTCCATCGGGTCGAATTCGGCCGCCATCCCCGCCACGACGCGCCGCCATTCCTCGAGACCGCCGTCGAGGATCGTCGCGCGCAGCTTCTCCTGCACCGCCTCGACGCGCGCCGCCTTGAGATCCGCCACCGTCGGCACCGGTGCGACTTCCACCGGACGACCCGTCGCGCGCTCGAAGCTCTTCAGCAGGCGATGCTCGCGCGGCTCGGCCAGCGTGATCGCCGTGCCTTCGCGACCCGCACGCCCCGTGCGACCGATGCGGTGCACGTACGCCTCGCTGGCGTTCGGCACGTCGTAGTTCACCACGTGCGTCACGTGCGACACGTCGAGCCCGCGCGCGGCCACGTCCGTCGCGATGAGCAGGTCCGAGGTCTTCGCACGGAAGCGCTTCATCACGCGGTCGCGCTGGTCCTGGCTCAGGCCGCCGTGCAGCGCCTCGGCTGCATAGCCGCGGGCGTTCATCGTCTCGGTGAGCTCGTCCACCTCGGTGCGCGTGCGGCAGAACACGATCGCGCTCTCCGGCTGCTCCACGTCGAGGATGCGGCCCAGCGCCGCCATCTTGTGCGCCCGCGGCACGATGTACGCCACCTGCCGCACCTTGTGCGCCTTGCCGGCCTTGAGCTTCTCCGGTTCGATGCTGATCAGCTCGGGATTCCGCAGGTGCGACTTGGCGATCGTCATAATCCGCGGCGCCAAGGTGGCCGAGAACAGCGCGACCTGCTTTTCTGCCGGCGTCTCGGCGAGGATCGCCTCGAGGTCGTCGGCGAAGCCCATATCGAGCATCTCGTCGGCTTCGTCGAGCACGACCGTCTTGATGCCCTTCAGGTGCACCGTCTTGCGGCGGATGTGGTCGAGCGCGCGGCCCGGCGTGGCGATGACGATGTCGACGCCGCGCTTGAGCTGGCGGATCTGGCCGTCGATCGGCGTGCCGCCGTACACAGGCACCGCGCTCACGCCGAGCGTCTTGCCATAGCGGTAGACCGCCTCGGCCACCTGCATCGCCAACTCGCGCGTCGGCACCAAGACCAGCGCGCTGGTGCGCTCGCGCGCCGGCGCGTCGGCGTTGAGCTGCTGCAGCAGCGGCAGCGCGAAGGCCGCCGTCTTGCCGGTGCCCGTCGCCGCCTGCGCGAGCACGTCGCGGCCGGCGATCTGCAACGGGATGGCCGCCCGCTGGATGGGCGTGGGCTCCTCGTACCCGAGGGCCGAGAGCGCGTCGAGGACGCGGGAGTCGAGGCCGAGGGACGCGAATCCGGCGGCTGAAGGGTCGGACGCTGGACGATTCGGCATATCCAAAATCTACTCGCTCGCTCGTGCAGCCGGAGGTCGACGCCCGGGCGAACTAGCTTTCGCCTATGCCAAGCCTCGTCCGCGCCACGGCGCGCACCCTCAAGCAGCAGGCCACGACGATCGGCGGCTCCGTCACCGCCGTCTGGGCAGGCTTCGCCGCGCAGATGGCCACCAACAACGCCGTCCTGGCCTACGGCATCCATCCGCGCACCAAGCAGGGACTCTGGGGCATCCTCTTTGCGCCCTTCCTGCACGGCAGCACCGAGCATCTCATCGCCAACACCGTGCCGCTCATCGTGCTCGGCTGGCTGGTGATGCTGCGCGACAGCAAGCACTTCGTGCCGGTGACGCTGCTCTCGATGCTCGGCGCCGGGCTCTGCGCCTGGACCTTCGGGGCACCGGGCAGCGTGCACATCGGGGCCAGCGGCGTGGTATTCGGCTACCTCGGCTTCCTGATGCTGGCCGGATGGTATGCGCGCTCGCTCGGCGCGATCGCCCTCAGCGTGCTCGTGACCGCGCTCTGGGGCAGTGTGGTGCTCGGCGTGCTGCCGGGCCAGCCGGGCATCAGCTGGCAGGCGCATCTCGGCGGCTTCCTCGGCGGCGTATTCGCCGCGCGGTGGCTGGCACCGCGCGGCGCGCGCATCAAGCTGAAGCTCTGACCGTCACTCCACCCGCATCGCCTCCGACGGATCCACCCGCGTCGCCCGCCGCGCCGGGATCAAGCAGGCCAACGCCCCCGTCGCCCCCAGCGTGAATGCCACCGCCCCGAACACCGCCGGATCCAGGGGATTCACGTCATAGAGAATGACGGTCAAGAGCCGCGAGATCGCCGCCGCCATCGCCATCCCGATCGTCATCCCGATACCCAGCTGCCACGCGCCGGCGCCGAACACCAGGCCAATCACGCGGCCCGGCGTGGCACCCAGCGCCATCCGGATACCCATCTCGCGCGTGCGCCGGCTCACCGCGAAACTCATCACCGCGTAGAGCCCGATGCTCGCCAAGAACAGCGCGACCAAACCGAAGATCGCGAACATCGTGCCGAACACGCGCACGAACCACAGCTGCTGCGCCGCCGCCTGCTTCAACGTCATCGGCCAGTAGATCGGCACGTCAGGATTCAGCGACGCCACCGCCTCGCGCACCGCCGGCGTCAGCGCCATCGGGTCGCCGCCGGTGCGCGCCGCGATGTACGCGAACTGCGAGCGCGCCTGCGCAAAGGGCCGCAGCAGCAGCGGCGGACGCGGATCGTCAGGATCGCCCACGGTCACGTCGCCGAACACCCCGACGATCGTCAGGTACGGATTCGGGTTCTCCGGCTCGATGCCGCCCAACTTCACGCGCTTGCCGATCGCTTCCCCGTCGGGGAAGTACTCGCGCACGAAGCGCTCGTTCACGACGGCGACGTCCAAGGCGCCCGGACGATCGGTACCGTCGATGCTGCGCCCCTGGCGCAGCGGGATTTCCAGGGTCTCGAGAAAGCCCGGCGAGACGCTGCCGAAGCGCGTGCGGCCGACCTCGCTGGCCTCGTTGTACACACGGCCTTCGACCATCACACCGTTCTGCCCGAAACCCTGCTCGGCGCCCGGCAGCCCCGACGCCAGCGCCATCGCCTGCACGCCGGGAATCGCCGCCACGCGATCCGGCAACTGCTCCCAGAACACCCGCTGGCTCACGCTGTCCGCCGAGCCAGTCGGGAAGCCGACGCGCGAGGTGAACACGCTCTCCATCGCGAAGCCCGTATCGCGCGAGTTCGCCTTCACCACGCTCTTGATCATCAGGCCGCCGGCGACGAGCAGGCCGCAGGACAGCGCGATCTCGAACACCACCAGCGCCTTGCTCATCTTGCCGATCTTCAGGCTCGAGGCACCGCGCGTCTCATCCTTCAGGATCTCGGCGATGTCGCCGCGCGACGCCTGGTACGCGGGAATCAGCCCCGCCAGCAGCGCCGCGAGAAACGACACGCCGATCGCGAACACCAGCACCGGCGGATACAGCTCGAACGTCAGGAAGAACGGCGGATCCGTGTCGACGATCGCCCGCGTGAACGCGTCGATCCCGACCTTGGCGACGACGATGCCCAGCACCGCGCCGAGCATCGCGAGCACGAACGCCTCGGAGAGGAAGATCCGCACGATCTGCCCGCGCGTCGCGCCGAGCGCCGAGCGCACGCCGACTTCCTTGCTGCGATGCGCCGCGCGGTCGAGCAGCAGGTTCGCCACGTTCGAGCAGGCGATCAGCAGCACGAAGAACACCGCGCCCAGCATCGTGTACAGCAGCTGCGTCGGCTCGTCGCCGATGTATGCGCGCGTGAACTCCATCGCGTAGGCGCTGAAGTCCTTGTTCGCCTCCGGATGCTCGGCGGCGAGCCGCGAGAATATCGTCGCCAGCTCGGCGTTCGCCGCATCGAGGCTCGTGCCCGGCGCCAGCTTGCCGATGACGTTCACGAACTCCTGGCCGCGCGGATACGCCAGCGGGTCGGTCTGCAGCGGCAACCAGAGTTCACCGGACTCTGGATACCCGAAACCCTCCGGCATCACGCCGATCACTTCGTGCGGGATGCTGTTCACGCGCAGGGTCTGGCCAAGCACGTTCGGCGACAGCCCGAACCGGTCGCGCCACATCGCGTAGCCGATGATCGCCACCTTCGCGCCGCCCGGCGCATCCTCGCCCGGACGGAACGTGCGGCCCAGCACCGGCTGCACGCCGGGAATCTCCAGCGCCTGCGCCGAGATCCACGTCCCCGAGTACCGCTCCGCGCGATCGACGCCGGAAACGTTCATCGTGCCGCCGGTGTACGCGCCGACCCGCTCGAACGAGCGCTGCTGCGCCACGAAGTCCGTGTAGTCCAGGATCGGCAGCGACTGCCGCTCGATGTCGTTGCGTAGGTTCGAGCGCCAGACCGTCACGATGCGGTCGCCGCCCTCGAAGGGCAGCCCGCGCAGCAGCGCGCCATAGACGATGCTGAACATCATCGTCGTCAAGCCGATGCCGAACATCAGCGCGACGGCCGAGACCGTGGTGAGCCCGGGGCTCTTGCGCAGCGTGCGGAGGCCGAGTCGGATGTCGCGAAGCCAGGATTCCATTTGGGAGCGCTCGTGTGGGGTCCGTCTGGCCTACGCCCGCGCGATGGCTCGGGGTTTCAGCCGACCCTGTGTCCGAAACGCACGCCCCCCAACGACCCCCCTCTGGGCCGCGTATACTCCCTGTACCCTTTTCCCACGAGACGATGCCTCACATCCGCTCGCTCGGCGCGGCCGTACTATTCGCGGCCCTCGCCATCCCGTCCGGCGCCCAAGGGCGTCCCACCGACGGGTACCACACCAACGCCCGCCTCACCGCGGTCCTCGATTCCATCGCCCGCAGCAAGCCGGCGCTGGTCAACGTGTCGGTGCTCGCCACCTCGCCGGGCCGGCGCCCGGTGCACGTCGTCCGCCTCGGCGCCGACGACAAGCCCGCCGTGCTCATCCTCGCCGGCGCCTACGGCCCGCAGGCCAGCAGCTCCGAGGTCGCGCTGCGCATCGTGCGCGACATCGCGCGCGATCCGGCCGCCAGCCAGTTGCTCGCGCAGCGCACGGTCTACGTGGTGCCCCGCCTCAACCCCGATGCCGCCGAGGGCTTCTTCGGCGCGCTGCGCTGGGAGCGCAAGGGCAACGACGCCAAGTTCGACGACGACCGCGATATGGCGGACGACGAAGACGGGCCCGATGACCTCAACGGCGACGGCATCATCACGATGATGCGCGTGAAGGCCACCGACGGCGCCTGGATCGCCGACGCCACGGACCCGGCGCTGATGCGCCGCGCCGACGCCACCAAGGGCGAGCGCGGGATGTACCGCCTCTACGTCGAAGGCCGCGACAACGACAACGACGGCGAGTACAACGAAGACGCCGTCGGCGGCACCGACATCTCCAAGAACTTCGCGCACAACTACCGCTTCTTCTCCGAGAACGCCGGCCTGCATCCGTTCTCGTCCGAGGAGGCCCGCGGCGTCGCCGAGTTCGTCAGCTCGCACGACAACATCGCCGCCGTCTACGTCCTCGGGATGCAGGACAACCTGATCAAGGCCTGGGAAGGCCGCACGGTGCCGGGCATCGGCGGCAACCCGCAGGGCACCTCGGCCGGTGGTCCCTACACCGCCTCGCTGCCCGCGGACAACGCCTGGTTCAATGCGGTGAGCGCCGACTTCAAGCGCATCACCCGCTGGAACGAAGGCCCGGCCTCCGCCGCCGACCAAGGCGACCCGCTGTCGTGGGCGTACTTCCATATGGGCCGCTTCGCCTTCGGCTCGCGCGTCTGGTGGCCGGGCCGCGCCGCCGCCGACAGCACGCGTCGCGCCCCGACGCCCGACCCGATCGCCGCCGAGCGCAACGATTATCGTTGGCTGAAGGCCAACAACCCCGCCGGCTTCGTCGAGTGGCAGACGGTGCAGGGCTTCACCATCGACGGCCAGCCCGTGGAGGTCGGTGGCTTCGCCCCCGGCGCCACGCTCAACCCGCCGGGCAGCGAACTCGACTCGCTCGCGACGCGCCACGGCAACTTCGTGCGCAAGCTGGTGGAGAGCCTGCCGAGCGTCGTCGTGAAGGACATCTCGGTCACGGAAGTCGGTCCGCGCGTCTATCGCATCCGAGCGACGGTCGTCAACGACGGCTTCCTCCCCAGCAACTCCGCCCTCGGCGTGCGCTCGCGGCTCCCGCAGCGCGTCCGCGTCGAGATGCGCCTCGGCCGCGACCAGCAGCTCTCCGGCGGCCGCCGGATGCAGTACATCAACGCGCTGCGCGGCAGCGGCGGCAACGACAGCTTCGAATGGGTCGTCGTCGGTGCGCCGAACTCCACCGTGACGCTGAACGTGGGCTCGCCGCACGCGGGGCTCAGCACCCAGACCATCACCCTCCGCGCCCGGTAATCGACGATGAATATCATTCGCACGACACTCGCGGCCGCGGCGCTCCTCGCCGCACCCGCGCTGCGCTCGCTCGACGCGCAGCAGATCCGCACCTCGCCGCCGGCCACGCGCGCCACGCAGCCGCCGGTCGCCGGCGCGCTCGCCGCGCTCGGCTCCCCGCCGAACCCGAAGGTCGCGGTGAGCTGGGACCGCTTCTACGACCACGCCGGCCTGATGGAGATCGGCCGTCGCCTCGCCGCGGCGCACCCGGGCTTCATCAAGATGGGCAGCATCGGCAAGAGCACCCAAGGCCGCGATATGTTCCTGCTCACGGTCACCAACCACTCGGTCGGCGACGCCGACAAGAAGCCGGCGATGTGGATCGACGGCAACATCCACGCCAACGAGATCCAGGGCGCCGAGTTCTCGCTGTACACGGCCTGGTACCTCGCCGAGATGGCGGACCGCGTGCCGGCGGTGGATTCGCTGCTGCGCAACTACACGCTGTACATCGTGCCGACGATCAACCCCGACGGCCGCGATCACTACATCCACCAGCCGAACACCGCGAGCTCGCCGCGCACCGGCCTCGCGCCGCGTGACACCGACGGCGACGGCCGCGTGGACGAGGACGGGCTGGATGACCTCAATGGCGACGGTCACATCACGCAGATGCGCCGCCGCAACCCGAACGGCCGCTTCCGCGTGTCGCCCGAGGATCCGCGCCTGATGATCCCCGTGCTGCCCGGCGAGCAGGGTGAGTACGACCTCTTGGGCCAGGAAGGCTTCGACAACGACGGCGACGGCTTCGTCAACGAGGACGGCCCCGGCGTCTACGACCCGAACCGCAATTGGCCCTGGCGTTGGGCCCCGCAGTACGTGCAGGGTGGTGCGGACCGTTATCCGGGTTCGCTCATCGAGACGCGCAACATTATGGACTTCGTGATCGCGCACCCCAACATCGCCGGCGCGCAGAGCTACCATAACTCCGGCGGTATGTTGCTCCGCGGCCCCGGCGTTCCGCAGGACGAGTACCGCCCGCAGGACGTGCAGGTCTTCGATCAGCTCGGCCGCATCGGCGAGGAGGTCCTGCCCGGCTATCGCTATATGATCGTCTGGAGGGATCTCTACACGGTGTGGGGCGGCGAGCTCGACTGGTTCTACGGAGCGCGCGGCATCCTCACGTTCTCTAACGAGCTGTGGACGCCGTTCCTGTACTTCTACCAGCAGCCCACGCGCGGTGGCGGCGGCTTCGGCGGCGGCAACCCGCAGAACCGCCAGTACCAGACCACCGAATCGCGCTTCAACCGCCTGCTGCTGATGGGCGAGGCGATGGTCGAGTGGCAGGAAGTCGACCACCCGCAGTTCGGCAAGATCGAGGTCGGCGGCACGAAGAAGAACTTCGGCCGCGTCGAGCCGGGCTTTATGCTCCAGAGCGACGGACACCGCAATATGATGTTCACGCTCTACCAGACCGCGCAGATGCCGCTGGTGGAAGTGGACAGCGTGACGACGCGCGCGCTCGGCAACGGGCTCACGGAAGTGACGGCCGTGGTGGTCAACCGCCGCATCGCGCCGACGCACACGCAGCAGGACCTCGAGAACCGCATCACGCGGCCGAACCTCGTCACGCTCTCGGGCGGCCGGGTCATCTCGGGCTTCACGATCGACAACCCGCTCACCGGCGACGCGACGGAACAGAAGGTCAATCCGTCGGCGATCCGCGTGGCGAACATTCCGGGCCAGGGCATCGTGCGCGTGAAGTGGATCGTGCAGGGCAACGGACCGTTCACCGTGACCGCCGACTCGCAGAAGGGCGGCGTGTCGACGATGCGGTCGCGATAGGCGTCGCTCGCGCTTGTGGGGCCTTGGGGGTCCGCACCATTGCTTCGGTGCGGACCCCCAAGGCGTTGAAGTCGATCGCTCGATTCCGTCCGTGCGGCACGCAAGGCTCAGTGCCTCCGTGTCTCTGTGGCAACGCCGTTCAGGGAACCAGCGCACGCTCAGCGGAGTATGTCTCACCACAGCAATGCATCTAGCCGCACCTTGGCGCTGGTGCTACGATTCCCGCTCACCTGTTCCGCCCGGAGGGCACGATGCCAGAGAATGCGTACGTGGTCCGGACGTTCCAGAACAGCATTGAAGCCGAGTTCGCGCAGTCCGTGTTGGATGCCAACAGCATCCCGAGTATGCTGCTGAAGGACAACGCCAGCGAGATGCTGCCCTTCCTCAACGTGCTGCATCCCGTGCGGCTCGTCGTGCGCCAGGGTGACGTCGACACGGCCGTGCGCCTGCTCGACGCCGCGGCGGCCACCGATCCGAAGCCGCCGGGAAAGCCTCTCGTCAGCTGACGCTCACGACTCCGTCGTATGCGCGTGTGGGCACTTGCGATCGTCGTACTCCTGCTGGGCGTCTCCACCCGTGGCGACGCCCAGCAGATGCGTGCACCGCTCGTCGGTGAGGCGTTCGTCGCGCCAGCCCTCGGCCCGTTGCACGACCGCAGCGGACTTCCGTCGTCGCTCGCATCCTCGCTGACCGCCCCGCTCGCGCCGCCGGAGTGCTGGAAGGGGCCCGTACAGGAAGTCGTCGTCGGCGCGGCGCTGGGAGCGCTGTTCGGCGCTGTCATCGTGTTCGTCGCGAGTGTCCAGCGCACCGTCAGCACGATGGGGCACGATCGCCTGAACGGCACGCCGATCGTCGTCGGCGGCGCGGTGCTGGGGGGCGTCGCCGGCATCGCCAGCTGGCGCCGTCGCTGTACCTGAGTCCGCGATAGCGATCGCGGGAGCGACCGCTATCGCGCGAATGCCGCCAGCGTCGCGCCCATCGCGTCAATCGCCTCGCGCGCGCGCCACAGCTCGCGACCGTTATACAGGAACGCGAACGCCAGCAGCTCACCGTCCTGCGTCGTCACGTAGCCGGCCAGCGACGTGACGTCGTTCGTCGTGCCCGTCTTGCCGCGCAGGTTGTTGTCCGCCGCCGTGCGCCGCATCCGCGTGCGCAGCGTCTCGGTGCGCCCCGCCACCGGTAGCGTCGCCTGGAACACTTCGCCCCACGGCGCAGCCTGCGCGTAGGCCAGCAGATGCACCATCGAACGCGTGGTCACGCGGTCCAGCGTCGAGAGGCCGCTGCCGTCGGCCGCATACACCGCGTCGCGCCGCACGCCCGCCCGCTCGGCGAGAAAGCTGCGCAGCGCTTCGTTCGCCGCTTCCGCAGAACCCACGCCGCGGGCCGAGAGCGCCGCGTTACGGAACAGCAACTCGGCGAAGTGGTTGTTGCTCTCGCCGTTCATCGTCACGGCAAGTTGCGCCAGCGGCGGCGAGGCCCACGCCGTCAGCCGTTCCGCGGACGGAGGTGTCGTCGCTGCGGCCGCGTGCCCATCGACGACGATGCCGCGCTTCTGCAGCGCCGCGCGGAAGGCGGCCGCCGCGAATCGTTCCGGCTGCTCGACCACCACGCGATACGTGCGCTCCGGGCTCAGCGCGCCGATCCAGCCGTGCACGCGGAACCGGTCCTGCGTCGTGTCTTGCCACACGCGGATGTACGCCGAACGGCTGCCCGGCCGCACCGTCACCGTCGAGTGGAACGGCAGGTCGATCAACGGCTCCTCGAAGCTCACCGTCGCGCCGCCGGCCGTGCTGCGCACGACGATGTTCGCGATGTTCTCGTTCACCGAAAGGGCCGACACGCGCGCCGCGTAGCCGGACTGCAGGTAACGCGTGCGCCATCCCTCGGGCACGCGTCGGCTCTCGAACGCCGAGGCATCGCCGACGATGTCGCCGCTGATGCGCCGCACGCCCGCCGCATACACCAAGTCGGCAATCGACTGCATCGGCGGCACGCCGTCGTTCCAGCGGGCGTAGCGCGCGCCGAGTGCCGGATCGCCGGCACCGCGCAGGTAGAGGTTGCCCTGCAGCGTGCCGTCGGCGCCGATCTCGCCATCGCGCAGCACGTCCGTGCGGAACTGATGCGCCGGGCCGAAGCGCTCGAAGGCCAGCGCCGCCGTGTAGAGCTTCATCGTCGAGGCCGGCAGCAACAGTTCGTCGGCTTCGCGGCTGAACAGCGTATCGCCCGTCGCGAGGGAGACGACCATCGCTCCCCACTCGCCGCGCACCGTGCTGACTTCCACGAGGCGGGCGAGGTCGCGCCGCAGGGCGTCGACGCCGCGGGGCGAGGTCGCCCGCAGCGCGGTGCTCGGCGCCGGGCGTCGGGCTGCGGTCGGTGCGGGTGGCCGCGCCACGGGCGCCGTCGGCGAAGGTGCGGCCGACGATCCCTGCGCGCGCAGCTGCGGCGGCATCGGGCCGAGGAGGCCCAATGCGACGGCCAGCAGGATGCCCCGGCGAATGCGCATATCCCCGTAGGTTAGCGCCTGCCGCGTCTCCCTCAAGGGTCGGCCCGAAATTTCCCTCACGCCACTCGGCGCCTCGTGCGAGCGCCGGCTGCGCTCGCCGACTGCGGTCGCCTCGTGCGGTCACCGCGCGCGGCGCTACGCGCGCGCCTGCGCCGAGGCCTGATCGTCGCGCTCGCTCGTGACCCACCTGAAGAAGATCACGCTAGTCAGCAGGTAGAAGAACAGCCCGCCGGGAATCCACATAATGAGGCCGCCGAGCCGCTGGTCCTCGAGCGGCGAGAGGCCCCAGAGCCGCGGCGCGCTGGCGTACGCCGGATACAGCACGTGGTCGGCATAGACGATGAAGATGCTGATCACCGTCATCGGCAGGGTCATCACGAAGCTGTAGAGCATCTGGCCCGGATAGCTGAGCCGCGGCAGCTCGGGCAGCGGGCTGAGCATCGGCCACCACATCAGCACCGCGCTCACGAGGAACATCAGGTGCTGGATGATGTGCACCTCGTGGTAGTACATCGCCGCGTTGTAGAGCGGCGGCAGGTGCCAGGCGGCGAGCACGAGGTTGAAGATCGTGAATGCGGCCCGCGGGGTCGTCACGTGGCGCGCGATCGCCGCCACCCATCCGACCTGCAGGGCGGGCCGGAGCATCCAGCCCGGCGTGCCGAGCAGCAGCAGCGGCGGCGTGACGATGGTCAGCACGAGGTGCTGCACCATATGGCCGCTGAACAGGTAGTAGTCCGAGATGTCGTGGATCGGCCCGTTCAGCGAGAGGAACATCACGACGAGGCCGGCCGTGAACGACGCGGCCTGCCACGGCGCCGGCCGTTGCTCTCCCCGGTGCGCATAGGCGCGCGCCAGCCACAGGCCCTGCAATGCCAGCAGGCCGATGACCGTCGACCAGTGGACGGTGAAGCCGCCCTGGCTGAGGTCGACGTTGGGGTGGAGGAAGATCTGGGGACGGAGCATGCTGCAGTGAATTTAGCGAGACGGATGACGGACGACGGATGCAATGGGCGAAGGGCGCGCGGAGCTCGGCTCCGCGCGCCCTTCCCGCTTCCGTCATCCGTCGTCCGTCGTGTTTACAGCGCGAACTGCCCAAACAGGAACAGCAGCGCCACGATGGTCACGCCCGCGATGATCAGCGGGCCGCTGAACAGCACCTTGAAGATCTTGTGGTCGAACTTGAGGTGCATATAGAACAGGACCACGATCGCGAACTTCGCCGCCGACATCGCGATGAGCGACGGATTGAACATCGGCGAGGCGACGAGGGCCGGGATGTAGTACGCCCAGACCTCGATGACCGTGATGACGGTCAGGATGACGAAGACCTTCAGGTACGTGTTGCCCGACGGATGTGCGTGGGCGCCCTGCTTGGAGTCGTGTGCCATTGCGTGGGCTCCGCTCACATGATGAGGTAAACGAGCGTGAAGATCACGATCCAGACGACGTCGACGAAGTGCCAGTACAGCGCGGTGATGTCGACGATGAGTTCGTCGCCCGGACCGGCGAGGCCGCGGGTGCGGTCCACCCAGAGCAGCGACATCAGCCACAGCACGCCGACGGTGACGTGGGCGCCGTGGAAGCCGGTGAGCGTGAAGAACGACGAGCCGAAGAGGTTCGTGTTGATCTTCAGGCCTTCGTGCACGAAGGCCGTGAACTCGTAGGCCTGGAAGCCGAGGAAGGTGGCGCCGAGGCCGGCGGTGACGGCCAGCCAGAGCTGCGACGAGCGCTGGGCGCGCGTCCACCAGCCGGCGTCCGCCGGCAGCGGCACGCCCTTCAACTGCACGGCCTGGAGGGCGAGCACCATCGCGAACGACGAGGCCAGGAGCACGAAGGTCGAGGCCGACGTGACCGGGATGTCGAGGATCGCCGGGAAGACCTTGCCCGCGGCGTCCACGTACTCCGTGTGCGGGAAGGGGCCGACCAGCGACTTGCCCTTGTAGATGAGGTACGTCGCGATGAGCGACGCGAAGAGCATACACTCGGACCCGATGAACGCCCAGATGGCGATCTTGCGGTTGTCGAGCCCGGTGGTGGTGTAGTGGTGGTGCACGTGGCCGTCCTCGTGACCGGCGGCGTGCGCAGCGGCAGTATGCGCGGACATCGTCAGGTTGCTCCGGTTACTCGAGGGGGCTGGTGAGCCACGTGTAGAGGCCCACGGCCATCGCCAGCGCACCGGCGACGGTCAGCGAGATCGCGAGCGCGGGCAGATCCGCGCGGAAGAACAGCAGGCCGGTGAACATCACGACCATCATCATCGCCACGAACAGCGGCTTGGCGGTGGGCAACGGCATCGGGATGCCGAGCTCCTTGGCCGTGTGCGTCTCCGTCTCCTCGTGCATCGGGACGGCGTGGCTGTCCGTGATGACCTTGGCGTCGGCGTGCGAGTGCTCGATGCCGGCCGTCTTCTCCGGGCTCTTGAGGTCCCAGAGCGGATAGCGCGAGGTCACCTCAGGCAACTGCGCGAAGTTGTACTCCGGCGGCGGCGAGGGAATGGACCACTCGAGCGTCGCCGCGCCCCACGGATCGTTGCCGGCGACGACGCCGCGCGTGCGGCTGCGCAGGAAGTTCCAGACGAACACCAGCGTCGCCACCACCAGCAGGTAGGTGCCGTAGGTCGCCAACTGGTTATAGATGTCGAAGCCCTGCCCCGCATCGTACGTATAGATGCGGCGCGACATCCCGAGCAGGCCGCTGAAGTGCATCGGGAAGAACGTGAGGTTCATTCCGATGAAGTTCAGCCAGAAGTGCCAGTTGCCCAGCGACTCGTCGAGGTGCCGGCCGGTCATCTTCGGGTAGTAGAAATAGATGCCCGCGAAGATGCCCATCAGCGAGCCGCCGAAGAGCACGTAGTGGAAGTGCGCGACGATGAAGTACGTGTCGGTCTGCTGCAGGTCGGCCGGCGGCGAGCTGTGCATCACGCCCGAGATGCCGCCGATCGTGAACATCGCGATCAGCGCGATGGCGAACTTCATCGGGACGGTGAAGCGGAGCTCGCCCGCCCACATCGTCGCGATCCAGTTGAAGATCTTCACGCCCGTCGGGATCGCGATGAGCATCGTCATCACGCTGAAGATCGAGTCGGCGACCGCGCCCATCCCCACCGCGAACATATGGTGGGCCCAGACGCCGAAGCCGAGGAAGCCGATCATGATGCCCGAGTAGACCATCACGTTGTAGCCGAACAGCGGCTTCTTCGAGAAGGTCGGCAGCACCTCCGACACGAGGCCGAAGGCCGGCAGGATCAGGATGTACACCTCGGGGTGGCCGAACACCCAGAACAGGTGCTGCCACAGCAGCGGGTCCGCGCCGGCGGCGATGGCGTAGAAGTTCGTCCCGAACATCCGGTCCATCATCAGGAAGAACAGCGCCACCGTGATCGGCGGGAACGCGAGGATGATCAGGAACTGCACCACGAACGACATCCACGTGAACATCGGCATCCGCATCAGGCTCATCCCTGGGGCGCGGAGGTTGATGACCGTCGTGATGAAGTTGAACGCCGCGGCCAGCGAGCTGATGCCGAGGATCTGCAGGCCGAGCACCCAGAAGTCGATGTTCGGGCCGCTCGAGAAGCGGTTCGTCGTCAGCGGCGCGTAGCCGAACCAGCCGCCGTCCGGCGCCACCTGGAAGAGGATCGGCACCGTGATGAAGATGCCGCCGAGCAGGTACACCCAGTACGAGAACGCGTTGAGCCGCGGGAAGGCGACGTCGCGCGCACCGATCTGCAGCGGGATCAGGTAGTTGAAGAACGCCGCCGAGAGCGGCATCACGACGAGGAACACCATCGTCGTGCCGTGCATCGTGAACAGCTGGTTGTACGTCTCGGCGCTGATGAAGCCCATATTCGGCTTCATCAGCTGCGTGCGGATGAGGACGGCCTCGAGGCCGCCGACGAGGAAGAAGAACAGCGCGGTCCAGAGATAGAGCGTGCCGATCCGCTTGTGATCGACCGTCGTGATCCAGCTCCAGATCCCGGTGTTCGGCGCCGTCGCCGGCGCGGAGGCCGTCGTGGGGGCAGCGATGCTAGCCATTGGTCACTTTCTCCGGGTCACTTGAGCGACCGCAGGTACGCCACGACGTCGGCGATCTGCGCATCGGTGAGGCCCGCGGTCACGGGGCCCTTGAGGATGGGGTCGTATTCGCCGACGCCGATCGTGTTCATCAGCGCGCCCGGCTTCATCGCCTTGGCGTTCTTGATCCAGCGCGCGAGATGACGGTCGTCGTTCGGGAACAAGCCGCCGCCCAGCGTGTGCCGGCTGGCGAAGTGCGTCAGGTTCGGGCCGATCGTGCTCAGCGCCATCGGGTTGCCGTTGATCGCGTGGCAGCCGATGCAGCCGCCCATCATAAACGAAGTCTCGCCGCGCTTCGCGTCACCCTGCGCCAGCACCGCGTCGTCGAACTGCAACCGCGCCGGCAGCGGCGTCTGCGGCACCACGTGGGCCGGCAGGTCGGCCGCCGGGAACACGTAGCCCGGCGCCGTCGCCAGCGCCGCTGCCGTCGTGTCGTGCGGCAGCGCCGGACGCCCCTGATGCGCCACCCACGAGGCGAACTCGTCCGGCTGCACCGTGAACATCCGGAACTTCATATTCGCGTGGCTCGCGCCGCAGTACTCCACGCAGAACCCGTTGTACGCGTTCGTGCCGAGGTCCGCGTTCGGCGTGAACCACATCAGGTTCGTCTTGTTCGAGATCAGGTCGCGCTTGCCGCCCATCTGCGGCACCCAGAACGAGTGCAGCACGTCCTTCGTGCGCAACACGAAGTTCGCCGTCCGGCCGACCGGCACGTACACCTCGTTCGCCGTCGTCACGCCGTACTCGGGGTAGTGGAACTCCCACCACCACTGGTGGCCCGTCACCTCGATCGTGAGCGCGCCCGCCGGAGCCGGCGCCTGCGTCTCGAAGATCGTCTTCACCGTCGGCACGGCGATGAACGCCAGGATCACCGCCGGGATCGCCGTCCACGTGATCTCCAGCGCCACGTTCCCGTGGATCTGCTGCGCCGCCGGTCCGCCCGGACGCTTCCGGAACCGGATCAACGTGTAGATCAGCGCGACCTCGACCACCACGAACACGATCGTCCCCAACAGCAGGAGTCGGTCCCACAGCCCATCGATGGCCGTGTTGAAGTCCGTGGTGTGGTTGAAGGTGGAATTAGGAGCGGACTCCATTCCACCGCATGCGGAGAGCGCCAAGACCGCCACTGCCGTGAGCAGGGCTGGTGCCGCCTGGCGCAAGCGCAGCATCGACATTGTGTGTGTGGCTGGGGGGATCTGGGCGGGACTAGGGACGCCCACGGATGCAACTCGCAAAAGCTAGCCCACCCGTTCGGGCGGGACAAGCGGAGGGCGGCCTATATTCCTGCCGCGGAATAGGTTAGGCCGCCCGCGCCCTCACTCCGGCGCCAACTCGATCCGCACCGCGTGGTCCTTCTTCACCTTCGACGCGTTGATCTCCAACGCCGTGCGCAGCTGCGCCACGCCCTCCCGCAGCACCCGCACCTTCCCCTGCTCCCCGCCCCCGCGGCCCATCGCCACGATCATCGCCGCCACCTGGTCCGCAATCAGCCCGAACTGCGCCTTCAGCTGACCCTGCAGGTTCGTCGCGATCCGCTTGATCTGGCCCGGCGTCACGCCGGCCCCGCGGTTGTTCTTCACGTCCAGCGCCATCCGCTCCACCAAGCCGTGGATCGTCTGCACCGTCAGCAGCGCCTCCTCGATGGTCTTCATCTTCTGCGCGCCGGCGCCGTCGAGCTTCGCTCCCATATCCCGTTACCCTCGGGGACGGATGACGGAGGACGGATGCTCACAGCGGTGTCGTGCAGCATCCATCATCCGTCGTCCGTCCGATTCAGTGGCTCCCACTCACCATCCCACTCGGATCCAACACCCGGTCCAACGCCTCGCGCGTCAGCAGCTTCTTCTCAAGCACCAGCTCCGCCACCCCGCGACCGCTCTCCAGCGCTTCCTTCGCCAGCGCCGTGCACTGCTCGTAGCCAAGCGCCGACAACAGCGCCGTCACGAGGCCGATCGACCGCTCGACGTACTCGCGCATCACCTGCGGGTTGGCCGCGATGCCCTCCACGCACTTCTCGCGCAGCACCCGCACCGCGTTCGTCAGCGCGCTGATGTTCCGCAGCAGGCGGAACACGATGATCGGCTCGAACACGTTCAGCTGCAGCTGGCCCGCCTCGGCCGCCATCGTCACCGTCACGTCGCCGCCGATCACGTCGAAGCAGACCTGGTTCACCGCCTCGGGGATCACCGGGTTCACCTTGCCCGGCATAATGCTCGAGCCCGGCTGCATCGCCGGCAGGCGGATCTCCGCGAACCCCGTGCGCGGACCGCTGGAGAGCAGGCGCAGGTCGTTGCACACCTTGCTCAGCTTCACCGCACAGCGCTTGAGCACGCCGCTGACCTGCACGAAGCCGCCGGTGTCGCTCGTCGCCTCCACCAAGTCGGGCGCGGTGATCAGCGCGAGCCCCGTGACCTCGCTGAGCGCCGCCCGCACCTTCTCCGTGTAGCCCGTCGGCGCGGTGATGCCGGTGCCGATCGCCGTCGCGCCCATATTGATCTCGCGCAGCAGCGCCTTCGCCTCCTCCAGCCGGTCCACGTCCTCGGCGATCGTGTTCCCGAACGCCGTGAACTCCTGGCCAAGCGTCATCGGCACCGCGTCCTGCAACTGCGTGCGCCCCATCTTCACGTGCGGCGCGAACTCCTTGCCCTTCGCCCGGAACGCCTCCACGAGGCCGCGCATCTCCTGCTGCAGGCCGCCGATCGCGCTGTGGATCGCCAGGCGCACGGCCGTCGGGTACACGTCGTTCGTGCTCTGCGCGAGGTTCACGTGCTCGTTGGGATGCACGCGCGCATAGCTGCCGCGCGGCACGCCGAGCAGCTCGCAGGCGCGGTTCGCGATGACCTCGTTGGCGTTCATATTCGTCGAGGTGCCCGCGCCGCCCTGGATCATATCCACGCGGAAATGCTCGTGGTGCGTGCCCGCGGCGATCTCCCCGCAGGCCTTCACGATCGCCTCGGCTACGTCGGCGTCGAGCGTGCCCAGCTCCCGGTTGGCCCGCGCCGCCGCTTCCTTCACGTGCGCCAGCGCGACGATCAGCTCGGGGAAGTCCTGCAGCGTCACGCCAGTGATCGGGAAGTTCTCGATCGCGCGCAGCGTCTGCACGCCATAGAGCGCGGCCTGCGGCACCTGCCGTACGCCGAGCAGGTCCTTCTCGTCGCGCGTCGGGCCGCCGAAGCCGGCCGCGCGGTCGCGCCCGGAGAGCGTCGCGTCGGCCGCCTTGAGCCGCGCCGCCAGCACCCGCGCCGAGCGGCCGAGCAGGGCCGCGTGCAGCCGCGGCTGGTCCTTGAGCAACGCTTCCATCGTGCGCTTCTCGAAACGCACCGCCACCATCGGCGCCAACACCGTCCCGTCGGTGTGGTGCGTCTCATCCTGCAGCAGGATGCTCTCGCCCACCACGTCGCCCGGCCCGAGGGTCGCGAGACGATGCGGCTCGCGCGCTCCGGTGAGCTCGATCGCCAGCGTGCCCTCGAGGATCACCCAGAAGGCCTGCCGCGGCTCGCCGTTGGCAAACAGCTTCGTGCCGACCGCGTACTCGTGCCGCTCGGCGACTTGCGAGAGGTGCCAGCGCAGCTGGTCGGGCAGGCCAGCGAAGAATGGCGTGCTGCTGAAGTCGGGGGAGGTCATCCCGTAACTTAAATGTTCTGCGGCGCCGTGAGCCGCATTCGCCGCCGCGAGCGGCGACCGCGGCCTCGTCAGCCGCCCGCGCATCCCGTAGCTTCCGCTACCGACCGTCCCCCAAGGAGATCCGCGTGTCCAGCACCCGTCGTGAGTTCCTCGCCTCGTCCGCCGCCGCGTTGACGGCCGCTTCGCTCGCCTCGCCGTCGTCGGCCGCAGCCGCGCCGGGAGCGCCGGCGCCGTTCCGCGCCCGCCCCACCGTGATCGCCTCGTCCAATGGCATCCGCGGCGTGAAGCTCGCCTACGACCAGATCGTCGCCGGCACGGATGCGCTCGACGCGATCATCGCCGGCGTGAACATCCAGGAACTCGATCCCGAGGACACCTCCGTCGGACTCGGCGGCCTGCCCAACCGCGACGGCGTCGTGCAGCTCGACGCCAGCTGTATGCACGGCCCCACCAAGCGCGCCGGAGCCGTCGGCTGCCTCGAGGACATCGCCACGCCCAGCCTCGTCGCCAAGGCGGTGATGGACTACACCGACCACATTATGCTCGTCGGTCGCGACGCCAAGCGCTTCGCGCTGGAGATGGGCTTCAAGGAGCAGAACCTGCTCACCGAGAAGACGCGCCAGGAATGGCTGCGCTGGCGCGCACGCTTGAATCCCAACGATTCGTTCCTCGACTACGACGGCAACGTCGACATCAAGTTCACCACCGGCACGATCAATATGAACGCCGTCACCTCCGCCGGTGACGTGAGCTCGGTGACGACCACCAGCGGGATGGCGTGGAAGGTGCCCGGACGCGTCGGCGACTCGCCGATCCTCGGCGCCGGCCAGTACTGCGACAACACGGTCGGTGCCGCCGGATCCACTGGCCGTGGCGAAGCGAACATCAAGGTCTGCGGAGCGTTTCTGACCGTGGAATTCCTGCGGCAGGGCCTCGCGCCCGAGCAGGCCGGTCTCAAGACGCTCGAGCGCGTCGTCGCGATGACCGAACGTCGCCTGCTCGACGACCGCGGCCGCCCGCGCTTCGACATCCAGTTCTACGTGCTCGGCAAGGACGGCCGCTACGCCGGCGTGTCGATGTATGAAGGCGCAGACTTCGCCGTCTGCGACGAGCGCGGCCCGCGGGTGGAACGCTGTGGGTTCCTGTTCCGGCGATCGGAGCGGCCGGCTTAAGACGGATGACGGAAGACGGATGACGGAAGCGGCAACGAGCCTCCGTCATCCGTCTTCCGTCATCCGTCTGTCTTAAACCGCGCCGCCGTCCCCGCGATGCCCTCAGCCGCCTTGCCCAGCGAGTTCGCGGCGGCGGCGATCTCCTCGGTGCTCGCGCTCTGCTCCTCGCTCGCCGCGGCGACGTCCTGCATCGAGTCGGCGAAGGCCTGCGTGCCCTGCGAGAGTGAGCCCAGCTTGGCGGTGATCTCGTGCGCGAGGCGCTGCCCGGCACCCGCCGAGGACGCCATCGCCGACACCCACTGCTCGCCGTCGCCGACGGCGCGCTCCACCTGCGCGAAGGCCTGACGCCCGCGGGAGGTCGCGCCACGCACGGCCTCCACCGCGCCCCGCGCACGCATCCCCGCCGCGCCGGCCGTTTCCATCTGCGCGATCAGCGACTTCATCAGCTGGTCCGTGCGCTCGGCCGCCTCCGCCGTGCCCTGCGCGAGGCGACGCACTTCGTTCGCCACGACCGTGAAGCCCTCGCCGTGCTCGCCGGCGCGGGCCGCTTCCATCGCCGCGTTCAGCGCCAGCAGCTTCGACTGCCGCGCGATCTTCTGCACCAGCGCCACGAAGGCGCGGATCTCGTCCGAGGCCTGCGCCAGCGCCTCGGTCGCCCGCGCGCCGTCCTGCACGTCGGCGGCGAGGTCGTCGAGACGGTGCGCACTCTCGTCGAGCAACCCCGCGTTCTCGGTCGCCAGCGTCTTCAGCCGCTCGTTGCGCGCCAGGCCATCCGCCGCGCCGCCCGACACGCCCTCGGCCAGCGCCGCGAGGCGCGCCGCATCGGCGTTGAGCGCGCGGATCGTCTCGGCCATCTGCGCCGCCTCGTCGCTCAGCGTGCTCGCCGTCTCGGCGATGCCGCTCGCCGCCTGCGCCATATGCTCCGTGCTCGCCGTGATCTCCGAGGCGCGCGTCGTCGTCGCCGAGGCGTTCTCGCGGATGAGCGTCGCCAACTGCCGCAGCGTCGTCGTCATCTCGACCATCGCCCGGCCGAGCCGTCCGAGCTGCCCGCCAGCGCTGGCCGCCTCGGGCGTCCGCGTGAGGTCGCCGGCGGCGATTGCCTCGGCCACGTCCGCCAGGCCCCGCAGCTGGTTGCCCACGATCGGCGAGATCAGCAGCCGGAACACCAGGGCCGACGCCGTCACCGCCACCGCCAGCAGCAGCGCGAGCAGCCAGCCCAGCGCGCCCACCGTCGCGGCTTCGGCGAAGAAGCCCCAGCCCGTCCAGAGCAACACCAGCACCGCCAACGCCCCGAGGATCGCGCTCCAGTCGGCGAGCCGGTCGATGATGTGCGTCTGCACCCGCTCGGGCGAGGCGTCCTCCGAGTTGGAGGCGGTTCCCGAGGGGGCTAGATTGAGAGGATTCCTTTCCACAGACGATGACTGCATCAGTTCCTGAGCCGATTGGGTACGACCCGACGGCCGTCGAGGCACGTTGGCGCGAGCGGTGGGCCGAGCGTGGCACGCACCGCACCGACATCGCGCACGGCGAGCGCCCCTTCTACGCGTTGATGATGTTCCCCTACCCGTCGGCCGAAGGCCTGCACGTGGGGAATCTCTTCGCGTTCACTGGTTGTGATATCTATGCGCGCTTCCAGCGCCTGCAAGGTCACACCGTCTTCGAGCCGCTGGGCTACGACGCCTTCGGCATCCACTCGGAGAACTTCGCGCTGAAGGTCGGGCGGCATCCGATGGAGCTCATCCCGAGCAACATCCGGAACTTCCGCCGCCAGTTGGACCGCGCCGGTTTGATGGTCGATTGGTCGAAGTCCGTGGATACGACGGACCCGAGCTACTACAAGTGGACGCAGTGGGTATTCCTGCAGCTCTACAAGCAGGGCCTGGCGTACAAGAAGGCGGCTGCCGTCAACTGGTGCCCGTCCTGCAAGACCGTGCTCGCCAACGAACAGGTCGAGGGCGGTGCCTGCGAGCGCTGCGGCACGATGGTCGAGCAGCGCTTCCTCGAGCAGTGGTTCTTCAACATCTCCAAGTACGCCCCGCGGCTGCTGGAGAACCTGAACACGCTGGATTGGTCCGCCACGACGAAGCAGGCCCAGCGCAACTGGATCGGCCGCTCCGACGGCGCGCGCCTGCGCTTTCCCGTGCTCGATCCCCTCGCCGACGCCGGCAGTTCCGCCGTCGCCGTGACCACCGAGGTGCGCACCGGCGGCACGCAGATCGAGGTGTTCACGACGCGCCCGGACACGATCTTCGGCGCGACGTATCTGGTGCTCGCTCCTGAGCATCCGCTGGTGGACGAGCTCACCACGCCGATGCAGGAAGGCGTGGTGCGCGAGTACCGCGCGCGCGCGGCCAAGCAGGACCTGGTGAGCCGCAAGACGAGCAAGGAGAAGACGGGCGAGTTCACCGGCTCGTACGCCGTGAACCCCGCCACCGGCGAGATGATCCCGATCTGGATCGCCGACTACGTGCTGATGGAGTACGGCACCGGCGCGATTATGGCCGTGCCCGGCCACGACGAGCGCGACTTCGAGTTCGCCACGAAGTTCGAGCTGCCGATCGTCCGCGTCGTCGCGGGCGAGGGCCAGGACGCCAAGACGCCGCTCGGCGACGAGGCCTACGTGGGCGACGGCGTGCTCGTGAACTCCGAGCAGTTCGACGGCCTGGGCGTCGAGGAAGCGAAGGCGAAGGTCACCGCGTGGCTGGCAGCGCGGCACGCCGGCGAGTCGGTCACGAACTATCGCCTGCACGACTGGTGCATCTCGCGGCAGCGTTATTGGGGCCCGCCGATCCCGATCGTCTACTGCGACAGCTGCGGCACCGTGCCCGTGCCAGAGTCGCAGTTGCCGGTGGTGTTGCCCAACATCCCCGACTTCAAGCCGGACGACTCGGGCGTCTCGCCGCTGGCGCGTCACGAGGAGTGGTACCACACGCCTTGCCCGCACTGCGGCAAGCAGGCGCGCCGCGAGACGGACGTCAGCGACACCTTCCTGGATAGCGCCTGGTACTTCCTGCGCTATCCGAGTGTCGGCCGCGACGACATCGCCTTCGATGCCGCGACCACGAAGAAGTGGCTGCCCGTCACGACCTACATCGGCGGCAACGAGCACGCCGTGCTGCACCTGCTGTACTCGCGCTTCATCACGATGGTGCTGCACGACGCCGGCCTGCTCGGCTTCGAGGAGCCGTTCACGAAGTTCCGTGCCCACGGCCTCATCATCCGCGAAGGCGCGAAGATGTCGAAGTCCAAGGGCAACGTCGTGAATCCCGACGAGTACATCGACAAGTGGGGCGCGGACTCCTTCCGCACCTACCTGATGTTCCTCGGCCCCTTCGAGGAAGGCGGCGACTTCCGCGACTCGGGCATCAGCGGCGTGAAGCGCTTCCTCGACCGCCTGTGGATCGCCGTGCGCGACCGCGACGAGTCGGCCGCGCCGGACGCCGAGGTGATGCGCAAGCTGCACGCGACGATCAAGAAGGTCGGCGAGGACGTGCCTGCCCTGAGCTACAACACGGCGATCGCCGCGATGATGGAGTATATGAACGTGCTCCGGAAGGGTGAGCGCACGCCGGCTCGCGCCGAGGTGGAACCGCTGGTGCAGTTGGTTTCGCCCTTCGCGCCGCACGTCGCCGAGGAGCTGTGGACGATGCTCGGCCACGCGACCAGCGTGTTCGATTCGCGTTGGCCGTCGTTCGACCCTGCGCTGTTGGTGAGCGACGAGATCGAGCTCGTCGTGCAGGTCGGCGGCAAGACGCGCGGCAAGGTGCTCGTGCCGAAGGACGTCACGCAGGACGCCGCGCTCGCCGCGGCGAAGGCAGACCCGGCGATCGGCAAGTTCATCACCGGCGAGCCGAAGAAGGTCATCCTCGTGCCGGGGCGCTTGCTCAACGTCGTGGTGTAACGGCGGTTCACCACGGAGACACAGAGGCACGGAGACTGCAACAGCGAGGAAGCATTGCCTTGGGGGCTCGAACCGATGTGTCGGCTCGAGCCCCCAATATCTTGCTCCTGCAGTCTCCGTGCCTCCGTGTCTCCGTGGTGATGCAGTTCAAGTCACCGCGAGGATCTCCCGCTCCAGCCGAGCGTAGCTCGTCTCCATCCCCGTCGTCATTCCGGTGCCGAGCACGATGTCGCGCAGCTCCTTGTTCGGATACGTGATCACGATGCTGAGCAGCGTGCCGGCCGGCAGCGCGGTGAGCGTCATCTCGTTGCGCGTGCCCGGGCCGTCCATCCCGATCATCGCCTCCGTCGTCACCGCGCGATGCGGCGGCACAGACTCCAGCAGCTCGCCCGTGAACCCGAAGCGCTGCGACTTGTCTGCGGATTCCCACTCGTAGCGGTACGCCTGGCCTACCTTCGTCGCGATCTCGCAGACCGGCATCGTCCAGCCGTCGGGCCCCAGTAGCCAGCGCTGCATCAGCGCCGCGTCGTGGTGCGCGCGCCAGACCTGCTCGACGCTGCCGCGGATCACCCGGCTCACGCGCACCTGCGTGTCGCTGAGGATCTGCGCCTCCACGCTGCGGTCCGCGGCGAAGGTCTTGAGGTCCGCCAGCACCGCGTCCATCTGGCTCATCGCCGACTGCGTGCCCTCGAGCATCCCCATCTTCACGAGCTGTTCCATCGCCTCCAGGCTCGGGAAGTACGTCACGCCCGTGAAGCGGGCGCCCTGCGGCGTGCGCTCGAAGCGGTACGTCATCCGCATCGTCGGCATCGCATCGTTGCGCTTGCCGCTCTCGTCAGCGAAGCCGTCCTCCATCTCGAGGGCGGCGTAGGGATCGACGACGGTGAACTTGAACCAACCGTGCGACTTCTCGCCGTTCGGGCCGGTCATATAGTAGTGCGACTCGCCGCCAGGATACACCTCGTGGCGCGTGAACGTCGCCGGCCACTGCACCGGACCCCAGAAGCGCTCCAGCTGGCGCGGGTCCACGTACGCCTCCCACAGCCGCTCCAGCGTGCAGGGATAGTCCGCGATGATCGTGAGCGTGAGGGCCTTCGGGTCGGACGAAATCGACGTGATCGGCATCGCTACCTCTTCTTCGGGGGACGGGGCTCGGCGAGGATCGCGTCGAGCTGGCTGAAGCGCTCGAACCACAGGCGTTCGAGCTGTTGGAGCAGCGTGCGCGCCTGCGCCAGCCGCCCGGGATTGCCGCGCACGATCCGCTCGCGACCCTGTGCCTGCTTGGTCACCAAGCCCGCGTCCTCGAGCACGGCGACGTGCTTCTGCACCGCCGCCCAGGACATCTCGTAGCGCTCGGCTAGCACGGACACGGACGCCGGCTCCCCCGCCATCACCCGCGCGACGATGTCGCGCCGCGTGCGGTCGGCGAGGGCACGGAAGAGCTGGTCCAGCTCGTCGTCGGGGATCGGGGAATGTGCAACCATCTGGTTGTACGTTATCCCAAGCCTAGATTTCGCGCAAGCCCCCGCTCAGGAGACCCCGTGCCCGCGCACACGCACTACCTGTGGTTCAACACCAAGAAGCGGCAGGAAATCATCGACATCACGGATGACGTGACGGCGCAGCTCGAAGCCAGCGGCATCCGCGAAGGCTTCGCCCTCGTCTCGGCGATGCACATCTCCGCCTCGGTCTTCGTCAACGACCACGAGTCGGGGCTCTGGCACGACATCCTGCATTGGCTCGAACACAGCGTCGCCCCCTGGGATCCCGCGCGCTACAAACACAACGACACGGGCGAGGACAACGCGGCGGCGCACCTGCGCTCGCTCACTGTCGGGCACGAAGTCATCGTGCCCGTCACTGACGGCGCGTTGGACCTTGGGCCCTGGCAGCGCGTGTTCTACGGCGAGTGGGACGGCCAGCGGCGCAAGCGCGTGATCATCAAGATCCTCGGCGACCGCTGACGCCGAGCCGCGCGCTCACTCCGCGCGGATACCCGTGAAGTAGTCCGGCGCAACCTTCCACTTGATGTTGCAGCCGATGCTCGGCACCTGCGGCTCGGGCACCGACTCTCCGGCCAGCACCGCGTCGAGCGCCGCGCGGAGGTCCGCGCCGGTCACCGGGACGTCGTTCTTGGGCCGCGAGGCATCGAACTGCCCGCGATACGCCAGCAGCAGGTCGCGGTCGAACACGAAGAAATCGGGCGTGCACGCCGCGCGGTACGCCTTCGCGACGGACTGCGACTCGTCGTAGAGCAGCGGGAACGTGTAGCCGCGTGCCAGCGCATCCGCCGCCAGCGCCGGCGGCGCATCGTCGGGATACGCCGCCGCATCGTTCGACGAGATCGCGACCACCGCCACCCCGCGCGCCTGATATTCCTGCGCCAACGTCGCCAGCGCAGGCGCCACGTGCTGCACATACGGGCAGTGCGCGCAGATGAACATCACCAGCGTCGCCGGCGCACCGGCGAACTCCTCGAGCGATACCACGCGCCCGTCGTCCACGCGCGGCAACGAGAACGCCGGTGCCTTGGTGCCGAGCTCCAACATCGTGCTTGCCGTACGGACCATCGTTCCTCCTCTGCTGCGGAATCCCTATTACGCACACTCGCGAGTTGCACGGCAAATGGCAACCACTTTCACCGCAGAGACGCAGAGGGCGCAGAGAACTGCATCAGCGGTTCTCTGCGCCCTCTGCGTCTCTGCGGTGAACAGCCGTTCAGCTCACCGTCTGCCGGATCAAGATCCCGCGCTTCCCGAGCTCCGTCACATACGTCTCGCCCGGCATACACTCGTCCGGCGTATGCACGCCGTTCGGCTGCACCTTGCCCATCGCCTGGAGCTGCCCGGTGATCGAGAGCGAGTAGCCGGTCGTGCGCATCATCGCCGAGATACCGTTCTTGGCGTCATAGCGATCCACCAGCTCGAAGCTGTGCGTCTGCGGCTTGCCGCCCTTCGTGCCCTTTACCACCACACGCAGCGCCACCACGTCCGGCGAGTCCTTCTTGAACAGCCGCGGATGCATCTGCGCGATCGCCACGTCGCGCGGCGACACCTGCTGTCCCTTCACGTCCACCGGCGCGTCGTCGATCAATCCGAGCTCGCGGATCGCTTCCATAATCTTCGCGTGCCCCGGATAGCGCAGCGTCTTGTACTCCAGTTCCGGAATCTTGCCCTCGTAGCGGTGCGCCATCGTCGAGAGCCCGCCCGCCGTATGGAAGGCCTCGAGCTCGCCCACCGGCGCGTCGAAGTGCACGGGCTCGATCTCGCTGAGCGCCTTCACCTGCACGCGCTTCTTGTCGCGCACGATCCAGCTCAGCGTCGTGTAATAATCGAGCACGCCTTCGATCGAGTACACGATCTGGTACTTGAGCGGTCCGACGGGCTCCTGGGGAAGCCCACCGACGTAGATGCGCACCGACTGCGTCTCGTCCAGCCGATCGATGCCCAGCTGCGCGAGGATGTTCACCATCCCCGGCGCGAGGCCGCAATCGGGCACCACCGTCACGCCCTTGGCCTTCGCCGCGGCGTCGAGCGTCTTCTGGTCCTGCACGATCTCGGTGTTGCCGCCGAGGTCGCAGAAGTGCGCGCCGGCCGCGATCGCGGCCTCGGTCATCGGCTTGTTGAAGTAGTACGGCAGCGCGCACATCACGGCCTGCACGCCGTCCATCGCCGCCGCGACGGCCGCGCCGTCCTTCACGTCCAGCGTGATCGTCTTGAGGCGCTGGCCGCCCACGTAGGGCAGCAGGAACTTCGGCAGCTGCTCGACGCTCCGGTCGGCGAGGCGCACCTCGGTGATCGCGTCGTTCTGCAGCAGGTCGTATGCACAGGCGGAGCCCTGAAGGCCCGCGCCGAGGACTAGCATCCGCATCGTGGGGGTCCCGGATGGAGGTACTTTTCGATAGCCTCGAAATCTACCGGATTTGGCCCCTTTTATTCACCCCGCGATGAACGACTGGCAGCGGCACCTCCTCACCTCCGACGACGCAATCGGCGCCCTCCTCGACCGCGTGCGCAGCGTCGCCGTGCTCGGCATCAAGACCGCCGACGCCGCAGCGCCCGCGTACGACGTGCCGGCCTACGCGCAGCGCGCGGGGTATCGCATCATCCCGGTGCCGGTCTACTATCCCGACGTCACCGAGATCCTCGGCGAACGCGTCTACCGCAGCATCGGCGAGATCGGGGAGCGCGTGGACCTCGTGAACGTCTTCAGGCGCCCGCAGGACATCCCGAAGCATCTCGACGACCTGCTCGCCGCGAAGCCCAGCGCGGTCTGGTTCCAGCTCGGCATTCGCCACGGCGCCGTGGCCGAAGAACTGGCGCGCAACGGCATCGACGTCGTGCAGGACCGCTGCCTGCTCATCGAACTGCGCAACCGCGGGCGGTGACGCGCCCACGACGGCGGCTCAGACGGCGGCTCAGCCGCCGCGCAACCGCGCCGACACCCAGGCAGCGAGCCGCCGCACCGAGGCGTTCGCCTCGGGCGTGAACGGCACCATCAGCTGCCAGTCGTGCGCCAGGCCGTCGTGCGGATGGAACTCCACCGCGACGCCAGCCGCCTGCGCCGCCTCCACGAATCGTCGCGCGTCGTCCCACAGCACCTCGATGCGGCTGGCCTCGACGATCATCGGCGCCAAGCCGCGCAGGTCGGCGTACACCGGCGAGAGCAGCGGATCGCGACGCGAGGTCGCACCCGCATAGAGCCCCAGCGCGTGTTCGCGATGCCGCAGGCCGAGCAGCGGCTCCGACTCGGCGTTCGTCCGCAGCGACTCCGACGCGTCGGTGAAGTCCGTCATCGGACACACCAGCATCAGTCCCGCCGGCTGCTCCTCCGCCGCCTCGCGCAAGCGTAGCGCCGTGGCGATCGCCAACTGACCGCCGGCGGAATCGCCACCTACCGCGACACGCAGCCCACGAGCACGCAGCGCCCGCACGGCCGCCACGCAATCATCCAGCGCCGCCGGATACGGGTGCTCCGGCGCCAGGCGATACGACAGCGAGAACACGGGCACGCGAGATTCGTTCGCCACCCATCCCGCAAACGAACGATGCGTGCGCGGCGACCCGGCGATGAATCCGCCGCCGTGGATGAACAACAGCGCCACACCGTCGAATGCATCGCGCGGGTACAGCCACTCGCCGGGCAGGCCGGGCTCGTGCGACGCCTCCACGCGTAGCCCGCGCGGCAATGCCGCCGGCATCGTGAGGCGCGAAGCCATCGCCCGCCGCACCCGCGCGAGATCGAAGCTCGCTGCGTTCGTCACGCGCTTCACCAGCACGCGAGCCGCGAGATTCGCCAGCCGGGCTCGTAGCGACGGCACGCTCATCGCCCCTGCGGCAGCGCGCGCATTCAACGCTCCACGCGGATCGTCGCCTGCCGCGGATCCAGCTGCCACCGCGTGCCGCGCAGCATCGCCCGCCCCGCGGCACTCTCGATGCGCAACGGCGCTTCGCCGACGCGCGGCACGAGCTGCAGGCCCGGGAACGTCAGCACCCAAGGGATCTGCGTGCCAGCCGCGGCACTCGGCGCGCGCCGCCCAAGCGTCAGCGTGCCCGCGCGCTCGTCGAAGATCGGTTCGAGCGCCCAAAGCAGATCCAGCCCTATGCGCAGCTCGCCAACGCCCAACGTCGAGTCCACGCGCATCGAAACGTCCGCAAGCCGCCGCTCGCCGATCCATAGCTCTCCAAGCTCGCGACCGCGCCGCGCACCGAGTACCGAGGCCGCGCCTACGCCGGCGACCAATCCGGTGACGTTGGCGTCGATGTCTGCAGCGACGGTCTCGCTCGCCGCACGGCTCCGGCGTACGTCGATGCTGCCCAGCAACCCCGGCGTGCGCGATGGCCGCAGCGCGACGGTCGTTTCGCCGCCCGGTGCGGCCGCGCGCGTGTATGGGCGAACCGCAGCGCGCGCGAGATTCACGCGAGCGGCGTCTGCGCCGAAGCGCTGCGCTTCGTCAAAGAGCACCATCGCGATGGCAAAGCGCCCGCGCGAGGCGAGATACGCCGCCAATGCGCCGCGTGCGGCGGGATCGCGCGGCCGCGCATCCGACGCCGCATAGAGCGTCGCCTCGGCGGCGGCGAGGCGACCCTGGGCCAATAGCGAATCGACGCGGTTGGGTTCCGCGAGACGCGGAGTCTGCGCCGCGAGTCCGCCCGCCCAGAGCAGGCAGGCGAACGCGAGCCGCACGTTCAGGCGATCGCCGCGCGCAGGGCCGCGGCGAACTCCGGCGCCGTCGCGTAGCGCTCGCCCGCCTCGCGGGCCATTCCCTTGAGCAGCACGCGGTCCACGGCCTCCGGCAGCTCCGGACGGCGATTGCGCGCCGGGATCGGCTCCGCGCGCAGCCGCGCGATCATCATCGCCTGCTGGTTCGCGCCCTCGAACGGCAGCTTGGCCGTGAGCATCTCGTAGGTCATCAGCGCCAGCGAGTAGATGTCCGTGCGCGCGTCCAACGGCTTGCCGCGCAGCTGCTCGGGACTCATAAACTCCGGCGTGCCGAGGATGATGCCGGTGGCGGTGAGCTTCTGCAGCTCGCCGCCCGCCTTGCGCTCCTTGGCCAGGCCGAAGTCCATCACGACCGCATACTCCTCGCCGCTCTCCGCGCGCTTGCAGATCATAATGTTCTCGGGCTTCAGGTCGCGGTGCACGATGCCCAGCTGGTGCGCGACGTGCAGCCCGTCGGCGATCTCGCTGATGAACTTCGCCGTGTCCGGCAGCGTGGTCTTGCCCACGCGGTAGTTGCGGTCCGAGAGGATCTCGCCTTCCACGAACGGCATCACCACGTAGCAGAGGCCGTCCTCCGTCTCGCCCATCCGCACGATGTGGCAGACGTTCGGATGCGCGAGCCGGATGCCCAGCGCCGCCTCGCGGCGCAGGCGGGCCATCGCGTTCTCGTCCTTCGAGAGCGCCGGCGAGAGGATCTTGATGGCGTAGCGTTCGTTGGTCGAGACGTCGCGCGCGAGGTACACGTAGCTCATCCCGCCTTCGCCGACCTTCTTCACGATCGCATAGCGACGGTCGAGCACCTGGCCGGCCATATTCGCGTGGCTGGTCGCGCTCGACGGCTTCGGCGAGGCGGAGGGGCCGTCCTCGCCGCGCACGGCCGTCGCGCGCGACGAGGCCTCGGCGAGCACCAGCTTCGTGCCGTCCTTCGTGCAGAACCGCGCCTCGTCGCCGTACTGGCTGGCGCAGGTGGGACACCGCATCGGCATCAGCTCGCGCCTCCCGGCGCCGCGTCGCCCAGCAGGGCGCGCAGGCCATCGTATTCGATGTTGCCGCCGCTGAGCACGGCGACGGTCTTGCCCTGCGGCTTCACGATGCCGTCGAGTAGCGCCGCGAGCGTGATCGCGCCGCTGGGCTCGCAGACGACCTTCAGCCGCTCGAACGCATACTGCATCGCGCGCGGCAAGCGCGCGTCGGCCACGGTCACCACTGCGTCGAGGTGCGCCTCGAGATACTCGAAGTTGCGCGTGCCGATGCGCACGGCAAGCAGGCCGTCGGCCAGCCCCGTGGGATTCGCGGGAATCGTCACCGGCTCGCCGGCCGCGCGGGCCTTGCTGTACTTCGGCGATCCTTCCGGCTCCACGCCGATCACCCGCGCCGTCGGCACGAGCAGCTTCACCGCCCGCGCCACGCCGGCGCTCAGGCCGCCGCCACCGATCGGCACCAGCACCGTGCCCACGTCCGGCAGGTCCTCGGCGATCTCCAGCCCGCAGGTGCCCTGCCCGGTGATGATCGTGTCGTCGTCGAACGGCGGCACGAACACCAACCCTTCCTCCTGCTGGATCTCATTCGCCAGCGCGATACGCTCGGCCGTGGTCACGCCGTGGTAGATGCAGCGCGCGCCGAGCCGTTCGGCGCCATCGCGCTTGGCCCGCGGCACCGTCGTCGGCATCACGATCGTCGCCTTGATGCCGAAGAGTTTCGCGGCCAGCGCCACGCCCTGGCCGTGATTGCCCGAGCTGCCGGTGATGACGCCCTTGGCCCGCTGTTCCGGCGAGAGCCGCGCGAGATAGGTGTACGCGCCGCGGAACTTGAACGCCCCGCCGCGCTGCAGCACTTCGGGCTTTACGAGGATGGGCGCGCCGTGCCTTTCGCCCAGCGCATCGTCGGGCAGCAGAGGCGTACGCACCGCGACGGGGCGCAGCAACGCGGCCGCCGCGCGGAAGTCTTCAAGCGTGACGAAGGGCGCCGTGGCCACGGTGTGGGTCATACGCCGGATGGCGCGCGGCGCCGCGGCGTCAGCGCGACGTCCCGTCCCACTTCGAGACCGACTGCCCACGCGCCTGCAGGTCCATCGAGAGCAGCGAGATGGACAGCACGGGCGCGTCGTTGCGGCGGCCGACCGCGAAGCGGGCGTTCAGCGTGAGCGGCGTGCGCAGGATGTCGAACTGCCGCGCCGTGCCGCGCGGGATGCGCCACATATCGCCGGCCTCGTAGATCATCCCCGCCTCGCTGCTGCACCAGAACACCGGGCGCGAGAAGCAGGTCAGCGTGAGCGAGCCCGGCTCGCTGCTGTTCGTGCGCGTGATCGGCAGGCCGAGCCCGTCCACGGTGAACTCGAAGATCTCGCGGTCCGGATCGTAGCGCACCTCGCGCACCGGCATCGCGACCGTGTACACCTTGCTGTTCTGCTGGAAGAACTCGCGCTCCCGGCGCTGCGTGGCCTCGAAGGCCGCGGCGCGGCGCGCCTCGAACTCCGCCGTGCTCTCGTAGGGATCGCGCACGATGCTCTCGTTGCGCGCCTGCAGCTCGGCGTACATCGTCGTCGCGCCCTGCGCGAAGTCGTTGAGCTTCTGCGAGAACTGCTGCGGCGTGACGTTCTCCGACTGCGTCGGCACCGTGATGCCAGCGACGTCGATGTCGCGCGTGCCAGCCAGCGCCGAGGCGGGCACCGTGCTGAGCGGCCCCGTGGGCTGCTGCGCCGTCGGACGGCCCTGTCCCTGCGCCGTCTGCGTGCTCGGCGTCGCGGCAGGCAGCGGCTGCGCCGGACGCGACGGCGTCATCCCCGTCTCCGGACGCTGCACTGGCGTGCTCGGCGCCTGCTGCTGGCGCGGTTGCTGCACTTCGCGGGCCGGCTGACTCGGCGTGGTCGTCACCGTCGGCGGCGTGGTCGTGGGCGTCGCGCCGGTCCGGGGCTGCGCAGCACCGCTGGGCGGCGTCGCCGTCGGCTGTGCACCGGCCGGGGCGGGCGTCTGGCCTGCTGCCTGCTGCCGGGGCTGCTGCGTCGGCGGCTGCGTCGGTTGCTGCGTCGGCTGCTGAGCACCAGTCTGCGCGCCCGTCGTCGGCTGGCCCGTCGGCGCCGTTCCCGACCCCGGGCGTCCTTCCTGACAGAACGGCTGCGCCGCCGGCCCGGTGGGCTCGGCCGACGAGATGATGATGAAGCAGGAAATCGGCGAGAGCGTCGGGTGGCTGGCGTTCGCTGCCCAAGCGTTCATCGAGGCATACGCGATGTTGATCGTCGCACCGGAAGTCGGCGTGAAGCCGAGGTCGCGGGCGTCGGCAGCATAGACGCGCGTGCGGTTATGGTGCGCCGTCTGGAGTTCTGACAGCCGCGTCAAATCGGCCTTGACCGCGTCGGCGACCTGGGCCTTTTCCCCCGTCAGGGCGGGACGCTGGGCCGAGACCGGCATCGCCAAGAGGGCGAGGGCGATCGCGGAAAGCAAAACACGGGGCACGTGCGGAACCGTCAAGTGAGGGTCTCCAGAGGGGCGCGAACCTGCGTAATCTGCGGCCCTACCGAGACTTCCGCAACATTATTGCGGCGTGTTTTCGCAGGGAAATCGCCGACGATTCCCCTGCGGAACGGGTCACGGCCGCGCGGCCGGAGTCATCATCGTGTTGCAGCCGGGCGCGGCCGGCGGGTTGGGACCGCCGTACTGCCCCTCCACCAGGTGCGCCTCGCCGTGGATCAGCACCAGCGTGTAGAGACCGTTGTACTGGTGGTCGCAGAGGTCGGCGCGGCGGGGGCCACCCAGCGCGGCGATGTACTGCATAATCGTGTTCGAGTGGCCCACCACGAGGACCGTCTTGCCCTGATGCTTCCGCACCGCCGCGGCCATCGCCTCGATGTGCGTCGCGCCCGGCGTGATCGGGACGACTTCCGGCGTGATGCCGAAGTGTCGCGCGACGGGGAGCGCCGTGTCGCGCGTGCGCGTCAACGGCGTGTGCAGCACGACCTCCACTTTCGCGTCGCGCAGGGCGTCGACGAGGGCCAGCGCCCGTTCCTCGCCCGCCGGCGTGAGCTTCGGGTCGCGCGCCGGCTCCGTCCCGCGCTCGGCGTGCCGCACCACGATCACGATGGTCGGCTCTTCGTGCGGCGCGGCCTGGCCCGGCTGATGGTGCGTGGGGTCGTGCTGCTGCGCGGTGAGCGCCGCCGGGAACGCGAGGGCAAGGAGCAAGCGGAAGATCAGGCGCATCGGGATCTCAGGCCGGAGTGAAGTTGCCACGGAATACAAAGTACACCGCGCCGCAGAGGCAGAGCGCCGCCCAGAGGTAATCGAGCTTGAGCGGCTGCTTCATATACAGCACGGCGAAGGGCACGAACACCGCCAGCGTGATGACTTCCTGCAGCATCTTGAGCTGGCCCAGCGAGAGCACCGTGAAGCCGATGCGGTTGGCCGGGACCTGCAGCAGGTACTCGAAGAGCGCGATGCCCCAGCTGATGAACGCGGCGATGTACCAGGCGCGGTGCTGCTGATGCTTGAGGTGCCCGTACCACGCGAAGGTCATAAACGCATTGGAGGCGACGAGCAGCAGGGTCGTGCGGAGCACGGCGGACGACATTGTGGGATCTGGCGCGGTGGCCGGCGGAGGTCAGTCGAACGGCGAGCGGGAATTCTACTGCCTCAGGCGCTCGTCGGGCCCGCCGCCACCGCTGGGCGCCGCCACCGCCAGAACTTCAGCCAGCGCCACACCCGCCACTCCCGCCACCGCCCCTTGGGCCGCGGGCGCCGCCGTTCCCCGCCACGGAGTCGCGAGAGCAACGCGGGCAGGATCAACATCGCGCCGAGCGTTCCCGCGACCGTCCCGCCCGCCGTCGCCAGCGCGATCGCCCCGAACAGCGTCGTCGCGCTCGTGCCCACCGCCAACGGGATCAGCGACGCAATCGTCGTCAGCGTCACCATCACGATCATCCCCGAGCGGTCCAGCGCCGCGCGATACACCTGCGCCGCGCGAAGTTTGGCAGCGCTGCGCCGCCGCCGCTCCAACGCGGCATCCACCAGCAGGATGCTCTGGTTCACCGCCAGCCCCACCACGAGGATCACGCCCACCGCCGCCTCGCGCGTGAACGCCGCGTCCGCCCACCAGAACGAGGCCACCACACCGGCCAACGCGATCGGCAGCGAGAGGAACACCATCGCCGCGCCCCAGCTCGAGTCGAATACCATCGCCACCGAGAGGATCACCAGCGTCACGCCGATCGCGAACACCAACCACAGTCCCTTCTGGCTGGTGTCTTGGTTGTTCTGGAAGAAGTTCTGGTCCTCCACCGTGAATCCCGGTGGCACGCTGATGCTCTTCATAAACGCCTCGTGCGTGCGCTGCGCGAGACGGTTCGGGCCGCGGAACTCGTACGCCACCACGCGCAGGTAGCGCTGGTCCTCACGCGTCACCGTCGCGAGCTGCTCCCGCTCCGACACCTCCGAGAGATCCGCCACACGCGCCGGCGTGCCCGTCGCGGTCGGCACCAACGCGTTCCGCAGCTGGTCGAGCGTGCGCTCGCGCGCCCCCTGCGACTTCACGCTCACGGGAATCTCCTCGCCGCCGATTTCCAAGCGCTGACCGCCCACCGGCCCCGTCACCTCGCGGGCCACCGCACCGGTGAACGCGGCCGCCGTCACGCCGTAGCGCGCGAGCGCGTCTCGGTCAGGATCCAGCGTGATCGCATACGCCTTGTCGCCGCCGAAGAAACTCCCGCTCGTCACCGTCGCGTTGCGCACGCGCGTGATGTTCTCGAGACGCCCGCGGATGTCCTCGGCCAACTCGGCCACCGCGGAGTACGAATAGCCGAGCACGCGGATGCGGAAGTTCGCGCTCGATCCGCCGCCACCGCCCGAGCTGAACGCCGGGCCCTGGCCCGCCACGAAGATGCTCGCGCCGCCCACGTACACCGCGCGCGCCGTCAGCGCCTCTTGCACCTCCAACGGGATCGCCGTCGCCTCGGCCTCTGGCTTGAAGCTCACGCGCATCCCCGCGCCAAACACGCCAGAGCTCTGCGCGACGACTTCCTCGATGCCCTCGCGGCCCACGACCACCGCCTCCATCTCGCGCATCGCCGCGTCCAACGACGCCGGATCCGAGCCGCGCGGGAAGCTGATGCTCACCTGCACGTAGTTGCGCTGGATGCCGAAGCCGCTGAACGAGAAGCGCGGGATCTTCTTCACGAACACCCAACCCAGCCCGCCCACCGCCGCCAGCGTCAGCACGATCGTCACGTATCGCCAGCGCAGCGTCTTCTTGAGCATCCAGCCGTAGATGCGCTGCGCGCGCGGCCAATGCGTCTCCTTGAGCCCGTGCCCCGCCGCCAACGCCGGCACCATCACCAGCGCCGAGATCACCGACCAGAACAATCCCAGCGTGAACGCCGCCGCGAACGGGAAGAACGCCGCCCGCGCGTTGCCCTGCAGGTACAGGAACGGGAACAGCACCACCGCCGTCGTCAGCGTCGCGCCGACCACCGCCGGTACCATCCGCGCCGCCACCTGCGCGCGGCCCTCGCGCGTGTCCGGCGCGCTGCGCAATCGCTCCACCACCACGAGCCCGTTCTGCACCAGCACGCCGATGCCCATCCCGAGGCCGGCCAGCGTCAGCATATTCGCCGGGATCTTGAGCAGGAACAGCCCCAGCGCCGTCCCGGCGATCGCCACCGCCGCCGAACCCATCACCAGCGCCACCGCCCGCCAGTTCCGCAGCGCGACGATCAGCACCAGCGCCACCGCAGCGAAGGCGATCGCGCCGCGCAGCATCAGGTCCTTCAACTGGCGATCCAGCTCCACCGACTCGTCGGCCGTCACTCGCCAGGTGATGCCCGGTGGCAACTCCGCCGTCAGCTCCCGCAGCGCCACCCGCACGGCCCGCGCCGTCTTGATCGCGTCCGCACCGGCCTCGCGCGTCAGCGTCAGCCCCATCGCCGTGCGCCCGTTCACGCGGTAGAACATCCCGCGCGTGTCTTCCTCGGGCCGCACCTCGGCGATCTCCCCCAAGCGGAACACGCGCCCGCCGCGCCCGGCGATCGGCAAGTCGTTCAGTTCCTCGAGTGCGTCGGGCTGGTCGCGCAGCACCACCTCGCGACGGCTCGCACCAAGCCGTTCCGTCCCCAACGCCGCAACGATGCGGCTCTCGCGCACGGCCGTCGCCAACGCCTGCGGATCCACGCCCAACTGCCGCAGCAGCAGCGGATCGTAGCTCACGCTCGCGCCGAACTCGGTGCCGCCCTGCACGCTCACCGCGCTCACGCCGCTCACCGCACTCAGCCGCGGCGTGAGCACGTCGTCGGCCACTCGCTGCAGCGCACCGGGCGTATACGGCCCGCTCAACAGCACGCGCAGCAACGGCGGTTCCTGCAGCGCCTCGGGCACGAGATTGCCCACGAACGGCTGCGAGGCCCCGAGCGGAAACTCGCCCCGCAGCAACTCCAATCGCTCGAGCATCGCCAGCCGCGTCATCAGCACGTTCGCCTTCGGATCCAGCTCCACCGTGATCCGCGAGACGCCGTCCGTGGACGTGCTGCTCGTCTTCCGCACGCCGCGCACGCCCTGCACCGCGGCCTCCACCGGCGACGAGATGTACATCTCCACCAGCTCGGCCGAGGCACCCTGCCACGTCGCGCTCACCTGCAAGCGCGGCAGCTCCACGGTCGTCCGCGTCGCCAGCGCCAGTCGCGTGAACGACACCGCGCCGCCGAGGCAGATCGCCATCGACGCCGCCCACACCACCGCCGGCCGCGTTACCGCAAAGCGGATCACGCCTGCGCGCCCTCGGCGAAGGCTTCACGCGCCGCCTCTCGCTGCGCCCGACGCTCCTGCCAACCCTCCAACTGCGCATACGCCACCGGCAGCAGGAAGAACGTCACCACCTGCGCGCTGATCGCGCCGCCGATCACCGCCGCGGCCAGCGG
>DAOMNV010000012.1:0-8045 GCA_035444005.1 Gemmatimonadaceae bacterium
GGCGCGGCGCGGATCTCGGCCGGCTTCATCGCCACGCGGCGAGATCTCGAGGCCTTCGTCCCGCCGCAGGAGCGCTTCTACTCCGGCGGCCAGAACTCCGTGCGCGGTTACAACCAAGGCCAGCTCGGTCCGACCGTCTACATCGTGCGCGCGCCGGCCGATACGATCACCGTCAACGGCGAACTCGTCGGCATCGCGAATCCCGCGTCGGGATTCGAGCGCACGGCACCCGCCGGCGGCACGGCCACCGCGCTGCTCAACCTCGAGTTGCGCTCGCGCGTCGGTTGGCCCAGCGACCTGCTGCGCTGGGTGATCTTCCTCGACGCCGGCCGCGTCTGGAACAACTCCGGCAACTACGCCGTCACGGGACTGCGCGCGACGCCGGGCATCGGCGTGCGGCTCGTCACGCCGCTGGGACCGTTCCGCGTCGACGTCGGCTACAACCCGCACACACGCGAGGCCGGCCCGGCGTTCTACCTGCAGCGCGCCAGCACGACGGCGCTCGGCCGCGCGATCTGCGTCTCGCCGGGCTCGACCGAGCCGCTCGATGATGCGGCGGCCGGGGCACTCGGCCCCGTGTCCTGCCCCGCGTCCTACCGACCGCCGCAAGCCCGCGGCTTGTTTCCGCGCCTGACCTTCCACTTCAGCATCGGCGAGGCCTTCTAGGTGCGACGTCGGCTGCGCCTGATGCTGCGGGTCACGGTCGCACTGGTCCTCACGCTCGGCGTAGGCGCCGTGCTCACGGCGACGCTGCTGCTGCGCAGCGCACGCGGACGCGCCTGGACCGCGGCGCGCGTCGAGGCGATGCTCGCGGAATCGCTCGCGCCCGGCGTGACACTGCGCCTGCACGGATTGCGCCTCGTGCCGCTGGGCACGCTCACGCTCGACTCCGTCGTCCTGCGCGACCGCGACGGCGCCCAGGTGCTGCGCACGGCCCGCATCGATGCCGCCGTCGGCCTGCGCCCTCTGCTCGACCGCGAAGTGCATCTTACGCGATTGGCGATCGACGGCCTCGAGGTGGACCTCGCGCAGGACCGCTCAGGTGCGTGGAACCTCGAGTCGCTCGCCGCGCCGGACAGCGGCGGCGCCGCGTCGACGCCGCAGGCCCTGCCCGCCCCGTGGCGCATCCGCCTCGACACGCTCACGCTGCGCGATGGACGCGTCGCGGTGACGCAACCCGATTCCCTGCCGACGCTGCCGCTGCGCCGCCGGCGTTTCGACGCGCTGTCGCTCGATCTCGGTCCCTCCGTGCTGCACACCGATGGACCGCGCGGCAGCGTGCAGATCGCCGCGGCCAGCCTGCGCAGCGAGGAGCCCGCGCTCGCGCTGGCGCTGCAGGGTGGCGGCGCGAGCTTCACCGCCGACTCCGCGGAGCTGCAACTGCCGCGCATCCTCGTCGGCGAGTCCCGTCTCGCACTGCGGGCCAGCGCGCAGTGGCGTGACTCCACGCGTGACCCGCGCCTCGACGGACGGCTCGAGGCCAGCGAGATCGCGCTCGCGGACTTCGCCTGGGTGGACTCGCTGATCCCGCGCAACGGTCGCGCGACGGCGCGCGTGCGCGTGGTCAACGGCCGCCGCGACGGCGAGTACCGCGGCATCGTGGAGCGCTTCACGCTGGTTTCGGGCGACTCGCGCATCGAGGGCCGCCTCGTCGCCGAGTCCGGAGCGCAGACGGCGATCCGCGACATCGACGTCACGCTGGCGCCGCTGGACTTTGCGTTGCTGCGCGAGCTCTTCGGCGACTCCACGCCCCCGCCCCCCTTCGACGGTCAGCTGCGCGGCCGCATCCGCGGCGCCGGCGGTCCGCTCGACGACTTCGCCCTCGCGCCGTCGACGCTCGAGTTCGAGGATCGCCGCATCGGTGGCGCGATCTCGCGCGTCACGCTGGACGGCCGGCTCGACCTCGAAGCCGCCGAGACGCTGCTCAAGCCGCTGAACCTGCACATCGATTCGCTCGACGTGCGCAGCGTCGGCGCGGTCACGGACATCGCCGATTCTCTGCGCGGCTTCCTCCGCGGCCGGGTCACGCTCGAGGGTCCGGTCGTGGACCTCAACTTCCGCGACCTCGAACTCGTGCACGTCGACGGCGTGCTGCCGCGCTCCCGCATCCTCGGCAGCGGTCGCTACGCCGAAGACACCGCAACGACCTGGCTGGAAGCCGATCTCACGCTCGACACCGTTGCGCTGGCCGCGCTTGGCGAGGCGGTCGTCGGCGAGCGCCTGCGCGGCGTGCTGCGCGGGCAGCTGCGCACCGCGGCGCGCGGCGACTCCGTGGCGTTGGACCTGCGACTCGAAGGTGAGGGCGCGACGATGCATTTCGTCGGCGCGACGTCGATGGACACCGCACGGCTCGTCGCGCGGGGACCGCTGCGCCTCGAGCGCTTCGACGCCAACCGCTTCCTCGTCACGCAGTCGCTGCCCGAGCATTCGATCGACGGCGAGCTGCAGCTGGGCATCGACGGCGGCTGGGAAGAACCCAGCGGCACGATCGGCCTCCGGCTCGACGGCAGCAGCACGCTCGCCACGCTGCCGCTGCGCGAGGGCATCGCCGCGCTGGTGCTCGAGCCCGGCGGCCTGCGGGTCGACACGCTGCGCCTCGCCCTCGACGCCGGTGAGGTCACGGCCCGCGGACGCCTCGCCCGCGACCCCGCCCTGCGCGACAGCCTGCGCTTCGCCGCCACGCTCACCAACGTGCCGGCACTCGCCCCGCTGCTCGGCGACTCGCTCGCCGCCGCCTGGGCCGATTCGCTCGGCGGCTCGCTGCGCATCGAAGGCCTCGCACTCGGATCGCTCGACACGATGGCCGTGCGCGCGACGCTGCACGGCGACTCGCTGCGGGCCGGCAGCTTCGGCATCCGCACGATGGACGGCGAGTTGCTGCTCGACGGCGTCCCGCGCGCGACGCAGGGCCTCGTCACCTTCGACCTCAGCGACGCGGTCGCCGGCACCTCCGCCATCCACCGGCTGAGCGCCGAAGCCACCGTGCGCAGTCCGTCGTGGGTCGATGCGTCGTTCCGGATGGTCGCGCTCGATACGTTGTTCGCGCAGGGCCGCGCGGACATCAACTATATGGGCGATAGCCTCGAGCTCAAGCTCGACTCGCTCACCGCCACCAGCCGCGATGCCGACTGGCGCCTCGTGCGCCCGAGCCGCGTGTTCCGCTCGGCCGATCGCCTCGAGGTCGACTCGCTGCTCTTGCTCAGCCGCGACGGTGCCCGTTTCGCGCTCGGGGCTCGCCTCGACTCCGCCGGGCCCGTGACGCTACGCGCGCAGGCGCTCCGCGTGCCGCTGCGCCACGCGCGTTTCACCGGCGCGATCCCGCCGCGCATCGATGGCCTGCTCACGGGCGACGCCACACTCGGCGGCACGCTGGCCGAACCGACGCTTGCGCTGCAGATGCGCCTCGATTCCACGCGCGTCGAGGACCGCGAGGCGCCGGAGCTCACGCTCGACGCACGTTACGCCGACCGCCGGGCTGACCTGCGGATCGATACGCGGATGCTCCAGCGCGACGCGATCGCGCTTGTCGCCGAGCTGCCGCTTGACCTTTCGCTCGAGGCGATGCCGCTCGACGAGCGGTTGCTCGAGCGTCCCTTGTACCTGCGTCTCACCGCCAACGGCACGCCGCTGGCCGGCTTCGAGGCGCTCACCACGGGACTCACCGAACTGCAGGGCGGCCTCGACGCCGACGTGCAGGTGACGGGCACCTGGCGCAGCATCGAACCGCGCGGCATCCTGCTCGTGCGCGATGGCGCCTTCGTGGTACCGACCCTCGGCACCGGCTTCCGCGACCTGCTGATGGACGTCTCGCTCGCGCCGGATTCCGTGTTCATCCAGCGGGCGCGGCTCGCCGACGAACGCTCGGAGAACGATACGGCATCCCTCGAAGGCGCCTTCGTGCGCACCGATGCCGGCTGGCGCGCCGACCTTCGCACGGTGGCTCGCACCCTGCGCGTGATCGACGACCCGCGCATCGCCGAGGCCGACGTGAGCTGGCAACTGCGGATGCGCGGGCCGCTCGATTCCCTCTCGCTCGCCGGCGATGTCACGGTACCGCAGGCCAACATCTTCATCGGCCGCCAGCGCCGCCGCGCACTCGAACTCGCCGAGGACCGCGTCGCCGAGGAGACGGCCTCGCAGTTCGCGCCGCGACTCGAAGGCGTGCGCCTGCGCCTCGGCAACGAGGTGCGCCTGCGCTCGCCGGAAGCGAACGTTCAGCTCACGGGCGAGGTCGCCGCCGCGGGCACGCTCGATGAACCCGACGTGCGCGGCGAGATCCTTGCCACGCGCGGCACCTTCCGCCTCGACCTCGGCTTGCTGCAGCGCACCTTCCAGGTGGACAGCGGGCTCGTCCGCCTCAACGGGCCGCTGAGCATCCCACCGACGCTGGACATCCACACCTCGTACACCGTGCGGCAGGCCAGCCGCGAGGACGTGAGGATCGGCGCGCGGCTCACGGGATCCGTCGAGAGCCCGCGCCTCATCCTCTCGTCAGGCGACCTCGGCACCACGGCCAGCGAGACGGAGATCATCTCCTACCTGCTGTTCGGCGCGCCGACCTTCGTGCTGGATGGCCAGAGCGCCTCGGCCGTGCGACTCGCCACGGCGGCGCTGGTACCGTCGCTCGGCGGCGCGGCGGAGCGCGCGCTGGGCGCACGCCTGCCCTTCCTCAGCGAGCTGCAGGTCGTGACCGTCGCCGGCGATTCGCCGCGCGACTTCACGCTCAACTCATTCGAAGGCCTGCTCAACTCCTTCGCGCTCACCGCCGGCACGCAGGTCGGCACGGACTCGTACCTGCGGCTCTCGGGCGGCGTCTGCCGCGGCGAGAACCGCGCGGCGCAATCGCTACCGGCTTGGTTCGGCATCGCGGCGGAGTACCGGCCGCGCGAACGCCTCAGCGCCGAACTCTCGTTGACGCCGGGCTCGGCGCCCTGCAACCGCATCGGCAGCTTCGCGCAGATCTACCAGCTCGGTCTCGACCTCTATCGCGACTGGCGCTGGTAGTCTCGGCGTGGCGCGCGGCCGCGCAGTGCTGCGAGGCCGCGCTCAGATCCCGAACTGCCGGAAGTGGTGATCCGTGTGCTTGTGCAGCAGCACGCCCCAGTCGCGCGCGCTCATCCGGCCGAAGAGCGGATGCTCGCCGAGCGGAGCGCCGGGCGCGGGCCTGGTTGCGGCGCTGATTGCTGCGCGCAGCGCCGCGACATCCGACTCCCAGGCATCGGGCACGCGCGCGAGCAGCTCGCGCGCGGTCGGTGCGCCCTTGGGGAACGGGATCAGGTAGAGCATCAGCCAGCGCACCAGCGGGCGCAGCGGCATCGCGACGCGCTTGATCTGCAGCTCGCCGGAGGGCATCCGGTATGCCTCGAGCAGGTGCGTGACCATCTGCGGGGCGTCCATCCGGCCCCAGCGCGGCGCCTGCTCCGGTCGCAGGGCATCGAGCCGGCGCAGCAGGGCCGCGCGCGCCGCATCGTCGTAGATCGTCGTCGCCATAGGCGCGGAGTGTAACTGCCGTCGCGGTAGGCCGCCAGCGACGGGCGCATTAGATTGGGGGGTTCACCCCCATCCCCCAAAGTGATGTCTCGATCGCACCTGCTCGCGCCCCTGGCGCTCCTGCTCCTGGCGACGCCCGTCGCCGCACAGGAGGCCGCACCCGTCGTCACCAAGCTCACGGCCGACTTCGGCTACGTGCAGGCCGCCGGCAACTCGGTGGTCACGACCACCAGCATCGGACAGAAGTTGACGCAGACGCGTGGACGGCTCGGCCTCGAGCAGTCGTTCAACTTCGTGTACGGCGAGCAGCAGGGGACGGTCAACACGAATTTCCTCAAGACCGGACTCCGCGCCGATTATCGCCTCGTCGGCAAGTTCAGCGCCTTCCTCTCAGTCGCCTACGATCGCAACTCCTTCGCCGGTATCGAACGCCGCTTCGAAGAGAACCTCGGTCTCTCGCTGCGCGCGATCACCGCGCCGCGCGACACCCTGCGGATGGAACTCGGTGCCAGCGTGACGCAGCAGACCTCCACCGACGGGACGGTCGCCGACTTCCCCGCGGCCCGCGCCGCCTTCGCCTACCGCCACCTGTTCTCGCCCGCCTCGTTCTTCCTGCAAACCGTCGAGGCGATCCCGAACTTCAAGGATACCGACGACTTCCGCGTGAACACTGAGTCGTCCATCGTCGCGCCGATCTCCGCCCGCATCGGCGTGAAGGTCTCCTACGTGGTGCGCTTCGACCATCTGCCGGAACCGGGATTCCAAAAGACCGACCGCATCTTCACGACCGGCGTGCAGATCACCTTCGAGTGACGCTGGCGCGGCAAAGAACGACGAAGGGCCGGTTCCGCGGAACCGGCCCTTCGTGCATTCCGGTCACGCCGCGCCGCGAGGGCCCGTCGGCAAGGTGAAAGCGACGGTCGTGCCCTGCCCCAGCTCGCTTTCGACCCAGATGCGCCCGCCGTGCTGCAGCACGATGGCCTTGGCAATCGCCAAGCCGAGGCCGCTACCGCCCTTTTCCGTCGCATCCGCGCGCGACACCTGCGCGAAGCGCTCGAAGATGCGCCCAACCTGCTCCGGAGGGATGCCACGGCCGGAGTCCGTGACCCGTACCTGTACCTGACCATCGTCGGCCACGCAGTGCACGCGCACGCGGCCGCCCTCCGGCGTGAACTTCACGGCGTTCCCCACGAGATTGATCACCACGTGGGCCAACCACTTCGCATCGCCATACACGGTATGCGTCCCCGGCACGAACTCGAGCGAGACGCCCTTCTGCTCGGCGAGCGGCGTCGTCGCGTCACCGGCGGTCTGGAACACCTCGGCCATCGGATGCACCGCCGGCTCGAACGGCGCAGAACCGGCTTCGAGACGATCGAGATCGAGCAGCTCGGTGACCAGCGCCAGCAGGCGATCCGCATTGCGTTTGGCCAGCGCGACCAGCTCGCGCAGCTTCGGTGGCGCCGGCTCGGGCAGCAGCCTGTCGAGCAACTGCATCGCCCCCTGTACCGCGCCGATCGGCGTGCGAAGCTCGTGGCTCACCAGCGAGATGACCTGATCCTTGGCCTGTTCGGCCTTGCGCAGGTCAGTGACATCGTGGCCGTAGACGCGGATGCCGCGCACCTGGCCCTGCGATACGTGCGGGACGAGCCGCAGCTCGACCAGCGCCGCATCGCCGTCGGGCAGCGCGAAACCGACCTCGAGGTCATCACTGCGCACGCCTTCCCGCGCATCCTCCCACGCCGCCTCGAACTCCGCACGCCCGAGGCCAGACAGCCTCGCGACGTGATATCCCGGCACCGGCGTCGCCGGCGGATCCCCGAGCAGGCGGCGCCACGCGGCATTCGCGTAGGTGAGCGCACCGTCCAGGCCAAAGCGCGCCACGAGCTCGTCTGTGTTGTCGAGCAACTGACCGAGCTGTTCTTGCTGCTCCTGCAGCAGGCGTCCGGCAAAGCGGAGCTCGATCTCCGTCATCGCAGCCTGCGCGAGGTCCTGCAGGATCTGCAGGTCGCGCGCCGACCACTCGTGCGGCTTGGTATCGAAGGCGCAGAACGAACCCAGCGCGTGGCCGTCGGAGGAGATGAGCGGCATCCCCGCGTACGCAAGCACGCCGTCCTCCAGCACCGCGGGATTGTCGAACAGCAACGGATGCTGCCGCGCATCAGTGACGACCATCGGCGCGGCCTGCGCCACCACGTGCTGGCAGAACGAGTATTCCAGCGGCGTCTCGCGCTTCGGCAGCGCGCTATCGCCGTAATCAGACGAGCCTGCAAAGAACTGGCGATTGCGGTCGATCAACGTCACCACCGACGACGGCACGCCCAGCAGCTGCGTCGTCATCCGCGTGAGGCGATCGAGCGCCGGGCTCGCCGGCGAGTCCAACAGGCCCGTCGCAGCGACCGCCGCGACCCGGGCCGGATCTTCGATGATGTGGGCAGGAGCCAATGGCATATCAAAAATCTGTACACCACAGGATCTTCCCTGCCACCGGAGGTACAGAATGTGACATCGCTTCACGCGTGAAGCGTCTCTACGACAAGGCGGGGCAGCCGATC
>DAOMNV010000012.1:8070-34757 GCA_035444005.1 Gemmatimonadaceae bacterium
CCCGCCTTGCCATCAACCCTGCTAGCCAGCGGCGATCACGGCCACGGCAGCGCAATCACCGGATACCGAGTGCGCTTCGTCGGATCGTCGCGACCGTCGAAGAACATCGCGATCTCGCGCAGCGCCGCCTCGCGCAGGGCCTGGTTGGCCACGGCCGGCGTCGGCGCCATCCCCTGCAGACGCTGGCGCAGCGCATCGAGATGGTACGCCACGACCTGCCGCACATCGGCATCGGCGCGCGCATCGCCGGCGCGATCAAGCATCGTGTTCAGCACCACGCGGCGCAGCGCGCGCTGCAGCGCCTGCTGGCTCGGCGTCGTCGCGTCGCTCGCGTACCAGCTGCGGTTGAGGATCGTCTCCATCAACTCGTGGATGTTCATCTGCTGGCGGTCGCGCGCGAAGAACAGCGCGACGCGGTTCATCCGCTCGCGGTCCATCAGGCCTTCGATCACCTCGGTGGCGAGCCCGCCGCCGAGTTCGACCTGGTCGATGACGCTGCCGGCTCGCGGCAGCCAGTCGTAGGTCCCATCGCCGCCCGGCGGCACCGGCGGGATCATCGCCAGCACGCGCTCGGGCACCTCGAGCTGCGCCGGCTGCACCGCATCGAGCGCCAACGCCAGCGCCGCGCGCTGCTCGGCCACCGGGATCACCGTCGTCGGCACCTGGCCGTCACCGCGCATCGCGTAGCGGAAGTCCATCCCGCCGACGGTCTTGATCAGGCCCTCGAGCGAGTAGCGGTGATGCAGGTACACGTGCAGGAAGCGCATCGACAGCAGGTACATCGGCTCGCCGGGCTGGATGGCCCGCTCGTCGAAGGCCTGCATCGCGACGCGACGCACCGCCATCGTGCGATTCACGGCGTCAGTCATCGTCGCGCCTTCCACCCAGCGCGTCGCGGCGGGAATCGATCCGTCGGCGCCGGCGTGCTGGTCGCCGATGAAGCGCACGTTGCGCTGGATCATCTCTCCGATGATCCGCTGCAGCCCGGCCGCCTCGGCTTCGGCGTTGGGATACCAGGTGTACCCGTAGCGGATCGCCAGCGAGTCCCAGGCACCGGCCATCGGCGCGTACGCCTGCGAGAGGTCGATCGTGTTGTTCGCGCCCACGCTGATGAGCGGGAACGGATAGTCCATCACCGACGAGCGCCCCTGCGCGGCGGCGATGAAGTTGTGCGAAAGGCCGATCGTGTGGCCGATCTCGTGCGCGGTGTGCTGGCGGCGGCGCGCCATCGCGAAGTCCTCGGCGCTCACGCCGAGTCCGCGGGCACCGGCCGCCGGCACGAGGCCGGCCCAGATGTTGTAGTCGATCAGCGAGCGGTACGAATCCATCCGCACCACGGTGCGCAGGATCTCGCCCGTGCGCGGGTCGGCGAACGACGGCCCGACCGACGGGCCGGGGCCGTTGCGATGCACCCAATAGATCAGGTTGTAACGCGCGTCCATCGGATCGGCGCCGGCCGGCAGGTCACGCACCTGGAAGGCGTTCTTGAAGCCTGCGGCTTCGAAGACCGTGCTCCACCAGTTGCCGCCCTCGCGGAACGCCGACTTGTAGGGCTCCGGGATGCCGGGGTCGAGATAATAGATGATCGGGTTCGTCGGCTCGGTGAGCACGCCGCGCGCGTAGGCCGCGGGATCCTTGGGAATCAGGCGCCAACGGTTCACGAAGCCGGCGCGATACGTGCCGTCCAGCCCCTGCGAGAAGTCGAGGAAGTTGGTACCGAAGTATCCCGAGCGCGGATCGCCCTTGCGCGGCGTGAAGCCCGCGGCTTCCGGCAGCGCGACGATCGAGTGATGCAACTCGAACAGCGGCGCGCTGCCGTCGGCGGCGAAGCGCCGCAGCGCGCCGCCCGGGTTGTCGACGTTGAACGTCAGCACCGCGTGGATCTCGACATTGCGCGGGAACGCCTTCGTGCGCTCGCCGTCGAACCAACTGCGCGCGGCGTCCACCCGCGCGTTGCCCTGCTGCGCGCGGCGCAGCGACTCGGCCACGCCGTAGGTGTCCGTGAGGAAGAATCCCGTCGCATCCACCGTGAGCTTGCCGTCAGCCTCGCTCTCGATCGGGAACGACGCCAGCACCGCGCGCGGAAAGGCCTCCGACGCGGCCCGCTGCCCCGCGGCATCGGCGGCCGGCGCACGCGACATCCAGTTGTCGGCGACCATCAGCACGCGGCGCCCGCGGCGCTCGAAGCGCACGATCGTCTCGCCACCGACCTGGCCGCGATCCAAGCCGAGCGTGCTCACGCCGGCACCGGTGGCCAGCACCGTCTGGTGCAGCAGGTCCTTGTTCAGCTGCCCCTGCGGGATCTCCAGCAGCAGCTTGTTGCGGTCGGCGTCCACGCGGACACCGAGCAGCGGCGCGTTGGACTGCGCGGCCAGCGCGAGGCTCGCGAGAGGCACGAGCAGCGCGGCACGGGCGCTGCGGAGAATCGTTCGCATCGTCGGTCGGGGTTGAGGGTCAGGGAGAGTCTAGTGTCCGCCGCCGGGCGTCGCCATCGAGAGATCGACGCCGGTGACCGTCACGAGGATGTTCCGCCGCGGCGCATCCGCGAGGAACGTGGCCAGCACTTCCTTCACGTCGTGATCGATGTACTCGCCGGTACCGTCGATCTGCACGCGCTCGCCGTCGGGAATCGCCTCCAGCATCTCGACGATCGCCGGCTTGGAGAGGAAGGTGCCGTCGCGCCGGAAGCGCAGCATCAGCTGACCCGACGGCCCGCGCTCCTGCACCACCGCGCCTCGCGAGTTCTGGTACAGCACGAACGCGATGCCGACGATGATGCCGACGATCACGCCCTTCAACAGGTCCAGCGCCAGCACGGCGACGATCGTCAACGCGAACGGCGCGAACTGCGTCCAGCCGAGCTTGACCTGCGTGGAGAACAGCGCCGGCTTGCAGAGATTGAGCCCGACTTGGATGAGCACCGCGGCCAGCGCAGCCAGCGGAATCTTGGTCAGCAGCGGCGCGGCGTACACGACGGCGACGACGAGCAGCACGCCGTGCACCAGCGCCGAGAAGCGTTCACGGCCGCCGGCCGCGAGGTTGGCGCCGCTGCGCACGATCACCGCCGTCACCGGGAGGCCGCCGAAGAACCCCGAGGCGGCGTTCGCCGCGCCCTGCGCCACGAGCTCGCGGTCCGGCGGGCTCGTGCGCCGCAACGGATCGAGGCGGTCGATCGCCTGCAGCGAGAGCAGCGTCTCGATGCTCGCGACGACCGCGACCGTCACCGCCGCCACCCACACCTCGCCTACGCCGAAGCCCGACCAATCGGGACGCGGAACGGCCGCCACCAAGGCCTCGATGCCGCCGAGCGGCACGTCGACGAACTGCGCCGCGCTGAGCGCCAGCGCCTCGCTCCCGGCGAAGACCACGGCGAGCAGGCTCGTGAGCAACACGACGACCATCGCCGGCGAGAGCACGGCGATCTTGGCCAGCGGGGTGTACTTCCATCCGTAGAGAATGCCCAGCGCGATCAGGGTCAGCAGCGTCGCGCCGACACTGAAGCTCTCGCGCAGCGTCGCGAGGTCGGTCGCACCGACCGCCACCGGCAACTGCTTCCAGACAATCGTGATGCCGATCGCCGCGAGCATCCCCTTGATCACCGCCGACGGCACCAGCGAGGCGAAGCGCCCGCCGCGCAGCAGCCCGAAGCCGAACTGCAGGATGCCCGCGAGCACCGTCGCGGTCAGGAACAGGTCGAAGGAGCCCAGCGCCTGCGTCTCGGCCAGTACGATGGCCGTGAGGCCGGCGGCCGGCCCCGTCACGGACAGCGGCGAGCGGCTCAGCCACGGGACGATCAGGCCGCCGACGGCGCCGGCAATGAGCCCCGAGACCGGCGGCGCTCCAGACGCCAGCGCGATGCCCAGGCACAGCGGCAGCGCCACCAGGAAGACGACGAACCCGGCGATGACATCCTGCCGGGGATAGGCGAACATATTGGCGGTGGGCATCCCGGAAGCTACGCGGGCCGCACCGCGAACGCTGTCAGCGAGAATCCCTCGGGACGCCGAGGCTCGCTTGCTCCTGCGCCGTCCGGCTGGCCATCAGCTGCGTCACGAAGCGCTGGCCCTCGCCGATCCGCTCGACTTCCACGGCGGTGGTCTCGATGGCGCGCTCGATGGTGTCCAGCCGGCGATCCAATTCCGGCGTCATCGAGAGGGTCACGGCGGACTTGCGCCAGATCCGACGCGCGTAGGCCAACACCAGCGGAATGAGCAGCGCGGCCGACAGCATCGTCGACACCGCGAGGATGACCTCGAAGCGGTTGTTGCTGATTTCCTGCGGCGAACGCGCCGTGGAGCCCGGCAGCGCCGCGGCCTGTGACTCCCTAGTCTCGGCATCTGCCAGTTGGCCGCGAAGGTCCAGCACCCGCGTCTCGATGACCTGCAGCCGGTGCTCGAGTCCGGCGCGATCGACGCCCGTGACCTCAGGCTGCCGCAGCTGCTGCGCGACTTCCTCACGCTCGTTCTGGGCCCGGCTGAGTTGGTCGCGCAGGATGCGCCGCTGCACCTGCGCGGCCTCGTAGATCTCACGCGCGGTGTACGGGCCACCAGCGACGGGCATCGGGACGGTTGCCGCGGCGCTCGGCGTGCCGGACTGCGGAGCGGGAGCGGCGGGGGTGGAAGGCGAGGTCTGCATATGCATCACGGGGCGAAGGGCTCGTGGAGGGCAGCGAATTCCCTACGGGACGCGACCCAGGAAGGATTCTCCCGCCGCGGCATTGGCCGCGAGGCCATCAGGCGCCCGACAGGTGCCGTCGCTCCAGCGCGGCGGCATCCCCGGCGCGGCCACTGGCCCGCAGCAGCTGCGCCAGAGCCCGCGCCGTCTCGCTCACCGACGGATGCCCCCGTGGATACGCCCGCGCCCGGATGTCCAGTGCACGCCGCCAGTAGCTCTCCGCCGCCCGGCGGTCGCCGCGCTCGGCTCGCACGCCGCCCAAGGCGTGCAACGTCACCGCCAGCGACGGGTCACTCGGGACCAGCCGCAGCTCCTTGATCGCCAGGGCCCGCCGCAGCAACGATTCCGCCTCGCCGAGCTCACCGAGCTTCCACTGCGTCTCGCCGATGTTGTTGAGCACCGACGCGACATTGGGATGGTCGGGATCGAGCGTGCGTTCGTAGATCGCCCGCGTACGCTCGTAGTGCCGCAACGCATCCTGGTAGCGGCCCATCGAGTAATAGACGGCACCGAGATTGTTGTTGACGCTCGCGAGCTCCGGATGGAATCCGCCGAGCTTCGCCTCGCGCACCTCGAGCGCGCGCCGCATCATCGGCTCGGCGTCGTCGAGCCGCCCCTGGCTCCAGTACACGATGCCGAGGCCCATCAGGTCGCGGGCGAGGCGCAGGTCGTCGGGCGCGAGCGAGGCTTCGTTGATGTGCACCGCACGCAGGAACAACGACTCCGCGGCCACGAGCTCGCCCTGCCGCCAGCGCACCAAGGCGAGGGCGCCAAGCGGCAGCGACGTTTCCGCGCTGTTCACGCCGTACGCCGCCTCGCGCGCCACAAGCACGCGGCGGAACAGCGACTCCGCGGGCACCCACTCCCCGCGCGCACGATGCGACTGCCCCAGGGTGTAGTACGTGTCGATGAGTTCCGGCGCGTCGGCCGGCAACGCGGCCTCACGGGCGCGCGCGGCTTCCTGCAACTGTGCGATCGCGTCGGGGAACAGGCCCAACGTGAGATACGCCCTCCCGATCGTGTGCAGGATGCGCCCGCGCTGCTCGGGCTGTGCCGCCAGTTCCGTGCGCGCCCGCTCGGCGCCGCGCGCGAGCAGCTCGCGCGCCGTGATGTCGCCCGCCGGTGCGCTGCCCGCAAGCTGCTCGGCGTCGAACACGCCGAAGAGGCCGGCCACGAAGTCCGTCACCGACTGTGCGGCTGCCGCCTGCACCCGCGCCCGCTCCTCCGCGCGCCGCGCCCGTACCAACCCCACGGTCGTGAAAACGCTGCCGACCATCAACGCCGTCAGCGCCAGCGCCGCCGCCGCCACGCCGGCGCGATGCCGCCGCACGAACTTGCCCACACGGTACGCCGCGCTCGGCGCACGCGCCGAGATCGGCTCGTCAGCACGCGCCCGTTGCAGGTCGAGCACCAAGGCGTTCGCCGTGGGGTAGCGACGACCGCGGTCGGGTTCCAAGGCGTGAAGCACGATGAGGTCGAGATCGCCACCCAGCTCGCGCAGCAGGCGCTCCGGCTCCGTGCGCCGCAGGTGCGCCACCGTCGCCTGCTCATACTGCAGCTCCGCGTACCTCGCGCTCGGAAATGGCAGCTGCCACTCCCGCGAGGCCAGGCCCGCGAGGAACGCGTGATAGCCGAGCGCCTCGGGATCCATCGGCAGCTTGCCCACCAGCAGCTCGTACAGGATGACGCCGAGCGAGTAGATGTCCGTGCGCGTGTCCACGTCGAGTCCCGCGCCCTCGGCCTGCTCCGGGCTCATATACGCCGCCGTCCCCAGCGCCACGCCGGCGTGCGTGATCAGCGTGTGCTCCGTGAGCCGCCCGCCCACCGCCTTGGCGATCCCGAAGTCGATGATCTTCGGCCGCGGCTCGCCATCCACCTCCACCACGAGGATGTTGCTCGGCTTCAAGTCGCGGTGGATCACGCCCTTCTGGTGCGCGTGCTGCACCGCGTGGCAGACCTGGATGAACAGGTCCACACGCTGGCCCACCGTGAGCCGGTGCGTGTCGCAGTACGTGGTGAGCGGCATTCCGCGCACCAGTTCCATCACGACGTACGGCAGCCCCTGCTCCGTCTCGCCGGCGGCGAGCACCTTGGCGATGCCGGAATGGTCCATCAAGGCCATCGCCTGCCGCTCGGCCTCGAAGCGCGTGATGATCTCGCGCGTGGCGAACCCCGCGCGGATCACCTTCAACGCCACGCGGCGACGCACCGATCCGGTCTCGTCCGCCTCGTAGACGACGCCCATCCCGCCCTCGCCGAGGACGTCGAGGATGCGGTACGGGCCGATGCGTTCGGGGACGGGTGCGGCGGACTCGCGCACGGCGGCCTAGATGTCGATGATGATGTCCGGGTCGATCCGCGCCGGCGGACCGCCCGGGCAGGTGCCCATCACGTTGTACGAGTAGCGCCCCTGCGCGTTGGGCTTCATATCGTTGCCCACCGCCGGACGGCCAGGCGCGCCCTCCAGCTTGCGCGTGCGGTACGGCCACGGGCCCGGGAAGATCACCGCACGCGGCTTCGGCGTGACGACGAGCGTGCGCACATCCGATTCCGGCGTCAGCGCGAAGGAGATCGTGTCGCCCTGCCGCGCGTGCAGCGCCGAGTCGCTCACCCAGCCGCTGCGCGTCTCGCACTTCATCGTCACGTAGATCGTGTGCGAGGTCCGGCGCGCGGCCACGGCCGCGCTCGCACCGCGATCGGCAGCCGGCCGCGGGACGACGGCAGCCATCGCCGCGACGGCGAGGGTGATGACAACGACGAGACGGCGGATCACCTGTACTCCCGGCTTGAGTTGCTAGACGATGCGGCCCGGCCCCCTGTGACGCAAGACAGGTTTTAGCGAACTTCAGGGGTAACTTCGGGGTTAACCTCTCGTACGCCGCCTTCCCCGACGCCTCTTCCTCCCGCGCCAGGCTTATGTCACGTCTCCTCGGATTGCTCATCCTGCTCGCCGTCGCCGCACCGGCGCTCTCGGCCCAGGCCGCCGCTCCCGCCGCCCAGTCGGCGGCGCCCGAGATCTTCATCCGCGAACCGCGCGACGGTGCCACCGTGCCGCGGACCTTCACGGTCGTCTTCGGCCTCAAGAACTGGGGCGTCGCGCCGGCCACGGTGAACTTCCCGCGCACCGGCCACTTCCACATCCTCATCAACGCCGAGGCGGGTGCGGTCGGCACCGTGATCCCCGCCGATTCGCTGCATCGCCACTACGGCACCGGCGCCATCGAGACCTCGCTGACCCTCGCGCCCGGCACCTACACGCTGCGGGCCGTCCTCGGCGACCACGAGCACAAGGTGATCTCGCGCGAGCTGGTCTCGCGGCCGATTCGCATCACCGTGCGCTGACGCGCACGCTCCCCGAGCCCCTTCCGACGATGGGTCTGTACCTCAAGCTCTACGCGGCCTGCATCGGCACGTTCTTCGTGCTCGACATCGCCTGGCTCGGCTTCCTCGCGAAGGGCTTCTACCAGCGGCAGATGGGGCACCTGCTCGCCGAGCAGACCCGCTGGGGCGCGGCGATCGCGTTCTACCTGATCTACGTGGCGGCGATCGTCGTGCTCTGCGTGCTGCCGGGCATCGAGAAGCAGAGCGTCGTGCGGGCGGCGGCGCTCGGCGCCGTGTTCGGGCTCGCCGCGTACGCCGCCTTCGACCTCACCTCGCTGGCCCTGCTCAAGGGATTCCCGGGCGGCGTGGTACCGCTGGACCTCGCCTGGGGCGTCGTGCTCACAGCAAGCGTGGCCGCGGCCGGCGCCTGGGTCGGCCTACGCCTGAGCGCCTGACCCGGACGGCCGCAGCGCACGACGCATCGCGTCGTGCAACGCGCTGGCGGTGAACGGCTTCTCGAGGATCACGGGCCGCGCCGCGAGCATTTCCGGCACGCGATCCTGCACGTCGGCATAGCCGCTCACGAGGATCACCGGCAGCTGCGGATACTCCTCGCGCAGCACCTTCGTGAACGCGATGCCGTTGAGGCCCGGCATCATCACGTCGGAGATCACGACGATCGGCATCGCGTCCGGTCCGCGCGTGCGCAGCCACGCCAGGCAGGCGTCCGCCGTCTCGTGCGCCTCGACGCGGTGGCCAACCGACTCGAGAATGCGGCGAATCACCGTGCGCGTCGAGACGTCATCTTCAGCAAGCAGCACCAAGCCCGGAGCGATCGGCTCCGCGGTGACGGCGAGCGGTACGCGTGCCTGCGTACCGTCCCGCGACTTGGCGTGCGCCACGGGCAGGTAGATACGCATCGTCGTGCCCTGCCCGGGTTCGCTGTACGCGACCACGCGCCCGCCCAAGGCCTCGACGATGCCGTGCACCGTGGCGAGGCCGAGACCGGTGCCCTTGCCGATCGCCTTCGTGGTGAAGAACGGATCGAAGATGCGAGCCATCGTCTCGGCGTCCATCCCGACGCCCGTGTCCGTGACGGAGAGGCACACACAGTGATCGTCGGCGCCGGCCGCGTCCGCACCGCCCAGTCCTGAAGCGCGTGCCTCGGAGGTCCGAAGCGTCACGCGACCACCCTCGGGCATCGCGTCGACCGCGTTCACGACCAGGTTGATCAGCACTTGCTCCAGCTGCGTGTGGTCGGCTTCGATGAACGGCAGGTGTGGCGCGAGGTCGAACACGCGCTCCACGTTGCTCGGGATCAAGCGCGCCAGCATCGAGTCCGTGCTGCGCACGACTTCGTTGAGGTCCAGCGGGCGCGTGTCGCTGATGCGCTGCCGGCTGAACGCCAGCAGCTGCCGCGTGAGCGCGGTCGCCCGCTCGACGGCCTTGATGACCTCGTCGAGGTCCTGTGCCTGCGGCGACTCGGGCTCGAGGGCCTCGCGAGCCATCCCGGCGTAGGAGGCCATCACCGTCAGCAGGTTGTTGAAGTCGTGGGCGATGCCGCCGGCGAGCCGGCCGACGGCCTCGAGCTTCTGGGCCTGCAGCAGTTGTTCGTCGAGGCGGCGGCGCTGGTCGAGCCGCGATTCCAGTGCGGCATACGCTTGCTCCAGCTGCAGCAGCTCGTCGGAGGCGCTCGGGGCCGGAGAGTCGCGCTCGGCCGCGCCGGAGGCGGCACTGTGGGCCGCGAGCGTCCGGTCGAGTTCCTGCGCCACGTTCTTGATGCGCGCGGAGAAAATGCGCGCCAAGAGCCAGGCCAAGACCGCGCCGGTCAGCGCGATCAGCAGCGTCGCCGTCCACATCCGGCGCAGGAAACGCTCCACCGGCGCCAAGACCTGCAGTTCCGAACGTTCCACCCAAACCATCCACGCCGTGCCCGGTACCTCGCTGCCCACGCCGAGCCACCTCGAGCCGTCAGCGGCCTCGAGGTGCTGCACGGAGTCCGGCGCCTGCGTGAACTCGGGCGCCGCCACGAGCGTGTCGAGGTCGGTCCACACCGTCCAGTGCCGCGAGCCTACCAGCAGGCGGTCCACATCCGCGAGCGCCCGCACCTGGTCGACGTTCACACCGCGCGCAGAGTGCACTTCTTCGAGGTAGCCGAGCAGCGCCCCCTCGGACGAACGCACCGGCGACACCACGACGAAGCCCGGCATCGTGTCGCCGATCGAGACGATCGGCCCGATGATGGCGGAGTCCGCGGCCAACATTCCCTCGCGCAACTGCCCGACGGTCCAACCCATCGAACTCGCGCCCTCGATGCGCGACCAGCTCGCGCGCGACGTCGCGTCTGGGAGCAGGAGCCGCGCCGCCACTCGTGACTCCGCGCGCACCTGCGCGACGTGCCGCTCGAGCAATCGCTGCGCCGTGGCTTCGTCGACCGCCAGCGAAAATGCCCGGCGGAGCTCGGGACTCGACGCCGATGCGGTCAGGCCCGCCCGCGCCCCCGGGACGCCGCGGGCAAGCATATCGGCAACGTCCGCCGCACCGCTGCGGAGGTCGCTGTGAGCCTCATCCATCAAGGCCTGCCCAATCTCCTGTTGCGCGAGACGGCCCGTGACGAGCGCCACGGCCATCACGATTGCGCTGAGGAGCAGGGGGAATCGCAGCGCGAGGGAGCGCAGGATCCGGGTCACGCGTGTCCTTTCGCAGAAGGGGGAATCGAGATCGCTCCGGACTCTGTCAAGGTTGTCAGGGAATCGCTGATACGCAATAGCACGGCCCAGGCCGTACGCGATTACTGCGCCAAAAAACGAGACGGGGTGCCGGATTGGCACCCCGTCAAGTATCGGCCGTGGGCCCCCGGCCTATGCCGCGCGCCGCACCAGGGTCAGGATCGAGTAGATCGCAACCGACTCGCGATGCTGGTTCATCACCTCGACGTCCCATTCGACCACGCCCTGCGGAATCCCGCCCTCCGGCGTGTCCTTGGCCGTCTTCTGCTTCACGGTCAGGCGCACTTGGATCGTGTCGCCGGGATACACCGGCTTCGTGAACCGCAAGTTCTCGAGTCCATAGTTGGCGAGCACCGGCCCGAGTGACGGCTCCACGAACAGCCCCGCCGCCGCCGACACGATGAAGTACCCGTGCGCCACCCGCCCCTCGAAGATGCCGTTCGAGCGCGCCTCGTCGTCGTTCATATGCGCATAGAACCTGTCACCCGAGAGCTCGGCGAACTTCACGATGTCGTCCAGCGTGATCGTGCGCGTGCCGGTGAGCAGCGTGTCGCCGACGTGCAGCTCATCGAAGGTCTTCCGGAACGGATGCACCGCATCGGTCGTCTCCGCCGCACCCTTCGTCCACTCGCGCGTGATGGCCGTGAGCACGCTCGGCGAGCCCTGCACCGCCGTGCGCTGCATATAGTGCAGCACGCCGCGCGCGCCGCCCATCTCCTCGCCGCCGCCGGCGCGGCCAGGGCCGCCGTGCACGAGGTTCGGCAGCGGCGAGCCGTGGCCCGTGCTCTCCTTGGCGCTGCTCTTGTCGAGCACGAGCAGGCGGCCGTGATACGGTGCGACGCCGAGCACGATCTTCTGCGCGGTCTTGGGATCCGCCGTCACAAGCGAACCGCAGAGCGAGCCGCGTCCGCGGCGCGCGAGTTCGATCGCCTCGTCGAGATTGCGGTAGGGCATCACCGTGTTCACCGGCCCGAAGGCCTCAACGTCGTGCGGTTCGGTCTTGGCGAGCGGATCGGCGCAATACATCAGCTCCGGCTGGTAGAACGCGCCCTTCTCGCGGTCCGCACCGACGACGGCGAAGTCACCGCCGCCGACGACGCGCTCGGCCGCCGCACGAATGCGCTCCGCCGCGAGCCCCACGTCACGCACCTGCGCCTTGCTCGCCAGCGGCCCCATCCGCACGCCGTCCACCGACGGATCGCCGACGACGGTCCTCTCCAGCCGCGCGCGGATGGCCTTGATCACGTCTTCTTCCATTCCGTTCGGCACGATCGTGCGACGCACCGCGGTGCACTTCTGCCCCGCCTTCACCGTCATCTCCTTCACCACTTCCTTGATGAAGAGATCGAACTCCTCCGTGCCGGGTGCTGCATCCGGCGCGAGGATCGCGCAGTTCAGCGAGTCGGCTTCCATATTGAAGCGCACCGCGTTCGCCACCACGGCCTTCGACTCCTTCAGCATCCGGCCGGTGGCCGCCGAGCCCGTGAACGCCACCGCATCCTGCTCCGTCACGTGGTCGAGCAGGTCGCCGGCGCTGCCGCAGATCAGCTGCACCGCGCCCTCCGGCAGGATGCCCGAGGCGATCATCTCCTTGAACACCGCCTCGGTGAGGTAGCTCGTCGCCGTGGCCGGCTTCACGATCGCCGGCACGCCGGCCAGCAGCGTGGGCGCGAGCTTCTCCATCATCCCCCACACGGGGAAGTTGAAGGCGTTGATGTGCATCGCCACGCCCTCGAGCGGCACGCAGATGTGCCGGCCCACGAAGGTCCCGCCCTTCGAGAGCGGCTCCGTCGGGCCCTCGACGTGGAAGGTCTCGTTGGGAAACTCGCGACGCCCGCGGCTCGCGTACGCGAAGAACGTCCCGAAGCCGCCGTCGATGTCGATCCAACTGTCGATCTTCGTCGCGCCGGTGTACGCGCTGATCGCGTAGAACGCGTCCTTGCGTTCGGTGAGATGCTTGGCGACCGCCTTGAGCATCAGCGCGCGCTCGTGGAAGGTCATCGCCCGCAGCTTCGGGCCGCCGACGCTGCGCGCGTACGCGGCCATCGCCTTGAAGTCCAAGCCGCCGCTCGACGCCTCGGCCACGGGCTCGCCCGTGACGGCGTTGAAGAGCGTGGTGGACTTGCCGGTCCCCTCGACCCACTGGCCGAGCGCGTAGTTCTTGAGCTTCATCGCGATTCCTTGGTCTGCTTCCAGGTCTTGAGCGCATTCGACTGCACGGGCCGGTCCTTCGGCAGCTCGCGCAGCGGTTCGACTTCCTGCCAGCTCGCACGCATCTGCGCGGGGAGCTGCTGGTACAGCGCGGTGCCCTCGCTCTTCCAATGGAGCATCTCGTCGCTGACCTCCTTCACGATCTTCGCCGGGTTCCCCACCACCACGCTGCGCGGCGGGATCTGCATCTCCGTCGGCACGAAGCACAGCGCGCCGACGATGCTGCCCGCGCCGACGCTCGCGTTGTCCATCACGACGGCGTTCATCCCGATCAGCGCATTCGCGCCGATGCGTGCGCCGTGCACGACCGCGCCGTGCCCGATGTGCGCGCCGGCCTCGAGAACCACCGTCACGCCCGGGAACATATGGATCGTGCAGTTCTCCTGGACGTTGCAGCCGTCCTCGATGACGATGCCGCCCCAGTCACCGCGGATCGCCGCGCCGGGACCGATGTACACGTCCTTCCCGATGATCACGTTGCCCGTGACCGAGGCCTTCGGATGCACGAAGGCGCTCTCGTGCACCACGGGGATGAAGCCGTCGAAGGCGTAGATGCTCACGCCCTACGCCCGCTCGAGGATCACGGCATAGCCCTGCCCGACGCCGATGCACATCGTGGCCAGTGCGTACTTGCCCTTGCGCCGCTGCAGTTCGCGCGCCGCCGTGAGCGCGAGGCGTGCCCCGCTCATTCCGAGCGGATGCCCCAGCGCAATCGCGCCACCGTTGGGATTCACGCGCGGATCGTCGTCGGCCACGCCCAGCTCGCGCAGGCAGGCCAGGCCCTGCGCGGCGAAGGCTTCGTTGAGCTCGATGACGTCCATCTGGTCCAGCGTGAGCCCCGCGCGCTCGAGCACGAGGCGCGTGGCCGGTACTGGACCCATCCCCATAATGCGCGGCTCCACGCCGGCCGCCGCGCTGGCCACCACGCGGGCCAACGGCGTCAGCTTCTCGCGCTGCATCGCCGCATCGCTAGCCACGAGCAACGCGGCCGCGCCGTCGTTGAGCCCTGAGCTGTTGCCTGCCGTCACGCTGCCCTGCCCGTCGTGGCGGAACGCCGGCTTGAGCTTGGCCAGCTTCTCCAGCGACGTGTCCGGACGGATGAACTCGTCGTGCTGCACCGGCAACGGATCGCCCTTCTTCTGCGGGATCAGCACCGGCACGATCTCCTCGGCCAACCGCCCGTCGTTGCGCGCCGCCAGCGCCTTCTGCTGCGAGCGCAGCGCAAAGGCGTCCTGGTCCTCGCGGCTCACGTGATAGCGTGCGGCGACGTTCTCCGCCGTCTCGCCCATCGAGTCCGTGCCGTGCGCCTGCTTCATCAGCGGATTCACGAACCGCCAGCCCAGCGCGGTGTCGAAGAGCTGCATATCGCGGCCGAAGGGCTGCGCGCTCTTGCTCAGCACGTACGGCGCGCGCGTCATACTCTCCACGCCACCGGCGACGTACAGGTCGCCCTCGCCGCTCTTGATCGCCCGCGCGGCGTTGGCCAGCGCACTCAACCCCGACGCGCAGAGCCGATTCACCGTCTCGCCGGGCACGGTCTGCGGCAGGCCCGCGAGCAAGAGCGCCATCCGCGCCACGTTGCGGTTGTCCTCCCCGGCCTGGTTGGCGCAGCCGAGGATGACGTCGGCGATGCGCGCCGGGTCGAGCGCCGGGTGGCGCTTCATCAACGCGCGGATCGCGTGTGCGCCCAAGTCATCCGCGCGCACCGCGCTAAGGGCGCCGCCGAGGTTACCGATCGGCGTGCGGATGCCGTCAACAAGGAATGCGTCGATCATCGATGGGGCTTCTGGGTGCGGTAGACGGTGCCGCGGAAGTGGCCCACGGTCACGCCGTCCTGGTTGGTCACGGTGACGCGCGCGAATCCCACCCGGCGCGACGTCGATTCCTGTTCGCCGATGGCCGTGAGCACGTCGCCGGGCTTCACGGCCGCCGGATAGCTGATCGTGCAGTCGAGCGCGACGCTGATCTCGCCGCTCGCGTTGGTGCAGAAGGCAAGCGCCGTGTCGGCGAACGAGAACACGATGCCGCCGTGCGCCGTGCCGAAGCCGTTGGTCATCTCCTCGCGCACGGTCATCTGCAGGCGGCAGAATCCCTCACGCACCTCGAGCACCTCGACGCCCAGCCACTTGGAGAACGCGTCCTGCGCGAACATCCGCGCGATCACCGCCTGGGCGCGCTCGGCGCCGTGCTGCGCCTCGCTTGCCTCGTGCGCGGCGCCCGGAGCTCCCGATGGCACACGACGCTCGCTCACGGCAGCAGCTTCCCGCCGCTTGCCGCGACGCGTCGCAGCAGCGGACTCGGCCGATACCGATCCTCGCCGTACTCCTGCTGCAGCGACTCGAGCGTTGCCAGCACCGCGGCCGGCCCCAGCGCATCGCCCCAGCTCAGCAGGCCACGCGGATAGTTCACGCCCTTCGTCATCGCGAGCTCGATGTCTTCCGGCGAGGCCACGCGCAGCTGCACCGCGTCCACCGCCTCGTTGATCAGCATCGCCACCACGCGATCGCGGATCGTGCGACCGAGCACTTCGTCCTCGGTGGCCGCCGGCAAGTCCGCGCCGTCGCGATAGTCGTAGTAGCCGCGCTTGGCCTTCCGGCCCAGCCAACCGCTCTCCACCAAACGCCGCTGCGTCAGCGACGGCCGGTAGCGCGGATCGTAGTACATCGCCTCGAACACGCTGCAGGTCACCGCGTAGTTCACGTCGTTGCCGATGAGGTCCATCAGCTCGAAGGGCCCCATCTTGAACCCGCCCAGCGTGCGCATCGCCCAGTCGATCGTCGGTGCATCGGCGATGCCTTCCTCGAGGATCCGCAGCGACTCCCCGTAAAAGGGGCGCGCGATGCGGTTCACGATGAACCCCGGCGTGTCCGACGCGACCACCGGCACCTTGCCCCAGCGCTCGACCAACGCGCGGCTGGCATCGACCACCGCGCGGTCCGTCGCCAACGCGGGGATCACCTCGACCAGCGCCATCAACGGCGCCGGATTGAAGAAGTGGATGCCCACCACGCGCTCGGCGTTCTGGCAGCCCCCGGCGATCGCCGCGATGCTCAAGCTCGACGTGTTCGTCGCCAGCACCGCATCCTGCGCGACCACGGCTTCGAGCGAGCGGAACAGCGTCTGCTTGACCGCGAGGTCTTCGACGATCGCCTCGATCACCAGGCCGCAGCGCGCGAAGGCCTCGAGCTCGCTCGGGCCCACGCCGGCCACGTACTCGATGCGCGCGAGCACGGCGTCCGCCTCCGCCCGCGACCGCCGGCCCTTCTCCACGTCGCGGGCCATCGCCTTCGCGTGGCCGTCCCTGGCCTTCGCGACCGCGCTCGCCGACGCATCCGCGAGCACGACCGCGTGTCCATTGCTCGCCGCCACCTGCGCGATGCCCGCACCCATCGTGCCCGCGCCAATCACGCCGACGATCGCCTCCGCTCCCAGCGTGCGCGTCATCGTCACTGCCCCGTGTAGGTCGGCGCGCGCTTCTCGAGAAAGGCCCGCACGCCTTCTTCATAGTCCTTGGTGCGGCCGGCCTCCTGCATACAGCGCGCTTCCATCTCAAGCTGCGCTTCGAGGCCGTTGACCCACGACGCGTTCATCGCGCGCTTCGTGAGCCCGAAGCCGCGCGTGGCCTGCGTCGCCAGCGAGGCCGCGAGCGCGCGCGTCGTCGCCATCAACTCGGCGGCCGGCGCGGTGTCCCAGATGAGACCCCACTCCTTCGCCTGCTTCGCGCTCACCTTGCCCGCGAGGAAGAACATCCCCGTCGCGCGCTGCGGCCCGACGAGCCGCGGCACGAAGAACGTCCCGGACGTATCGGGAATCAGCCCCAACTTGGCGAAGCTCTCCACGAAGCTCGCCTCCTCGGCGGCAATCGTGAGGTCACAGGCGAAGGCGAGGTTGGCCCCCGCACCGGCGGCGATGCCGTTCACGGCGCAGATCACGGGCTTCTCCAGCGTGCGGATCGCCGTGATGATCGGATTGTAGCTCGCGCGGACAATCTCCGAGATGTCGGGCATCGGCCCGTCGCCCTTGGGCAGGGCCTCCTGCAGGTCCTGCCCCGCGCAGAACCCGCGGCCGGCGCCGGTCAGCAGCACCGCGCGGATCGCCGGTTCGGCCGCCGCGCGCGCCAGCTCAACCTGCAGCGCTTGCGCCATCGCGAGGTCGAAGCTGTTGAGCACATCGGGGCGGTTCAGCGTCAGCTCGAGGACGCCGTCCTTCAGTTCGCTCAGGATGCTCGGCATAGGCCTGAAATCTACAGCCCTGCGCTGGCGGAGGGCACGGACAACGGCAATCACCACGGAGACACGGAGGCACGGAGACTGCGCCGGAGCGAGGTAGCGCTGAGGGACCGGTTGCGGCCCAACAGTGCGCCAACCCAAGTACCGACTCCTGCCGTTCTAGTCTCCGTGCCTCCGTGTCTCCGTGGTAAACGCAGTTCGGGAAGCTAGATTTCCCACCGATGCCTCCGAAGACGAAGACGCCCACCGGGCCCGCCCTCGACTGGCGCAAGGTCGCCTACCACGTCCTCTGTTCGCGCGCCCTCGACGACGTCGAGGAGCAGACGAACCGCAACCGCGCGACCGTCCCCAAGGACCACGTCGTCCTCTACCAGTTCTCGGCCCGCGGCCACGATATGGCGCAGGTCATCCTCGGCCAGCTGCTCACCGGCAAGCGCGACGCCGCCGGCGCGTACTACCGCAGCCGTCCGCTCCTGCTCTCGCTCGGCCTCACGCTCGAAGACGCCCTCGGCTCCCCGCTCGGCCGCGCCGGCGGCTTCTCCGACGGCCGCGACATCGGCGTCGTCTGCAACTTCCCGCGCGAGGAAGGCTGCATCGTGCTCCCGATGGCCGGCGACGTCGGCTCGCAGTACACGCCCGCCGCTGGCTGGGCGCAGGGCATCACGTACCACCGCGACATCCTCAAGGACTACCGCTTCAACGGCTCCATCGGCGTCGCGCTTGGCGGCGATGCCTCCGTGGCGACCAGCGGCTTCTGGGCCGCGCTCACGATGGCCACGACGCTGAAGCTCCCGATGCTCTTCTACATCGAGGACAACAACCTCGGCATCTCCGTCAGCGGCGACTTCCAGACGCCCGGCGCGAACATCGCCGAGAACCTCGCGTCGTTCAAGAACCTCTTCATCCGCAACGGCGACGGCACCGATCCCGCCGAGTCGGCGCGACTGCTCGATGAAGTCGTGAGCCACGTGCGCAGCGGGCAAGGTCCGGCGCTCATCCGCCTCACCGTGCCGCGCCTCTCCTCGCACTCGGGGCCCGACAACCAGAAGGGCTATCGCAGCGACGCCGAGATCGCCGACGACCAGAAGCGCGATCCGCTGCCCAAGCTGCGCAGCTTCCTCGTGCCCAGCGTGATGAGCGCCGCCGAATGGAGCCAGCTCGAGACGGAAGTCGCCCGCGACGTCGAGCGTGCGCTGGCCGCCGCGCGCAATCGCCCGAAGCCGAACCCCGCGACGATCGCCGAGCACCGCTACGCCAACGACGCCGACGACGCGCCCGAGGCCTTCGGCGGCCTGCGCCGCGCTGAGCGCCGCAAGCTCGGCGGCAGCGACACCGCGCAGGACGAAGGCGAGTTGCTGCGCTTCGCCGAGGCCGTGCGGCGCACGCTGCGCCACGAGCTCTCGGTGAATCCGAAGGTCGTCGTGTTTGGCGAAGACGTCGGCAAGAAGGGCGGCGTGCACCTCGTGACGGAAGGTCTGCAGAAGCAGTTCGGCAAGGACCGCGTGTTCGACACCTCGCTCAGCGAGGAAGGCATCATCGGTCGTGCGGCCGGTTTGGCGATCAGCGGCCTGATGCCCGTCGCTGAGATCCAGTTCCGCAAGTACGCCGACCCGGCGACCGAGCAACTGAACAACGCCGGCACGCTGCGCTGGCGTACGGCGAATCGCTTCGCCTCGCCGATGGTCGTGCGGATGCCCGGCGGCTTCGGCAAGGACGTCGGCGATCCCTGGCATTCGCTCAGCGACGAGGTGCGCTTCGCGCACGCCTACGGCTGGCAGGTGGCGATGCCTTCCAACGCCGCCGACGCCGTGGGTCTGCTTCGCGCCGCAATGCGCAGCCCCAACCCGACGATCTTCTTCGAGCACCGCGCGCTGCTGATGACCGGCGACGGCGCGGCCCGCTACCCCGGCGACAGCTACGTGCTGCCGTTCGGCAAGGCGCGCGTCGTGCAGGACGGCAAGGCACTCACGCTCGTGAGCTGGGGCGCGATGGTGCATCGCATTGCCGATGCCATCAAGCCGATGGGCGACACGGTCGAGTTCCTCGACCTGCGCAGCATCGCCCCCTGGGACCGCGACGCCGTGCTGGCCAGCGTGCGCAAGACCGGCCGTTGCCTGATCGTCCACGAAGACAACATCACGGCCGGCTTCGGTGCCGAGATCGCCGCGACGGTCACTCAGGAAGCGTTCTGGTACCTCGACGCCCCGGTCGAACGCCTGGCGCCGCAGGACATTCCGATGCCGTATCATCCCGACTTGCTGGCGGCGGTGCTGCCGGGGGAATCGGAGATCGTGTCGGCTGTGGAGCGGATGCTGCGCATCTAGGACGGATGACGGATGACGGATGCTCCAGGCTTGTGGCTTGCATCATCCGTCTTCCGTCATCCGTCCACCCACTGGCATTGCCCAGCAAGCCACCTCACGGTACTTTCTGAGCGCCCCTCCAAATCGAGCCAAGAAACAATGCCCCTGTTCGCCACCAATCTCACTGCCGTCCGGATCCGTCCGGCGACGACCGACGTCGTCACGGCAGTGCGTGCTTGCGAAGCAGGGCACCTCGGGTAGCCGCGCCACTCCGGCCGCGCCTCGCGGACTCCACGCCCCTCCTGCTTCGCTCGGCAGATGGGGCGTTTTCAATTTGACTTCGTGAGATCTTCGTATGCATAGCGATTCCAGTTCCCCAGCCCTCCAGCCGCCGCCGTCGGGCGGCCTCTGGCGCGACATCCGCGACGCGATCCGCGGCGCCGAGCACGACTACACGCAGGGCCCCATCGGCCGCGCGATCTTCCTGCTCGCCGTCCCGATGGTGCTCGAGATGTCGATGGAGAGCATCTTCGCCGTCGTCGATGCCTTCTTCGTCGGCCGGATCGGCCCCGCCGCGGTCGCCACCATCGGCCTCACCGAATCGTTGATGGTGGTCATCTACACCGTCGCGATGGGCCTCAGCATCGGCGCCACCGCGATCGTCGCCCGCCGCATCGGCGAGAAGGATCCCGAAGGCGCCGCGCGCGCGACCGTCCAGGCCCTGCTCCTCGGCCTGAGCGTCTCGTCCGTCCTCGGCGTGCTCGGCGCGATCTATGCACCGCAGCTATTGCAGCTGATGGGCGCCGACCCCGACGTGCTGGCCGTGGGTGTCGGCTACGCGCGCGTGTCGCTGGCGGCCAACGGCTCGGTCTTCCTGCTCTTCCTCGTCAACGCCGCCTTCCGCGGCGCCGGCGACGCCGCCGTCGCGATGCGCGTGCTCGTGCTCGGCAACGCCATCAACATCGTGCTCGACCCGCTGCTCATCTTCGGCATCGGCTTCTTCCCCGAGCTCGGCTTGGTCGGCGCCGCGTGGGCGACCTTCATCGGACGCCTCGTCGGTTTCCTCTGGGCGCTGTGGCACCTCAGCACCGGCGAAGGCAACCTCCACGTGCACAAGCAGCACCTGCGGGTGGAGCCCTCGACGATGTTGAGCATCGCGACGCTCTCCGGTTGGGGCACGGTGCAGGTCGCGCTGAGCTCGATGAGTTTCATCGGCCTCGTGCGCCTGACCTCTACGTTTGGGGCGAGTGCCGTCGCGGGCTACACGATCGCGATGCGCGTGCTGCTCTTTGCGCTGATGCCGGCCTACGGCGTCGGCGCGGCCGCGGCGACGATGGTCGGCCAGGCTCTCGGCGCCGAGAATCCCGATCGCGCCGAGCGTTCGGTGTGGGTCGCCGCGCGCATCAATATGGTGGTGCTCGGACTCACCGGCGTCGTGTTCTGGGTCTGCGCGCCGACGATCGTGAGCTGGTTCAGCGCGGCGGCCGACGTGCGCGCGGTCGCGAGCTATGCACTGCGCGTGATGTCGCTGGGATTCCCGCTCTACGCGCTGGGGATGGTGCTCGAGCAGTCGTTCAACGGAGCGGGCGACACCCGTACGCCGAGCTGGATCAACTTCTTCGTCTTCTGGATGTTGCAGATCCCGTTGGCGTGGTGGATGTCCCAGCGCACCGCGCTCGGTGTCCACGGCGTGTTCATCGCGGTGCCGCTGGCGTACACGGCGTTGGCGATCGTGAGTGCGGTGATGTTCCGGCGAGGGCGGTGGAAGGAGAAGCAGGTGTAAGCACTGCTTCCGTCATCCGTCAATCGTCTCAGATCGCCTTGAACTCGTCGAACGGCTGCTTGCAGTCGTTGCAGACGTGTATCGCCTTGCAGGCCGTGGACCCGAACTCACTCTTGAGCGTGGTGTTCCGCGACCCGCACCACGGACAGCACACCGGCGGCTTGGCGCGCACCAGCGCGACCAAGCCGCTGTCGTGCGCCGGTCCCGGTGGCGCGATGCCGTACTTGCGCAATTTCTCGCGCGCCGACTCCGAAATCCAATCGGTCGTCCACGCGGGCGAAAGCACGGTCTTTACGTCGACCTTCTCGACCCCCGCGCACTTGAGCGCCGCCACGACATCCCGCTCGATCTCGAACATCGCCGGACAACCGCTATACGTCGGCGTGATCGTCACCTCGACGCTGCCGTCTTCGCGCTGCGTGGCGTCGCGCACGATGCCGAGTTCCACGACGGAGATGACCGGCACCTCAGGATCGGGCACGGTCCCAAGGATCTCGAATAGACGGTCGCGGCTGAGTGTCTCCATACCTGACGAACGCGGCAGTCACCCGCCGCGTTCACGCCTCACCAGGTCGCGCCGGGATGCGCCCGCGCCACGCTCTGCATCGTCGCCAGCAGGTGCCCGATGTGCTCCGTGTGCCGTCCGCGACGCCCGCCAGCCTGCATAGGGCCATCGGCCGGCCGCGTCAGCGTCGCGCGCTGCAACACGTCGTTCACCACCGCGTCCCAGCGCGACCTGATGCCGGCCATATCGACGCGAATCCCCGCCGCGTCAACGGCGCGGTCTACGTCGTCGGTCGCGAAGAGCTCACCGGTGCACTTGCACAGCCGATCCAGCGACGCCTGCACGCGCGCGTGGCTCTCCGCGGTGCCGTCGCCGAGCCGCACCACCCACTCGCTGGAGTGGCGGAGGTGATACTTGCTCTCCTTGATCGCCTTCGCCGCGATCGCCGCGAGGCCGAGGTGCCCGCACTTGCTGAGCTCATCGAGCAGCAGCACGCTGTGCGCATCGAACAGGAACTGCCGCAGCATCGTGTCGCCGAAGTCACCCTTGGGCAACTCGACGAGCAGGCAGTTGCGGAACTGCACGCCGTCGCGGAAATAGGCCAGCGCGTTCTCGTCGCGGCCCTTGCCCTCGATCTCGCCCGCGAGCTTGAGCAGCTGCGACGCCTGGCCGATGAGGTCCAGCGCGATGTTCGCCGTGGCGATGTCTTCCTCGAGGATCGGTCCGTGACCGGTCCACTCGGACATCCGGTGTCCGAGAATCAAGCGATCGTCGCCGAGGCGCAGCAGGTACTCGACCAGCGGCGCGCCGAGCTGCGGCCCGCGCACGCCAGCCACCGTGCCGATACCCGCCTTTGCCTCACCGGCGGCGATGCCGCCTGCTTCTTCCTCGTGCGTCGCCATCAGAAGACGCGCACGCCCTGCGGGACCTTATAGAACTGCGGGTGCCGATACGCCTTGTCGTTGCCGGGCTCGAAGAACGGCCCGGCATCCGACGGCGCCGAGGCCACGATCGCCGACGACGGCACCACCCACAGGTTCACCGCCTCGCCACGCCGTGTATACACATCGCGCGCGTTCTGCAGCGCGTGCTCCGCGTCCGTCGCGTGCAGCGAGCCGGCGTGCTCGAACGGCTCACCCTGGTTCCCCTGGGTGAACACTTCCCACAATGGCCAGGACTGTTCGTTGCTCATAGATCCGTTCGGTCAAGAAGTGAACGACAACGGCGATTCACCACGGAGGCACAGAGGACACGGAGAACGACAACTTCAACTGCCTTCACTTGAGGGACTCGCGCCAATGCCTTCGTGCGTTGCCCCAAAGGACCGCCGTTGTAGTGCTCCGTGTCCTCTGTGCCTCCGTGGTGATATGCAGTTGCAGTTTATGCCGCCGAGCCCTTCGCAGAGCGCTTCGCCGCGTGCGCCAATGCCGCTTCGCGCACCCATTGCCCCTCGTCGTGCGCCGCGTTCCGCGCCGCCAACCGCTCCGCGTTGCAGGGGCCGTTGCCCTTCACGACCTCCCAAAACTCCGCCCAGTCGATCTCGCCGAACTCCCAGTTCTTGGTCTCGGCGTTGTACTTGAGATCCGGATCCGGCAGCGTGATGCCGATCGCCTGCGCCTGCGGCACCGTGAGGTTCACGAAGCGCTGGCGCAGCTCATCATTCGTCTTCCGCTTCACGCGCCACTTGAGCAGCTCGGCCGAGTTCGGGCTGTCCTTGTCGCTCGGCCCGAACATCATCAGCGACGGCCACCAGAACCGGTTCACCGCGTCCTGCAGCATCTCCCGCTGCGCCGGCGTGCCCTTGGCCAGCGTCGCGCAGATCTCGTAGCCCTGACGCTTGTGGAAGTTCTCTTCCTTGCAGATGCGCACCATCGCGCGGGCGTAGGGGCCGTACGAGGCCTTCGCCAGCACCGTCTGGTTCACGATCGCCGCGCCGTCCACGAACCAGCCGATCACGCCCATATCGGCCCAGCTCAGCGTCGGGTAGTTGAAGATGCTGGAGTACTTCGCCGAGCCGTCGAGCAGCTGGTTGAACAGCTCGTGGCGGTCCACGCCCAGCGTCTCGGTGCCACAGTAGATGTAGAGCCCGTGCCCGGCCTCGTCCTGCACCTTGGCGATGAGGCTCATCTTCCGCCGCAGCGACGGGGCGCGCGTGATCCAATTGCCCTCGGGCAGCATCCCGACGATCTCGCTATGCGCGTGCTGCGCCATCATCCGCGTCAGCTGCTTGCGGTAGCGCTCGGGCATCCAGTCCTTGGGCTCGATGCTCTCGCCGGCGGCGATGCGCGCCTCGAAGGCGGCGAGGAGCGCCGGATCCTCTTGGGGAACGGTCGTCTGGGCCATAGCCCGCAATTTAGTATGTTTCCCGCTATGACGCCGCCACGCCCCGCCCCCAGCGCCCTCACCGACGGACGTGTCCAGCTTTCCGTCGCCGACGGCATCGGAACCGTCGAGTTCTTCCATCCCAAGGGCAATTCCCTGCCCTCGTCCCTCCTCAAGGAACTCGCCGCCGGCATCACCACGCTCGGCGAGGATCCCGCCGCGCAGGTAATCGTGCTGCGGTCGGCCGGCGAAGGTGCCTTCTGCGCCGGTGCAAGCTTCGACGAGTTCACGGCCGTCGCCACGCCCGAGCAGGGCCAGGAGTTCTTCTCCGGCTTCGCCCGCGTCATCCTCGCGATGGTGCGCGCGCCGAAGTTCGTCATCACCCGCGTCCACGGTCGCGCGGCAGGTGGCGCGCTCGGCGTCATCGCCGCCAGCGACTATTCGTTCGCCGTCGAGAGCGCGCAGGCCAAGCTCTCTGAGCTGCAGGTCGGCATCGGGCCATTCGTCGTCGGCGTCGTGCTCGAGCGCAAGCTCGGCCCCGCGCCGTTTATGAACCTCGCCGTCCACGCCGACTGGCACGACGCCGCCTGGTGCGAGCGTCACGGCCTGTACTCGCAGGTCGTCGACAACGTCCACGCGCTCGACGCCATCGTCCACACCTTCGCGCAGCGCCTCGCCGGCTACAACCCCGAGGCGATGCGCGAGATGAAGAAGATCTTCTGGCGCGACATCGACGATTGGGAAGCGCGGATGATGGAGCGCGCGGCGATGAGCGGGCGGATGGTACTCAGCGAGTTCACCAAGGCCGCGCTCGACAAGTTCCGCGCGCGCTGAGGCGTAGCGCCGAAGGGCCCGCCAATCGGCGGGCCCTTCCGTTTAGGCATACAGCGCCGTGACCGCCGTCTCGAAGTCCTCGGCGTGCCCACCCGCGACGATCCGCGCCGTCGTCTCGTAGCCCGCCACCTCCAGCCGCTGCGCCGCGTCGAGCATCGTCGCGACCGCAAAGCGCTGCCCCTCGATCACCGCGAGATACTGCTCCACCGCGGTGAGATACCCCATCATCCCGCCGAGTTCGGTGGGCGCGTACACCTTGTGCGCGGCACGCAGCGCTTCGACGCCGGCGTGATGGTCGGGCATCACGAGATTCTCGCTGCCGCAGATCACCTGGAGCCGCGCATTGCGCGCGCAGGCCGCGATCGCCGTCGCGTCGAGCGTACCGCCTGCGGCGTTCACCACCAATGCGTCCATCGCCAGCGCGAGGAACTCGAGCTTGCGCTCCGGCCCCCAGGTGCGGATGCCCATCGCTTCCAACTCGGCCCGCCGCTCCTCACGCGACTCGCAGGCGAGGATCGTCACCCCGGCGTGCGCCGCGAGCCGCTTGATGATGTGCATCCCGATGTTGCCGCAGCCGATCAGACCAACCGTCGCACGCTCCAGCGGCAGCCCAAACGCCCGCAGCATCCCGTGCAGGATCTGATAGTTGCCCTCGCCCGTCGGCACGGACGTATCGGCGACCACGCTGCCGGCGAAACGCGCATTCAAGAATTCCAACGAACCCATCGCGCCGTCGTGCATCTTGCCGTGGCCCAAGTCCTGGCCGGTGGTGATGTGGATGCCGGCGTGCCGCTCGCAATCGTTGAGGCACTCCGCGGCCCAGATCAACATCTCGGCGTCGCGCGGGTTGCCCACGCGCGACTCCGCCGTCGGCGCGAGCACGCACTTGCCGCCCACCACGCGCGTGAGGTCGCGCAGGGCCAGCGGCCCGCCGACCTTGATCACCCGCGACCAGTGCACCTTCTCTTCCATCCCCATCGCCAGCGCGATGCTCTCGCGCTCGGTCGTGAAGCCCGGCGACTCCGTGCGCTCCAGCGGTGCGATGCGGAAGCCGCCCAGCGAGAGCTTTCCCGAGCCCGGCGGCGCGTGGGTCGCGATGGACAAAGTCCAAGACGTCGTCGGGTGCGTGTAGCGGTACACCCACACGTTGGGATTGCGCGTCGCGGCAAGCTCGGGAACGAGCGCCGCGCATTCATTCGGAGACAGGACGGTGCGGTTCACGCTTGAAAGGTAGCCCGTCCGCGCCACGCGGCGGAGTGCCGCCGGCGGATGCGCGACGGCGTGCCGCACCCGATATTTCCCAGGGGCGCCCGGCACCGGGCGTCCGCCGTCCCCGCACCCGACCCCGATGCGCGCATTCACGCGGCTCCTCCTCTCGCTGCTCCCGCTCGGCGGCGCACCGCTCGTCGGCGCGTCGCTGGTCGCGCAGGATGCGTCGCCGCTCGCGGTGTACGACTCTGCGTGGGCGGCGATGGCCCGCACGTACTTCGACACCTCGCTCGTGAACGGGCGCTGGCGCGATGCCTATGACTCGCTTCGCGCCGGCCTCGGCCCGGCATCGACGATGGACGAGGCGCGCAGCGCCCTGCGTGCGTTGATCCAGGTGCCCGGCCAGTCGCATTTCGTGCTCATCCCCGCCGACGCGATCCCCAGCGCGCGCGGCAGCGCACGGCGCGCCGACGCGACGCCCGGCACCGCGGGCATCGTGCCGCGCTTCGCCGGCGACACGCTCATCGCCTGGCGCGTGCTCCAGGGCAGCGCCGCCGAGCGGGCGGG
>DAOMNV010000012.1:34767-53329 GCA_035444005.1 Gemmatimonadaceae bacterium
CGCCGCTTCCGACGCCGGCAACCGTGCTGGCGACGCCATCGCCAGCGTCGACGGCCTCACGGTCGACACCGTCCGCGCGCGCCTCCGCCGTGCCTTCGGTGGCGGAGATCGCGAAGCGAACTCCCTGCTGCTGCAGGTGGTCACCGCGCGCCTCGACGGCGCCAGCGGCGACACCGTCACAGTCGCGCTGCGCACGCTCGACGGCGCCGAGGGCACGCACACGCTCGTGCGCGGCGCGATGCCCGGCCGCGTCTCGCGCTACGGCAACCTGCCGCCGATGGTCATCCGATCCTCGCTCGACTCCACGCGCATCACCGTAGGCGGCCGCGCGGTGGACATCCCGATCATCGGCTTCAGCGGCTGGTTCCCCGTCATCATCCAGGACGTCGACCGCTTCGCCTTCGGCGCGCGCACGGCCGCCGGCGTCATCATCGACCTGCGCGGCAACACCGGCGGCGCCATCGGCTTCGTGGGCGGCTTCGCCGGCCACTTCTCCGACACCGCATGGTCGCTCGGCACCATGCGCGGTCGCGGCGCCGACCTCCGGCTCGCCGCCAACCCGCGCCGCGTCAACGCCGCCGGCGAGCGCGTCGGCGTCATCGACGCGCCCGTGGCAATTCTCGTCGACGAGATGACCGCCAGTGCCTCGGAGTTCTTCGCCGCCGGCATGCAGGCCCTCGGCCGTGCCCGCATCTTCGGCGAGACCACCGCCGGTCAGTCCCTGCCCGCCGCGATGCTCCGCCTCGCCTCGGGAGACGTCCTGATGCACCCGATCGCCGACCACGAGGACGCCCTCGGACGCCGAATCGAAGGCCGAGGGGTAGAACCCGACACTCGCGCGCCGCTGGTCCGTAGGGAATTGGCCGGGGGGCGCGATGCGGCCCTCGAGGCCGCGCGGCAGTGGCTCGCCGACACGCTCTCCCGCCCGTAAACTGCAGCACAACGCCGCACCCACCACAAGGAGTCCCGATGCACCGCCACTTTTCCCGCCCAGTGCTCGCCGCGCTCGTCGCCGTCGCGCTCGCCGCGCCGACGCTCGCCGCCCAGACGCCGACCGCCATCCTCGAGCGCTACAACAAGGCCGTCGACCCCCAGAACGTCCTGCCCGGCATCCAGGGGATGAAGTCCACCGTCTCGATGGAAGCGCCGGCGATGGGAATGTCGATGACGATCAACGCCGTCGCCGCGCGCCCCAACCTCCTGGTCGTCGTCACCGACATCCCGGGGCTCGGCGTCGTCCGTCAGGGCAGCGATGGCAACACGGTGTGGTCCACCGATCCGATGCAGGGTCCGCGCATCCTGTCTGGCGTCGAAGCCGCCACCGTCATCGAGAGCTCGGCCCTCAGCAGCATCCTCCGCTCGCCTGACCTCTTCTCGGCGATGGAGCCTGCCGGCACCTACGACGCCGCCGGCGACGCCACGACCTGCGTGAAGTTCACCTGGAAGTCCGGCCGCGAGACCACCGACTGCTTCTCCAACGCCACCGGCCTCCTCGCCCGCACGCTCACCAAGCAGGTCTCGCAGATGGGCGAAGTCGAGGTCGAGATGCTCATCAAGGACTACCGTTCGGTCTCCGGCCTGATGATCCCGCACCTCGTCGAGTCGAATATGATGGGGATGGCGATGACCATCACGACGACGTCGATGGAGTTCGGCCCGCAGCCGGCGTCGATGTTCGAGCTGCCGGCCGAGATCAAGGCGCTCAAGCCCTGATCCGATGATGGCCCGCCGAGCGCGCGTCGTCAGCGCGAGCGTCCTCGTCGCGCTCGGCGTCGCGCTCGGCCTCCGGGCCTGGCTGCTCCGCGACCCCACGCCCCACTTCGACGAACGCCGCGGACGCATCCTCGCCGTCGAGCGTGAGTCGGAGGTCGATTCGCTCGGCACGCGCGAGGCGCACCTGCGCGTCACGTCGACCAGCCACCTGCGCGTCGAGCTGGCGATCCGCCGCCCGTCGTATACCGCGCAGGACTCCGGCCAGGTGCGACGCCCGCTGTTCCTGATCCTCGGCGGTCACGAGCGCGGCAAGGGTGCCGGCGCCCTCATCGGCGACACGCGCGGCGCCGTGTTCGCCTCGATGGAGTATCCCTTCGAGGGCGACCATCGCGCGAAAGGCCTCGCCGTCGTCGCGCAGGTGCCGGCGATCCGCCGCGCCCTCTACGACACGCCACCCGCGGCGCAGATCGCGCTCGACTATCTCCTCTCGCGCCCCGACGTGGACCCGACGCGCGTCGAGCTCGTGGGCGCCAGCTTCGGCGCGCCCTTCGCGACCATCGTCGCCGCACGCGACGCGCGCGTGACGCGACTCTGGCTGGCCCACGGCGGCGGCGACACGCGGGCGATGATCGATCGCGGGCTGGAAAAGGAGATCGGCAACAGATTCCTCCGCGCGCCGCTCACCACGCTGGCCAACCTGCTCGCCTCCGGGCCGCGCTTCACGCCTGAGCGCTGGATCGCCGACGTCGCGCCGCGCCCCGTGGTGATGCTCAACGCCGAGGACGACGAGAAGATCCCGCGGCGTTCGGTCGACATCCTCTACGCTGCGGCGCTCGCCCCAAAGGAACTCATCTGGCTGCCCGGCAACCATATGCAGGGCAACCGTCCGGAGGTGCTGCATCGTCTCATCGAGGCGGTGCTCAGCCGCGCCGACCTGCCCGCGGCGCGGGCAGATCTGCCGCCGGTCAGGTCGCTGCCATCGTCCGCTGCAGCTCGGCCAGACTGAGGTTCCCGCGGCACATCACGATGCCCACGCGCTGGCCCGCCAGCCGTTGCGCCAGCGGCACCAGCGCCGCGCGCCGCGCGTGCAGCGCCTGCGGGGCCAGCGCGCGCAGGCCGGCGAGCCCCGCGGCCCCCGCACCTTCCGCGAGATTGCCCGTGTAACGCAGCAGGTCGCGGATCGCCGCGCGCATCTGCACGTCGGTCACCTGCACGAAGCCGGCGAGACCCGCGCGTAGCGCATCGAAGGTCAGCGCGTACGCCGATCCCGTTGCGATGCCCTCGGCGAAGGTGTCCACCGGTTGCCGCTCCAGTCGCTCGCCGCGCCGCCAGCTCTCGAACTGCGCCGGCGCACCCGCCGCGCCGACGGCGTAGACCTTCAGCGCCGGTCGCAGCTCCGACGTCACGGCGAGCGCGCCGACGGCCTGCGAACCGCCGCCGAGCGCCAGCACCAGCGCGTCCAGCTCCGGCGCCTGCGCCAGGTACTCCAACGTCATCGTCCCCGCGCCGGCGATCACCAACGGGTCGTTCGTCGAGTGCAGCAGCGCCAGCCCCCGCGCCTCCTGCAGGCGACGGCACTCGGCGATCGTCTCGTCGTAGCTCGCACCGGCCTCCACGAGGGTCGCGCCGAGCGCGCGGATCGCCTCGTTCTTCTCGGGATTGTTGCCCTCCGGCACGCAGACGGTGATCGGGGTCCCCGTCAGGCGTCCCGCGTAGGCGATGCCGAGTCCGTGGTTGCCGGTGCTCGCCCCGATGCCGCCGCGCGCGCGCTCCTCGTCACTGCGCCCCAGCACGGCGTTCAATCCGTTGCGGATCTTGAAGCTCTGCGTGGGCTGGTGATTCTCGTGCTTCACGAACACCGTGATGCCGTGGCCGATGTCGGCGTCCAGGCGCGGGTACTGCCGCACGGCCGTGGGCGCGAGATGCGGCGCGAGCCGCGCGGCGGCGGACTCGACGTCCGCAAAGCTGATGGGCGAATGGCGCATCTCATTAACTTATGCGGATGCGATTCGCCCGTCCCCTCGTCCTGCTCTCGCTGTGCACAGCGGCGGCCTCGGCCGCGGCCGCGGCCCTCGACCGCAACACCGGCGACGGCGTCTACACCGCCGCCCAGGCGGATGAGGGCGCGACGATCTTCCAGCAGGTCTGTGCGGAATGCCACCTCCCCGGCTGGGAGAAGACAGTCGGTTTCTACGCCAAGTGGGAAGGCAAGCCGCTGAGCGAGTTGGGCAGCTACCTCAAGCTCGAGATGCCGCAGACGGATCCGGGCGTGCTCACGCCCGGTGAGTACGCGGCGGTCACGGCGTACCTGCTGCGGCTCACGGGGAATCCGCCCGGCGATACGCCGCTGAACGACGATGCGGATGCCCTCGCGGGCATCCGCATCGATACCGCCCGCTCCACAGCCTCGCGAGAGTAGCAGCCCGCGCTTGCCGCCCCTCCGGGCGCGCCCTACTTTCCGGCGGTGATCGACGCCCTACAGGCCCAACTCGGCGGCCAGTATCGCCTTGAGCGCGAACTCGGCGGCGGTGCGATGAGCCGCGTGTTCGTCGCCGAGGAGCTGTCGTTGGGCCGGCGCGTCGTTCTCAAGGTGCTCACGCCCGAGCTCGGCCACGCGTTGAGCGCCGCGCGCTTCGAGCGCGAGATGCGCCTCGCCGCACGACTGCAGCATCCGCACATCGTGCCGCTGCTCGCGGCGGACCAGGTCGGCGAGACGCTCTACTACACGATGCCGTTCATCGAGGGCGAGTCGCTGCGGTTGCGGCTGACGCGCAGCGGCGAGCTGCCGATCGCCGATGCGGTGCGCATCCTGCGTGACGTCGCCGATGCGCTCGCCTACGCGCATCGCGAGCAGATCGTGCACCGCGACATCAAGCCCGACAACATCCTGCTCAGCCATCGCCACGCGATGGTCACGGACTTCGGCGTGGCGCGTGCGCTCGCCGAAGCGGGGGCCAGCGGCACGCTGACGGGAACCGGCATCGCGGTCGGTACGCCGGCGTATATGGCGCCGGAGCAGGCCGTGGGCGAGGCGCAGTTGGATCACCGCGCCGACATCTACGCGCTCGGCGTCGTCGCCTACGAACTGCTCGCCGGCACGATGCCGTTTCAGGCGACGACGTTCCAGGCCTTGGTGGCTGCGCACGTCGCACAGGACCCGACGCCGCTCACTACGCTGCGTCCGTCCGTGCCGTCGGAACTCGCGCAAATCGTGCATCGTTGCCTCGCGAAGCGCGCGGCCGATCGCTATCAGGACGCGACCGAGATCGTCGCTGCGCTCGACGCGCTCCCGCTGAACTCCGGTGCGCACCCGGCACCGCAGGCGCCCTCTGGCGTCACGCGGCGACAGGCCTTGCTCGGTGGGGCCGCCGCCGGGTTGCTTGGCCTCGCCGGCGGTCGTGCAACGGCGCTCGCCGGCGCGGTGGACGACGCCAGCGACCTGGAGATCCACCGCCTGACGTTCCGGCGCGGAATGATTCGCGGCGCACGCTTCGCGCCTGACTTCAAGACCGTGCTCTACGGCGCGCTCTGGGACGGCGACGAGTGCCGCGTCTACAGCGTACGCCCTGAGAGCCCCGAATCCGCGCCGCTGAACCTGCCGCCGGCGATGCCGCTGGCGGTCTCGGCTGCCGGCGAGATCGCGCTCTCGCTCGGTGCGCACCGCCGGGGGATTATGAGCTACGGCACGCTCGCGCAGGTGCCGCTGGCCGGCGGCGTCCCGCGAGCGCTGCAGGAGAACGTGCGCTTCGCCGACTGGTCGCCTGACAGCCGTGACCTCGCCGTCGTGCGTCGAACGGACGGCGGCGAGCACCTCGAGTTCCCCGTCGGGCGCACGATCGCCACGCCACGCGACCCGGGAGGCGGATTCAGCTTCGTGCGCGTCTCGCCGCGCGGCGATGCCGTCGCGGCCTTCGAGCTCACGCAGCGCCTGTGGCTCTGGGGGCGCGTCGTCATCGTCGGGCGCGACGGGACTTCACGCCGCTCGACGGAGCGCTTCTACAACGTGTTTGGGCTCGCCTGGCGCGACGACGAAGTCTGGTTCACCGCCGCCGATGCGCTACCGCTGTTTCGCAACACCGTCTACGCGATGTCGCCGTCCGGCCGCACGCGCATCGTCGCGCGCGTGCCCGGCAACGTCAGCCTCTACGACATCGCGCCCGACGGTCGCGTGCTCCTGGCCCGCACCGACGATCGCTCGGGCATCAGCATCCGCCGGCCGGGAGAGAGCGTCGAGCGCGACCTTTCGTGGCTCGATGCCGCCGTGCTCGCCGACTTCTCGGCGGATGGCTCGCAGATCCTCTTCAGCGAGGAGGGCGTCGGCGGCGGCCCGCGGCGCTCGGCGTACCTACGCGGCAGCGACGGCTCGCCCGCCCTTCGACTGGGCGACGGCGTCGCGCGGGCGTTGTCGCCAGACGCGCGCTGGGCCACCGTGATGAGCGAGGACGACAACGGTGCGCTGCGCCTCGTCCCGACCGGCGCCGGCGATTCCACCACGCTGACGATTCCCGGCCTGCGGCTCCTGGACGCACGCTGGCTCAGCGATGGCACGCGACTCGTCGTGCGCGCCATCGCCGCAGACGGGAAGTCGCGCCTCTACGCCGTAGGCCGCGACGGCAGCGCGCCGACAGCCATCACGCCCGCGGGACTCGACGTCGCGGCCGTGGGTTGGGCGGTCGCGCCGAACGATCGCGACGTGGCCGTCAGCACCGCCGACGGCGTGCGCCTCTTCGCCGTGAGTGGTGGCGACGCCGGGCGTCCGCTTCCCGGCACGCGCAGCCGTTGGACGGTCGTCGGATGGATCACCAGCGGACTGCTGCTCGCGGAGACACCCGTCGACGGAGGACGCATCGAACGCATCGACCCAGCGAGCGGCGTCGCCACCCGCTGGGCCGACATCTACCCGCCGGATCCCGCCGGCGTGATGAACGATGACCTCACCTCGCTGCGCGTGACGCCCGATGGCCGTAGCTACGGACACTCCTGGCACCGCGCGCTCAGCGACCTCTACCTCATCGACGGCTGGCGCTGAGCGGCGGCCTCCGCATCACTGGTAGAAGCGCCAGCTCGGCTTCCAGTCCCGCGTCAGCGGCAGGTTGAGCATCCGCGCCCGCACCATCTCGATCGGCATCCGCCCGCCCTGCAGGATGGCGTCGTGGAACTCCTTGTTCGTCATCCGGCCGCTCGCCACCAGCTCCGTGTGCAGCGCGCGGAACTGCAGCCCGCCGAGCATATACGCGGCCTGGTACATCGGCGAGTAGGTGCCGTTGAACGAGCGCCGCACCTCGGCTTCCGCGTTCGCCCGCTCGTGCCCGACGCGGTTCACGAGGAAGTCCACCGCTTCCTGCGGCGTCATCTGCCCCATCTGGAAGCGCAGCGAGAAGATGATCCGCGCCGCGCGGTGCGAGCGCCAGAACAGCATTCCCATCCGGTCCTCCGGCGTCGGCGCAAACTGGTGATCCCAGAGCAGGAACTCCCACCACAGCGCCCAGCCCTCGCCCCAGAACGGCGTGCTGAACGCCTGCCGGTGCGCGTTGTAACGCTGCGTCATAAAGCCCTGCAGGTGATGCCCCGGGATCAGCTCGTGATGCACCGTCGCCAAGGAGAAGTGCGGATTGTTGCCGCGCATCGCCATCAGCTTGTCATCGTGCTGCATCGAGTCGGTGGGATACGCCACCTGGATGATCTCGCCGCCGAGAAAGAACGGCGACACCAACTGCTGCCGCGGCGGCATCATCTCCATCCGCCACACCTCATCGGCCAGCGGCGGCACCGTCACGAGGTCACGGTCGGTGATGAACTTCACCGCCGATCTCGCGAGGTCACGCACCATCGCCGGCTGCTGGCCCGGCGGCACGAAGGCCTGCTTCACCTTCTCCAGTGCCGCGCGCCAATCGTCGCCGAAACCCATCTCGCGCGCGGCCTTCCGCTGTTCGGCCTCGATCCACGCGAACTCCTTCTCCGCCAGCGCCAGCAGCTCTTGCGGCCTGTAGGCGATCATCTCGAAAGCGAGATCGGCGAGCACGCCGCGTTCGCCGATCGGATCGCCGATGATCGGCTCCTCCTCGCCCTGCTTTTGCCCGATCACCACCTCGCGGATGGCGCGCTGGTAGGCCGCGAGATTCTCGTTCACCCGCCGGAACGGATCCGCCGTCCACCACGTGAACTGCGGGTCGTAGCCGGCAGAGAAGCGGTGCCAATTGCGCAACTGCGTCTGCAGGTCGCCGAGGAAGTCCACCGTGCGCAGGCCCACGATGCGCTCGGTGCGCGGGATCTGCGCGCTCTGCGGCGCGCGGGCGCGCACGGCCTTGGTCAGCGAGTCGATCTGCTTGGCCATGTCGGCGAGCGCACGGCCGGCTTGCTGGCCGTCGGGCGTCTCGAAGCGGCGGCGGGCTTCCTCAAACCCCGTGATCGTCGCCGCGAAGGGTACATACGGCCGCATATCGCCCGCGAGCCGCTCGTCGCGCTGCAGTTGGTCCAACTCCTGCTTCAGGCGATTGTCGAGCAGGAGGTAGTCGATCTTGCCTTCCTGCGAGAGCCGGTCGAAGTCGATGCGCTGCAGGCGGTTACGCCAGTCTGTGTAGAATGCGCGCAGTCGCGACGCGCGATCCGGCGAGAACGGCACCGTCCAGCGGCGCAGCAGCGCCCCGCGGTCCTGGCCGAAGACGAGCACCGTGTCGCGGAGCTCGCTGACGGCCGTCGGCGACGGCGGCGTCATCCGTGCGGCGCGCGCCTGGGCCTCGAGCGTCGTGGCCGGAGCAAGCGCCGGCAGGAGCAGGGCAGCGACCAGCGCGATTCGAGAGAGCTTCGACATCACATCGTCCCGTAGAGGGTGAGAGGACCCGCGTTCGCCCTCTACGCTGCACCCGTGACGAGCGTTTGGCGAGTGCCGTCAGCGCCGGCGCATCCACCAATAGCCCGTGCTGGCCTCATCGTCGCCGCTGCGGGCGAGCAACACGAGATTCCCGTGCACGCCCACGGGGCGGTCGTCCACGCCCATCCGCACACGCGCCTGCGGCGCCAACTCGGCCGTGTACACCAACCACGCGACCGAGTCGGTGCCGGCTTCCGGGGCCTCGCGCGCCCACACGGCGCCGTCCGCCATCACGGCGAGTTGCGTCACCCCAGGATGCCGCGGCGCCGACTCGCGCATCCGCTGGATGATCTGGTCGCGCATCTGTCCTGGCGGCAGCGCACGCATCTGCCGCGCGATCGCCGCCTCGACGTCCGCCTCCGTGACCGCTCGCCCCTCGGTTCGGAATCCACCGCGCGCCGCGAGGCGCCCCGTCGCGTCGTACATCGCAAGCTCGGCCGTCGTCGCCTCGGCGTACACCAGGCGGCCGTCGCGACCGAACGCGAGCTGCGGCACCGCACTGAACGTCGCGCCCATCGGCCGGAACTCGGCCGTGCCGTACGAGGCGAGCTGGAGGTCCACGGCATGCCGACGCGCGGCCGCCGCGTCGCCGACGAGCGCGTACACGAAGCTCGGCAGCGTGTCGCCCTTCGCCGTCGGATTCTCCGCCGAGAGCATCCACAGCTCGCCGCCGACGAATCGCATCAGCGGATGCGGGGCCGGCGGCAGTTGGGCCACGCCGGTCGCCGCCGGGCTGCCGTCCGGCGCGAAACGCAGCAGGCGGCGCGTGAACAGGTCGAACACATGGACGTTGCCTGCGCTATCGAGGTCGATCTCCACCGGCGCGCGATACTCCCCCGGCCCCGCGCCCTCGCGCCCGAACGCCACGGCGCTGTCGCTGCCGCTGCGCACCAAGATTACCTGCGAGGAACGCCCGCCGACGACGCGCACCAGCGCGTCGCCGTTCGGCGCCACCATACCGCCGGCCGTCGCGGTCGGAACCTCACAGGCCTGCGCCCCGCGCGCGCAGAGCGGGCGCTCGGGCTGAAGGGACTGCGTCTGGAGCGCGAGCGACGCGGACGCATCGCCGACGTGGTCGATCACCCCCTCTGCCGACGCATCGCCGGATCCACCGCAGGCCATCGTCGCCAACGTCAGCACAGCCACTCTCCACACGCGCATCGCATTCTCCGGATCGGTTCGGGCTTAGCATCCGGAAAACGCAAATGGCGCGCAAGAACTCTTGCGCGCCCTTCACCAACTCTTAATCAGCGTCTCACGCGGCGCCGATCATCGCCGGCTCCACCACCTTGCCGTCGAACAGGTGCACCTCGCGCGACGCGTGCTGCGCGTAACGATGGTCGTGCGTCACCATACAGATCGTGCTGCCCTGCCCGTGCAGCTCCTGCAGCAACGCCATCACGGCCTCGCCGTTCTTGGAGTCGAGGTTACCCGTCGGCTCGTCGGCAAGCAGGATGGCCGGGTCGCCGGCCACCGCGCGGGCCACGGCCACGCGCTGCTGCTGACCGCCGGAGAGCTGCGCCGGGAAGTGCTTGGCGCGATGGCTCATCTGCACGCGATCCAGCGCGCGCGCCACGCGATCCTTGCGTTCGCTGGCGCTCATATCCTCGCGGTACGTCAGCGGCAGCTCGACGTTCTCCGCCACCGTGAGGTCGCCGATCAGGTTGAAGGCCTGGAAGATGAAGCCGATCTGCCGGTTGCGCACGCGCGCCCGGTCGGCCGGCGACAGCGTCTCCACGCGGTGCCCGGCGAGCTCGTACACGCCGCCGCTCGGGGCATCGAGCAACCCGAGGATCGAGAGCAGCGTCGTCTTGCCGCAGCCCGACGGCCCGGAGATCGCCACATACTCGCCCTTGTTGATCGAGAAATGGATGTCCGACAGCGCGTGCGTCTCGACCTCGTCGGTCGTGAAGACCTTCTTGATGCCTTCCATCCGGATCAACGTCGTCATCCTCGCCTCACTTGATGCGTACGCGATCCACGTTCGCGTACTGGGTCATATCCGACAGCACCACACGGTCCCCGGGCTCCAGCCCGCGGATGATCTCGATCGTGTTCACCGAACTGCGGCCCAGCTCCACCTGCACCCGTACGGCGTACACGCCGTCGGGTTCCAGCTTGAACATCGTGACCATCCCGCTGGCCGCGCCCACCGCCGGACGACCCGTGTACAGGATGCCGTTCATCTGCGCGATCTGGATCGTGCCGTCCACGCTCAAGTCGGGCACGGCACCCGCCGGCAGCGGGCCCTCGAGCGCGATGTCCACCAGCACCGACCCGCCCACGGCCGAAGGATCCTTGCGGGCCACGCGTCCGCGGACGATGCCGTTGCGCGTGTCCACGCTGGCCGGCTGGCCGATCGCCACGTCCTTGGCCTGCGACTCGGGGATGCGCAGCTCGGCCTTCAAGCGGCCCGGCTGCACCACCTTCGCCAGCGTCGTGCCCTCGGGCACCCACTGGCCCAGCTGCAACTGCAGCTCCTGCAGCACGCCCGCATCCGGCGCCCGCACGGTCAGCGAGCGCAGCCGCGTCTGCTGGTTCGCGGCGATCGCCCGCAACTGCTCCACCTGGCCTTCCTGCACGGCGATCTGGCTGTCGATGGCCGCCGCCATCAGCGCCAGCCGCTCCGTCTCGATGCGCAGCCGCGTCGTCATCTCCTCGGCCTGCGCGCGCCGGTTCCGCAGGTCGAACTCGCTCACCAGGTTGCGCTTCACCAGCGAGTCCGCCGCCGCGGCTTCCTGCACCGCACTCACGTACTGAGTGCGCGTCGTCGCGACCACGCCCTCCTGCGTGAGCAGTGCGCTGCGCAGGTTCGTGCGCAGGTTCAGCAAGTCGATCTCCGACTGCCGCACCTGCTGCTCGGCCTGCATCGTCTGGATCTGCAGGTCGGGATTCGAGAGCTCGAGGATCAGCTGGCCGGCGCCCAGCTGCGCGCCCGACTGCACGTAGAGTCGCTCGACGCGCGCCGAAGCCTGCGCCGTGATCCAGCGGATCTGCTCCGGCACCAGCGAGCCCGGGCCGCGCACCTCGCGCGTCACGTCGCCGCGGCGCACCGAATCGATGATCACGCCGGCGCGGGCCACCGTCGGCACCGCGGGGTCCAGCTGCGATACGGCGATCGTCAGGATGGCGACGGCGGCGATGCCGCCGCCGATGGCGAGCTTGCGGCCCGTGCGCTTGGGGGGAGTGCGGACGATATCCATTGAAATCAGTCGTAACGGAGGGCCTGCATCGGATCCACGCGCGAGGCGCGGCGGGCCGGGAGATACCCGGCACCCAACGCCACTACGGACAACAGCGCCACGGAGATTCCGAGAGCCACCGGGTCGTACGGTTCAATCTCCCATAGAAGTGACTGCGCCGCGCGCCCGAGCGCAAATGCCGCTCCCAAACCCAGCGCGCCGCCGATCGCCAGCATCCACGTCACCTGACGCAGCACCAGCCCCTGCACGCGCCCCGCATCGGCGCCCAGCGCCATACGCACCCCGATCTCCCGCGTGCGCTGCGTGACCGAGTACGCCATCACGCCGTAGAGCCCCACCGCCGCGAGCAGCGTCGCCAGCACCGCGAACGCGCTCGCCAAGATGCTGATCATCCGGTCGAGGAACACGTTCTCGCGAATCTGCTGCGGCATCGTCTTGAGGTCCTCCACCGGCAGCGAGGCATCGAGCCGCTTCACCAGCGTGGGGATCTGCGGCAGCATCTGCTCCGGCGGCAGCGAGCTGCGCACGTACCAGTTCATATACGACGTCCGCGTGTCCTGGCGCCACGGCAGGTAGAACACCGGCAGCGGCTGCTCCTGCTTGACGTTGTTGTAGCCGATGTTCGGCACCAGCCCGACGATCATAATGCGCAGCGAATCGCCGTCCGCGCCGCGCCGGCCCATAAACTTGCCCACCGCGTCGCGCCCCAGCCCGAACTTCTCGGCGAAGCGCTCGTTGACCACCGCCACCATCGTCGCGCCGGCGATGTCCGAGTGCGTGAAATCGCGCCCGGCGATCATCTGCACGCCCATCGTCGCGAAGAACTCCGGCCCCACCTCGCTGTATTGCGCGTTGCAGTCCGTGTCCGGCCCGCACTCGAAGCCCTGCACGCGCACGTCGTTGCCCCAGTCGCTGCCGCCGAGCAGCGGCACCATCGAGGAGGTCACGCCCGTCACGCCGGGCAGGCCCTTGAGCTCCTCCTCGAGCCGCTGGTTGAACACACCCGCCCGCAGCGTGTCGTAACCCACGCGGCTCGGCGAGGTGCTGAACGTCACCACGTCCGAGACGCGCATCCCGATGTCCACCTTCGACACCTGCGCCAGCGACTTCACGAACAGGCCCGCCGAGGCGAGCAGCGCCATCGACAGGGCGATCTGCACGGTGACCAGCGCGCTGCGTAGCCGAGCCGAGGTGTGGCCGCCGGCGATTTGCCCCGCGCCGGCGCGGATCGCCGCGATGAGGTCCGAGCGCGTACTCTGCAGCGCCGGGTAGAACCCGAACAGGAAGCCCGTCAGCACGGCGAGGCCCGCCGCGAAGGCCATCACGCGGCCGTCGACGGTGAAGGTCATCGAAGCCACCGCATCCGGCGGCAGCAGCGCCGCGATGCCGGTCAGCGTCCAGCGCGCCACCAGCAGGCTCGCGAGCCCGCCAAGCACGGCAAGCAGCAGCGACTCCGTCATCAGCTGCCGCAGCAACTGTCCGCGCGAGGCGCCCAGCGCGAGGCGCACGCCCATTTCCGTCGACCGCCCCGCGCCGCGCGCCAGCAAGAGGTTCGCCACGTTCGCGCAGGCGATCAGCAGCACCGTGCCGGTGATCGCGAAGAGCAGCGTGAGCGGCGTGCGCGCTTCCGTATGGATGCGGCTCTGCCCGCGCGCACCCGGCGCCAGCAGGATCTCCCGCGCCTTGAAGCGCTCCAACGTGGCCTCGCTCATCCCCTGCTGCAGCGGCGCCTCGACGTCGGCCAGGATCGGCTTGTACAGCGTGTTGAGCGCCGCCGCGGCAGCTTCGATGCTGCTGCCCGGCTTGAGCCGCCCGAACACGTACAGCGAGTAGTCGCGCCGGTTCTCGTAGCCGCGGTAGCTCGTCGTCGAGAAGGCCCAACGCATCGCCAGCGGCACGTACACCAGCGGGCGCGAGCCCGCCGTCGCGCCGGTGAAGCGCTCCGGCAGCACACCGATGATCTCCATCGTGCGCCCGTTCACCACCATCGTCCTGCCCACCACGTCCGGCCGCGCGCCGAAGCGGTCGCGCCACAGCGAATGGCTGATCACGACGATGTCGTGGCCGTCCGCGATCCTGTCGTCGTCAGGCCCGAAGACGCGCCCGAGCTGCGCCTGCACGCCCAGCGTCGAGAAATAGCTGCCCGACACCCACGCGCCCTCGCCGACACTCGGCTCGTTGTCGATCGCCAGGCTCGCCCCAAACAGCCGGCTCGCGGCGATGCTCGCCAGCGCCGTCTGCTGCGCCTCGAGATCGCGGTACATCGGGTACGAAAAGGCCTCCGCGCACTCACCCTGCTGGTTGCACGAGGTGCTGCCCGGCTTCGGTCCTGGCGAGGAGAAGTTGACCAGCTGGCCGGCATCGAGCACCGGCAGCGGCCGCAGCAGCAACTGGTCGAACAGCGAATAGATGGCCGCGTTCGCACCGATGCCGAGCGCGAGGGACAGCACCGCGACGGCCGTGACGAACGGCGTCTTGCGGAGCATCCGGAAAGCGAGGGTAAGCTGTCGCATACGAGCCCGAAGGGGGAAAAACACGCTGGGGACCACAGGCTGTCAGGGTTCTGACAGCCGAGGTCCCCAGAGGGTTTGTTCGGAGGACAACTTCGCCTACGCCGGGCCCGCCGCGAGGGTTTCGCGACGGACGGCCGACGGTCAGCTGTCCATCTCGAGCACACTCCGCACCGGATCGATGACCGCATTGTACCAGGTGAGCGACGATTCGAACCAACGGAAGATGTGCTCGAGCGTCTCTTCCTCCTCGACCGTGAGCGGTTCGCCGTCGGGATTCGTGATCGTGAGTCCCCGCTCGGCGTCGATCACGATGCGCGCGAAGGTCTTGTTGCCGACCTTCACCGTCAGCTGGCCGCCCAACGACACGTTGAAGGTGCCGCTGATCTCCACGCGGCGCAGGCCGCGCTGCATCACGCCCGTGAGCGTGATCGCGTTCGTGTTCGGGTTGACGCCGAGCGTCGTCCGCGTCGTCAGCGAGCGCGCCGCCACCTCGGTGCGCCACACCGCCGTCACGTTCTGGCTGATGAGGTTCACGCCAACCGTCAGCGAGAAGGTCGCGGAGTTCGGACCCGTCCCCGCCGAACCGGCGACGTTGTACGACGGGATCGCCGCCGTCCCGCCGCGGCTGATCGTGTACTCGAAGACCGTGGTGCCCGCCATATTGCGCACCGTCACCGCGCCGGACGGGGTGCTGGCCGGACCGCCCAGCGTGATCGTCACGTGGCCCACCTCGACCAGCGGTTCCGCCGGTTCGAGCGTCAGTGAATCGATTTCATAGAGAATGAAGCGCACGCCGTTCTGCGGCGCGCCCACGCGCTCGGTCATCTCGTAGCGGCCGTCGACCAGGTCCCACTCGAAGATCTTGCCGAGCACGGCGGCCGGCAGCGCCGACATCGGGCTGCCGCTCGCCCGCTCGACGCCCTCCACCACGCTCCCCGTCGGCGACGGCGCCATCGGGCCCGCCGCGACCACGGACGCCAGCGTCGGCGCGGCGCCGGCGGCGATCAGGGCATCGTCGATCGAAAGCCCGAGGTCTACCAGCGAGGTCGTGGCCTCGGCTTCGAACGCCGCAGACGTGATCTCGATGTCTTCCGTCGCCTCGGCGGTCGAGAGGTCGGCCGGAAGCGCCGTCTCCTCGCCGCAGGCGGCGAGCGTGAACGCGGCGAGGACGAGCAAGCTGCGGGAACGGAACGTTGCGAACATAGAATACCCGTTGGATTCGTTGGGACGAACGGGACGCGGCTGCGGCCCGAGCTTCATTGCATCATAAAAGGTGTATACCCCGCGCGTGCGATTGGTGTGACCGACGTCACGCCAACACACGCTCAGGCGCTTGGCGAACCACCGTCGCGTTCGACGAGGATCGTGTAATCCGTGGCCAGCACCGCGATGCTCGCGATCGCCGCCCACAGCGGCAGCAGCGCCGACGCCGCGATGCCGGCGTTCAGCGGCACGTCCATCAGCACGCGGCCCTGCGGGTTCCGCAGCACGATGCGACGGACGTTGCCTTCCTTGATGATCGCCTTCACCTTCTCGAGCAGCTTGGTGCCGCTGACCTTGATCTCTTCCATCGCCGTCTCCGGTGGGGGTCGAGGGCCCTACGCGCACGGTACCCGCGAGGTGTCAGTTCAACGTGGCCGTTCCGGCCAGTGCGCGTCAGGGCGCGCCGGCAACGGCTGCTCCACCTCGAGCCGCTCGGCGCGGACGTCCGCGAAGATGAAGTTCTCTGGCGCCACCGGCGCGCCGCTGAGCCGCCTGAGCACCGCGAGCTGTCCGACGTGCGTCATCACGTCCGCCAACGGGCCCTGCAGCAACTGCTGGGGCGTCAGGCTGCCGAGCGCACCATCGGCATCCAAGCTGTCGCGAACCGCCGCGAGCATCGCGTGGAATCGTTGCTGTTCCTGCGCGAAGTCGGGCATCGGCTCCGGCTGCATCGGATACGTGCCGCCAACCTTGAACGTGCGCGCGTAGCCAAGCACGCTGGTCATATGTCGCAGGATCTCCACCGGCGTCCGTACCGCAGCCCCGGCGCTGAACGACGGATACTCCGGCGGGGCGTCGCGCAGCGCCTTCTGTGTGCGGTAGGCGATTGCGGCCAGGAAATGTTCGATCAGCGCTTTCGACATCAGGCGTCTCCTCGGGAGCCACGGATCAGCGAAGCTCCACCAACGCGATCTGGTAGACGGACGTCCGTTCCCAACGCACGAGCCGTCCGACAGGCTCCAGGAAGTTACGGAACCGCGCGGGCGTCCAGAAGTTCACGTGCCCTGGATCCTGACCGATGCCCGTGGCGACGGTTACGGCGCAGATGCCCCGGAAGAGCGGTTCGAGCGGGACCGAGACCAGCAGCCAGCGCGCGCTGACGCGCGCCAGCTCATCGCGCACGACCTCGGGCAAAGGGATGTGCTCCAACACCTGCGAGCAGAGCACGAGCTCGGCGTCGCGATCCGGAAAGGGCAGCCGCCGCAGGTCGGCTGCCGACCACATAGCCTCCGGACTCCGCGCCGCCGCGAACGCCACCGCCGCGGAGCTGAGGTCCACACCCTGCCAGCGCGCGGCTACCCCGCGCGCGCGCAACCCGCGATACACGTAGCCCTCGCCACAACCCGCATCGAGCACCGATGCCGGCCCGATCCGCCGCACCTGCGCGGCCATCCGATCCAGATAGCGACCCAGCACCCACTGGTAGATCGAGTTGCCATACTCCCACTTCCGGTGGTTGTTTGAGTCGTAGGTCAACGCGCGCGTAGCCATTGCTTGTCTCGTGGATGTCGGGTGGTCGGTTGCAGCCTGGACACGAGGATGCCTCCACCACCGCACAGCCGCCTCACGCCGCTGCAACGGCCGGGTAACGACCGCTCGCGGGCAGGCCGTGGAACCCACGGAACACCCAGAACGTGACGGGTATCACCCAGCGACCGCTCCACCAGGAGACCCCTATGCGGCGCACCACCTTCGGCTGGCATCTCGTCTCGGCCCTCGCCCTCTCGGCCCCCGTCGCGGCACTCCCCGCGCAGGATCCGCAGGTCGCCACGGTCGCCGCCGAGCGCTGGACCAACGAGGAGCTCGACAACCTCCTCGCCCCCATCGCGCTCTATCCTGATCCCATCCTCGCGCAGGTGCTGGTCGCCGCGACCTATCCCGACCAGGTCCTCGCGGCGCAGGCGCACGTGCGCGTCTTCGGCACGGAGTCGATCGACCAGATGCCCTGGGAGATCAGCGTGAAGGCCGTGGCGCGCTACGAGCCGGTGCTTAACCTCCTCGCCGAGGGCGAGGACTGGATGACCGCGCTCGGCCAGGCCTACGCCACGCAAGGCACCGACGTGATGGACGCCGTGCAGCGACTGCGCCAGATGGCCAACGCGCAGGGCAACCTGCAGACCACGACGCAGCAGCAGGTCGTGGTGGAGCGCGAGGTCATTCGGATCGTGCCGGCGGAGCCGCGCGTGATCTACGTGCCGACCTACGACCCGGCGGTGATCTACCATCGCCCCGTGTACGTGACGCACGCGCATCCGGCGTATTGGAGCTGGGGCGTGGCCTATCCGATCGGCGTCTGGCTCACCTACGACGTCGACTGGTGGGGACATCGCGTCTACTACCACGGCTGGCACACGCACGGCCCGCGCTGGGTGGTGGTCGCGCGTCCCTGGATCGTCATCAATCCGATCTACATCGCGCCCCGCCACACGGTGATCGTCGTCAACCGCGGCATCGTGCATCGCCGTTGGGACACGCGCGTCGTGCGCCGCTACAGCGTGGTGCACCGCAACACGACCTTCGACCGCCACGATCGCGGCTTCCGTCGCGACGACCGTGATGGCCGTGGCCGCGGCGTGGCGGCCGGCCCGCGCGGCAACAACGGCAACAACGGCAACAGCGGCAACAACGCCGGCAACGGCAACAACGGCCGTCGCGTGGGGCCGCCGGATTCGGACCAGCGTGGCACGGGCGGCCGTCGCGTCGGACCGCGCGAGGATGCCAACGGCAATCGGGTGGTGCCGCTCCCCAGTGGCGGCGCAGGCCGCGTCGCGCGCGGCGATACGCCGCGGACCAACACCCCGCGGGCCAACACGCCGCGCCGCGACGTGACGCCCACGGCCACCAGCGCGCGCCCGGCAACCACCCGCGGCTCGACGGCAAACCCTGCGAGCACGCCGCGCGCCGCGACGTCCGAGTCGGCGCGCAGCAGCAACGGTACGTGGAACCCGCGGCCGGCCCGCGAGCGCGCGGTCCCCGCGCCGACGACCTCGTCACCGCGC
>DAOMNV010000013.1:0-30634 GCA_035444005.1 Gemmatimonadaceae bacterium
CCGAGGGATGCTCGGCCGACGTGATTAGCGCCTCTCCGCCGGCGTTGGCAACCACCTCGGCGACCTCCTCGGTCTCGGTGGCGACGACCACCCGGTCGGCGAGGCCGAGCGACTGGACACGCTCTAGGACTCGGACGACCAACGGCGCGCCGCCCAGGAGCCGGAGTGGCTTGCGGGGGAGCCGAGTGGCCCCGAGTCGAGCGGGGATGACGGCCAGGGTGCTCACTTCAGCACCGTCCGGCGGGCGGAGGCCGATGCAAAATCCACGCCAGCGAAATCTATGGGCGGGACTTGGGGCGACAAGAGGGCATCACAAATCGTTGCCCCGGAGGCATTTCCACGCCCCCGGGGCAACCGGCTGCGCCGTGCGAAGCCGCTAGGGAAACGCCGGGTCCACCCTGAACCGCACCGCCTGCTCCACATCGTCGGCGTCGCGCTGGACGCCCCAGACCGTGTTTCCGCTGGCGCGGTGGAACGTGGTCCGCGGCGGGAGCTTCACGCGCCCCAGGAGCCGCCCCTCAGGCGAATACACGTCGTAGACGATGGGGTCGCGCGTCGTGAGCCGCACGGGCGGAGGGGTCACCCCAGCCGGGATCGGCGCCAGGTCAGCCTCCGGAATCGGCTCCGCGGCCGTATGCAGCCGCACCCAGATGCGGCCGTCATCCGCCACCTCAAAGGTCGAGTATGCGGGCTTCGTGGCCGGAATCCCCGGTCCGGTCCACGACCACGAGGGGTTCACGCGCTTCATCATCTGCTCGATCTGCGCCCGACGCTCCGAGGACTCCGTCGAGGTCACCGGCACCGGCGCGTGCTCGCGCACGATGCGCGTCGGCTTGCCGCTCGGCGGGAGCAGGTAGAACACGTATGGATCGCCCGGTCCGCTGACCAAGCCGCCGCCGCGCGCGACCTTGACCGCCATATTCGGCAGGAACGGCGGCGTGGTGCGGGTCATCATCCGTCCGTCGGGGCTCTGGGCCTCGAGATACGGCGGAACGCCGGCGCTCCATCGCGGATACACGAGCGTGTCGAGGTCCGTGCCCAGGGTATCGCTGCGGATCACGCCGGACGTGGACGGGACGCCGTTCGGCTCGTCGCCGCGATCGATCATCGTCCAGCGGTAGACGTAGCCATCACGGTCCGCCTGCAGGCCGTTCGCCGTGAACCAGCCACCCATCGTGAGCGTCCACGAGTTGATGAACTCGCCGTCCGCGGCGTAGCGCGAGAGGCGGGCGTTGTTGCCATCCCAGAGCACCAGTTGGCCGTTGGGCAGCCGTACCAGGCCGTTCAACTGCTGGTACTCGCCGGGTCCCGAGCCCTTCGCGCCGACCGTGCGCAGGTACGTCCCCGTGCTGTCGTAGAGGCGGATCAACCCGCTGGTGTTGTGCGCATCGTACACGAGGAGACCCTTCGCCGGGCCTTCCAGCACCGTGCCGATGCGCCCGAAGGTGTAGGCATCATCGCCGTCCGTCTCGCCGACGGCCAGTTCCGCGACCAGCGTGCGCACGAGATCGTCCGGCACTTCGCCGTCGATGCGCACCTGGATCGTATCGCCCGTCGAGTCGACCGCCGTCGTCCACGGCATATCCGAAAGCTCGGTGCCTCCGTCCTGCCCGCAGGCCACCGCTGCCGCAAGCACTGCCAACGCCGCGATCGATCTCCGCATCAGGCCACTCCTGCCAGGGTGAGGAAGTTCCGGAGCATCTGCTTGCCCGTCGCCGTGCCGATCGACTCCGGATGGAACTGCACGCCGTACACCGGATGCGCGCGATGCCGCAGCGCGTGGATCTCCGTCGGGTCGTCCATCGCCGTCGCCGTCACCTCGAGCACCGGCGGTAGCGTCTCGTGTTTCACCACCAGCGAGTGATAGCGCATCACTTCCGCCGGTGAGTCGATGCCCGCGAACAGCCCCGTCCCGGCGTGCCGCACGCGCGAGGTCTTGCCGTGCATCACGCCGCGCGGGGCGCGGATTACGTCGCCGCCGTAGGCCTCGCCGATGGCCTGGTGACCCAGGCAGACGCCGAGCATCGGGATGCTCGCACCGAATCGCTTGATGACCGGAATCGTCACGCCGGCATCCGCCGGCGTGCCCGGGCCCGGCCCGAGGATAATCGCCTGCGGGCGCATCTCCGCGATCTCGTCCAGCGTCACCTGGTCGTTGCGCACGACGCGTAAGTCGCAGCCCAACTCGCCCAGGTACTGGACCAGGTTGTACGTGAATGAGTCGTAGTTGTCGAGGACGAGGAGCATCGTTGCTAGGACACCGGATGCACGGGAATGGTTGTCAGCCGCGCGGATGGAACTGCCGGTGCACCTGCCGCAGACGCTCCCGGTCCACGTGCGTATACAGCTGCGTCGTCGAGATGTCCGCGTGCCCGAGCATCTCCTGCACCGCGCGGAGGTCCGCCCCGCCCTCCAAGAGGTGCGTCGCGAACGAATGTCGCAACGTATGCGGCGTCACGGGCTTGGTCACCCCCGAGCGCTCGACGAGCTTCTTGAGGATGGTCCAGGCGGTCATCCGCTGCAATGGGCGTCCGCGGCTATTCAGGAACAATCGCCCCTCGCCCTGCCCCCGCTCGAGGCGCGGCCGCAGCTCCCGCAGGTACATCCCCACCGCCCCGGCCGCCTTGCGTCCGATCGGCACCAAGCGCTCCTTGCCGCCCTTGCCGAACACGCGCACGACGAGCTCGTCGAGCAGCACGTCCTTCACCGCCAGCGAACACCACTCGCTCACGCGCAGTCCCGCGCCGTAGGCCAGCTCCAGCAGCGCGCGGTCGCGGAACGCCATCTCGTCCTCGAGCGGGATCGCGTCGATCAGGCGCTCCACCTCCTGCACCGTGAGCACGTCGGGCAGGCGCCGCCAGCCGCGCGGGCTCTCGAGCTTCTCGCTCGGATCCGCCTTCACCACGCCCTCGGCGAGCAAGAAACGATACCACGTCCTCAACGCCGAGATGCGGCGCTTGATCGTCGTCGCGGCGCGCCCCTGATCCTTCTGTTCGTAGATCCACTCGCGGAGGTGCGCGGCCTCGAGGGCGGCCGCCCCGCTCACGCGGTGGCGTTCGCTCGCCCACGTCGCCAGCAGCGCGAGGTCACGCAGATACGCCTCACGCGTGCGCGGGCTCGAGCCCAGCTCCAGCTCCAGGTACTCGGCGAAACGCTCGAGCAGGAAGCGGCGGGAGATCTCGTCAGGGATCGGAGGGGCGCCGGCGCGGCTCACACGCGGAATTTACGGCGGATGACGCCCCCGCGCCCATCTCAGCGGCGCGTCACGCGTCTATTGCGGGGCCGCGCGACGCCTGCGCCGCCGCCGCCACAGCAGCCCAGCCACCACGGCGAAGACCACGCCTACGGCGATGGCCCCGAGGCCCGCCCCCTGCGCGAACTGCGTCATCCCTGCCTTCACGCCTTCCCAGTCGCGGCCCAGCTTCATCGCGATCCAGATCAGCACGCCGTACCAGACGAAGCTCGAGACCCAGAGGATGCCGAGCGTCTCCCAGAGCGGCACGCGCATCGCGCCTGCCGCGATCGGCGTCATTGCCCGCACGCCCGGGATGAACCGGCTGATGAACAGCGCGATCCATCCGTACTGGTCGTAGGCCGATTCGATGCGATGCCCTGCGCGATCGGCTTCGAGCTCCTTCTTGGCGAAGCCGATGCGCCCCAGCTGGTGCGTGAGCCAGTCGGCGCCGAAGCGCCGCCCCAGCCACCAAGTCACGGAGTTACCGCAGACGCTGCCTGTCGTGATCGCGACGGTCGTGGCCAGCCAGAGTCCGCCTGCGCGCGCCGAGAGGAAGGCGAGGAACGCGATGGTGAGGTCACCGGGAATCGGCGGGGCCGCGCCTTCCACGAACGCGAGCGCGGTCATCAGCGCGTATAGCTTGCCCGCCCCGAGTCCTTCGATCCAGCTCAGGAATGGCTGCAGGACGCCTAGTTCAGCCGGCACGCACCAACGTGGCCACCGCGATGGTCGCGATGCCCTCCCCCCGGCCGATCCATCCCATACTCTCGTTCGTCTTGCCCTTCACCATCACGTCTGCGGGGGACAGACCGATGGCCTCGGCCAGCTTCTCGCGAATCGCCGCACGGTGCGGCCCGATCTTGGGAAACTCGGCGATGACGGTGATGTCCGCCTGCGCACAGGTCCAGCCGGCCTTCTGCACGCGCGCGAGCGCCAGCTTGAGCATCTCGATGCTGTCGCGGCCGGCGTTCTCGGCCTTGGTGTCCGGGAACATCTCGCCGATGTCACCCAGCCCGGCACCGCCAAGAATCGCGTCCGTGAGGGCGTGGCAGACCGCGTCGGCGTCCGAATGGCCCGTGCAGCGCACCGTCGCCGGAATCAACACGCCGCCGAGGATGACGCCGTGCCCCTCGACGAAACGATGCGAGTCGTAGCCGATGCCGACGCGGACGGGCGTGCCGGGCGTGCTCACGCGCCCACCAGCTCCGGCTCGAGCAGCGAGTAGTCCTGCTTGCGCTTCCTCGGGATGAAGCCGGCTTCCTTGATGAGCAGCTCCATCTCCTCGATGCTGGTGCGGTGCGTCGTGTTCGCCGCCGAGACCACGTTCTCCTCGAGCATCAGCGAGCCGAAGTCGTTGCAGCCGTAGTGCAGCGCCGTCTGGCCGACCTTCATCCCCATCGTGACCCAGCTGGCCTGGATGTTCGGAATGTTGTCGAGCACGGTGCGCGCGAAGGCCGTCGTGCGGAGGTACTCCACCGCGTCGGTCTTCGGCATATGGCTCATCTCCGGCGTATTCTCCGGCTGCAGCGGCCAGCAGATGAAGGCCGTGAAGCCGTTGGTGCGCTTCTGCACGTCCTTCAGGCGCAGCAGATGCTCCACGCGCTCGGCCTTGGTCTCGCCGATGCCGTACATCATCGTGCAGGAGGTCTTGAGGCCTTCGGTGTGCGCGATCTCCATCACCTCGAGCCAGCGGTCCGCGCCGGCCTTCTTCTTGGCGACGTTGTCGCGCACGCGCTGCACGAGGATCTCGCCGCCGCCGCCGGGGATCGAGTCCAGGCCGGCCTTCACCAGCTCCTGGATGATCGTGCGGGCGTCCATCCGGTACAGCGTCGCCCAGAAGTCCACTTCGGACGGCGAGAAGCCGTGCACGTGGATCGGGTGATTGCGCTTGATGTACTTGAGCAGCTCGAGGTACCACTCGAACGGGATGTACGGGTTGTGCCCGCCCTGGATGAGGATCTGCACGCCGCCGAGGGCCTTCACCTCGTCGATCTTGGCGCCGATCTGCTCGTAGGAGAGCGTCCAGCCCTCGCCGTCCTTGGGCCGCCGGTAGAACGCGCAGAAGCCGCAGTCGGCGACGCAGACGTTCGTGTAGTTGATGTTGCGGTCCACGATGTACGTGACGATCGGCTCGGGATGCAGCCGGTTGCGCACGGCATTCGCGGCGGCGCCGAGCTCGAGGAGCGGCGTGCGTTCGTAGTACTCGAGGAGATCGGTCGCTTCAGGCATAATCGGGATGGACGGTTGTCAACCTCCCATGAATATAGCCGCTCGCAGGCATCCGAAGCTACGGCGTCCATTGACAGGCGCTGGGATGGATAGAAAACCGCTCTAGCACGAGTTGGCGGGTGGTGTGAAGATGCGCTGCGACGACGAGTGTGTCGCCTCGCACCGAGAAACTGCGCAGCGGAGCAGTCTTCCCGGGAATCGGGATGTCGACGCAGGCGACACCCGTTTGGCGATCCAATATGGTCAGATACGCCCGGCCATTGCGCGCTTCACCGACGGTTTCGATATCCTGAAAGATCACCGCCACGCGAGTGCTGTCCACAATCGCCAGATCCTCTAGGCGCGAATATCTGCCCCAGTGGCCGAGAGAGTCCGCCTCACGGATAGCATACTCTGGCGACGGAGGTGTTCCCCAGCGCCTCGTGACGGGAACGCCGATTGCTGGGGTCGCTTCGGAGATAGGAGACAGTCGGTATAAGGAGTCAGCAATAGAACTGATCAGGTAAACCGAGGAGTCGTCGGAGGTCAGAAGCATCAAGCCAAAAAGCGTACGAGCGCGCGGGACGCGCTCGTACGCTTGTCTTTGGATAGCATCAACAACCACGCCGGTGGCGCCGGCCGAGAATCGGACTCGGATTCCATTCGAAGTAGCCTGCGCTGCTACAAGACCATCTCGCCAGCGTGCAATTGCGGTGGCGCCAGAATCGATCAGCCCAACCCAAGTCGGGACGACGCGATTGGGCTCGTGCACCTGCGCCTCTACTCCCGGAAAGAAGTTTACCGCGACTGAGGCTCCCACCAGACCAGCCAGCGACACGGCGAACGCGGCGGTATCCGACTGAGCACCGATAGGCCTGAAGCCGGAGACCGTGCTGTGATTTGCTGCCACGAAGGCCACACTCGCTGGGGGGCGCAGCAAAACGGCGAGGCTCCCGTCTTCCAGTAGCTCAATTGCTCGCAGGCGAACTGACGAGTGAAGCGTCCCCAGTGACACCGAGTCGACTCGAACGGTTGATAGCACACCAAGGTCTTCATCAGGTTGCAAGGGCGCTGACGCATCGGGAGTGGTGCAGGCACCGAGCATAAGCACGACGATAGTCGCTATCGCAGCACGGATCATTTCGAGTACCACATGGCGTCGGCTCTCTCGCAAGAAGTATCTCGACGCGACGAACGCGCCTGAGCATCCATCTGATGAAGTACTCGTCAGACATGAACCCTCGCAAGGTGTCATTCTTGACAAGAAAAAGGGGGGGGGGGCTACGATTTGCGCCATCGGCTCGCTCGCCGTCTAGGATGACCAGGTCCGACAGATGTCCGCTCATGGAGAGTCTTACCCATATTCAGGAGACTAAGCATGGTGCCGAAATCGAAGATGGCCAGAGTTGCAAGCGCGCTTCTGTTGCTTGCGTTCTCGGCGCGGATCGCCGCCGCCGCTTGCCCGCCGGGGCAGGAGTTGAAGACGGAGTGCTTTCAGTGGGGTCACGAGTGCGCTGTAGCTTGGATCAAGACGTGTTCTTGCTGTGTGAACGCTGAGTAGTCTCAAAGTAGGCAGGCGCGAGCGAGCCACCGACACTCACTTGAATCACACGAGGTGCCCACGCAATGCCCGAGCAGCTCCCTAGCGCGAATCCTCAGGCGATGACTCCTCTGGTCTTCGTTCTCACCGTTGTGTGTTGCCTGGTGAGCCTGGGTTGTCGAAACGATGAGATTGGCGAGAGTCGGCAACCGTCCCTCGCGGCTGCAACGCTGACAGCGATCGACAGCGTGCTGCTCGAGGAGGCGGGCGGTGCGTTCATTGCGAAGCCGGCGGACCTGGTCGTTGGGCACGGCGGGACACTCCTAATTCCCGATGTCGGCATGAAGCGCCTGTTCGAGTTTGCCGCCGACGGCCGTTCAGTTCGATCGTTCGGCCACGCCGGCTCTGGTCCGGGCGAGTTCGTCTCGCCAGGGTGGTCTACTCTTGTAGCGGACTCAACGATTCTGGTCAAAGACAATCCCGCGCTCGAACTCGAGGCGTTTAGTCTCACGCGAGGGCAGTGGATGTGGAGTCGACGCCTCCCCAGTAGCGTGACGAGTGGCATCGCTTACGCGGGCGACGACATCCTTGTCGCTGAACTCAATGCACAGTCACGAACCTCATTTCTGCGCATTCCGCTGGATTCGTCACGGGGTACCGTTGCAGCTGGCGCGCTGCCTCAGGACGCGCACGGCGACGCGGCGCTTGCCAACGCGTTTCGGCAGTCTGTGCTGGCTCCTCAGGGATCCCGCGTGGCCCAAGCGTTCGAGGTCTCAAATTGGATTCTCATCTTTGACGAAAGGGGCCTGCCCACGGACAGCATTCATCTGCCGGTCGCCCGGCGCAAAGGCGCACCCGTCAGATTGCTTCCCCTGCTTCGTGACGATCCGAGTCGAGTGATGGAAGCCGTCAACCACGTATCACAGCCGATCGCGCTCGCGTGGCTGTCCGACACCATTCTCGGGCTAGTGACAGTCGACGCAGATCGGACGGTGAGACGCTATGCCGGGCCGACGTATCTGACTGTTGTAGACACGCGGACAAGGAGAGCTTGCGTTGACGCGGTCGTACCGGCACCCCTTGATCCGCCTCCAGTCGCTCGTTTTGTTGCAGACACGCTCGTCTTGGTGTACGCCGATACATCATTGACGGGAGCGCCTGAGGCGCGCGTCAAGCGCCTGCTGATCGATACCAGCACTTGCTCGTGGGCAATGTAGATGACAGCACTCGTGAGCAGATTCGCTGTGGCGACGTTCGTCGCAGCCTCGGTATGCGGATGCGCTGACCGCTTGTCGCCGCAGACTCGCTTAGACGATGGCCGGAGGGTGCAGGCGCTTGCTGTTGGAGCGCCAGCGACCGCTGTACTGTTCTATCGCGCTGACGATTGCATTTCGTGCGTCACGGCTATCGCCGAATGGCGGCAACTCGAGGCGCGCGGCGCGATCAGCATCAAGGTAGTTCTCGATCGCGAACCAACCGATGAAGAAGTCCGTGCCCTTAGACTTCAGCGAATCGCCATCGCCGGCGTGTACAGGCGTCCACTGTTTGCGCGACGGGCGATTGCCCCTCAGGAACTCCTGATCGATTCGCTGGGACGGATGATTGCGAGTCCCCAAGATCCAAGGAGCGCTGGTGTCTCTGCGGCTCTGCGGGCCGCAATGGCCCTGAGTGGCGACGGTGAGTCACCCGCGGTGGGCGGAGCTTCAGTGGTCGCTCCTTCGAACTCACCGTGAATGGGCGACGAACTCAGTCGCACTCGCGACCTAAAGTGCCTGCGATAGGAACTGAATGTCCGAAGCCGGCACGCGACCTGCGATTTCCAGGCGTCGGAGGAACTCTGTGAGGCCTACAAGATCGGCAAGGCGGAGGCGCCAGTCGAGTCCGTCGAAGTAGTCACGACACTCCCGCAGGCTCACCCCGGTGTTGCGGCTTGCCTGCGCCGAGAGTTCGTCGAGGTGCTGCAGACCCCAATTGCGCGAGCGGATGAGAGCCGCGTGGACTTTCAGTGTCGCTTCCACCGGCGTTGATCGCTGCGCCACCCACACGGCGAAGACGAAGGGCAGTCCGGTCCAGCGTTTCCACTCGGCCCCGAGGTCGTAAACATACGGGTAGCTGCGTCCGTGCCCCCGTGCCACGGGATGCTCGGCGCTCTGGAGCATCAGTGCGGCGTCCCCGATGACGAGGCGCGCGGCGACGTCGTCGCCGGCCTGCGCGGACACCGCATCCGCCTCGGCGTTGCCAGGCACGAACTCCGGTGCGGCCATCCACACGTGCTCGAACAGCAGCTCGAGCAGGTGTACCGACGTCATCGACGAGCGGCTCACCAACACGCGCTGGCCGCCGAGTTCCTCCGCCGGGACGTTCGAGAACAGCATCACGCTGCGCACGGGGCCGTCGCAGGAGATCGCCAGCTCGGGCAGCAGCAAGTAGCGCTCGCTGTCGCGGGCGTACTCCACTGCCGATACCACGCTCACGTCGAGCTGGCCCTCGGCCATCATCCGGTTGAGCGCTGTCGGCACCCCGTCAACGAGCGTGGCGTCGAGCGGCACGAGACCGCGGTCGACGCCACCGTACACCGGGTAGCAGTTGATGTAGGGAATCCTGCCGACGCGCACTTACGCCGCCGGGTTGCTCGGGACGGATGACGGATGACGGATGCTCGATGCGGTGTCGCCTCCGTCCTCCGTCATCCGTCCGTTTTCAAACCGGCGCACTTCGCGATAGAACGAATCCCTCTCCACCGGAACCTTCCCCGCGCCCCGAATGAGCTTGAGCAACGCCTCCAGCGTCATCCCCTGCGGCGTGTTCGCGCCCACCGCGTGGTAGATCTTCTCGCGCACGACTGTGCCCTCGAGGTCGTTCACGCCGTAGTGCAACGCGATCTGGCTCAGGAACGGCGACACCATGATCCAGTGGCTCTTGATGTGCTCGACGTTGTCGAGGAAGAGCCGGCCGATGGCGAGGTTCTTGAGGTCGTCGGTGCCGCTGGTCGCGATGCCCTGGCGCTTGAGCTTCTTGCCGAGCTCGTTGTCGTCCGGGTGATACGCCAGCGGGATGTAGGCGAGGAAGCCGCCCGTCTCGTCCTGCAGGTCGCGCAGCATCTGCAGGTGCTCCATCCGGTCCGCATAGGTCTCGACGTGCCCGTAGAGCATCGTCGTGTTCGTGCGGATGCCGAGCTTGTGCGCCGTGCGGTGCACCCCGACGTAGTCGCCGGCGCCGAGCTTCTTCTTGGCGATCTCTTCGCGCACGGCCGCGCTGAACGTCTCCGCGCCGCCGCCGGGCATCGTGTCGAGGCCGGCCTCGCGCAGGGCGATCAGCACTTCTTCCCAGCTCTTCTTCTCGATGCGCGCGATGTGCGCGATCTCGACGGCCGTCAGCGCCTTGATGTGCACGTGCGGCAGCTCGGCCTTGATGGCCCGGAACATCGTCGTGTAGTACTCGAGCCCGGCCTGCATATCGAGGCCGCCGACGACGTGGAACTCGCGGGTCATCGAGTCCTTGGCCTGCCGCGCCTCGGCCATTATCTGGTCGAGCGTGTAGCGATACGCGCCCTCTTCCTTCGGCAGGCGCGCATAGCCGCAGAACACGCAGGTGGTGCGCAACGTGCAGATGTTCGTCGGGTTGATGTGCTGGTTCGACGCGAAGGTGACGACGTCGCCGTGCTTGGCGCGGTTCACCGCGTCGGCGAGCGCGCCGATGCCGGTGAGGTCGCGCGATTCGAACATCGCGACGCCGTCGGCCTGCGTGAGCCGCTCGCCCTTCCCTACCTTCTCCGCGATCCGGCGCACCACCGGATCGGTGATGCGCTCGATCGGGATCGTCAGCGCACCAGGCATTCGCTGCTTACTCCGTGAATCGCCGGATGGCGATCGAGACGTTGTGGCCGCCGAAGCCCGAGGAGTTGCTCAGCGCGGCGTGGACTTCGCGCGTCACCGGATGGTTCGGCGTGATGTCCAGGTCGCACTCGGGGTCCGGCGTCTGGTAGTTGATCGTCGGCGGGATGATCCCGTGGACGATGGCCATCGTGGTGAACACGGCCTCCACCGAGCCCGCGGCGCCGAGCATATGCCCGGTCGAGGACTTGGTGGACGAGACGTTCAGTCCGGTGGCGTGCGCGCCGAAGACCTTCTTGATCGCGCGGATCTCGTTCGGGTCGTTGAGCGGCGTCGAGGTGCCGTGCGCGTTGACGTACTGCACGTCCTCGGGCTGCAGGCCACCGTCCTCGAGGGCGCGGCGCATCGCGCGCTGCAGGCCCTCGTGGTCGTCCGGCTGGCCCGTCAGGTGGTAGGCATCGCCCGTCGCGCCGTAGCCGACGATCTCGGCGAGGATGCGCGCGCCGCGCTTCTGCGCGTGCGAAAGCTCCTCGAGGATCACGATGCCCGCGCCCTCGCCCAGCACGAAGCCGTCGCGCGTGGCGTCGAAGGGCCGCGAAGCGGTCTCCGGCGAGTCGTTGCGCGTGGAGTGCGCCTGCATATTGCCGAAGCCGCCGATCGACATCGGCGTCACCGCCGCCTCGGAGCCGCCGGCGATCATCACGTCGGCGTCGCCGTAGGCGATCATCCGGAACGCATCGCCGATGGCGTGCGCACTGGTGGCGCAGGCCGACTGCACGGCGTAGTTCGGGCCCTTGGCCTGGAAGCGCATCGAGACCACGCCCGCCGCGATGTCGCCGATGAACATCGGGACGAAGAACGGCGAGATGCGGTTGGGGCCGTGCGTCAGGTAGACCTTGAGCTGGTCCTCGAAGGTGCTGATGCCGCCGATGCCAGAGCCGATCACCACGCCCGTGCGCAGCGGATCGTAGCCACCCTCGGCCAAGCCCGCGTCCGTCATCGCCTGCACGGACGCCGCCATCGCGTACTGCGTGTACAGGTCGGACCGCTTCACTTCCTTGCGGTCCATATACAGCGCCGGGTCGAAACCCTTCGTTTCACAGGCGAACTTCACCTTGAAGTCCGTCGTATCGAACCGCGTGATCGGCGCGCCGCCGGACTTCCCGGCCAGCAGGCTCTCCCACGTGGTCTTCAGGTCGTTGCCCACGGAGGTGACGACGCCCGCCCCCGTGATCACGACCCGGCGCTTGCCGCCAGCCATCTCAGCCGAGCTTGCCGTTGAGGTAGCCGATCGCGTCACCGACGGTGCGCAGCTTCTCGGCATCCTCGTCCGGGATGTCGATGTTGAACTCCTTCTCGAACTCCATCACCAGCTCGACGATGTCGAGCGAGTCGGCACCGAGGTCCTCGATGAAGCTCGCGCCGTCCGTGAGCTTCTCGCGCTCGACGCCGAGCTCCTTCTCGATGATGTCCTTCACCTTCGCGGAATGGTCAGCCATTGTTGCAGGCTCCAAGAGGGGTGGGCGTGGTTGAACTACCGGGAAATATAGCGGAGGGTTCCCCCGCTCACATCACCATCCCGCCGTCCACCGTCAGGACCTGCCCGGTGATGTAGGCGGCGTGGTCGGAGGCGAGGAAGGCCACCGCACCCGCGATGTCTTCCGGCGACCCGAACCGATCCAGCGGGATCTGCGCCGACAGCTTGGCCACCGCCTCGGGTGCCATCGCGTCGGTCATATCGGTCTTGATGAAGCCCGGCGCCACGACGTTGCAGAGCACGTTGCGGCTGGCGAGTTCCTTCGCGACGCTCTTGCTCAGGCCGATCAAGCCAGCCTTGCTCGCGGCGTAGTTGGCCTGGCCGGCATTGCCGATCACTCCGACGACGCTCGCAATGTTGATGATGCGGCCCCAGCGCTTCTTCATCATCCCGCGCTGCGCCGTGCGGATCGCGACGAAGGCCGAGCGCAGGTTGGTCTCGAGCACCGCGTTCCAGTCCTCGTCCTTCATCCGCAGCATCAGGTTGTCCTTGGTGATGCCGGCGTTGTTGACGAGGATGTCGCAGCCGCCCAGCGCCTTCTCGACGCTCTCGACCAGCGCCTGCACCTGCGCGCTGTCGCTGATGTCGCAGGCGAAGCCCTTCGCCCCGCCGCCGATCTCGGCCGCCACGGCGTCCGCCTTGGCCTGGTCGCGCCCGACGATCGCCAGCGTCGCGCCGCACTCGGCCAGCCGGCCGGCGATGGCGCGGCCGATGCCGCGGGTGGAGCCGGTGACGAGGGCGACCTTCCCTGTGAGATCAATCTTCATACGCGTGGACCGGATGGAAGACGGAGGACGGATGCCGACGGCTTACAGCTTGAGCAGGGCTTCGACTTCGGCGACCGTGCCGCAGGTCATCGTGGTGCAGCCGGGCGCGAGGCGCTTGACGAGGCCTGTGAGCACGGCGCCGGGGCCCATCTCCACGAAGGTCGTGCCGGGGAAGCGCGCCGCAAGATTGCGCACGACTTCCACCCAGCGCACGGGGCTCGTGAGCTGTTGGTGCAGCAGCGTCTTGGCCGTCGAAGCGTCGCCGACGGCCTCGGCCGTCACGTTGCTCCAGATCGGCCAGGACGGATCGCGCCAGCGCGCGGCATCCAGCGCCTGCTTGAGGCCCGCCGCGGCGGGCTGCATCAGCGGCGAATGGAAGGCGCCGCTCACCGGCAGGCGCAACGCGCGCTTCGCGCCGGCGGCCTTGGCGAGCTCCATCGCCGCCTCGACGGCGGCGACTTCGCCGGAGATCACGATCTGCTCGGTGGCGTTGTAGTTCGCGGGAACGACCACGCCCTGCGCCGAGGCTTCGTTGCAGATCTCTTCGATCGTGCGCGACATCTCGCCGAGGATGGCGGCCATCGCGCCGGGCACCTGCACGCCGGTCTCGTACATCAGCTCGCCACGGCGACGCACCAGCTTGAGCGCGTCCTCCAGCGGCAGCGCGCCGGCGGCGTGATACGCCGAGAACTCACCGAGCGAGTGGCCGGCCGCGCCCTGCACCTTCGCGGCGACGGCATCCTTCACCACGGCCCACACCGCCGCACCGTGCGCGAGCAACGCCGGTTGCGCGTTGTGCGTGAGCGTCAGTTCCTCGGCGGGGCCCTCGAAGCACAGCGTGCTCAGCGGGGCGCCGAGCGCGGCGTCGGCGCGCGCGAACACGTCCTTCGCGGCCGGGAAGGCCTCGGCGAGGTCCTTCGCCATCCCCGGCTTCTGCGAGCCTTGGCCCGGGAAGAGGAGGATCATCAGAACCGCACCACCATCGAGCCCCAGGTGAAGCCGGCGCCGAAGGCCACGAACATCGCCGTCGTGCCCTCCTTCACGATGCCGGCCTTCTGGGCTTCGCTGAGCGCGATCGGAATCGACGCCGCGGAGGTATTGCCGTACTTCTCGACGTTCACGAACACCTTCTCCATCGGGATGCCGGCGTGCTTGGCCGTCGCCTCGATGATCCGGATGTTCGCCTGGTGCGGGATCAGCACGTCGATGTCGGCGGCCGAGAGCTTCGCGCCGTCGAGCGCGCGATCGGCCGCATCGGCCATCGAGCGCACCGCGTTCTTGAAGACTTCGCGGCCGGCCATCTGGATGTAGTGCGAGCCCTCGAGGATGATCTCGGGCGTCACGGGGTCGTTGCCCGCGCCCTTGGGGCGATGCAGCAGGTCGGCCAGCGTGCCGTCGGAGCGCATATACGCCGAGAGGATGCCGCGGCCCTTCGTCGCCTTCTTGACCACCGTCGCGCCGGCGCCGTCGCCGAAGAGCACGCAGGTGTTGCGGTCCTTCCAGTTCACGATGCGGCTGAGCACCTCGCCGCCGATCACGAGGATCGTCTCGTAGCCGCCGGTGGCGATCAGCCCTTCGGCGATCTGCGTGCCGTAGAGCCAGCCCGAACAGGCGGCGTCGATGTCGAAGGCCACGGCGCGCGTCGCGCCGAGTGCGGCCTGCACCTCGACCGCCGTGCTGGGCAGCAGGCGGTCCGGCGAGGCCGTGCCGAGGATGATCGCGTCGAGTTCCGCGGCGGTGACGCCGGCGGCAGCCATTGCCTCGCGCGCGGCGGCCGTGCACAGCGAGGTGAGGTTTTCGCCCTCGCCGGCGATGTAGCGCTGGCCGATGCCCGTGCGCTCGCGGATCCACTCGTCCGACGTCTCGATGCCGATCGACGCGAAGTCGTGGTTGGTGAAGACACGCTTCGGCACGGCGTGGGCCGTGCTCGTGAGCATCGCGAACGGTCGCTTCACGCCTGGACCCTCTCGCCGATGTGGCGGCTCATCCCGCTCTCGTGCGCGCGCAGGCCGGCGAGAATGCCGTTCTTGAGCGCCTCGGGGCTGGACTTGCCGTGGCAGATGATGCTGACGCCCTTCACGCCGAGCAGCGGCGCGCCGCCGTACTTGGCGTAGTCGAGCGCGCTCAGCGCCTGCCCGAGCGTCTCCTTGGAGACGCCGACCTTCATCATCAGGCCGCCGAAGAGCTTCGGCACGGCCTCGTAGAACTTGAGCAGGACGTTGCCGGTGAAGCCGTCGCACACGACGACGTCGATCGGGCCGCGGTCGCAGGCACCGAGCGGGATGTCGCGCCCCTCGACGTTGCCGATGAAGTTGAGGCCGCTCTTCGCCAGCAACTGGTGCGCCTCCTTCACGGCGGCGCTGCCCTTCTCCGCTTCTTCGCCCACCGAGAGCAGGCCGACGGCGGGATTGGCGCGGCCAAGGATGTCCTTGGCGTACACGTGGCCGAGCTGGGCGAAGTTGAGCAGTTCCTGCGGGGAGCAGTCGACGTTGGCGCCCGAGTCGAGCACGACGACCGGCTGCGTGGCGGTCGGGAAGACCGTGCTGATCGCGGGGCGCTGGAGGCCCTCGTGGAGACGCAGCACGAAGACGGACGCCGCCATCTGGGCGCCGGTGTTGCCGGCGGAGACGAAGGCGTCCGACTTGCCCTCGGCCTGTAGGCGCAGGCCGACGCTCATCGAGGAGTTCGGCTTGCCGCGGATCGCGACGGAGGGCTTGTCGGTCATCAGGATGACGTCGGGCGCGTCGACGATCTCGAAACGCGCGGCGCTGGCCTTCGCCTCCTCGGAGGCGCCGGCCAGCTGCTTGTCCAGTTCGTCACGGATAACCGCTTGCTGCCCGACCAGCTGCAGCGTGTGGTCTGCGCCCAGTTCGACCGCGGCCAGCAGGGCCGCCGCAATCGGGGCGTGGGGCGCGTGATCGCCCCCCATCGCGTCCAGCGCGATGCGGGCCATAATCAGGCGTCGCGCGCCGCGACCCGCTGTTCACCCGCGTAGAACCCGCACTCCTCGCACACGTGGTGCGGGCGCTTCATCGCGCCGCACTTCGGGCAGGCCTGGATGTTGATCTTCGGCGCCACCTTGTGGGTGTTGCGCGCGCGCTTCTTGCGCTTGGAGGTACGGCGCTTCGGGACGGCCATCGGAGTCTCGGTCTACGGAGTGAGTGAAACGTACAGTCGGCGATCAGGCCTGCGTGGCGCCCGTCGGGCAGCCGCAGGGTCCAGCATTCAGGTCCGCCCCGCAGGTTGCGCAGAGTCCCTTGCAGTCGGGACGGCACAGCGGCAGGCCGGAGGCGTCGAGCAACCACTGCTCCCGGATCGCGGGTCGGAGATCCAAGGCCTGACCGCCCTCGGCGAGCGGGTAGACATCGGGTTCGTCCGCGTTCTCGTCGTCGGCGTCGGCAAAGAGCAGGTGCGCATCGTTCTGCACCACGTACTCCACCGGCGCGAGGCAGCGACGGCAATCGCCGGCCGCGGTTCCGTGGAACCCGCCGGAGAAGTAGAACCGCCCAGCCCCCGCCCCGCTCAAGCGCCCGGTCACCCGGATGCCCGACACAGGACGGACGTCGTGCTCCATCCACACCGCGTCGTCGGAGGCGAGGTCGGATTCGACCTGGAACGCCCCCTGCGAAAGGGTGCGAATGGGGAACGAAAGCATAGCCAAGTAAACTAATCGCCCGCGGAGGGCTAGGTCAAGCGGGTAACTTGGCGTGGGTAAAGGACTTGAGACTTGAGACGGGGGACTTGAGAGCACGCGCACTCTCAAGTCCCCCGTCTCAAGTCCCACGTCCTAGATCGTGTCCGCTTCCGCGAAGAAGAACCGGCTCTCCCGCACCGCGTTCTCGTCCGAGTCCGAGGCGTGGATCGCGTTCTTGCCCTTCGACTCGGCGAACAGCTTGCGCACCGTGCCGGCGGCGGCCTCGGCCGGATCCGTCGCGCCGATCGCCTCGCGCAGCGCGTGCACGGCGTTGTCCTTCACGAGGACGAACGGCATACACGGCGCCGAGCTCATAAACTCGACCAGCTCGCCGAAGAACGGGCGGCCGCGGTGCACGGCGTAGAACTCCTCGGCCTGCTTCTTGGACATATGCACCACGCGCGCCGCCTTGAGCGTGAAGCCCTGGGCCTCGAGGTGCGCGAGGATCTTGCCGGCCTTGCCCGTGTTGAAGGCGTCCGGCTTGATGATGGAAAACGTGTAGTTGAGGGCCACTGAAGGCTCTTGTGTGCTAGAGGTTTGGAACTGCAACTGCATTTCACCACGGAGACACGGAGGCACGGAGACTGCCACTGCAGGGCACGTGTTGTGCTGGCCGTCGCAGTCTCCGTGTCTCTGTGTCTCCGTGGTGCAGCCGTTCGCTGTTACTTCAAGCGCGCCTGGATCAGCTCGACGAAGTCGATCGGTCGCGCCGCGACGCCCATTCCGGCGGCCTTGAAGGCCTCGATCTTCTCGGCGGCCGTACCCGCCGAGCCCGAGATGATCGCGCCCGCGTGACCCATACGGCGGCCCGGAGGCGCCGTCTGGCCGGCGATGAAGCCCACGACCGGCTTCTTCATATGCTTCTTCACGAACTCCGCGGCTTCCTGCTCGTCAGTGCCACCGATCTCGCCCATCATCGCGATGGCCTTGGTCTTCGGATCCTTCTCGAAGGCCTCGAGGCAGTCGATGAAGTTCGTGCCGTTGATCGGGTCGCCACCGATGCCGACGCAGGTGGTCTGGCCGATGCCGGCGCGGGTGAGCTGGTACACGACTTCGTAGGTCAGCGTGCCCGAGCGCGAGACTACGCCCACGGGCCCCGGCGTGCAGATGCGGCCCGGGATGATGCCGACCTTCGCCTCGCCCGGCGTGATGAGACCCGGGCAGTTGGGGCCGATCAGGCGCACGCCGCGCTCCTTCACGAAGGGATAGACCTTCGTCATATCGAGCACCGGCACGCCTTCCGTGATGCAGACCACGAGCGAGACGCCCGCGGCGGCCGCTTCCATGATCGCGTCGGCCGCGAACGGCGGCGGCACGTAGATCACCGAGGCGTTGGCACCCGTCGCCTTCACGGCGTCAGCCACCGTGTTGAAGATCGGCACCGTGCCCTCGAACTTCTGGCCGCCCTTGCCCGGCGTGACGCCGGCGACGACCTGCGTGCCGTACTCCATCATCTGCTTGGCGTGGAACGAGCCGTCGCGGCCCGTGATGCCCTGGATGACGAGCTTGGTGTTCTTGTCGATGAAGACGCTCATCTTACTTGCCTCCCTTGGCCAGCTCGACCGCGCTCTTGACGGCCGTGTCCATATCGCTGGAGGCGGAGAATCCGTTCTCCGTGAGAATCTTCATCGCGAGCTCTTCGTTGGTGCCGGTGAGGCGGATGACGATCGGCACCTTCAGCGGATTCGCCTTGGTGGCCGTCACGATGCCGTTGGCGACGTCGTCGGTGCGCGTGATGCCGCCGAAGATGTTGAACAGGATGGCCTTCACGTTCGGGTCGGCCGTGATGATGCGCAGGGCGTTGACGACCTTCTCCGGGTTCGACGAGCCGCCGATGTCGAGGAAGTTCGCCGGCTCGCCGCCGTAGTACTTCACGAGGTCCATCGTCGCCATCGCGAGGCCGGCGCCGTTCACGACGCAGCCGACGTTGCCGTCGAGCTTGATGAACGTGAGGTTCGCGTTGCGCGCGTCGACTTCCGACGGCTCCTCGCTCGACTCGTCGCGCAGCGCGGCGATCTCCGGCTTGCGGTCGAGCTCGTTGTCGTCGATCACCATCTTGCCGTCCACCGCGACGAGCTCACCCTGCGGCGTCACCACCAGCGGGTTGATCTCGGCCAGCGAGCAGCCGGCCGCCATGAAGGCGGCGTAGAGCTGCTGCATAATCTTCGCGGCGGCGCGGGCCAGCTTCACGTCCTCGTAGAGGAAGAAGCCCATCCGCATCGCGTCGTAGCTCGGGAGGCCGTAGCGCACGTCCACCGGCACGTAGAGGATCTTCTCGGGCGTCTTGGCCGCGACCTCTTCGATGTCGATGCCGCCGGCAGCGGAAACCATAAACACCGGCTTCTTGGTCGCGCGGTCGACGATGATGCCGACGTACGCCTCGCTGCCGATGTCGGCGGCGACGGTGACGAGCACCTTCTCGACCGTGAGATCCTTGATCTTCATACCGAGAATCGCCGTCGCCTTCTCCTTCGCGTCGGCGGGCGTCTTGCAGAACTTGACGCCGCCGGCCTTACCGCGGCCGCCCGCGTGCACCTGCGCCTTCACCATCACCGCGGTGCCGTACTTCGTGGCGATCGCCTCGGCCTCGGCCGGCGTCGTCGCGACCTCGCCCGGCGGGATCGGCACGCCATAGCCGCGCAGGATCTCCTTCGCTTGATACTCGTGGATGTTCACACGGTCTCCGTGTTGGATTCGAATGGGGGGAAGCCCCTAAAAATAGTCCGTCCGCCGCACGAACGGCACCGCTCCGGATACGGAAATCACGGTCGCTGCAGCAACCGGCCGAGTGCGGCCCACGCCTCGCCGTAGGCGCGCCAATCGCCGGCGCGCTGGGCGGCCTGCAATGCGTCGTACAGCCGCGCGACGCGTTCGCGGAACGCATCGCCGTCGAGCCCACGCTCGGCACGGCGCTCACCGAGGGCCTCGCCGAGGCTGCGAGCCGCCGTGACCCCGCTCGGGCCGCTCACGACGACGCCGGCTAGGCGCGGATCCCCGTCAGCCGGCCAGTCGTAGTAGCTCTGCACCCAAAGGGCGCCCTCCGGCGTGGGAATCGCCTGCACGCGGCCGCGGCGCGCGTTCGGCAGGGAGCGCCCGAAGCCCGCGCGATCGGCGGCTCCCTGCAGGCCTTCGAGGACCGTCGTCCATCGGGCGGTCTCGTACCGGAGGTACTCCGTCCGGCGGTTCGCCCCGCCGCGCGCAATCAGGATCCCGAGCGTCCGCCCCGCGAAGGGCAGGTCGACGGGCAGCGCCCATCCCAAGGTCCCCACGGAGTCGTAGCCGAAGAACGTCGGACCTCCGAGCGCGACGTCGGCGTCGGCATCGTCGGCGCGCGTCAGGCGGCGGATGCCTACCGAATCGCCCGGGAATCCGACCTGGGCGAGGCCGCTGCCCTGCACCATCATCCAGTCCACGTTTGGCGGTCGCTCCGCACGAATCCACTCCGGCGCGGCCGCGAGCGGCGTGAACGTCGTCGCGGCGATCCCCTGCCACGCCGCGAGCGTCGCGTCGGGTTGCTCCGTGGGAATCACGAGCAGACGGCCAGTCTGCGCTTGGACGACGATGGTCGCCGCGTGCTGGATGTAGCGATACGTACGGCCGTCGAGCAGCACGGCTTCGCTGAGCGGATAGCGGCGCGCCGTGCTGAACACCTCGACGAACCAGTAGAGCGAATCGCCGCGCAGCTGAGGTGTGATCGTCGGCCCGAGCGTCAGGAACGGCACCAATCGCCCGATGCGCTCACGCACGTCGCGAGCCGTCAGGAGCCGCGGTCGCGGCAACGGCAGCTCGCGAAGCAGCAGGCGAGGATCCTGCTCGGCCCAGGCGAGTGCGATGCGCTGCGTGGTCGTTTCGAAGGCCGCGCCGGCGAGATCGCCACGCCGGTCGGCGACGAGCAGTGGATCCTGTTGGACGAGCACCGGCGCGAGGCGTCCATCGCCCAGCGAGGGCGCATAGAAGGGCCGGCCAGCGTCGTCCGACGCCGAGGCGGCATAGCGGCGCGTCCCCCACTCGCTCGCTTCGGCGTCGCGGCTGCGCTGCACGGCAACCGCCTCGAGCCCAGCGGCCGTCGCCGTCCAGCCGAGCGCTACGGTGGTATCCCGTCGCCGGCCGCCATCGGAGATCGCGTACAGGGCGGCCGGATCCCAGGCACTCACGCGGCGACTCACCTGGTCGCGGGGCAGCACCGCCACGCTGTCGCGGGCGATGGCGTCGACCCCGAACGCCCGCCGCGTGTACAGCGTCGCCGTATTGCGGTACGGGCGCGCGGCGGCGCGACCCTGCGGCGTCGAGGACGCCAGGGGTCGCTTGGCCACGGCCGGAAGCACCGCACTCGCCACCGGGCCCAGCAAGACCAGCGTGCTCAGCATCACCAGCGCCGTGCGTACGTAGCCGCGCCAGCCCGCGTACACCAGCACGGCGGCAATCGGCAAGGTCGCGAACGCGGTGATCGCGCGGAACGGCAACGCGATGCGGTGGTCGAAGGCCGTGAACGCCGCTTCGGTGGTCGCATCGAGCCACACGCCGCTGCCCGGGCTCAGCCGCTCGAAGCGGTCGATGTTCCATCCCCAGCCGATGAGCACGACGACGCTGCCGCCGAGCACCGCGAGATGGCGACGCACCCAGGTGGAGACGTAGAGGCCGGTCGCGGTCCAGCGCAGGCTCGGCGTGAGCGCGTAGAGCGCCGACACGGCCGCGGCCAGCACGATCGTCAGTGCCATCAGGCGCGCCTGCAGCGTGCGCTCCCAGGGCAGCCAGGCCACGTAGAAGCCGAGATCGCGCTGGAGGTACGGATCGACCTCACCGAAGCGCACGCCCTCCCACGCCAGCGCAGCCTGCGTCCAGTCGGTGGGCAACAGCGCAAAGCCCACGGCCACGAGCAGCGCCAGCAACAGGGCGATCGCCGTCAGCCGGCCTGAGGGAATCTCCTCGGGGATGTCGAGCCCGCCGAGCTGCGATGGCAGCACAAGCGAGACGATCGACTGCCGCACCGTATAGAAGTGCGCGAAGGCATACGCGCCGGCGATGGCGAGGGCGCCACCGCGCAACAGCAGGATGGTCGTGGCCTTCGCGCGCCAGAGCTCGCCGAATCCGTGGGCGTCGTGCAGGGCCCAGTCTGCGTAGATCCCGGCCAAGGCACGGCCAGCCAGCAGCGCCAATGCGCCGGCGGCGAGGAATCCGAAGAGTCCGCGCCGTGCGCCCATCGTCAGCTCAGTGGGCCGTGGCCTCGAGCCGGACGCCGCGCGCGGCGAGCCAGCCCTCGACTTCGGTACGCAGTTCCGTCAACCGCGCCTCGCTCGAGGCCTCGAAGCGCAGCACGAGGATCGGCTGCGTGTTCGAACTGCGGATGAGGCCCCAGCCATCACCGAAGAGGATGCGCACGCCGTCGACGTCGCTCACGTCATACTTCGCGCGGAAGTGCGCCAGCGCCTCGGCGACGATCGCTTCCTTGCGGTCGTCAGGGCAATCGACGCGGATCTCCGGCGTGGAGACGAAGCGCGGGACATCGGCGAGCAGGGCCTTCACCGGCTGCTTGGCATCGGCGACGATGCGCAGCAGGCGCGCCGCGGCGTAGAGCGCATCGTCGTGGCCGTAGAAGCCTTCGGTGAAGAACATATGCCCCGACATCTCGCCGGCGATCGGCGCCTTGAGCGCCTTCATCTTGTCCTTGATCAGCGAGTGCCCGGTCTTCCACATCACCGGCTGGCCGCCTGCCTTGGCGATGCCGTCGGGGAGCGCCTGCGAGCACTTCACGTCGAAGATGATCGACTGCCCCGCCCCCGTGCGCGCGAGCACGTCGCGGGCGTAGAGCAGCAGCAGGTAGTCGCCCCAGATGATCGTGCCGTCGCCGTCGACGATGCCGATGCGGTCGGCGTCGCCGTCGAAGCCGATGCCCAGCTCGCTGCCGGTCTCGCGCACGCTGCGGATGAGATCCTGCAGGTTCTCGACGACCGTCGGGTCGGGATGGTGATTCGGGAACGTGCCGTCGCTCTCGGCGAACAACCAGGTCGGCGTGAGGCCAAGCGCGGCGAAGAGCTTCGGCGCGACCACGGCGCCGACGCCGTTGCCGCAGTCGACGACGACCTTCATCGCGGATGGCAGCGGCCCGATCTTCGCGGCGATGTCGGCGACGTAGCGGTCGATGATCGCCTCGTCGCGCACCGTGCCAGCGCCGCGGCGGAACTGCCCAGCCTCGATGATCTGCCGCAGGCGCTGGATGCCTTCGCCGTGCAACGACCCGGTGCCGACGCAGCATTTGAAGCCGTTGTACTCCGGCGGGTTGTGCGAGCCTGTGATCTGGATGCCCGCCACCACCGGCAGGTGGTGCAGCGACCAGTACAGCAGCGGCGTCGGGACGACGCCGACGTCGATGACGTCGTGACCGCTCTCCGTGAGTCCGCGCACCAGCGCATCGCGCAGCGCTGCGCCGCTGGGGCGGTTGTCGCGGCCCACGGCCACCGCACCCGCGATGCCCCGCTCGTGCAACAGCACCGCGTAGGCACGCCCGATGGCCTCGGCGGCCTCGACCGTCAGGTCGTGGCCGACGATGCCGCGGATGTCGTACTGCCGGAAGATGCCGGCCGCGATCACCGCGTCGGTTGGGTCGAGGAACGTTCGCTCACGATCGAGTCAATGCGATCCTTGAGCTCGGCGTTCCCCGTGGCCCAGCGTGCGATCGGGCCCGGGAAGATGCCGAGCGCGAGGATGGCCGCGGCGGCCGCCGCCAAGACGGCACGCGTGTACGGCCCCGTCGCCTGCGCGGGCAGCGCCGTCTCGCCGCGATCCTGCATAAACATCGCGCGCACGACCTGCAGGTAGTAACCCGCAGAGACCAGCGAGGTCAGCACGAGGATCACGACCACCGTCTGGAGACCGACGTTCGAGGCCAGCGCGGCGCCGAGCAGGTACCACTTGGCGAAGAAGCCGAGGCCGCCGAAGACCGGGAAGCCGAGCAGCGAGAGCAGGAACACCGTCATCCCGACGGCGAGGACCGGCCGCGTGTGCCAGAGACCCGCGAAGTCCGCCGTCGTGACCGGGCGTTCGCTGCCGTCCTGCAGCACCGTCACGACGGCGAAGGCGCCGAAGGTGGCGAGCGTGTAGGCGAACAGGTAGAACACCAGCGCCGCCGAACCCGCGCTCGAGAGCGTGAGGATGGTGACGAGCAGGTAGCCCGTGTGCGCGATGCTCGAGTAGGCCAGCATCCGCTTCACGTTCTGCTGGCGCAGCGCGATGACGTTGCCGGCGACCATCGTCGCGATCGCCACCCAGGCGAAGATCTCCGGCCAGGCCTCGACGAGGTACACGGCCTCGTACCAGATGCGCGCGAAGCCGGCGAACACGGCCGCCTTCACGGCCGAGGCCATATAGGCCGTCACCGGCGTCGGGGCGCCCTCGTACACGTCGGGCGCCCACATATGGAACGGTACCGCCGCCACCTTGAAGAACAGGCCGATCGCCAGCAGGCCCACGCCGACGAGCAGCATCGGGTGGTCGCCCAGCGAGAAGCGCATCACGAGGCGCGAGATCTCGGTGAACTGCGTCTGGCCGGTGGCGCCGAAGATCAGCGCCATCCCGTACAGCAGGAAGCCGGTCGCGAAGGCGCCGAGCAGGAAGTACTTGAGCGAGGCCTCGGCGGCCTTGCCGCTGCGCCGGTTCATCCCGGCCAGCACGTACACGGCCACCGACATAATCTCGAGGCCGACGAAGAACGTCATAAACTCGCGGGCCGCCGCCAGCACCATCATCCCGGCGGTCGCGAAGAGCACCAGCACGTGCAGCTCGCCGTGCGGAATGCCGTGGCGGTCGTTGTACTCGATCGACAGCGCGACGGTGCCCATCGCCGCGAGCAGCACGACGATGTCGACGGTCCAGCGCAGCGAGTCGGCGGCGATCACGCCGGCGCTGGCGCCCACGCCGTCGAGCGCGTACTTGAGCACCGCGGCGAGCGTGATGGCCAGCACGACGAGCGAGCCGATGCCGACGCGGCGCTGCAGCGCCGCGGATTCGGGCTTCCACGCGGCGACGAGCATCATCACCGTGGCGCCCGCGAGGAGGATGATGTCGGGCAACAGCGCCAGGGTCAGCTGGCCGGGGAGCGCGAGGTCGAAGCTCATCGCTGCACCTCCGGGGCCGCCGTGACCTGCGCGGGCTGCACGAGGCGCACGAGGCGCGCGGCCGCCGCTTCAGTCTTCGCGAGCACGGGCTTGGGGTAGACGCCGACCCAGAGGATGCCGGCCACGAGCGGGACCAGGAGGCCGATCTCGCGCCAGTTCAGGTCCATCCCCTTGAGAGCCTGGTTCTCCGGCTTGACCAGCGGGTTGTAGATGATGCGCTGCACCGCCCACAACAGGTAGGCGGCCGCGAAGATCACGCTCGTGGCGGCGATCACGGCGTGGAACGGCGCCGTGCGGTACGAGCCGACGAGCACGAGGAACTCACCGATGAAGCCGTTGGTGCCCGGCACGCCGATGCTCGAGAACGCGACGATCGTGAGGAACACCGCGAACACCGGCATCACCTTGGCGATGCCGCCGAAGTCGTCCACCATCCGCGTGTGCCGCCGCTCGTAGATCATCCCGATGAGCAGGAACAGCGCGCCCGTCGAGATGCCGTGGCTGATCGTCACGACCAGCGCGCCCTGCATCGACTCGACCGTCGCCGCGAAGATGCCGAGCATCACGAAGCCGAGGTGCGAGACCGACGAGTAGGCGACGAGCTTCTTGAAGTCCGGCTGCACCAGCGCGACCAGCGCGCCGTAGACGATGCCGATCACCGCCAGCGCGAGCATCAGGGCGCGTACGCCGGGATGCATCGCCGCCTCGGGGAACAGCGGCAGCGCGAACCGCACGAAGCCGAAGGTGCCCATCTTGAGCATAATCGCGGCCAGAATCACCGAACCGGCGGTCGGCGCCTCGACGTGCGCATCGGGCAGCCACGTATGGAAGGGCCACATCGGCACCTTCACCGCGAAGGCGATGGCGAAGGCGCCGAACAGCCAGAGCGAGGCGCTCCACTCCGACGTCGCCGACAGCGCGAGGATGGCGTCGTAGCTGAAGTTCGGCGTGCTGCCCTGCGCCGCCGCCACGCCCAGCCAGATCACGGCGACGAGCATCAGCAGCGAGCCGAGCATCGTGTACAGGAAGAACTTGAGGCTCGCGTACAGGCGGCGCTGGCCGCCCCAGACGCCGATGATCAGGTACATCGGCACGAGCATCACTTCCCACATCACGTAGAACAGCACCAGGTCCAGCGCCACGAAGACGCCGATCATCCCGGTCGTCAGCAGCAGCAGGAGGCCATAGTACCAGCCGGTCTTCTCGCGGATGCTGGTCCAGCCGCCGAGCACCGCCAGCGGCATAATGATCGTCGTCAGCAGCACCAGCATCATCGCGATGCCGTCGAGGCCGACGTGGAAGCCGATCCCCCACTGCGGGATCCAGGGAAGCTGCACCTCCGCCTGCCAGGCGACCGCGTTGGGATCCACCGACCACCAGAGGCCGAGGGAGAGCAGCGCTTCGAGCAGGAAGACGATGAGGGCGAACTGGCGGTCGGCGGCCATCCGCGCCTGCGCGTCGCCGCTGCCCGAGAGGGCGCGGGCGAACAGCACCAGCGCACCGACGAGGGGCAGGCCGAGCAGGACCGGAAGGATCCAGCCGTTGTAGCCGATGGAGTCGAGGAACGCGGTCACGGTCGGATCAGAAGAAGGTGAAGGCGCCGAGCACCATCACCGCGCCAAGCACGATGATCCAGGCGTAGGTCCCGACCCGCCCGGTCTGCAGCTGCGAACCCGCCCAGGCAAAGGCCTTGGTGAGCACCGCGCTGCCGTTCACGAGAAGCCCGTCGATCAGCCCCACGTCGATGCCCTTCCAGAGCACCGTGCGCGAGATCGCGACCGTCGGCTGGACGATGGCCTTGTCGTAGCCCTCGTCCACGTACCACTTGTTGTAGAGCGTCTTGCCGATGCCCTGCTCCGCCGGCGAATCCTTGGCCGGCTTGAGCGCCGCCGGCTTGAGCTTCGCGAAGGCGAAGGCGATGCCCGCGACGGCGATGGCGACGGCCGTCCCGATCAGCACGTACTCCGTGCTGTGCGAGAGATGCGGCGTCTCGCCGAGCGTCACCTGCAGCTCCGCCGCGCCCGTCACCGGCTCGAGCCAGTGGTGCAGCAGGCCGGGCTCGCCGAGGAAACCGAGGATCGCCGGGATGTTGAGCCAGCCACCGGCCAGCGAGAGCACGCCCAGCACCACGAGGGGGCCGGTCATCACCCACGGCGCTTCCTTCAGGTGCGGCCGCTCGGCCTCGCCCGTCCGGTTAGGACCGTGGAAGGTGTACAGCATCATCCGCGTCATATAGATCGCGGTCATCAGCGCGGCGGCGAGGCCCAGCGCGTACACCACGTAGAGCACCACGCTGCCCGGCACGCCCAGCAGCGAGGCGTCGGCCAGCGTCGAGCCGTGCGTGCGCGCGAACACGCCCGCGAGGATCTCGTCCTTGGAGAAGAAGCCCGAGAAGAACGGGATGCCGGCGATGGCCAGCGTCGCGATCCACATCAGGTAGAACGTGATGGGCATATGGGCCTTCAAGCCGCCCATATTGCGCATATCCTGCGCGTCCTCGTGATTGTGCGTCGCGTGGTAGGCCTGGTGCATCGCGTAGATCACCGAGCCCGACCCGAGGAACAGCAGCGCCTTGAAGAACGCGTGCGTCATCAGGTGGAACACGCCCGCCGTGTAGGCACCGACGCCGACGCCGACGAACATATAGCCCAGCTGCGAGACGGTGGAGTACGCGAGGACCTTCTTGATGTCCCACTGCTTGAGGCCGATCGTCGCGGCGAACACGGCCGTGAGCGCACCGACCAGCGCGACCGTCAGCTGTGCCACCGGCGCCAGCGCGAACAGCAGGCCGGAGCGCGCGATCAGGTAGACGCCCGCCGTGACCATCGTCGCCGCGTGGATCAGCGCCGAGACCGGCGTCGGGCCGGCCATCGCGTCCGGCAGCCACACGTACAGCGGCATCTGCGCCGACTTGCCCGCCGCGCCGAGGAACAGGAACAGCGCGATCGCCGTCGGCACCAGCGCGCCGAGCTGCACTTCGCCCAGCGCCGCCTCGACGCCCGTGTACGACAGCGTGCCGAAGTTCGCGAACAAAATGAACATCGCCACCAGCATCCCGAAGTCGCCGATGCGGTTCACGATGAACGCCTTCTTGCCCGCGTCCGCGTTGGCCTTCTCCTGGAACCAGAAGCCGATGAGCAGGTACGAGCACAGCCCCACGCCTTCCCAGCCCACGAACATCAGCGGGTAGCTCGAGCCGAGCACCAGCAGGAGCATAAAGAAGACGAACAGGTTGAGGTACGCGAAGTAGCGCGGGTACCCCGGGTCGTCCTGCATATACCCGACGGAGAAGATGTGGATCAGCGAGCCGATGCCCGTGATGATCAGCACCATCAACATCGAGAGCTGGTCGAGCTGGAAGGCCACGTCGAGGCTGAGCTCGCCCGTGGGCATCCACTGGAACAGCGTGAGGATGTAGGGATCCTCGATGTGCGCGGCGCGCATCGCGCCGAAGATCGCGACGGCGAGGCCGAAGCTCAGCAGCAGGACGCCGGGGCCGATGAGCGAGACCAGCTTGGCGGCCGGATGGCGCGTCGCGTGGTGTCCGTCATCGTGACCGTGGGCGTCGTGGCCGTGCTCCGCGTGGTCGGCGTGCGCGTGCTCGGAGGCCGCCGTCGGGTCCGCCGGACCGGCGTGGGCGGCGTGCTTCAGCGACAGGAACCCGTTGAGCGCGAAGCCCAGCAGCGGCAGCACCGGCAGCAGCCACGCGAAGCGCGCGACCGTATCCGCCAGCGGGTGGCCCGTCTCGGGGAGAGGGGTCTGGATCATCAGCCCTTCAGCAGGTTGATGTCATCGAGGTCCACCGACTGGCGGTGGCGGAAGATCGAGATCACGATCGCGAGCCCGACGGCCGCCTCGGCGGCGGCCACCGTGATGACGAAGAGCACGAAGACCTCGCCGGCGGCGCCGTAGGCCTTGCTCAGCGCGACCAGCGAGAGATTGACGGCATTGAGCATCAGCTCGATGCACATAAACATTATGATCGCGTTGCGGCGCGTGAGCACGCCGATGACACCGATTGCGAAGAGCGCCGCGGAGAGCGCGAGGGATTCAGCGAGCACGGGTCAGCTCCTCTTGCGGCCGAGGGTCACGGCCCCGATGATCGCCACCAGCAGCAGGATCGACGCCAGCTCGAAGGCCAGCAGCTGGTCCTTCAGCAGCACCTCGGCGATCGGCGCGATGATGCCGCCCGGCTCGCCGCGCGTGGCCTCGCCGGTCGGCACGGGCAACGTGAAGGCGGGGTTCCACTTGGCCTTCGCCAGCACCATCACCTCGGCCAGCAATGCCGCGCCCACGAAGCCCGCCGACACCCGCGGCAGGCTGCCGCGGATGTCGCTCACGTCCTCGGGCTTCCCGAGGTTGAGCAGCATCACGACGAACAGGAACACGACCATAATGGCGCCCGCATAGACCAGCACCTGGATCGCGCCGATGAACTGCGCGTCCAGCATCACGTAGAGCGCCGCCAGGCAGAACATCACGTTCACCAACCACAGCGCCGCCGCCACCGGGCTCTTGCGCGTCACGAACAGGATCGCCGAGACCAGCGCGATCACCGCGAAGAGATAGAAGTGAAACGAGAAGAAGAGCGGGAAGAACTCGTTGTTCATCCGTCACTCCCCCCGCGGGTCGGCAGGGTCCCAGAGCTCGCTCACCGGATGCGTCTGCGCGGTGAGGCGCTCGAGGTCGTACACGAAGCGCTCACGCGAGAACTCCGCGTTCTCGTAGTGGCGGCCCATATGGATCGCCTCCTCCGGGCAGACTTCCTGGCAGTAGCCGCAGAAGATGCAGCGGAACTCGTCGATCTCGAAGACCAGAGGATAGCGGTTCCCCGCCTCGTCCTCGCCGGGCACCAGCTTGATGCAGTTGGCCGGGCAGACCGTCGGGCAGAGGCCGCAGGCCACGCACTTCGCCTTGCCGTCCTCGGTGGTCAGCATCCGGTGCGTCCCGCGCCAGCGCGGGGAGATGTCCCAGCGCTCGTCGGGATACTGCACCGTGACCTTGTGCGGGTTCACGAGATGCTTGAGCGTGAGCCCCAGGCCAGAGAGCGTGGCGCGCACATAGCTCACCTCGCCCACCGGCCGCTCCATAACCTTCACGTTGATCGCCATATCAGCGGATCTCCTCGGGAGCCAGCGTCGCGCGCATCGGGGCGCGGCGGCGCAGGCGTTCGATTTCTTCGGGGCTCAGGCGGCCCGACGCCGGGCTCACGAGGCGGCCGCGGTCGAGCACCAGGAACAGCAGCACCACGCAGACCAGGTTCAGCGCGCCCATCGCGTAGCCGAAGGTCGCGCCGCGGCCGAGGCCCGCCATATCCATCAGCACGATCGCCGTCGAGATGAGCACCAGGTACACCAGCGCCACCGGCAGCATCACCTTCCAGCCCAGCGACATCAGCTGGTCGTAGCGGAAGCGCGGCAGCGTCCAGCGCACCCAGATGTAGAAGAAGACGAAGAAGATCGTCTTCGCGGCGAACATCCCGAACGTCGCCAGCGCCTTGGCCACCGTGTACGGACCCGTCGAGTCCCAGGTGGTGAACGGGATGTCCCAGCCGCCGAGGAACAGCGTCACGAACATCGCGCTCGTCGTGACCATATTCGCGTACTCGGAGATCGGGAACATCGAGAACTTCATCGCGCTGTATTCGCTATGGTAGCCGGCGATGAGCTCCGACTCCGCCTCGGGCATATCGAAGGGCACGCGGTTCGT
>DAOMNV010000013.1:30657-48490 GCA_035444005.1 Gemmatimonadaceae bacterium
GGCGAAGGCCGAGACGAGGAACAGGAAGGCCGCCACCGAGAGGATGATGGCGTTCCAGGTCGACCCCTGCTGCTGCGCGATGATCTCCGGCAGCGACACGTTGCCGCTGACGAGCAGCACGCAGAGCAGCGCCATCCCCATCGTGATCTCGTAGCTGACCATCTGCGCCGAGGCGCGGAGGCCGCCGAGCAGCGAGTACTTGTTGTTCGACGACCAGCCGGCGATCACGATGCCGTACACGCCCAGCGAGGCGATGCCGATCGTGAAGAGGAAACCGATCGGCAGGTCGGCGACGACGAGGTCCATCCGGCCCCAGGCCGTCGGCATCGGGGCGCCGAAGGGAATCACCGCCCAGGCGATGAGCGCGGGCACGAAGGCGATCGCCGGCGCGAGGACGAACAGCGGCTTGTTCACGCCGCCGGGCATCGACTCTTCCTTCATAATGTTCTTCACGCCGTCGGCCAGCACCTGGAACAGGCCCCAGGGACCGACGCGGTTCGGGCCGTGCCGGTCCTGGATCCAGCCCGAGATCTTCCGCTCGGCCAGCGTCGTGTAGGCGACGCCGACCATATACAGCGTGAAGATGGCCAGCATCTTGATGACCGTGAAGACCACGAAGGGCCAGAAGCCCGGGTCGAGCTGCGTGTGGTCCATCACGCGGCCCCCGCCTGCGCGCCGGCCAGCGGCGCACCGTAGAGGCCCAGCGTCTCATAGCTCAGCCCGGCGAAGGCCGTCTCGCTCTGGGCGAGCGCCGCGAACACGGCGCCGGGAAGGAAGTAGTCGCTCTTCACGCCGATGGCATTGTTGAGGTCGGCCAGCGCGAACCAGCTCGGACGCGCGAGGCCCGGCGCCGCCTTGGCCTGCAGGAAGCGCTGGACGCGGCCGCGGAGGTTCGTGAACGTGCCCTCCTCCTCGGCGACGTTGGCGATCGGCAGCACCACCTGCGGCGTCGCGATGCCGTGGGGCAGCACCGTGCCGATGACGATGATCGCGCTGGCCTTGGCGGCCTTGGCGAGGTCGAGGCCGGCCATCTCCTCGTCGGCGAGCACGAGGACGTCGCCGTCCTTGAGGCCGGCGAGCGGATCGGCGTCCTGGCGCGCGAAGCCGAGGAGCTCGGCGCCGCGAACGTTCGGCGCACGGTCGGCGCGCAGCGAGAGGTCCGGCACGCCCGGCAGCGGCGCCTCGGGTCCCGTCTCGCAGCGGAAGCTGCCCTGCCCGCCCGTCTTCGCGATCAGCTGCTTGAGGAGGAACAGCGCCTCGTTGGAGAGCTTCGGGCTCGCGACGACGTACGCGCGCTTGCCGGCGAGCACCTTCGCGGCCTCGGCGTAGGCGATGTCCCAGTCCACCGGCGAGAGCACGCCGGCGAGCTGGATCTTCGGGGCCTCGATGCGGTCCGCGCGGTTCATCCAGCGGTAGTCGAGCCGGCCCTGGTCGCAGAGGTAGAAGTGGTTGACCTGGTCGTTCGAGCGCGGCTTCTGGCGCATCACGACGTTGTCGCGCGTCTCGAGGATCGTGTTGCAGCCCTGCGAGCAGCCCGTGCACACGGAGGCCGTGCGGTCGAGCTCCCAAGCGCGCGCCTTGTTCAGGAAGTCCTTGGAGACCAGTGCGCCCACCGGGCAGAGGTCGACGACGTTCGCGGCCCAGGGCTGCGTGAGGTCCGCGTCGCCGGTCTTGCCGATCGTCGCGCGGTCGCCGCGCTCCGAGACGTTGAGCACCGGCGCCTGGTGCACGTCGTCCATAAAGCGGACGCAGCGCGTGCAAAGGATGCAGCGGTTCGTGACGTAGAGGACGTCGCCGCCGAAGTCTTCCACGGGATTGAAGCGCTTCGGCTCGCGGTAGCGCGAGTCGGCGCGGCCTTCCTGGAAGGTGTAGTCCTGCAGCTCGCACTCACCGGCCTGGTCGCAGATCGGGCAGTCGAGCGGATGGTTGATGAGCAGCAGCTCGAGCACGCCCTTGCGGGCCTCGAGCGCCTTCTCGGAATAGACGTGCACCACCTGCCCCTCAGCCACCGACGTCGCGCAGGACGGGGCGAGCTTCGGCATCTTCTCGACTTCCACGAGGCACATCCGGCAGACGCCGGCCACGGGGAGCCCAGGGTGATAGCAATAGTGTGGGACCAGCACGCCCGCGGCCTTCGCGGCCTCGAGGATGCTCGTCCCCGCCGGCACGGAGACCTGCCGGCCTTCGATGGTCAGGTTGACCAACTGGCTCATACGCCCGCCCCCATCGCCACCGTCGACGAACGCTTGCCCTTGATCAGCGCCTCGAACTCGCCGCGGAAGCGGTTGATGCCGCTGGTCACCGGCGCCGCGCAGGAGTCGGAGAGCACGCAGATCGTCTTGCCGGTCATATTCTCGGCCAGGTCGAAGATCGTATCGAGATCCTCGAAGGTGCCGTTGCCGGCCACGATGCGCTCGAGGATCTTCGTCATCCACGCCGTGCCCTCGCGGCACTGCGTGCACTGGGCGCAGCTCTCGTGCGCGTAGAAGCGCGCGAGGCGCGCCAACTGGCGCGGCATCGACTGCGCGTCGTCGAAGATGATTACGCCGCCCGAGCCCAGCATCGTGCCGACCTCGAGGAAGCCTTCGTAGTCCATCTTCACCGACTCGGCTTCGTCGATCGTGATCACCGGCACCGACGAGCCGCCGGGGATGATCGCCTTGAACTTCCGGCCCGGCAGCGGACCGCCGCAGAGGTCGTACAGGAACTCCTTGAAGGAGAAACCCATCACGACTTCGTAGTTGCCCGGCTTGCTCACGTTGCCGCAGACCGAGAACAGCTTGCTGCCCGTGCTCTTCGGCGAGCTCAGGCACATCGCCTTGTACCACTCGGCGCCGTTGTTCAGGATGTGCGGCACGGCGGTCAGCGTCTCGACGTTGTTGATCGTCGTCGGCTGGCCGAAGAGGCCGCTCACCGCCGGGAACGGCGGCTTGATGCGCGGGTTGCCTCGCTTGCCCTCGAGCGAGTTCATCAGGGCGGTCTCTTCGCCGCAGATGTACGCGCCCGCGCCGCGATGCACCCACACGTCGATCTTCTTGCCGCTGCCCATCGCGTTGTTGCCGATGATGCCAGCCGCACGAGCCTCAGCCAGCGCGTCCTCGAGCCGCTTGATGGGCTCCGTGAACTCGCCGCGCACGTAGATGTAGGCCGTCTCGGCGCCAATCGCGTACGCACCGATCGCGCAGCCCTCGATGAGCGCGTGCGGCGTCCAGCGCATAATCTCGCGGTCCTTGAACGTGCCCGGCTCGGACTCGTCGGCGTTGCACGCGAGGTAGTGCGGCTTGCCGTCGCCGAGCTTCATAAACGACCACTTCAAGCCCGTCGGGAAGCCCGCGCCGCCACGGCCGCGCAGCCCGGAGTCCTTCACGACGTTCTGGATCGCGACCGGATCCATCGTGAGGGCCTGCTGGAGCGCCTTGTAGCCGCCGAACGACTTCCAGGTCTCGAGCTTCCGCGCCTCGGGATTGCCGAAGTGCTTCGAGAGCACCGGCGTCTCGCGCGGATGGCTCTTGTGAGGATAGCCCATTAGCGCGACCCCATCTTGGACGGATGACGGATGACGGATGCGAACTGCGTCACTTCAGACCTCCAAGAATCTCCGGGACCTTCTCCGGCGTCACGTTTTCGACGTAGTCCTCGTTGATCTGCACGGGCGTGGCGAAGCCGCAGGCGCCGAGGCACTCGACCTCGATGACCGTGTACTTGCCGTCGGGGCTCGTGAGGCCGAGCTCCTTGCAGCCCGTGTGCTCGAGGAAGGCCTCCACGACCTTGTCGGCGCCGGCGCAGAGGCAGGGCGACGTCGTGCAGACCTGGATGAAATGCTTTCCCACCGGATGCTGGTGGTACATCGTGTAGAACGTCACGACGCCCTTCACGTACGCGGCGGTGACGCCGAGCTGCTCGCCGATCTCGCGCATCGCGTCCTCGGAGATCCAGCCACGCTCCTGCTGGATCATCCAGAGGCCCGGCAGCAGGCAGGCCCGCTTGTCGGGATAGCGCGTCATCAGGTCGTCGAGCTCCTTCTTGCGTGCGGAGCCCGGCGTGAAGACCGGCTGGTACGGCTCGTGGTCGTGATGCCCGTGGGGGGCGGCGCTGGGCGCCGAAGGTCCGTGGCTCACCGGTCGATCTCTCCCATCACGATGTCGATGGACGCGTTGATCGCGATGACGTCGGAGAGCAGGTGGCCCTCCACCATCTTCGGGATCGCCGACAGGTTCACGAAGCTGGGCGGGCGGATGCGCCAGCGCACCGGCTTGGCCGTGCCGTCGGACACGAAGTAGTAGCCCTTCTCGCCCTTCGGACTCTCGATCGGCACATACGTCTCGCCGATCGGGGGCCGCGGGCCTTCCATCACCAGCTTGAAGTGATGGATCATCGATTCCATCTCGCTCGTCGCCTTGCTCTTGGGCGGCAGGATGACGCGCGGGTCATCCACGTTCACCGGGCCATCGGGCAAGCGCTTCAGCGCCTGGTCGAGGATGCGCACCGACTGGCGCAGCTCTTCCTGACGCACGAGGAAGCGGTCGTACACGTCACCGTTCGTCCCGACCGGCACGTCGAAGTCGTAGGTCTCGTAGTCGAGATACGGGAAGTCCTTGCGGACGTCGTACGCCACGCCAGACGCGCGCAGCATCGGACCCGTGAGGCCGTAGTTCAACGCTTCCTGCGGCGTCATCACGCCCAGCCCGACCGTACGACCGACCCAGATCGCGTTCTTGTTGAGCATCCGCTCAACCTGATCCAGCGTCTTCGGGAACGTGTCGATGAAGTGGCGCAGCTGGTCCGTCCAGCCGGCCGGCACGTCGGCGATCATCCCGCCCACGCGCGCACCGCTCGTCGTCAGGCGGGCACCTGTCCAGCGCTCGAGCAGGTTGTACACGTTCTCGCGCTCCTGGAAGCTCCAGAGGAACGGCGTGAACGCGCCGATGTCGATGCAGGTCGTGCCCAGCCACACCAGGTGCGAGATGATGCGCGAGAGCTCCATCCCGATCACGCGGAGCACCTTGCAGCGCTCGGTGATCTCGATCCCGAACAGCCGCTCGGCGCCCAACGCGTAGGCAATGTTGTTGCCCAGCGAGTTGAGGTAGTCCTCGCGGTCCGTCCACGGGATGATCTGGTTGTACTGGCGGTACTCGCCGATCTTCTCGAAGCCGCAGTGCAGGTAGCCGATGTGCGGGATGCATCGCACCACCGTCTCGCCGTCGAGCTCGAGCACCAGCCGCAGCACGCCGTGCGTCGCCGGGTGCTGGGGGCCGATGTTGATCAGCATATGCTCGCCTTCGAACTCCGGCTCGGCGGGCGCGTGCGGGCTCACGAGACCCTCGGCGCCGAGCGGAATGCGCTGCGGCTTGCCGTCGGGCCCGAGGCCGGTCGTGGAGAGCGCCACCTCGATGGTGCGCTTGTCAGTCGTCGTCGCCATTCGCGCTTACTCTCCGGTCTGCTCGCCGCCGCCCAAGCGACGACGCATATCCAGCGGCAGGTCCTCGAACGCATCGGCGATCGAGAGCTCTTCCTTGGAGTAGCGCGCCTCGGGATTCGCCGCGAGCGCCTGCTTGAGCTGTTCCGAGCGCGAGAACCGGCCGCGCATCGGGAAATCCTTGCGGAGGGGGAACCCTTCCTTGTACTGCTCCCACATCAGGATGCGACGCAGGTCGGGATGGCCCTCGAACGCGATGCCGAACATATCGTAGCACTCGCGCTCCATCCAATCGGCCGCCTTCCACACGCCCCACACGCTGGGCACGCTGAGCGGCGTCTTGCCGTCCTTCGGCAACTCCGCCTTGAGGCGGAGAAAGCGACGGAACTTGATCGAGCGGATGTGCCACACGACCTCGATCGCGCGCATCGCATCGCGGTACTCGACGGCCGTGACGTCGACGAGCATCTCGTACGACTGGTCCGGGTCGCCGGCGAGCCAGGCCGCCACGTCGGCGACCTTGCTGCGGTCCACGTAGACCGTCGTGTCGCCCCAGACCACTTCCGCACGGCCGATGGCCGCGCCGAAGCGCGCCCGCAGGGCGTCCACGCTGGGGTTCATCGCACCGCCGCGATGGGCGATGTTCGTTTGGGTGGTCGGCTGCTCGCCGGGATTCCCCGGGTGCACGACCGTGAAGGCGGGGGCGCTATGCTTGCTCACGGCGCCGACCGCGTCTGATGGACCGAGTTGCCGAACGGCTCGGAGAGCTCGTCGATGCGCGACGGCGGGATGTACAGCTGCGAGGTCGGGTCGGCGATGAACTCATCGCGCAGCGACTCGTTGCTCATCCGCTCCTGCATCACCTTCTTCTGCAGCATCATAATGCCGTAGATGAGGCCTTCCGGACGCGGCGGGCAGCCCGGGACGTACACGTCCACCGGGATGATCGTGTCGATGCCCTGCGCCACGGCGTAGGAATCGAACATCCCGCCCGACGACGCGCAGGCACCCATCGAGATCACCCACTTCGGCTGGTGCATCTGCTGGTAGATGCGACGCAGCACCGGTGCGAGCTTGAACGGCACGCGGCCCGCGCAGATGAGCACGTCGCTCTGCCGCGGCGAGAAGCTCATCCGCTCCATCCCGAAGCGCGCGAGGTCGAACTTCGAGGCCGCCGTCGCCATAAACTCGATGGCGCAGCAGGCGGTCCCGAACGGCATCGGCCACAGCGAGTTCGCGCGGCCCCAGTTGACGAGGAAGTCCAGGCGGGTGGTGATCCACCCCTCCTGCGACTGCGGATTGTACGAGACCGCCGTCGCCGGATCCGGCTGCGCGATCAATCCCATTGCATCGCTCCCTTCTTCCACTCGTAGATGAATCCGGCGACGAGCACGGTCATAAAGACCAGCATCGTGCCGAGGCCATAGAAGGTCACCTGCTCCGGCGCGCACACCCCGTTCACGAGGGGCACCTTGCAGGACAGTTGCTGGAAATACGCCGCCCACGGCACGAGCAGCACCGTCTCCACGTCGAAGACGATGAACAGCATCGCGACCATATAGAACTTCACCGAGAAGCGTTCCCGGGCATCGCCCAGCACGGGCATCCCGGACTCGTACGGCTCCTGCTTGACCGGCGTCGGGCGATGACGGGTCAGGTAATGCGAAAGGCCCAGGATCAGGACCGCGTTGACGGCCACGAATCCGAGCAGCAGCAGGACGGGGAGATACGTCCGTTCCATTCGGGGGGAGATGGGGGTCGGAGCGCGATTCGTGAATTATTTCACGAGCTTCTTTCTTTCGGGTGGGAAGCTATCCGCCACGCACACGCATTGCAACTGCAACTCGTGTTCTCCGTTGGACTTGGACGTCCAATCCCGAATGCGTTCATCTAGATTCCAGCACACACGCAACGCTCGCCATTGCCGAACCCAAAGCGGCACACGCGGGTAGCACTGCCGCAGGCTCACAACACTCCCCTCGAGGGCCAATATGCGCCGCCCGTTCCGTGCCGCCGTCCGCACCGCCTTGCTCCTCGCCGCGCTCCCTGCGGTGGCCGTTGCCCAGGTCTGCCTCGGCAACGCCTCCTTTGCCAACAACCATCTGCAGATGAGCGGCGCCTACACGTTCACCAGCGATTTCGACGAACTTGGCGCCGCGTTCACCAGCGGCAGCAACTCGGTGTTCGCCGGCCTCGGCGTGAGCAGCTACTCGGTTGGCGGCGGGGATCCGAACCTGCGCATCGGTGGCTCGCTGGGCTACCAAGTGCCCGTCAGCGCCAGCGGTCGCGTGCAGGCCTGTCCCCTGCTCCGCGCCACCTATGGCCTGCCGACGGACGACTACAACGGCACCGGCGGCGAGCTCACCACGCAGAGCTACGGGCTCGGCTTGGCCTTCGGCGGCGTCCTGCTCCAGCGCGAACGTCTCGCGCTCATCCCCTCCGTCCAGGCCAGCGTCCAGCGCGACATCTTCACCATCCGGGGCGGGCTCGTGCCGGACGACATCGCGGACACCTACGCCACGGTTGGGCTCGCGCTCGGCATCGTGATGAACGACGCGCTCAGCCTCCGACCCAGCGTGAGCCTGCCGATGAACGCGGCGTTCGACGAGCCGTTGTTTGGAATCGGCCTCTCGCTCAACTACGGGCGTCGTCGGTAAGTCCCTGACTATCGGGCTGCACCGGGTTGCCGTATCGTCGGGTGCCGAGACCACCGTGGTCCGGCACCCGACTCGTTCCCGGCCCGCCGATGCCCACGCTCGCGCAGATCCACCCGCAGGTCGTCCACTTCGCCATCGCCTTGCTGCTGGTCGGCGTGCTGTTCCGCCTCATCAGCCTCAGCGGCCGCCTCAAGTTCACGAACCACGCGGCGGCCGTGCTGCTAATCCTCGGTACGATCGCCGTGTTCGTCTCCGTGAAGTCCGGCGATGCCGCACACGGTCCCGTGGAGCGCATTCCGGGTGCGCGGCCGATCGTGGTGGAGCACGAAGAGGCCGCTGAACTCCTGGAGAACATCTTCACAGGGGTCGTCATCCTCGAGGCGCTGGCGCTTGGCTTCGCCGTCGTGCCACGGACTCACCGCTTCGTAAAGATCACTCACGTCGCCTCGGCGCTGGTCGGCATATGGGGTGGGTGGACCCTCTACCAGACAGCCGAGCTCGGCGGCCAGATCGTCTACAAGTATGCCGGCGGACCCGGCCTGCGCAGTGGCGAGCCGGCGGATGTCGAACGCCTGCTGCTTGCCGGTCTCTACAACCAGTCGGTGGCCGATCGTCGGGCCGATCGCCCCGCGGACGCCGCGCGGCTGGTCAGCGAGATGGCGCGTCGCTTTCCGAGCGACACCACGGTGCAGTTCCTGATGGTCGAGTCGCAACTGCGCGACCTGAACGATCCCGCGGCGGCGCAGCAGACCTTGGCCGGCATCAGCCTCGCCGCCACTGACGCACGTTTCGGCGCGCGCCGGGCGAACCTCGCCGCCGATATCTGGCTGGCGATGCAGCAGCCAGACAGCGCGAAGGCCGTGCTCGACGCGGCGATTGCCGCCTTCCCGCAGAACGCGCGGCTCAAGGCGCGCCGCGATTCGATGCCCTGAGCCGGCGCGGACCCGAGTGGCGTACTACGGCGGCGTACTACGGCTGCGTGCGCCGCGCGTAGCGCAGCAGTAGCTGCGGCACGTCGAGCTCGACTTCCGACGCCGTGTAGTACGCCGCGCCGTCAAGCGCGAACGCGATCGCCTCGCCCTGCCGCTCCGGCGTGTAGGGCTGGCGCTGCGGCGACCGCTGTAGCGTCCGCTGCAACGGTTCGTCGGCGGCGCGCTCCCACAGCAGCACTTGGTCGTAGGTCTTCACCAGCACGGTCGCGCCATCCGCCGACACGTCGCCCCCGACGGCCATCCGGAAGCCGAACTCAAACGGAATGCGCTCAAGCGTCGCGATCTGGTCGGCGCGCTGCGGCGCCGGATACCGATACAGCCGCGAGCGCTCCTCTCGCTTCGTGACGATGAACCAGTCGCCGGTAACGGGATCCACGAGCAAGGTTTCGGCGTCACGCGGCCCGTCCGGGTAGCGGAAGGCGAAGCGCAGGGCCGGCGCAGACAGCGAATCGACGATCGTCGCCGGCTCGACGACGGCGTACACGAACACGGTGTCGTGCTGCGCCTGGTTGTCGCCGGTCTCGGCGATGAACAGCGTGTCGCCGCGTCGCGCGATGTCTTCCCAGTCGCGGTTCGCGACCGCGTCGATCCGCAGGCGCATCACCGCGGCGCCCGTGCCATCAACGAGATACAGCACCGGCTCGTTTCCCGAGTCATTGTGCAGCCAGAAGTGTCCCGGATGGCGCTGCGAGGCGACGATGCCGGACGCCTCGCGCAGGTCGGCGCCGCGCAACTCCCCGACGTCGGCGCCATCGCGGAACACCGCGTCGCCGCCACCGGGTGCCCGCACGCGCTCGCAACCGACGCCGGCGAGCCACAACGCCGCAAACGCGACGAGTTGGCGCCTCACGGCCGTCCGCCCAGCAGGTCCGCGGGAATCGGCGTGCCCGGCGTCTCTGCTTCCCAGAAGATCGTCACGACCCACCAGCGCGTGCCGTCGAACCACAGCTGGAAGCTGTTCACGCCGCGCGCGAACGGCTCGGCGTCCTCGAGCGTGCGCTTGGAGTCGTAGGCGCTCATCAGGTGCACGATGTTGCCATAGCGCTCTACCTTGCGGCCCAACTCCCGCTCATAGAACCCGCCCTGCTCCAGCTGCGGCCCCACCTGCGTGACGTACTCGTCGGGCGTCAGCGCGCGATGCACGGGCTGTCCGGTGCTGCGATTGCGTCCCGTGGGAATGAGGCGTGCGTGCGGTGACATCAACGAACGGAAGCGGTCCCAGTCGCGGCGCTGGCCGGCCGGACCTGAGATCACGTCGTAGACGGCGGCCATAATGGCGTCGATCGACTCGACGTCCCGCGGATTCGCGGCAGGGGTCGATGCCGCGGGCGTGGCAACCGCCTGTGCGGCCAGGGGCAACTGCGCGAGGACCAACAGCAGCGCCGCGATGACTGATGAACGAATGCGCATAATGGCTCGCAACTTACTGGAAGTGAGGGGAGCTCGCAGGTGCTTCGGGCGTCACAGGCGAGCACCGCGCGGGGTAGAACATCCGGACGACCATCCTTCCCTACGCCTCGAGGATTCCGTGAGTGTCATCGCCCTGCTCTTGATGGCGGTCGTCGCCTTCACCGCGCCGACGCACCCCGATGCGCCGTCCGCGACCGAGCGCCCGTCGGCGATCCGGACGCCAGCGCAGCGGCAGGTGATGCAGCACCTCGACGGCGCGCTGCGTCTGCTCGAGCGACGTGACCTGAGCGCGCTCACGCCGGACCAGCGCGAGCGGCGTGCGCTGGCCGTCGCCGCGTTGCGCGCCTACCGCGATGCGGGTCGCTATCCGGTCAACCGGGACTTCGTCGAGACGCGCGTGCCGTACTTCATCGATCCCGTCACGGATGTGCACTGCGCCGTCGGACACCTGATGGCGAGCACGGGCTACGGCGCGCTGGCTCGACGCATCGCCGCAGCGGACAATCACGTGCGCGTGCTCGACCTCCGTGATGATGTCGAGCTGCGGCAGTGGCTGGATTCGCACGGCATCACCCTCGAGGAAGCGGCACGCATCCAGCCGACCTACGACTGGGAGCCGGCACCGTTCCCGCCGGGCGATCCCACCGAGCACGTGATCGACGAGACGGTGCTGCTCTCCAGCCTCGGCGTGTCGGGCGCGCTGAGCCTGGCGCAGCACCTCACGCGTGTTGGGCGCAGCTCGCGGGCGCTGCCGGCCGCCAATCTCGTGGTTGGCTTCGCGACCATCGCGATGTCCGTCCTCGCCTCGGAGGACGCGGGGCTCCGAGTCGCGACCGGTGCCGTGGGCGTCGTCTCCGCCGTCAGCGGCATCGCGGGGTTGCAGCGTCCGCCGGTCGCCTCGCGCGCGGCATCGCGCCGCGTGCAGTGGCGGCTCGCGCCGTCGATCGGGGGGCGCGCCATCCGCGCCTCGGCAACTTGGCGCTTCTGACGGGGTTTCGGGCGGCGAGGCATCGGGGCAGATTTCCTGCCGAGCGCGATCGGCCCCACCTCCACCGAACACCACCGTGTCCATCAAGAACGACCGCTGGATCATCGAGCAGGCCAAGAAGGGGATGATCGAGCCCTTCGAGAGCTCCCAGATGCGCGAGGGCGTCGTGTCGTACGGCGTCTCGGCCTACGGCTACGATATGCGCGTGGCGCCCGAGTACCGGATCTTCACGAACGTGCTCAACAGCATCGTGGATCCCAAGCACTTCGATCCGAAGAGCTTCGTCGAGTACGAAGGCGACGTCTGCATCGTGCCGCCCAACTCCTTCGCGCTGGCGCGTTCGGTGGAGTACTTCCGCATCCCGCGCAACGTGATGACGATCACCGTCGGCAAGAGCACCTACGCGCGCTGCGGCATCATCACGAACGTCACGCCCTTCGAGCCCGAGTGGGAAGGATTCGTGACGCTCGAGATTTCCAACACGACGCCGCTGCCGGCCAAGATCTACTCGAACGAAGGCATCGCGCAGGTGCTGTTCTTCGAGGGCGACGAAGGCCCGCTGGTGAGCTACAAGGACAAGAAGGGCAAGTATCAGGGGCAGGTTGGGGTGACGCTGCCGAAGATCTAGTCCGACGCGGACGACAGACGCCCCGCCGATCGCGTGATCGGCGGGGCGTCTCTGCGTTGCGGAAGACTAGAACGCGGCGACGACCGCGTCGACTCCCGGCCACGCGTCGGCGTTGTACGTCGCGATCGTCCGCAGGTAGTGCTTGCCGTCGTCGCCGAACTTCTCGATCACCGCCGACGCGCCGCGCTGCACACCCGCCGCATCCGCGAACGGCGCCTCGAGCGACTCGTCGATCACCGCGCCCTCCGCCTTCACGCCCGCCGCCTGCAGGAAGGTCTCCTGGATCTGCGGCTCGACGCTCACGTAGAGCGCGTGCAGCAGGTCGAGCTCGTCGTCGGCCGTCTGCGCGTTCATCCGCACGACCTCGGCCGCCAGCTTGGCCGGCGCCCAGGACTGCAGCGTCACGGCACGGAAGCCGCCGCCGCGCGCGACCATCCGCTGGATGAACACGGCCCGCGTGTCCTTGTTGGCGGCGATGAGCTTGGTGAGCAGCGCGACACGGCGCTCGGCGGGGAGTTCGCGAAACAGCGACTGACGCTTGGGCGTGGACTTCGAGGGGATCACGGCAGATGAGCTTAGGGTGAGACGAACCTCGTGGAAATCTATCGCCCTTCTCGGCGCGCTCAGAGTCGCGAGCCAAGTCCCCGCCACGCGGCACGCCGAATCGCGGATAGCGTTCCGCCGCTCCGATGCGTAGCATCTAGCATCCGAACCCCAGAGACTATGCGATTCCGTCACGCGATCCGCCCGGCACTGGCCGTCGGCCTGCTGGTCCTCCCCGCCCTCCACCTCGGCGCGCAGCAGCGCCCCGAGACTCCGGCCCGTACGGCGAGCCAGGAGAGCGCCTCCAATCCGCAGCGCGACCTGCCCTATGGCACCACGAGCGCAGAGGCCGTCTCGCCGTGGACGCCGCCGGCTTCGGCTGGCCGTCAGCTCACGCTGCGCGACCTCCTCGGCTGGAAGAGCATCCGCACGCCGCAGCTCTCGAACGACGGCCGCTGGTTCGCCTACGAGCTGGCGCCCAACGAAGGCGACTCGGAGGTGATCGTTCGGTCGACGGCGGCCAGCGGCCAGGAATGGCGCTTCCCGGTCGGCTCGGCTCCCTCTGGCGGCTTCGGCACGGTGAGCCTCGGCATCAGCGGCAACAACCGCTGGGTGGCGTTTATGGTCCGCCCCAACGCCGAGGCCAACCGTGCGCGGCCGCGCGGCGGCGCAAATGCCGGCGCTGGCGCTGCATCGAGCGCCCCGGCCACCAAGCTTGCCGTCGTGAATCTCGCGGACGGCAGCAAGCGCGAGTACGAGAACGTTCGTAGCTATCGCTTTGCCGGCGATACCTCGAGCTGGATCGTGATCCAGCACGCGCCGGCCTCGGGCGGCGGCAATGCCAGCGGCAGTCTCGTGCAGTTGGTGAACCTCGCCGCTCCCGCGACGACGCCGAGCGTGCCGATTCCGAACGTGACCGAGTTCGCCTTCGACGACGCCGGCCAGTGGATGGCCTACGCCATCGCCACGCCCGACAAGCTGGGCAATTCGCTGCAGCTGCGGCGGCTCTCCAACGGCGAGACGCGCGCACTCGACACCCGCAAGGCCACGTACCGCCGCATCACCTGGGGCGACTCCAGCCTCGCACTTGCCGCCCTGCGCGTCGAGGACGACACGACGCAGTCCGTCGACGAAATCGTCAACGCGCTGGTGTGGCCGCGCGTGACGTCCAGCGACGCGCCGCGCGTGGTGGATGCGAAGACCAGCGGTCTGCCGGCCGGCAAGGTGCTGAGCGACGACTACGCGATCGCCTTTGGCCCGGGCGCCTCGGCGCTCTACGTGGGCCTGCGCGATCCGCGTCCGGCAGCGCCGCGTGCGGGCAGCGGCAACGCCGGTGGCCCGGGTGGCGGCTCGAGCAGCCCAGCACCCGGCGCGGGTGCCGGCGGCCGGCTCGCCGCCGCTCCGCAGACCGACCCCGATGTGCCCTCGCTCGTGCTCTGGCACTGGAAGGACACGCGCGTGCAGTCGGCGCAGCAGGTGCAGGAGAACAACGACCGCAACTTCGTGCACGTCGCTGCGTACCGCATCGCCGGCAACGCGCTCGTGGCGCTCACGGATGACTCGCTCAGGAATCTCGCCCGCGGCCCGCGCGACACCTGGGGCATCGCCGCGGTCACGGCGCCCTACGAGCTCGAGGCCAGCATCCGTGGCTACTCGTATCGCGACATCTACGCCGTGAACCTGCAGACCGGCGAGCGCAAGCTCGTGCAGGCCAAGGTGCCCGGCGGCGGCTTCGGCGGTGGTGGCAACGCGTTCTCGCCGGACAACTCGAAGTACGCCTACTACGACACCGGAAACTGGAAGGTCTACGACTTCGCCAGCGGCCAGCTGCGCGTGCTCACCGATGGCGTCGACAACGCCTTCTGGGACGACGAGGACGACCACAACCAGGTCAAGCCGCAGGTCGGCGGTTCCTTCCTCGGCTGGACGCGCGACAACGGCAGCATCCTCGTCCGTGACAACTACGACATCTGGCGCCTGCCGCTCAGCGGCGCGGCCCGCAACCTCACCGGCAACGGCCGCGCGACCAGCCTGCGCTACCTGAACCGCATCAACTGGGACAGCCGCGACCGTCGCGGCATCGATCCCGCGCAGCCGATGTTCGTCGAGACCTACGGCGAGTACAGCAAGCGCGAGGGGCTCGTGCAGATCGACGTCGCCCGCGGCGGCGTGCGCGTCATCTCCGACGAAGACGCCAAGGTGGACTATCGCCGTGCCCGCGACGCCAACGTCTGGGCGTTCACGCGGCAGAGCGCGGTCGCCTTCCCCGACTGGTACGCGGCCGACGCCGGCCTCGCCAACGCGCGGCGCCTCACCACGGCCAATCCGCAACAGGCCGAGGTCGCGTGGACGCCGGGCGCGCGTCTCGTCGAGTACACCTGCGACAACAGCGACGAGCGTCGCCAGGCCGTGCTCTACCTGCCGGCCGGCTATGAGCAGGGCAAGCAGTACCCGATGCTCACGTACATCTACGAACTGCTCTCGCAGAACTACAACGTCTACCAGCAGCCCAACGCCACGCGTTACGCCAACGCCAGCGTCTACACCTCGCGCGGCTATGCGTACCTGATGCCCGACATCACGTACCATCTCGACGATCCGGGCCGCAGCGCGCTCTGGTGCGTCGTGCCGGCGGTGAAGGCCGCCATCGCCACCGGGATGATCGACACCGCCCGCGTCGGCCTTCAGGGCCACAGCTGGGGCGGCTACCAGACCACGTTCATCACCACGCAGACCAACATCTTCAAGACCGCCGTCGCCGGCGCGCCGCTGACCGATATGGTCTCGATGTTCGGCAGCATCTACTGGAACAGCGGCAACACCGACGGCTCGATCTTCATCGCCAGCCAGGGCCGCTTCACCGGTGGCCCAAACGAGCGGCCCGAAGCCTATATGCGCAACTCACCGCAGGTCTTCGCGCACCAGCTGCAGATTCCCTTTATGATCCTCCACAACGACCGTGACGGCGCGGTGGACTTCAATCAGGGCATCACGTACTACAACCACCTCCGTCAGCTCGGGAAGGAGGTCGTGCTGCTTGAGTATGTCGGGGAGAACCACGGGCTCGCCCGGCCAGCGAACCAGAAGGACTACGCGCTGCGGATGACGGAGTGGTTCGACACCTTCCTGCGCGACCAGCCGGCGCCGGATTGGCTCACGGATGGCGTGCCGCGGTTGAAGATGGAGTCGCATCTCAAGACGCGGCGGCCGATGACGGATGCGAAGGCGGAGGTGCCGCGGGTAGTGCCCTAGCGGGCTCCATCAGCGCGCGAACGTAGAACGCGGGTGGAATCGACCGATTCCACCCGCGTTCTCGTCTTCGGGACGAAATCAGCGACTCACGCCGACCCCGACCACTCCTTCGCCTCGGTCTTCGTCGCCATCGCCACCGCATAGTCGCGGTTCATCTGCTGGATGGCATCGATCGAAATCCCCTTCGGGCAAGCCGCCATACACTCGCCGAACAGCGAGCAGCCGCCAAAGCCCTCCAGGTCCATCCGCGCGACCATATCCAGCGCGCGCTTGCGGCGCTCCGGCTGCCCCTGCGGCAGCGCGCCGAGGTGCGAGATCTTCGCCGCCGTGAACAGCGACGCCGAGGCATTCGGGCAGGCCGCCACGCAGGCGCCGCAGCCGATGCAGGCCGCGTTGTCCATCGCGAGGTCGGCGTCCGGCTTCGGGATCGGCAGCGCGTTGGCGTCCTGCGGCGTGCCCGTCGGCGCGGAGATGTAGCCGCCGGCCTGGATGATGCGGTCGAAGGCCCCACGATCCACCATCAGGTCCTTCATCACCGGGAAGGCCTTCGCGCGCCAGGGCTCGATGTAGATCTGCTCGCCGTCCTTGAAGCTGCGCATATGCAGCTGGCAGGTGGTCGTCAGCTTCATCGGGCCGTGCGCGGCGCCGTTGATCATCATCCCGCAGCTGCCGCAGATGCCCTCGCGGCAGTCGTGGTCGAACGCGATGGGCTCCTCGCCCTTCTCGATCAGCCGCTCGTTCACGACGTCGAGCATCTCGAGGAAGCTCATATCCGGGCTGATGCCCGGCGCCGGGTACGTGACCATCTGGCCGGGCGTGTTGGGGCCCTTCTGGCGCCAGACGTGCAGCGTAAGGTTGAGTGTCGCCGTGCTGGACCCGCTCACTTGTAGCTCCGCGTGCTCAGGTGGACGTTCTCGAACTCGAGCGGCTCCTTGTTGAGAATCGGGGCCTTGCCCTCCCCCGCGTATTCCCAGGCCGCCACGTAGGCGAACTCGGCGTCGTTGCGCTTCGCCTCGCCGTCTTCCGTCTGGTGCTCCGTACGGAAATGTCCGCCGCAGCTCTCTTCACGGTGCAGCGCGTCGATGCACATCAGCTCGGCGAACTCGAGGAAATCGGCCACGCGCCCGGCCTTCTCGAGCGACTGATTGATCTCCTCGTTCGCGCCGAGCACGCGGACGTTCTGCCAGAACTCTTCGCGCAGCTTCGGGATCTCGACCAAGGCCTGCTTGAGGCCTTCGGCCGTGCGGGCCATTCCGCACTTGTCCCACATAATCTGGCCGAGCTGGCGGTGGAACGAGTCCACCGTGCGCGTGCCCTTCACGTTGAGCAGCTTCTTCGTCCGCTGCTCGACCTGCTCCTTGGCTTCGCGGAAGGCCGCGTGCTCGGTGGTGACCTTCTCGAGCTTGTTGCTCGCGAGGTAATCGCCGATCGTGTACGGGATCACGAAGTAGCCGTCGGCCAAGCCCTGCATCAGCGCCGAGGCGCCGAGGCGATTCGCGCCGTGGTCGGAGAAGTTGGCTTCGCCAAGCACGTGCAGGCCGGGCACGTTGCTCATCAGGTTGTAGTCCACCCAGAGGCCGCCCATCGTGTAGTGCACGGCCGGGTAGATGCGCATCGGACGCTTGTACGGATCTTCGTCCGTGATGCGCTGATACATCTCAAACAAGTTGCCATAGCGCTCCTCGATCGCCTTCGCGCCAAGACGCTTGATGGCGTCGGCGAAGTCGAGGTACACGCCACGCCCGCCCGGGCCAACGCCACGGCCATCGTCGCAGGCTTCCTTCGCGGCACGCGACGCGATGTCACGCGGCGAGAGGTTGCCGAACGACGGATACTTGCGCTCGAGGTAGTAGTCGCGGTCTTCCTCGGGGATGTCCCAGGGATTCTTGCCAACGTCCTCGCGCTTCTTGGGCACCCAGACGCGGCCGTCGTTGCGCAGCGACTCGG
>DAOMNV010000014.1:0-43565 GCA_035444005.1 Gemmatimonadaceae bacterium
ACCACGCCGCAGGAAGTGGCCGTGGGCGATGCGCTCCGCGGCGCGAAGATGTTCGAGCGCGTCGGCGTGCCGGTCCTGGGCGTCGTCGAGAATATGAGCTACTTCGAGTCCCCGGAGACGGGGAAGCCGATGGCGATCTTCGGCTCGGGCGGTGGCAAGCGCCTGGCCGACGAACTCGAGGTGCCACTGCTCGGGGAAGTGCCGCTGTATCCGCCGGTGCTCGAAGGCGCGGATCGCGGGGCGCCGATCGTCGTGAGCGGAGCGAGCTCCACCGCGGCGAAGAAGTTGACCGACATCGCCGGGAAGATCGTCACCTCGATGGGGGTGGGCGCCCCGGCCTGACCTTCAATCCGGAGCTTGGATGGAAGAACGGATTCGCGTCGCCACGCTGCAGTACCACATCCGGCAGGTCGAGACCTTCGAGCAGTTCGCCGCGCAGGTGCGCGGCTTGGTCGAGACCGCCGCCGACTACAAGTGCAAGCTCGTACTCTTCCCCGAGTACTTCACGCTGCAGTTGCTCACGCTGGGCGACGTCCGCGCCGACATCCGGCAGCAGGTGCGTCGCCTCGCGAGCTTCGTGGACCGCTACGTCGCGCTGTTCCGCGAGTTGAGCGCCAAGCACAAGCTCTACATCTGCGCCGGGACGATTCCCGTCGCCGATGGCGAGGAGATCTGCAACGAGAGCTTCTTCTTCGGCCCCGACGGCTCGCACCGGGTGCAGCCGAAGCTGCATATGACGCGCTTCGAGGCCGAGGAGTGGATCGTCAAGCCGCGCAATCGGCTCAAGCTCTTCGACACGCAGCTGGGCAAGATCGCCATCGCGATCTGCTACGACGTGCAGTTCCCGGAGATCGCCCGCGCCGCGGCGCGCCGCGGGGCCAAGATCCTCCTCGTGCCCAGCTGCACCGACGACCGCCAGGGGATGCTGCGCGTGCGCTACTGCGCGCAGGCCCGCGCGATCGAGAACCAGATGTACGTCATCACCTCGCACACGGTGGGCTCGCTGCCGATGGTGCCGGCGGTGTCGCTCAACTACGGGCAGGCGGCGATCCTCACGCCGAGCGATTTCCCCTTCGCCCGCGACGGCATCCTCGCCGAGGGCATCCCCAACCAGGAGACGATGGTCATCGCCGAGCTGGAGATGGGCGCCATCCAGCGCGCGCGCTCCAGCGGGACGGTGCTGCCGTTGCTCGACTCGGAGCGTACGGCCAGCGTGGTTGCCGAGGTGGACGAGGTGAGCCTGTGAGCGTCAGTCCCGACGTGCCGCCGCGGCGTCGCTACGTAAAGGTGCGGCAGATGCAGCCGGCGGACTTCCCTGGCATCGTCGCACTCTGCGAGCGCACGTACCCAAACTCGCCGCCGTGGTCGCCCACGCAGCTCGCTCGGCACCTGGAGATCTTCCCGGAGGGGCAGCTCGTCGCCGTGGACCGCGGTCACGAGATCGTCGGATACGCGGCCAGTCTCATCGTGTACTGGGACGACTACTCGATGGAGTCGCCGTGGAAGGAGTTCACGGATGGCGGGATGTTCACCAACCACGACCCGGCGCGCGGGCGCACGCTGTATGGCGCCGAGGTGATGGTGCACCCCGAAGTGCGGGGCAGCGGCGTCGGCGGGCGGCTCTACGAGGCGCGGCGCGCGATCGCCGAGCGCTTCGGCCTGCTGCGCATCCGCGCGGGCGCTCGGCTGCGCGGCTATCACAAGCACGCCGAGCGGATGAGTGCCGAGGACTACGTGCGGCGCGTGGTGAAGCGGTCGCTGCGTGACCCGACGCTGAGCTTCCAGCTGAACCGCGGCTTCCACGTGTTGGCCGTGGTGCCCGGGTACCTCAAGTACGATCCCGAATCGCTGGGTTGGGCGGCGGTGATCGAGTGGCTGAACCCAGCGGTGGCGACCGCGGCGGATTACGCCGCGGTGCCGCGCTGGTAGCTCACTTCGACGCCGTCTCCGGACGCGCCGGCACGGGGCGCCGCGCCGCGGCCACTCCGGCGATCGGCGTCGGCGTCTGCCAGCCGGCCGCAGCCGTCGGCGGACGCTGCACCTTGCGACGGCCCGCACGCGCGAGGATCACGGCGCCGAGGCCGGCCGTCGCCGCCACCCAGGCAATCGCGAACGCGGCGGCCCGCGCAATCACCGCCGAAGCGCCGGATTCCTGCAGCGAGGCCGCGAGGAACCACGGCGCGAAGAGCAGCACCGCGCCCGGCAGCAGCGCACGCAGCAGCGCGCCGCGATCGTTCTCCGCCGCGCTGCGGAACACCGCGCGACCGATCATCAGCGCCGCCGCCAGCCAGCCCAGCGTCACGAGGCCGACGAGCGCGACCGGCGCGGCGACGAGCACGAAGGGAATGAGCAGGATGCCGACGATCGTCACGCCGAGCGCCGCGATGGCGAGCAGCAGCAGCGGCAGGAAGCCCAACTCCGCGGCCACGCCGATGGCGAAGGCCTTCGAGAAGTCCTGCTCGAGCGTGCGGACGGTCTCGTCGAGCTGTCGGCCCGAGACGACGAGGGCGATCAATCCGACGACGAGCACCATCGCCGCCCAGCCGGCGGCCAGCGTGAGCGCCTCGGCGCGCGTGCGCGGCGAGGCGGCGGGCACTGCAGCGGCCGCAGGCTTCGCGCCGATCGCGCCGCGTACGCGGCCGCCCTCGACGATCACGCGTCCGCGCCAGGCCATCGCCGAGCCGTGCACGTCCGCACCTTCGCGGACGATGACGTCACCGAAGAGCGCGGTGACGTTGCCGAACACCGTGCCGCGGATGTCGGCGTCGCCGCGGATGACGAGCACGGGGCCGCGGACCGTATCGCCGGCGGCGACGCGCGAGGTGTCGTCGTAGGTCAGGTTGCCGCGGAGTTGCAGGCCGTCGGTCGAGATGCCGAGTACGCTCAATGCGTGGCGCGTGGAATCGTCGACGGCGCCGGCGGAGACCTGTGCGGACAGCGCGGCCGGGCCGAAGGCCAAGGTCGCGAGGATCAGGCGGAGGACGCGCATCGGGTCAGCCCCGGTTTGCGCGGGCCGCCGCAGCCAGCCGGCGGAAGGCGAGCACGGCCACGATGGCCGAACCGGCGAGGGCCGCCGCACCAGCCGCGATGGTCGTGCCATCGCCGAGCGCCCCCGCCATCGTGCGGCCGGCGGCAGCGACGCTGCCCCAGACCCCACGACCACCCTGCTCGAGCGCCGCGCCGGCGCTCCAGCCCAGGAGATTGGCCTTGAAGGCCAGCCACAGCGCGCCACCCGAGACCGTCGTGGCCGCCAGCCCGGCACCCGTCGCCGCCAACACCCGCATCCCGGTGCTCTCCGGCACGAGCCGCTTGGCCGACTCGGCCAGCGCCACGTGCCAGGGCTCGATCACCTGGACGTTGGTCATCACGCGGTCGGCAAAGCCGTGCCGCGGAGCGAAGTGGGGCAGGGCATCGAGCTGCCCGACAATAGCCTGCAGCTCCGAGAGCCGTGCCTGGCACTCGGGGCAGGATTCGACGTGCGTCTTCAGGGGCGCCAGGCCGAAGCCGGTGTCCCCATCGACGAGCAGGTCGAGCTCATTGGGCAGTAGGTGGCGATGCTGCATTGGGTATCTCCTGGGGAGCTATACGGGCGGGGTGTTCGCGTGGTTTCAGGCTGGGTGTTGGACGGATGACGGATGACGGAAGTGAACTGCAGCGAGGGGCGGCCTTCGGCTCTTGTTCGGCTTTCGCCTTCCGTCATCCGTCTCCAGCTCATTCTCTCAAGTGCTCCAACGCCTCTCTCAACTGGTGCCTCGCCCGGTGGATGTAGGTCTTCACCGTGCCGAGGGGCAGGTCGAGGGTGGCGGCGATCTCTTCGTACGATCTCCCCTCGACGTGGCGGAGCATTATGCAGTTTCGGTATTCGGGCCGGAGCTGGGCGATGGCCTGCTCGATGATGGCGCCGAGTTCGCGGGAGGCGAGTTCGTCGAGGGGGCTCTCGGCGCTATCGGAGAGCTCGATCGACGTGGCCTCCACCTCGGCGGCGGTGCTCGCGTGGGGCGAGCCGTCGATGGAGATGGTGTCGAGCTGGCGCTTGCGGAGGAAGTCGATCGCGACGTTGTTGGCGATCTTGAAGAGCCAGCTCGAGAACTTGAACTCGGGCCGGTACTTGTCGAGATGGTTGAGGACCTTGATGAACGAGTCCTGCGCGAGGTCTTCGGCGGCGGCGCTGTCGCGCACCATCCGATAGATGAGCGAGAAGACCGGCCGCTCGTAGCGACGGATCAACTCGCGAAAGGCGCCCTCGTTGCCGCGTTGGGCAAGACTGACGACGTCCGCGTCGGGAAGGTTGGGGAGGTCGAGTGTAGGGCGCGCCATTCGCTGGACAGAAACTTGCCCGCAGGTCGCGCTTCGGGCAACTTTCAGGTCTATGACGACAGCGCTCGACCACGAGGCGCGCGAGGCAGACGCCGCCGCCGAGGGCGCGTCGGTGCAGGGGAAGCGCAGGTATGTGCAGCGCATCTTCTCCGAGATCGCGCCGCGCTATGACTTGCTGAACCGCCTGCTCTCGCTGGGCATCGACCGCCGCTGGCGCAAGGTCGCGCTCAAGCGTCTCGCGTGGACGCAGTCCCCGCGCGGGCTATATCTCGATCTCTGCGCGGGAACGCTCGACGTGGGCACCGAGTTGTCCAAGCGCGAGGGTTTCGAGGGCAAGATCGTCGGGGCCGACTTCGCGCAGCCGATGCTGCGGGCCGGCGTAGGCAAGGCGCCGCGCGACGTGCTGGTGCCGGTGGTGGCCGATGCGATGGCCCTGCCGTTCCGCACGGATGCGTTCGACGGCGCCATCGTCGCGTTCGGCATCCGCAACGTCGCCGACCTCGGGGCGGGGCTGCGCGAGGTGCATCGCACGCTGAAGCCCGGCGCGCGCTTCGCGATCCTCGAGTTCTCGACGCCGCGGTTTCCGTTGGTGCGGGCGCTGTACCTGTTCTACTTCCATCGGATCCTGCCGCTGATCGGTCGCGCGATCAGCGGGCACAAGACGGCGTACACGTACCTGCCGAAGTCCGTGGCGAACTTCCCCGAGACTGAGAAGCTCGCCGCCGCGATGACGGCCGCTGGTTTCCGCGACGTGCGCTGGGAAACGCTGACCTTCGGCATTTCCGCCGTGCACGTCGGCACCAAGTAACGTCCTTTCCCCCTGCCGTGACCAAGACGCTCGACACCCTCCCGGAGTTCATCGCCGCCATCGAGGCCGCCGGCGAACTCGTGCGCATCACGCGCCCCGTCTCGGTGCATCTCGAGATGTGCGAGATCGCCGACCGCACGATGAAGCTGCCCGGCGGTGGGCCCGCGCTCTTGTTCGAGAAGCCGGTCCTGCGCGACGGTTCGATCTCGCAGTTCCCGGTGGCGATCAACCTGTTCGGTTCGATGACGCGGATGGCGATGTCGCTCGGCGTCGAGAAGCTCGACGAGCACGGCGACCGCATCACGAAGCTGCTGGACCTGAAGGTGCCGGAAGGCTTGCTCGGCAAGCTGCAGCTGCTGCCGCGCCTGATGGAGGTCGCGAAGTTCCCGCCGCGGATGGCCTCGGGCACGCCGAGCTGCCAGGAGGTCGTCTGGCAGGGTGACGAGATCGACCTCGACAAGCTGCCGGTGCTGACGACCTGGCCGGAAGACGGCGGGCCGTTTATGACGATGACGGCGGTGGTGAGCAAGGATCCGAAGCGCGGCATCCGCAACGTCGGGATGTACCGCGTGCAGCAGCTGGGCAAGCGCGAGGTCGCGATGCACTGGCAGCGGCACAAGTCGGGCGCCGAGCATTGGCGGCAGATGGCCGAGAAGGGCGAGAAGATGCCGGTGTGCATCATCATCGGTTCGGATCCGGCCTCGATGTACTCGGCCAGCGCGCCGCTGCCGCCGGGCATCGACGAGTTCATCTTTGCGGGCTTCCTGCGCAAGTCGCCGGTGAAGCTCGCGAAGGCCGTGACCTGCGACCTCGAGGTGCCGGCCGACGCGGAGATCGTGATCGAGGGCTACATCGACCCGGCGGAGGAGCTGGTGGTCGAGGGGCCGTTCGGTGACCACACGGGCTTCTACTCCGAGGCGGACCTGTACCCCAAGGTGCACGTGACCGCGGTGACGATGCGGAAGAACGCGGTGTACTCGGCGACGATCGTCGGGCGGCCGCCGATGGAAGACTTCTATCTCGGGCACGCGACCGAGAGGATCTTCCTCCCGTTGCTCAAGCTCACGACGCCGGAGATCGTGGACTACCATATGCCGGCCGAGGGTGGGTTTCACAACCTCGTGCTGGTGAGCATCCGCAAGCAGTATCCGGGCCACGCGTACAAGACGATGAATGCGCTCTGGGGCGCAGGCCTGATGTCGCTGGCGAAGGTGATCGTCGTGGTGGACGAGTGGGTGGACGTGCGCAATCCGCAGGAGGCGTGGTGGGTGGCGCTGAACAACATCGATCCCGAGCGCGACACGCGCTTCACGATGGGGCCGGTGGATGTGCTCGATCACGCGAGCCGCGCGTTCACGTACGGCTCGAAGATGGGCATCGACGGCACCAAGAAGTGGCCGGAGGAGGGCTTCACGCGGAACTGGCCGACGGTGATCGAGATGGATGATGCGACGAAGGCCAAGGTGGACGGCTACTGGACCTCGTTGGGGATCGAGACGAAGTGAACGCGACGGCGACGCATCCGGGGGGCAGCGGCCGCGAGGGGCAGACCTTCGCGGGCGAGGGGCGCATCGCGCGCTGGATGAGCTTCGTGAAGCTGCCGCACACGGTGTTCGCGCTGCCGTTCGCGCTGGTGGGCGTGACGATCGCGTCGCTGGAGTGGGAGATCACCTGGGCGATGCTGGGCTGGGTCGTGCTGGCGTTCACCGCAGCGCGCTGGGTGGCGATGGCGGTGAACCGCATCGTGGACCGCGAGTACGATGCGCGGAACCCGCGCACGCAGCAGCGCGAGATTCCGCGCGGGGCGATCGGCGTGCGCGATGCGTGGATCACCGTGGCGGTGGCGGCGGCGCTGTTCGTCTGGGCGAGCGCGCAGTTGAATCCGCTGTGCCTGTATCTCTCGCCGGTGGCGCTGGCCTGGGTGTGCTTCTACTCGTTCACGAAGCGCTTCACGCGCTACGCGCATCTCGTGCTCGGGCTCGGGCTCGCGATTGCGCCGGTGGGCGGGTATCTCGCCGTGACCGGCGCGTGGAGCCAGCCCTGGTGGTTGCTGATCGCCATCACGGTGGCCGTGATGACGTGGAGCGGTGGCTTCGACGTGCTTTACGCGCTGCCGGACATCGAGTTCGACCGCTCGCAGGGTCTGCATTCGATTCCTGCGGCGGTCGGCGTGCCGCGGGCGATCGGCATCGCGCGGGCGCTGCACCTGGTGACGCTGCTCGCGCTCGGCGCGACGGTGTGGGCGTCGGGATTGGGTTGGCTCGCGTGGGCTGGTGTCTCGGCGGTGAGCATCCTGCTCGCGTATGAGCACTCGCTCGTGCATTCGGACGACCTGAGCAAGCTGGACGCGGCGTTCTTCACGATGAATGGCGTGATCTCGATGACCTTCCTCGGGTTCGTGCTGGCCGACCGGGTGTTCCTGCAATGATGCGCGCTGCCGCGAGCGATGCGCCGTTGGTGATGGCGATTACCGGCGCTTCAGGTGCGCCGTACGGCATCCGGTTGCTCGAGCAACTGCTCGTGGCCGAGCGACGCGTGAGCTTGATCGTGAGCTCGCACGGGTTTCGGTTGCTGCGCACGGAGAGCGAGGTCGGCGATCTCGCTGGGCTGCGCGCGGCGGTGGGCGAGGCGCGCTTCGACAAGTTCGTGACCGTGTACGACGATGGCGATCGCGGGGCGGCGCCGGCCTCGGGCTCGTCGCTGGCTGGCGGGATGGTGATCTGCCCCTGCTCGATGGGCACGCTGGCGAGCATTGCGGCGGGGACGTCGCGCTCGTTGGTGGAGCGCGCGGCGGACGTGGCGCTCAAGGAGCGGCGTCCGTTGCTGATGGTGACGCGGGAGACGCCGCTGTCGCTCATCCACATCGAGAATATGCGGCGCGTGACGATGGCCGGTGCGACGGTGATGCCGGCGGCGCCGGGGTTCTACAACCGTCCGTCGCAGATCGGCGAGATGGTCGACTTCATCGTGGCGCGGGCGTTGGATCATCTGGGTGTGCCGAACACATTGGCGCCGCGCTGGGGCGAGCCCAGCGAGGACTGAGGAGTGAGGCAGGCGACGGCCTCTCGCGGTCTCACGCGATGAGCACCGCGATTCGGATCGGGCTGATCTCCGACACGCACGGCCTGCTCCGCCCGCAGGTGCACGCGGTCTTCGCCGGCGTCGACCGCATCCTGCACGCGGGCGACGTGTGCAGCGACACGATCCTGATTGAGCTCGGCTTGATTGCACCGACTCAGGCGGTGTTCGGCAACTGTGACGATCCCTGGGATCCCTCGCTGCGCGAAGCGCTCGACCTCGAGATTGGCGGCCTGCGCATCCACGTGCAGCACGGGCACGAGTTGGGACGCCCGAAGCCAGCGCGCGTGGCCGCGGCCTACGATGCCGATGTGTGCGTGTACGGGCACACGCACCAGCAGGTGATCGAGCGCGTGGACGGGCGGTTGATCGTGAATCCCGGTGCGGCGGGGCCGCGGCGGTTCGATCTCAGGCCCTGCGTGGCGATCCTGACGATCGCCGACGGCGTCGCCGACGCGACGTTGGTCGAGCTCGAGGGCTAGCGCGACTTCGGTGGCGGGCCGAAGGCCTCGACGGCGTCGATGAAGGTGTCGGGGTTGATCGGCTTGGCGAGGAAGGCGGCGGCGCCGAGCATCCGCACGCGATCCTGCATCGACGCATCGGTGGTAGCGCTGACGATGAGCACGGGGATGAGCGCGGACTTGGCCGACTGCTTGAGCTTGGTCAGCGTCGTCGTGCCGTCGCCGGCGGGCATCTGCAGGTCGAGCACGATGAGATCCGGCGCCGGCGTGCGCATCGCGGCCATCAGGGCGCTGGCGCCATCGTAGGCGGGAAACGGCTGGTGGCCCGCGGCCATCAGCATCTGGCAGGCGAGCTGGGAGAACTGCCGATCGTCGTCGGCGACTAGGACGCGCATCCAAGGAACTTCGGCCCTGCTGCCGTGTGTCGCAAGGGACGGCGACACACGGTGACAGGGAGTCGGCTCATCGGCGCGGTGGTCCTGTCCGGCGCAGGTGCATCTCGATGGTCTGAACCGGCGGTGTCCCAGGGCGCTCGAAGACGCCAATCTCGTGCCAGGTCGAGTCGGTGAGCGCAATCGTGTAGCGCACGCGACCGCCGCTGACGGCGAATCCCCAGACGATGGTGTCCGGACGGATCTCGATCTCGGGTTCGACCGAGTTCCCGTCGCGATGCGTGCGCATCCGCACGCGACCGGCCTGCGGATCATACCAGATCGTGGCGGCGGCTTCGAAGCTGATCTCGCGCGTGGCAGGATTCCGACCGGTGCCACGCACCTGGATGATCGAACGTCGTGCGCCGAAGACCACGTCCTCGTGCTGGCGAACGCGGATCGGCTCGCCCGGCCCTTCGACAGCCAGCGCATCACCCTCCCAGGTGCCGACGAGACGCTGGATTGGCGCCAGCGCCTCCTGGGAACGCCGGATCGACTCGGCGGTGTTCGGCGCCTGCGCCTCCAGTGCGGCGGCGGAGAGCAGCAGGAGGACGGCGATGCGAAGGGGCACGAGCGGACTCCGAGTTGAGGACGGAGAGAATCTGGAGCTCTCACCGCGAATGCGCTTGAACGAACGCGACATCGTTCAGGGCCGGACGTTGCGGTGCTCGATGGCTTCGAGTCGATCCGCGACGTGGGTTGGCGGCAGTCCGACGAGTTCGCGGAACTCGCGCGCGAGGTGCGCGTGGTCCGAGAATCCAGCCTCCGCCGCGATGGTCGACCAGCCCACTTCGCTTTGCAGACGGAGCGCCAGCGATTCGCGCAGGCGACGCACACGGGCCCACTCGCGCAACGTGAGGCCGGTCGCCTCCACGAAGCGTCGCTGCAACTGGCGAAGGCCAAGCCCTGCGACGTCGGCGACGTCCGGCATCCGCACATCGCCGCGTCGCTCCGTGATGCAGCGCAGCGCGCGTCGCACGTTGGGATCCGGTGGCGGCCACTGCGCGGCGCGGGCGACGAGCACGTCGTCGAACGCGGCGATGATCTGCGCATCACCGTTCTTCTGCAGCGCGGGCAGCAGCGCGGACATCCATTCGACTGCCGCTGCATCAGCGGGGCCGACGCGATCGCGGAGCTGTCGCGCGGGAATGCCCAACACGGAAGCGCTGCAGTCAGGTCTGAGGCGAACGCCCCACAACACGCTGTGCGGAATCAGCGGTGGCTGCATCGCGGTCACGCGCGGACCGGTCCAGACGACTCGCGGCCCGGGCCCTGGCGTCGCGATCATCGCGAGTGACGTGCAACCGTCCGGCCAGACGGTGTGAGCCGCCGCCTGCGCTGAGAGTGCGCCAACGGAGAAGCGCCAGTAGTTGAGGATCCACGGCCGCAGCGATTCGTGGACGGCGAACTCCGCGTAGCGCAGGGACTGCATCAGGCGCTCCGCGCCGCGGGCGTCGCCGTGAGCGCCGCGGTGCGCTCGAGTTCCTTCGCGTGCTTGCGGAACCAGCCGGCGACGAGGAGCACTTCGTCCACCTCGTGGCCGGGCACGGTCTGCGCCTGTCGTTGTCCGCGCGCGCCCGGGACGTCCAATGCCTTGGCTTCGAGCGCGGCGAGCTCACTCGCGTTCCTCGGCGCGGGCCCCTCGGCGCGCACCACGCCGCGGCGGATCACGTACGCGCGGTCGTCACCCTTCACGCCGGGCACCGTGTACGTGAACGACAGCGACTCCAGCGCGAAGCGCAGCCGTGCGAACTGTTCGCGCAGCGATTCGAGGCGATGCAGCTTGTCGCGCCAGAAGGCGGCGCGCTCGAAGTCCAACGCGTCGCTGGCCGTCTCCATCCGCGTGCGCAGCAGCGTGACGGGCGCGTCCTCGCGGCCCTCGAGGAATCCCCGCGCCGCAGCGAATGCCGCATCGTAATCGGCGGCGCGCACGGCGCCGACGCAGGGGCCGAGGCAGCGGCCGATCTCGTAGCGGATGCAGCCCGGCGTGCGCGAGGGCAGGTCCAGCAGGTCGGGCTGGTCGGCGAAGAACATCGGCGTATCGAGTGCGCAGTCGCGCAGGCCGAGCGCATCGTTGAGTTCGCGGATGGCTTCGCCGAGCTGCAGGGCGCCGCGGAAGGGCCCGAAGTAGGTGCCGTGCTCGTCGGTGCCGGCGCCGCGCACGACGTGCAGGCGCGGGGCGGGGCCGCGCGAGATGCGCACGAAGGCGTGATAGCGCGCGTCGCGCTTCATCGCGAGGTTGTAGCGCGGGCGCAGCTGCTTGATGAGCCGCAGCTCGCGCAGCAGGGCGGCGAACTCGCTCGGCAACGTCTCCCACTCGAGCGTGGCGGCCTCGCGGAGGATGCGCGCGCCCTTGTCCTTGGGGAACTTGGCGCGGAAGTAGCTGAGCAGGCGTGTGCGCAGGGCCTTTGACTTGCCGACGTAGATGACTTCGCCTTCGGCGGACGTCATTCGATACACGCCGGGGACATCGCGCGCGGTGTCCTTCACGAGTGCGAGCATATTGTCGATGCGCATCTCGACGTCCTTGGGCGGCGCGAGCGGGCCGCGGCGCCGACGGCGGCGGGGGCTCATCGCTGGCAGCTCCGGCACCAGACGGTCGAGCGGCCTTCGAGCTTGTGCGTTTCCTGCAACGTCGCGCCGCAGGTCACGCAGGCTTCACCGCCGCGGCCGTACACCTTGAGCTCCTTGGCGTAGCCGCCGCGGCCGCCGTAGGCGTCCTGGAAGTCGCGGAAGGTCGTGCCGCGCAGCGCGATGCTCGCGGTGAGGATCTCGCGCAGCGCGTCGAGCAGCCGCGCCGACTCCGCGCGCGTCAGCGCAGTCGCCCGGCGCGCAGGACGGATGCCGGCCTGCCACAGGGCTTCGTTGGCGTAGATGTTGCCGACGCCAGCCAGACGCTTCTGATCCATCAAGACGGACTTCACGGCGCGGTTCGACCCCCGAAGGATTCCCGAAAATCGCTCGGGAGTGAGGGCTGGGTCAAGCGGTTCGGGGCCGAGGCTGGCGTCCCAGGCAGCGTACTCGGCTGGCGTCAGGAGCGCGACGGAGCCGAGGCGGCGGACGTCCACGTACTGCAGCGAGCGGCCGTCGGTGAGCAGGAACTGCACGCAGCAGTACGGATGCATCGGAGGCATCCGGCGCGCGGGGCCGAGCAGTTCGGCGTGGGGCTCGCGCGAGACGAGCAGCGCGCCGGTGAAGCGCGGCACGACAACGAGGCGATTCTCGGTCGCGAACTCGAGGACGATGGCCTTGGCGCGGCGGAATACGCGCGTGATTGGCTGGCCGAGGAAGCGCGGCGTGTCGGGCTGGGCGAGTGGCGTGCCTCGGACGACGTCGGCGCGGGCGACGTTGACCGTGCGGATGATCGCGCCGCGCAGCGCCGCGTCGAGATCCCGCGCGATAGTCTCGGTCTCGGGAAGCTCAGGCATCGGACCTCCTCGGGCGTCGCGTGCGCTGCAACAGCGCGCGCGCTCGACGAACGCTCAGCGTGCGCGCGCGAGCTCGCGCCAGCCGATGTCTCGCCGCAGTTGCCGCCCCGCAAACTGCACGCGCTCGGCATACTCGCGGCTCTTCTCCTGCGCCTCGGCGAGCGTAGGCGCGACTGCCGTGACTGCCAGCACGCGGCCGCCAGCGGTCACCAGATCGCCATTCGCGTTGCGCGCGGTGCCAGCGTGGAACACCGTCACGCCAGCCTCGGCGGGTGGCAGCGTGATGACATCACCACTGCGCGCCGTGCCGGGGTAACCCTCGGCGGCGACGACAGTCGTAATCGCCGCGCCATCCTTCCAGCTCAACTCAGCCTGAGGCGCAATCGAGTGGCCTTCCGCGATCGCCTGCATCGGCTCGAGCAGCGACGAGGCCATCATCGGCAGCACGGCCTGCGTCTCGGGATCGCCGAAGCGACAATTGAACTCGACGACCTTCGGGCCGTCCTTCGTGAGCATCAAGCCCGCGTAGAGCAGGCCGGTGAACGCGCAGCCCTCCGCGCGCATCGCCGCGAGCATCGGAAGGATGATCGTCTCGCGCACCCGCGCGACGAGTTCGCTCGTGCAGGTGGAGACGGGCAGGTAGGCGCCCATCCCGCCGGTATTCGGGCCGGTATCGCCCTCGCCGACGCGCTTGTGGTCCTGCGCGCCGAGCATCGTGAGCGCGTGCGTGCCATCGGTGAGCGCGAAGAGGGAGAGCTCCTCGCCCTCCATAAACTCCTCGATCAAGACCTCGGCGCCGGCATCGCCAAACACCTTGGCGTCGAGCATATCGTCCACCGCGGCCTCGGCTTCGGCGACGCTCATCGCGACGATGACGCCCTTGCCCGCGGCGATGCCGCTGGCCTTCACGACGACCGGAGCGCCGAGGCGATGGATCTCGGCCTTGGCCTCGGCGATCGTGGTGAACGTTCGTGCGCTGGCCGTGGGGATGCCGTGCTTGAGCATCAACTCCTTGGCGAAGCGCTTGGACGTCTCGACGCGCGCGGCGGCGGCGGTGGGACCGAAGATCGCGCGGCCAGCGGCTCGGAAACGGTCCACGATGCCGATCGAGAGCGGCGCTTCGGGCCCGACGACGGTGAACGTGACCTGCTCACGCTCGGCGAGCGCGAGCAGGCCGTCCACGTCCGTGGCCTTGATGCTGATGCAGCGGCCGAGTTCGGCGATGCCGGGATTGCCGGGAGCCGCGAGGATCTCGGCGGCGGGGTTGTCTTGCTTGAGCTTCCAAGCGAGCGCGTGTTCGCGCCCGCCCCCGCCGACGATCAGGATCTTCACCGCGCTCCGCCCTTCATCGCGTCGGTGAAGGCGTCCTTGGCGCGCTTGGCCGTGTCGGTGAGCTTGTCCACCGCGGCCTTGGCCTGGTCTCCGTAGTACGACGCGCCCTTCTTGATGTCGTCGCCGAGCCCCTCGCCGCGCTTGACGTCCGCGCGCTTGGTGTACTCACCGGCGATGATCTTCGCGTAGTCGCCGGAAGCCATCCAACGCTGCAGCTCGCCGGCGCGCACGGTGAAGAACGGATGCTGGCGGAACGCCGTGTTGATGGCCTTGAGCACGGTGTCCCAGGCGGAGTCGTCCATCTCGTACTCGCGCGACTGCTCCTTGAACGCCTCGAGGTCGAGTGTGTCCCCGAACTCGCGGCCGCCGGCCATCTTCATAAAGCTGGTGAGGACGACGTCGGGATCCTGGGTGCCGAGCAGCGCGGCGCGGTCGCAGGAGAGCTCGCTCTTGCGGTACCACTCGAGCAGGGCGAGCTGGAAGGGCAGGATGGCGACGCCGGCGAGGAAGGGCAGGTTGCCCATTCCGAGCATCAGGATGATCTGGGCGATCGTGCGATACGTGACGTGCCCGCTCATCACGTGGCCGAGCTCGTGGGCGAGGATCACGCGCAGTTCCTCGCGCGTGAGGTGCTCGATGGCCGCGGAGTTGATGACGACGAAGGGCTCGCCGAAGCCCACGGCGCCGGCGTTGATGGTCGGCGTCTGCGTCACGTAGAGCTGCGGGCGCGTCGGCCAGTCCATCGTCTGCAGGACTTCAGTCCAGAGCGCGTCGAGCTGCGGTCGCTGCGTGGGCCCGACGCGCACGGCCGAGGCGAGGAACAGATGGCGCACGCCGCGCTCGCCGAAGGCCTTGGCGAAGGCGTTGATCGCGGTGTCGAAGCCCGGCAGCGCCCGCATCGCCGCCAGCGCGGCGCGGTCGGCGGGATGCTCCCAGGTCTGGGACGCGATGTCGGTGAGTACGGTGCGCGCCATCGTGAACTCCTTAGGGACTCAGAGCCCCTTGAACGCCTGCTCGAGGTCGGCGAGCAGGTCTTCCACGTCTTCGACGCCCACGGAGAAGCGCAGCAGGCCGTCCGTGATGCCGATCTCCGCGCGTCGTGCCGGTTCCACCGAGGCGTGCGTCATCCCCGCCGGCTGACATACCAACGATTCCACGCCGCCGAGGGATTCAGCCAGCGTGAACAGCTTGAGGCGCGTGACGACGGTGTTGGCGTTGGCCTTGGAGCCGGTCTCGACCGAGACCATCCCGCCGAAGCCGCTCATCTGGCGCTTGGCCAGCTCGTGCTGCGGGTGGCTCTCCAAGCCCGGATAGAACACGCGCTCGGCGCCGAGGCGCTTGGCGAACCAGGCGGCGACGGCGCGGCCGTTGGCGTCGTGCGCCTTCACGCGCAGGGCCAGCGTCTTGGTGCCACGCAGGGTGAGCCAAGCGTCCATCGGGCCGGGGACGGCGCCGGCGGAGTTGGCATTGAACTGTAGCTTGGCCGCGAGCTCGTCGTTGTTGGTGACGGCGACGCCGCCTAGGAGGTCGGAGTGGCCGTTCAGGTACTTGGTGCTCGAGTGCCAGACGATGTCGGCGCCGAGCGTGAGCGGGGCCTGGAGGATCGGCGAGGCGAAGGTGTTGTCGACGATCGAGATGGCTCCGGCCTTGTGGGCGACGTCCGAGATGGCCTTGATGTCCGCGAGCTGCATCAGCGGATTGGTCGGCGTCTCGATGAAGATCGCGCGGGTGTTCTTCTTCACGGCGTCCTGCACCTTCTGGACGTCGCGCATATCGATCCACGAGATCTCGATGCCGAAGTTCGTGAACAGCTTGTCGAGCTGGCGGTAGGTGCCGCCATAGACGTTGCTGCCGACGATGATGTGGTCGCCCGCCTTGAACATCAGCATAGTGCTGGTGAGGCAGCCCATTCCCGAGCTGAACGCGAAGCCGTGCTGCGCGCCCTCGAGTGCGGCGACGTTGCGCTCCAGCGCCTCGCGGGTGGGATTCTTGCCGCGGGCGTACTCGTAGCCCTTGTTGACCCCCAGCGCTTCCTGCGCGTAGGTGGAGGTCTGGTAGATCGGCGGCATAATGGCGCCGCTGGTGGGATCGGGGCGCTGGCCGGCGTGGATGGCGCGGGTACCGACGCGCTGGGCGAGGTCTTCGGCGAAGATCTTGGTCATCCCAACAATCTAGCCCGTCGCCCCCGCGACGGCAGTCGCGGGCTAGCCCTCGGCGGGCGGCGCCTTCATAAAGTGCGCGATTCCCGAGACTTGGCTGACGGGCAGCACGAAGGCGATGCCGCGTCCGGTGTCGTTGAGGTGGCCGGCCTCGACGACGGCCTCCATCACGGCCTCGACCTGATGGTCGTAGACGACCGTGAGCATAATCTCCTTCTCGGGCTCGATGGAGATTCCGAAGATCTTCTCCTGCTCGTTGATGCCGGCGCCGCGGCCGGTCAGCACCGTGCTGCCGCGGGCGCCGGCGGCCATCGCGGCCTCGAGGACCGTGCTGCCCCAGCCTTTGCGCACGATGCTGACAATCACGGACATCTTCTGCATTGGATCAATCCTCCAACCGTGGCTGCTTGGCGCGCATCAGCAGGCCGAGCGTCATCACGGAGACCAAGGGGGCGAGCGAAATGAGTGCGACGAGTCCGAGTCCGGAAACCAGCGGGTCGGCATCGCCGGCCACGGCCGATGCCCCGAGCGCGAGAGCCAATAGGAAGGTATTGGCGAGCGGGCCGGTCGCCACGCCGCCGGCATCGAGCGCCACGGCGACGAAGGTCTGGTCGCTGAGCCAGGCGATGAGCATCACCAGCGCGTAGCCGGGCCCCACGATCCAGATCAGGGGAATGCCGAAGGCCACGCGCAGGAGCCCGAGGCCGACGGCCACGGCCACGCCGATGCAGATGGCGCGGGTGACGACCTTCTGGGGCAGCGCGTTGTTCGACGCGATCTCCACCTCGTGGGCGAGGATGCGCACCGCGGGCTCGCCGAGCGTGGTCACGTAGCCGAGTACGAGGCCTACGGGCACGAGCAGCCACACGCGCGAGGGATCGCCGAGGGAGCGTCCGATGGCGTGGCCGAAGGGCAGGAAGCCGATGCTGACGCCGATCAAGAAGAGGAACAGGCCGGCCGCCGCGATGGCGGTGCCGCGCAGGATGTCCTTCACCTCGCGCGTCGGGAGACCGAGCAGCAGCACCTGGAAGAGCAGGAAGAGCGTCAGCAGCGGCAAGACGGCCAGCGTCACGCTGCGCGCGGCGTCGAAGACCTGCTGGAGGATCGACTCGAAGATCATCGCTGCAGCAGGCCGAGGAGGAGGATCCCGATGATCGGCCCGACGGAGGCGAGCCCGAGCAGGCCGAAGCCGTCGGAGACGCCGCCGCGCCGGGCGAGCACGGTGCTGAGGCCGAGGGCGAGGGCGATCACCACCGGGGCGGTGAGCACGCCGGTGGTCACGCTGCCGGCGTCATAGGCCAGCGGGATGTACGAGGGTGGCGCGAGGAACGTGAGCAGCAGCATCACGGCGTAGATCGCGATGACGTAGATGCGCAGCGGCGTGCCACGCACGATGCGATACAGCCCGAGCGCGGAGAACAGGCCGACGCCGGCGGCAATGATGTAGATGAGCGGGCCCGCGAGCGTGGGGTTCTGCGCCACCGCGCGCACCTGTTCCCCCAGCACGAGGACGTCGGGTTCGGCGATCGTCGTCACGAAGCCGACGGCGAAGGCCACGCCGAGGATGAGCGGCATCGAGCGCCGCAGCGGCAGCTCGGCGCCGATGAAGCGGCCCATCTTGAGGATGCCGAGGTCCACGCCGGTGAACAGCAGCACCATCCCGGCGATGGCGAAGACGGTGCCGACGAGGAACTGGACGAAGAGCGCGGCCGGCGCGCGCACGATCGTGAGCTGCAGCACGACGACCGTGGCGAGCAGCGGGGTGACGGCGCTCAGGACTTCGCGGAGGCGTGCGAGGAGTTCGGCGCGCATCCGCGCAATATCAGTGCCCGCAGTTGTCGCAGCCAGCCCCGCCGCCGTGGCCGGACTTCCGCGTGCGCCAGGCGCGGCGCAGCAGGAAGCCGACGGCGCCGAAGACGATGGCCGCGACGAGCAGCGTGTCCGCGCTCATCCGGCGAAGCCCATCGCGCGGCCGGCGACCACGACGGCATAGGCCGCGGCGTACGCGAGCACGAACATATAGCCGAACTGGATGGCCGCCCATCGCCAGCCGATGGCGCCGCCGCCGGCCTCGCGCACGGTGATGGCGACGGTGCTGATGCACATCAGCGCGAACACGTAGAACACCATCAGGCCTACGGCGATCAGCGGCGTGTAGCGCGGCGAGCCGTCCGGGCGGCGCTCGGCGAGCAGGCGCTCCGAGAGCGCCGCCTCGTCCTCGCCGCCGACGCCGTAGATGGTGCCCATCGTGGAGACGAAGACCTCGCGCGCGGCGAAGCTCGCGACGATGCTCACTCCGATCTTCCAGTCGTAGCCGAGCGGCGCGACGACGGGCTCGACGGCGTGGCCGAAGCGGCCGAGCACCGAGTGCGCGAGCTGCTGCTCCTGCTGCACGGTCTCGGGCAGCGTCTCGTCGACGCTGGCCTTGGGATACGTGGCCAGCGCCCAGAGGATGATGCTCAGCGAGAGAATGACCGTACCGGCGCGCTGGAGGAAGACGGCGCAGCGCTGCCACACCGAGAGCAGCAGCGAACCCAGCGACGGCCAGCGATAGCCGGGCAACTCGAGCAGCATCGGGCGCACCGGGCCCTTGAGCAGCGTGCGGCGGAAGGCGAAGGCGATGACCAGCGCGGCGACGGTGCCGAGCAGGTACATCACGAGCATCGTCACGCCCTGGAGGTTGAGCCCGGGCAAGAGCGGAAGCGCCGGCACGAAGGCGCCGATGAGCAGCGTGTACACGGGGAGCCGCGCCGAGCAGGACATCAGCGGCACGACCATAATGGTCGCGAGGCGGTCCTTGGGATCGTCGATGGTGCGCGTGGCCATAATGCCAGGCACGGCACAGGCGTAACCGGAGAGCATCGGGATGAAGCTCTTGCCGTGCAGGCCGACGCGTCGCATCACGCGGTCCATCAGGTACGCGGCGCGCGCCATATAGCCGGTCTGCTCGAGCAGGCCGATGAAGGCGAAGAGGATGGCGATCTGCGGGACGAAGACGATGACGCTGCCGACGCCGGCGAAGACGCCGTCGACGACCAGCGACTGGAAGTCGCCCTCGGGCAGGAAGCTGCCGACCCAGGTGCCCAGCCCGACGGCGGCAGCCTCGAAGAGATCCTGCACCGGCGCGGCCCAGGTGAAGACGCTCTGGAAGACGAGCGCCATCACGGCGAGGAAGATCAGCGGGCCACCGACGCGGTGCAGCAGCACGGCGTCGATGCGGTCGCTGAGCGAGCCGCCGGTGCGCTCCACACGCTGCACGCAGCGCGAGAGCACGCCGCCGATCCAGGTGTAGCGCAGTTCGGATTCGAGGCGCTCCGGCACGTAACCGGCGTCGACGATGGCCTTGCGCGCGGCGTCGAGCTTCTGCGTGAGACCTTCGACGTGCACGAGATGCGGCTCGTCACGGCGCACGCCGAGCAGGCGCAGCGCTTCCATCCCGGCGGCGGCGTAGTTGATACCGCCGCGCTCGAGCAGGCCCTGTAGCGGCGCGAGTACCACATCCACGTCGGGTGGCAGCGCGAAGCGGCGCATCGGGGCGGGCAGGGACACCGCGGTGACCAGCGCGCGGCGCAGCGGGTCGAGTCCTTCGCCGCGGTGCGCGACGGTGGGGATCACCGGCACGCCCAGCTCGTGGATCAGCGCGGGGACGTCGATGCGCATTCCCTGCGCTTCGGCGACGTCGAACTGATTGAGCGCGATCACGACCGGCAAGCCGAGCTCGATGACCTGCGAGGCGAGGTAGAGATTGCGCTCGAGGTGCGAGGCATCGGCGACGACGCAGACGACGTGCGGGCGGTAGTGCGCGTCGTCGCGGCCGAGCAGGACTTCGAGGGCGATCTGCTCGTCGGGCGATCCGGCCGAGAGCGAGTAGGAGCCCGGGAGGTCGAGGATGGTGGCGCGGCGGCCGTCGGCGAGGGTAGCCGAGCCTTCGACGCGTTCGACGGTGACGCCGGCGAAGTTCGCGACGCGCTGGCGGAGTCCCGTCAGCGCGTTGAAGAGCGTGGTCTTGCCGGTGTTCGGGTTGCCGATGAGGGCGACGCGCAGGGTCTCGGTGGACTCGCGCGGCGCCGAAGTCTCGCTCGCGGCCACGTCAGGACGCCGCGCGGTCTTGCGGCTGGACGGTGATGCCCTGTGCCAAGTCGGTGCCGAGGGCGAGCCGCGTGCCGCGGACGTCCACGAGCAGGCAGTGCCGCTTGTTGATCACGGAGACCGTCGCGCCTTCGTAGACACCCATCGCACGGAGGCGGCAGGCATCCTGCTCGCCGCAGGCGATGGCGAGCACGGTCGCGGGGCGCCCGGCCTCGGAGTCGAGGAGCGGGCAGCTGCAGCCGGGAAGCGTACGCGCGGAGGCGGTCATCGTCGGGTGAACGGAGTGTCAGAAGCCGGATGAGAATAGTTCTCATCGCTTACACTTGGAGTCTAACCGCTCTATAGAGGGCCCCGCAAGAGAGGGGAGCGGAATAGTCTGGATTCCGCTCCCCTCTCTCGTTCCGACTAAGGCTCGTTCGTGGTGCCGGCCGGCGAAATCCGCTGCCGCTCAGCGCCGCCCCGCGCCGTACTGCGCGGACAGCGCAGAGTCGGCGGCGATCTTATACAGTAGGGAGTCGAAGCCGGCTCGCGTGAGCCCGTTGGCCTGGAGGATCGAATCGGCCATCGCCGGCGCGGCCTGGATGCCCTCGGCGACCGTCAGGGCGAGGGTGACGTCGGGCGAGACCGGCGCGGACGCGACCTCGACGGTCTCGGACGATGAACCGCCGCAGGCGGCGAGCGCGAGCGCGCTCAGTATGATGAATCGCTTCACGGGCGCTTTCCTCGCGTGGGGGCCTTGTCGGTGGAGTCGGGACGCGGGCGGGCGGGGCCGCCTGCCGCGGGACGATTGCCGCGGACTTCCGGACGGGCCGTGCTGTCGGGGCGTCCGCCGCGACCAGCCGGCGGGCCGGCAGTCTCTGGGCGACCGCCACGGCCTTCCGGCGCCATCCCGCGGCGCTGGCGTTCGGCGCGGATGGCCGCCGCGAGGTCGCGGCCGCGCACACCGCTCTCGACCTGCGAGCGGACGAAGGCGCCGAAGTTGTCGCGGTCACCGCCGCGCTCGACGGTCTCGACTTCCATCTCGACGGCGGCGGAGGCGTCTTCCGCGGGCACGCCGCGCTGCCGCATCCGCTCCATCACGCCGCGGATGGAGGAGTCGGGGATGCCGGCTTCGCGCGCGCGCTGCATCACGCGGGGCAGGTCGAGGGCGCGGAGGAGGGCAGAGTCCGCGGCCGTGGGCACGCGGGTCTGCGGGGCGCCAGTCGCGGATTGCGCCGTCAGCGACGGTGCGAGCGCGAGGATGCCCAAGACGGGGAGCACTTGCAGCATCTGCATATGGCGGGGGGGTGGAGGGGACAAATCGGCGGAATCCCAGAGACTGCAGGGCTGGACACCGGCGTCACATCGGCGGGCGGTGTGGGCGTCCCGTCGGTGCCAATGCTAGCTTCTGCGCGTGACTCCCGCCCACACGCATCCGACGACGCCGAGCCTCTTGCTGGATATCGACCGTTTCGCGGCGAACCACGCACGGCTGGCCACGCATCTCCGCGCGCTCGGCGTGCCGCTGCGACCGCACGTGAAGACGGCCAAGTGCCTTCCGCTGATCCGCCGCGCGATCGAGGGACAACCCGGCGGGGTGACGGTATCGACGCTGCGCGAGGCGGCGGCCTGCCTCGACGGCGGCATCCGCGACATCCTCTACGCCGTGGGCATCGCACCGCAGAAGCTGGCCGACGTGGCGGTGTTGCAGGCGCGCGGCGCACAGCTCACGATCATTCTCGACTCCATCGCCGCGGCGCAGGCGGTGGCGGCGCATCGCGCGGCGACGGGCCGCGGCGTGCCGACGCTCATCGAGATCGACAGCGACGGCCATCGGGCCGGCGTGGCGCCGGAGTCGGCGCTGCTGCTGGAGATCGCGGCGATCCTTGGCGAGGATCTGCGCGGCGTGATGACGCACGCGGGCGAGTCGTACCACTGCGTGAGCGCCGAGTCGAAGCGTGCGATGGCCGCGCAGGAGCGCGACGCAGCGGTGCACGCCGCGCTGCGGCTGCGCGTGGCGGGATTCGCCGCGCCGGTGGTGAGCGTGGGGTCGACGCCGACGGCGCAGTTCGCCGACGACCTCGCGGGTGTCACCGAGGTGCGGGCGGGCGTCTATATGTTCCACGACCTCGTGATGGCCGGGCTCGGCGTCTGCGCGGTGGACGACATCGCGATCAGCGTGCTGGTGACGGTGATCGGGCATCAGGCGGCGAAGGGCTGGCTGATCACCGACGGCGGGTGGATGGCGGTCTCGCGGGATCGCGGGACGGCGGCACAGGCCGTGGACCAGGGCTACGGCGTCGTCTGCGACGCGGACGGATGCGTGCTCGGCGATTTGGTGATGTCGGGGGCGAACCAGGAGCACGGGATCATCGCGCGGCGCGACGGCGGGACCTGGGACCTTTCCGCCTTCCCCGTGGGGACGCGGCTGCGGATCCTGCCGAACCACGCCTGTGCGACCGCGGCGCAGTTTGGCGGGTACGTCCTGCTGGCTGGCGGTCAGCTCACGGGCGAATATTGGGCGCGGTTCAACGGATTCTCGTCGCGCGGCGACTGAGCGCGGCTCGGACATCATCCACGGAGCGGTCGATGCGCAAGCTGATCGGGGTGCTGGGCGTGCTGTTGGTCGCGATGTTGCCGGTGGTCGCCGTGGCGCAGGCGACACCGCCCGCGACGCAAGCCGATAGCGTGACGGAGGTTCGACTCCGCGACGGCAGCGTGGTCGTAGGGCGCCTCGAGGTGGAGAGCGAGACGCTGGTCGTGATCGTGACGGCCGCGGGCACGCGCGTGGAGATCCCTCGGGCGCAGATCGCCGGGATGCGGCGCGTGGTGCCGCGTGCGGGCGGTGAGGTGTGGCCTGACGACAACAACGTCACCCGTCTGTTCTTCACGTCTACGGGACGTCCGTTGCCGAAGGGTGAGGGCTACGTCTCGAGCTACTGGCTGTTCTTCCCGTTCGTCGGCTACGGCATCACGGACCGCATCACGCTGGCGGGCGGCACGCCGATCATCCCCGGTGGCATCGGCAAGGTCTTCTACTTGGCGCCGAAGATCGCGCTCTACGACAGTGAGCGGCTCAGCTTCTCTGCGGGCACGCTGTCGATGTTCTCCACGGACTACTTCAACGAAGGCAGTCTCGGCATCGTGTACGGCGTCGGTACCTACGGCAGCCGCGACAACGCGCTGAGTTTCGGCGCCGGCTGGTTCTACGCGGATGTCGAGGACGAGATCGCGACGAGCAACGAGCCGGTGTTTATGCTCGGTGGCGAACGCCGCATCTCGCGCCGCGTGAAGCTGATCACGGAGAACTGGTTCGCCGTGAATCCCGGCGTGACGGGTCTGATGAGCGGCGGTGTGCGGTTCATCGGGGACCGTCTCTCGGCGGACTTCGCCTTGGGTGGGCTGACCGGCACCGAGGGGGCCTGCTGCCTGCCGATGCTCAACTTCGTGTGGAGCTTCGGCGGCGGTCGCTGACCCAAGGCTCAAGCACGTCGCGCACGCGCCGCCAGGCGCGCCCCACGGCCCAACCCGCCATCGCCGCGTACTCTTCGACGCTCGGCTCGGCTTCCTGGCCAAGGGAACCGAGGATGCGGCTGCGCATCCGCATCACCAGCGGTGTGCCGACCTGGATCGCGTTGAAGTACGGATCGTAGCGCGTGCCGATGCCCTCGATGAGCGCGGCAGTGCGCGCGAAGTACACGAGGTCGCGCGGAAGGATGACGGGAAAGTCGTAGAGCGAGGCCATCACGCGGTCGGCGAGCATCGTGTCGATGCGCTGCTGCGTGGTGGTGCGCTTGACGCTGAGTTCGACGAGGATGCCGGCGAGTCGGCGGATCTCGGCCGGGTCGGCACCGGGGGCGACGAGGCCGAGCGCGGTGAAGCCGTCGGCGACGGCGACGGGATCGCGGCGGATGGAGGCGAAGACGGTGCGAATGAGCGCGAGGCGCGTCTCCTGCGGCACGTGCACCATCATCCCGAAATCGAGCAGCACGAGGCGGCCGTCGGCGGTGACGAGGAGGTTGCCGGCGTGCGGGTCGGCGTGGAAGAGACCGTCGACGAGCATCATCTGCACGTAGACCTCCATCACCAGCGCGGCGAGCCGCTGGGCGTCGATGGAGCCGGCGGGCAGGCGATCGACGCGCCGGCCCTCGATGTACTCGAGCACGAGCACGCGACGGCGCGTCATCTCGTGCATCACCTTGGGCACGACGATGCGTGGGTTGCCGCGGAAGTTCGCGCGCACTTCCGTCGCGTACTCGGCTTCGAGCCGGTAGTCCATCTCCTCGGCGATGCGCGTGGCGAACTCCTCGACGAGCGCTTGGACGCCGAGCACGTGCGGTACGGGCCAGCGGCGAGCCGCCCAAGCGGTGATGGCGCGCGCCGAGCGCAGGTCGCGCGCGACGGTGTGTTCGACGCCGGGGCGAAGGACCTTCACGGCGACGTCGCGCCCGCGCCACGTCGCGCGGTGCACCTGGCCGAGCGACGCGGCGGCGATCGGCGTGCGGTCGATGTGCGAGAAGCTGCGCTCGGGCGCCTCGCCGTAGGCCTCCTGCAGTTCGCGCTCGACCTCGCGCCAGGGAATCGGCGGCACGCGATCGGTGAGCGTGCCGAGCTGCGTGAGGTACGGTTCTGGGATGAGGTCGGCGCGGGCGGAGAAGACCTGCGCGAGCTTCACGAAGGTGGGGCCGAGCGTGGCGATGCGGGCGACGAGCGCGCGGGCGCGCCGCGCGTGGAACTCCGGCGAGCGCGCGAGCGGCGCGCCGAACCAGAGCCAGCGGCGCTGGTCGCGGAGCAGGGAGACGACGAAGGGCCCGAGGGCCAGCAGGACGCGAAGGGTGTGCAGCACGTGGGGTGGCGGTGGCCCTTGATGAACCGCGTCAGCCCGCGCGAAGTGCCTCGTTGGGTTGGATGCGACTGGCGCGCAGGGCGGGGAGCCAGCAGGCGGCGAGGCCGATCGCCGCGACGCCCGCCGCGACCAGCGCCAGCGTGACGGGATCGTACGGCGTCACGCCGAAGAGCAGGCCCTGCATCAGTCGCGAGAGAGCGAGGGAACCGCCCACGCCCAGCGCGAGCCCGATGCCGAGCAGCGTGCCGCCCTCGCCGAGGATCATCCGCTGCACGCGGCCGGGCGCGGCGCCGAGGGACATCCGGATGCCGATCTCGTTGGTGCGGGCCGTGACGGAGAACGCGAGGACCGCGGCGATGCCGATCGTGGCGATGACCAGCGCGAGCAGGCCGAAGCTGCCGACGAGCAGCGCGTTCAAACGGCGCGGGCCGATGCTCTCGTCGCGGATGGCATCGAGCGGCAGGACGTTCTCGATCGGCTGCGCGGGGGCGATGGAGCGGACGATTTCGCGGGCCGTGGGCGCGAGCGAGGACGGATCCACGTTGGCGCGCAGCACGATCGTGCCTGCCGGGAAGGTGGACTGTTCGGTGGGCAGGAACACCGCGCCGATAGGCGCGGCATCGAGCCCGCCGTCCTTGGTGTCCGCCACGACGCCGACGACCGTACGGTATTCGTTCTCCGCCATCCCGATAAAACGCAGGACGTCGCCGGTCCAGGCGAGCCGGCGCCCGACCGCGCTTTGGTCGGGCCAGAGGCGCGTGGCGAGCGTCTGGTTGATGACGACCACCTTCTCCGACTCCGCGCGATCCGTCGTCTGCAGTTCGCGGCCTTCGATGAGCCGGATGCCTGAGGCGCGGAAGTAGGTTGGGTCTGCGGTGCGATACTCGGCGGTGGGAATCGGCTCACCGGGATTCTGCGGGCGGCCCTCCACCTTCAGCTCGAGTTGGAACCCCGCGCGACGCAGCGGCGTGGTGCTGCCCATCCCGACGACCTCCACCTGCGGCAGTGCGTCGAGTTCGGTCACCATCTGCGTGTGGCGCTGCCTGGTGATGACGGGATCGTCCGCCGTGAAGTCGAACGGCACTTCCATCGTCAGCACGTTGTGCGTGTTGAGGCCCGGATCGACAGCGGCGAGGCGCTGCATCGAGCGCACGAGCAGGCCGGTGCCGGTGAGCAGGATGACCGTCACGGCGACCTGCGTGACCACCAAGGCCTGCTGCAAGCGGCGACGGCGCACGCCGCCGGTGGACTTCGTGGTGCCGGCCTGGAGCCCCGCAGCGAGGGCGTTGTCGTCGTCGATGCGCGGCACGAAGGAAAGGATGAGCGCGACGACGAGCGAGAGCCCGAGGGTGAAGGCGAGGACGACGCCGTCGACGGCGATCTCGTCGGCGCGGGGGCTGACGCGCGCGGTGATGGCGGCGAGCATCCCGACGCCGGCGAAGGCGATGCCGATGCCGAGTACGGCCCCGCTGAGCGCGAGGACGACGTTCTCGGCGATCAACAGACGACGGATGCGCTCGGTGCCGGCGCCGAGGGCGGCGCGCAGGGTGAGTTCGTGCTCGCGCCGCACCCCGCGCATCAGCGCGAGGTTGGCGACGTTGGCGCAGGCGATGACGAGCACGAAGGCGGCGACGCCGACCAGCAGGAAGAGCGTGAGGCGGGCGTCGCTGCCGAGAATCTCCTTGAACGGCGTGACGCTGACGCCATAGCCCGAGGCCCTGTCGTACATCTCGGGATAGAGCTCGTGCTGGCGGGCCGTGATGCTCGCGACGTCCTGGCGGGCCTGCTCGAGCGAGGCGTCGGGGTTCATCCGCGCGATGACCTCCGTCATCCGGTGCGTGCGGCCGTCCTGCATCAGCGCGCTCACGTGGTGCTCGCTGATGCTCATATTCATCAGGGCATCGAAGCGGCCGGGGAAGAACGGCGCTGGCTGCAGGACGCCGATGACCTCGACGTTGCGGCCGCCGATGCGCAGCGTGCGGCCGACGACGTTCGGGTCGGCGCCGAAGTAGCTCCGCCAGTAGCCGTCGGTGAGCATAATGACCGGCGCCGCCCCGGCCCCGTCGTCGCCTTCGGTGAACGAGCGGCCCATCACGGGCGCGAGGCCCATCACGCTGAGGTAGTTGCCGGTGACGAGGCCGACGTCGATCTGCGAGGCGGCGTTCTCGTCGACGAAGTTGAGCGTGAGCGGCGAGTACTCGGCGATCTGCGCGAGCGTGCGCGACTCGCGGCGGAAATCGTTGATCTCGGGGACGGAGAAGGCGATGTCGTCGCCAGTCGCGGCCACGGAATGCCGCAGGTAGAGCAGGCGGTCGCCGTCGCGGTGCGGCAGGGGCTTGAGGAGGACGCCACGGACGACGGAGAAGATCGCCGTGTTGGCGCCGATGCCGAGGCCGAGGGTGAGGACGACGGCGATGGCGAAGCCGGGGGCGCGGATCAGGCTGCGCAGGACGTAGCGGAGATCGAGGAGCATCGGGCGGACTCGCGGGAACGGGGCTGTCAGAAACTACTCCCAAACGGCCGGGATTGTTGCCGCCAGCGGCGGCGGTCCCGTCGCGACGCCTCCCGATGGCCCCTCGGCGGGAGGCGGCCCCTTTACTCCGTCGGTATGTTCCCCACGTGACCCCTTGGATCCCCACCTTCACCAGCCTGCTGGCCGTGACCGGCGTGCCGCTGCTCGTGCTCGCCGTGCTGGCGAGCACCGGGCGCACCTTGGGCCGCCTCTTGCCGCGGCTGGTGAGCTTCGGAGCCGGCGCGCTGCTCGGGGCGGCGGTGTTCCATCTGCTGCCGGAGGCCTACGAGCGGCATCCTTCGGTTGGCTTCGTGGCGCTGTCGGTGGCGGCGGGCGTGATCGGCTCGTACGTGGTCGAGCGCTGGCTGCATCGCGTGCAGCACACGGCGCACGAGGCGGCGCCGCGCGAGCCGGCGTTGAGCGCCTTCGACGATCCGGCGATGGTGGCCGTGAGCTTCGGCGCCGATGCCGTGCACAACTTCGTGGACGGCGCGTTGATCGCGGCAGCGTTCCTCGCGGGCACCGGGCCCGGTGTCGCGACGGCGATCGCGATGTTGGCGCACGAGCTGCCGCGCGAGGTCGGGACCTTCGGCGTGTTCGTGCACTACGGCACGCGGCCGCGGCGCGCGGTGGGCTACGCGGTGGTCAGCGGCCTGCTGGCCTTCGCCGGCGCGGCGCTGACGCTGTGGTTCGGCGAGGAGACCGCGCACGCCGCGGAGGTCGTGGTGCCGGTGGCGGCGGGCTCGTTCCTGTTCGTCGGCAGCGCGGTGATGCTCTCGCAGCTGAAGGCGCAGAAGACCTGGGACCTGCCGCGGCCGCAGCTCGTGGCCTGCGCGCTCGGCTTCGCGCTCTCGGCCGCAGCGACGCTGCTTTCGGGCGGGCACTGACGGTGTGGCGGCCGCGGGGCGAGCTGCAGGAGTCGCTGTTTGTCGGGTTGGCAGCGACTGCGCTCACCGTCGTCACCTTGCTCGGCGTGGCGCCGCAGGCACTGCACGGCGTGCTGCCTCCTCGCCTCGAGAGCTTTACGCAGCGCGCGATGCAAGTCGAGTTTGGGACATTGCTCAGCGCGCAGCAGCGGTATTTCGCCGAGCACGGCCGCTATGCCGAGGCGCTCGAAGACTTGCCGTGGAGGACCGGCTACAACCTCTACGTCCGCGTCCGTGAGGCGGACTCCACGGGCTTCCGCGTGACGGCGAGCACGAGCGGCCCGGACGCGATGTCCTGCGAGCTGTCGGTGCGCCTGCAGGCTGATGCGATGCTGCCGCGCAGCGAGCAGCGAGTTGCCTGCCGCGAGGGTGGGCGGTGAGCGTGAGCGAACCGCAGGACCACGGGCCGACGCACGGCGCGACGCTTGACGCCGACGCCGCGCTCGTCGGTGCCGGTTGGACGCGTCGCTACCGCGCGCGGTTCGCCGAGTTGGCGCAGGGCGGCGCGCTGCTGCGTTGGAACAGCGAGGCGGCGCTCACGCCGCTCTGGGGATTCTCGCGACGGATCCTTGCCCTGGTCTGGCTGTCGCTCCTGTTCCCCGTGATCGGTGCGCTGTTCGCGGCGCGGGTCTCGTTGCTTGCGGGCTTCGCGGTGCCGACGCTGCTCTATGTGCTGCTGCACGGATTTCTGGGCGACTGGTTCTACTACCGCAGCGTGCGGCGACGTGTGGCGCGCATTGCGCGCGCGACCGCGGGTTCCGATGGCGCAGTGGACGCCGGTCGCGATGCGGCGTCGGCAAGGGCTGCGTCCAGCGGCCGGGTGGAGTACGCGCTGTTGCTCGCGGTCGCGTTGCCGCTCACGGCGATCGTGATCGTCGCCGCGGATCCTCGGATGCGCGGGGTCGCCGAGGCGACTGTGTTCGTCGAAGTGCTCGACGACGACCTGCGACGCCTGGTGACGGTGCAGGAAGAGTACTTCGCGGACTTCGGTCGCTACGCCGAGGCGTTCGGGCCGTGGAGCTACGAGCCAACGCCAGGCGTGAACCTGCGCATCCTCTACGCCGACTCGTCGGCATTCGGTGCCGATGCCACACTCGGGGGGCGTGAGGAGCGCTGCTTCGTGTTCCTGGGCCAGGCGCGCGGGATGCCCGAAGGCGCAGAGCCCGGCGCGCCCATCTGTGTGCTCGCCCCTTAGCGCTTCAACTCGAGCACGTAGCTGCCGGCGCTGCTTGCCGTCTGGCCACCGACGATGATCGCGTAGACGCCAGCCTCGGAAACCACGACACGCACGGCCGCGCGATTCGGGTGCACGGACTGCGCCGTCACGAGTTCGCTGCCCTGACGCCCGACGTGCAGGAAGGGGGCGAACTGCGAGCTCTCGACGATGACCTCGAGCGTATCGCCGGCGCCGAGGGTCACGTGCCAGAGCTCGAAGGGCGTGCCGTCATCCATCTTGAGGTCCTGCGCATCCAGCTGCGAGCCGAAGCGCTGGTTGACGCCGAGTCGGCTGAGTTCCGTCGGTTCGCGCAGCAGCAAGCGCCGCGGGGTGACGGGCCCGCCCATTCCGGGCGCCGGCGGCGCGAGCTCGAGCGCGACGGAGTAGGCGCCGAGATCGTCAGGGGAGTACGCATTCGCGATGACGACGTAGACGCCGTCCTCCGGCAGCGTGATCGCGATCTCGGAGTTGGTGCTGCCGCCATCGTCGTCGTTCTCCGCGACGGGGCTGGATGCGCCGTGCAGACCGAGCGCGAGGAAGGTGTCGAACACGTCGGAGCGCTGCGCCACGCGCGCGCGTTCGCCCTTCTTGCCTTCGAAGTACCAGAGCTGCACGCGGCTGTTGTCTTCGAGGCGCAGCGAGTTGGCATCGAGCGTGCCGCTGCGCGGTTGGCCAGGCTGCAGCATCTGCGCGGCGTCCACCGGTCGGTCAAGCAACTGCGCGAAGCTCAGCGCGGCGGCCTGTGCGCCGAGCGTCGCCAGCGGAGCGAGGGCGAGAAGCGTCGCGACGGCGAACCGTACGGTCTGCGAGCGGCGGAGTCGGATCTGCATTGCGGGTTCCTCGGTTCGAGGGGACGGAGGTCTCGCGGGATACTACCGCCGGATGCGGCGTTTGGTGTCGCATTCGAGCGCGCACGTGCAGCGAAGCCCCCGCGACCGGAGTCGCGGGGGCTTCGTGCGTGCTGCCGTCGGCGATCAGGAGATCGTCACGCCGGCCAGCTGCTGGAGCGCGCGCTGCAGCTGCTGGTTCTTGTTGTCGTCGCAGGCGTTGCTGGCATCGCGGTCAAGCGAGCCGGCGAGCGTCTGGAGGGCCTGCTGGCGCGCCGTGCCGGTCGTGCGCTCGGCGGCCGAGATGGCCGTGCGGACTTCCGCGACGCGCGAGGTCGAGAGGCACTTGTTGCGCTCGGCCTGGTCGAGGAAGGCCTTGGCGAGCGCGAAGCTCGGCGGCCAGTTGAGCTGCGGCTGTCCCTGCGCGTTGAACTCGTTGAAGCGGACCGTCTTGGCCGCGTCGATCTCGTTCTGCGTGAGGAACTGCGTCGGCGTGAGTTCCATCACGTCGAGGCCGCGGGCGATCTCGGACGAGACGATCACGCCGTTGTACCAGTAGGTCGACCAGGCGCCGCCCATCTCCGGACGGTTGGCATTGACCGGACCACGGTCGAAGAAGGCGATCTCCTGCGGGTTGGCCGGGTTCGTCCAGTCGAACACCGAGACGCCGCCCTGATACCAGGCCTGCACCATAATGTCGCGGCCCGGCACCGGCACCAGCGAACCGTTGTGGGCGACACAGTTCTCCTGCGCCGTCTGCACGGTCGGGATCTTGAAGTAGCCTTCGAAGACCATCTTCCGGTTCTCGATACGGAAGATCGCGTTCGCGCCCCACTCATAGTTGTCGGTCGCACGGCACTTCGGCGCGCCGCCGCCGCCCCATTCGTCGGAGAAGAGGATCTTCGACCCGTCGTTGGAGAAGGTGGCCGAGTGCCAGTAGGAGAAGTTCGAGTCCGCTACGGCGTCGATGCGCGTCGGGCGCTCGGGATTCGAGATGTCGAGCAGGATGCCGTGGCCTTCGCAGGCGCCGCCGGCCAGGCCGAGGGCGGGGTAGACCGTGATGTCGTGGCACTGCTGGTTGCGCGAGATCGCGGCGTTGGCGGTGTTGCCGCCGAAGACGCGGTTGATGATGGTCTGCAGGTTGTCGCGCAGCGTGGCCGAGTCGGCGGCCGTCGGCGCGCCGGAACCGCCGCGGGCGCGAACGATGGAGTCGAGCTGCGTGCGCACGAAGCCGCCGCCGAGCACCATCGGCGAGCCGCTGGTCGGGTTGACGGCGACGAAGCCACCGGCGCGACGGACCGAGTCGGCGCGAGCCACTGCGGCGACGCGGTCAGCCTCGGTGTCGCCGTGCCGCGGCGGCGCCTGCAGGCCCGTGAAGATGTCGGCGCGGTTGACGATCGCCGCGGCGGACGGGTTGTTGAGCGGCACCTTGATGACCTCGATCTTCAGCAGCGCCGAATTCGGGTTCGCCGAGGGATCGTCCTGGGTGCAGCCCGCGAGCTCGCTCTCCGGACGGAGGCCAGCCGAGCCCGAGACGTAGATGTAGATGTTCTCGCGATCGCGCGGGTTCTCGACGACCGTGTGCGTGTGCGAGCCGCGGCAGGTCTGCACGCCGGCGACGAGACGCGGGTTCCGGATGTCGGAGATGTCGAAGATGCGCACGCCGCGGAAGCGCAGCGGGTTCGACTGGCCCGTCGGGGCCTGCGTGCCGCAGTCGGTGCGGCCGTTGAAGGCCTCGGCCGAGAGGAACATCAGCTTGCCGTAGACCGAGACGTCGTTCTGCGAGGCCGGGCAGGTGATCGCGGCGACGAGCTGCGGGCTGGACGGGTTCGAGATGTCCCAGATCACCGGGCCGTTATAGTTGCCCTGGACGACGTAGTTGCCGCTGAAGGCGAGGTCGGAATTGGTGATGCCGAGGAAGCCTTCCGGTGAGCGGGCCGTGGCGACCATTCGCATACCGCTCGTGGCGACGGCGGCGTCGAAGAGGCCGGCGGAGAGGCCGACGCGCGCGTCATTCTGGAAGCGCGTGCCGGTCGGTCCGCGTAGCTGAGCGGTGGACGGGTTGGTTTGGACCGACTGCTGGGCGCAGGCCGCGACGAGAATCGCGGCGAAGGCCAGCGCGGTCCGATGCAACATCTGCTTCATCGGTACCCTCTGCTGTTGGTGGTACTGCTGGGGGAACTGCACGGTCATTCGGGCGGCAAGCCGCCGCGTTCGAGCAACATCTGGAGCATTCGGGCGATCTCGGTGGACTGGTCCACCTCGACGTCGGAGGCGAAACGGAAGACGACCTCGTCGATCGCGCCGCCGTCGCGGATGAGGTCGCGGACCATCGTGATGGCGCCGCGGTGATGCACGATCATCCGCTGGAGAAACAGGAGGTCGAAGGCCTCGCCGCGCGCCGCGTCGAGCTCGACGAGCTGTTCCGGCGAGAGCATCCCGGCCATCGTCGAGTGGTCGTGGCCGCCCATCTGGTGCCCGGCGTGCGGATCGTTGGGATCCGGCGGCGCGGGCGTGAAGACGCCCTCCGGCGAGACGCTGGGCACGGGCTTGCCGCGGTCGCGCAGCCAGCCGGTCATCAGCGTGATGTCGTCGGTCTGGGCGTTGATGATGCGGCTCGCCAACGTGCGCAACTCGGGATCCTGCGTGTGCGTCGGCGCCCAGCGCGAGATGAGGATGGCCTGCGCGTGGTGGCCGATCATCCCGCTCATAAACGTGATGTCTGCCTCGGTATAGGGCAGGCGAATCGAGTCGGCGCGGACGCGCTCGGCGTCGGACATCGGCGTCGGGCCGGTGGCGACGCCGCCGCGCGGAGCGCAGGCCGAGAGGGTCAGCGCGGCGAGGATCGGGACGAGCGTACGGATCGGTCGCATCGTTGGCATACGGGATTGGACACCCCGACAGGCCGTCGAGGTTGGACTAGGTAATCTACTATAGGATGTGCCGTCGGGTTTCAGGCCCCCCGATGATGGCCAGAGGGGGCCGACGCAGTGCGCCGACCCCCTCTGTACACCGACGAGCGCCGATGGTGCTCAGCGCTTCTCGAGCTTCAGCGCGTAGGAACCGAACGAACCGGCCTCGTACGAGTTCGCGACGATCGTGTAGCGACCCGCCGCGGGCAGCGTGAAGACGATCTGCGAGTTGGTGTCGCCGTCGGTGGCGTCGTCGTTCTGCGCGACGCGCTGGCCGCCGGCGCTGAGCAGCGCGAGGTAGGTGTCGAAGGCCGAGCTCGTCATCGAGATGACGACGCGGTCGCCGGCCGCGCCCTGGAAGCTGTACTCGTCGTACTTCGAGCCGTCGTCGAGCGTGCGGTCGGAGTCCGCGAGCTCGCCATTGACGGTCTGGCCGTAGTTCAGGGCGTTGCTGCTGCCTCCGCCCATCAATTCGTCCATCGTGCCGCCCTGGCCACCGGCCTGGCCGCCACCGACCACCGCCTCGATCGTGTAGCTGCCGCGGGCGCCGCCCTCGTAGGAATTCGCGAGGAAGGCATACACACCCGTGGCCGGCGCGCGGAAGGAGATCCGCGAGTCGGTCGATCCCTCCTCGAAGTCGTCGTTCTCGGCGTTGTACGAGGTGTTGTCCACCTGCATCATCAGGAGCATCGTGTCGAAGGCGCTGGAGCGCATCGTCACGGTGACCTGCTGGCCGGCCTGGAGCTCGAGCGCCCAGAGCTCGACGTGCGAGCCGTCATCGAGCGTGGGGTCGTTGGCATCGAGTGACGACGCGTGCCGCGTGCCGACGGTGAGCGGACGCACGGAGGGGTTCGCGCCGCCACGCAGGGCGTTGGTGGCTTCGGCCGCGGCCATCACGCGCGGGATGGCGCTGGTCTTGCTGTCTTGTTGCGCGGCGAGCGAGAGCGGCAGGCCGAGCGCGAGGGCTCCCGCGCCGGCGAGCCGGCGCAGGGAGCGGGTGCCCACGAGGGGCGAGGAGAGGATCGACATTGGGTGCTGAGGCGGTTAGCGGGAGACCTTCGCCATCGGGATGCGCTTCACGGCCACCGGGACCAGCGCGAGCGCGCTGTTGTCGTCATCGCCGTCAATGCCGATGACCTCGAGCGTGTACGCACCGCGCTCGGCCGCGCCATAGGCCGCCACGAGGACGCCGAACACGCCGTCGCGGCTCGCGCGGAACGTGATGCGCGAGTCGGTCGAGCCCTGCTCGTAGTCGTCGTTCGCGGTGTTGTTGGCGCTGTTCTCGGGATCGATCAGTGCGATCTGCGTGTCGAAGGCAGTCGAGCGGGCGGTGATGCGCACGTTCTGTCCGTTGCGCAGCTGCATCGCCCAGAGCTCGACGCGGTGGCCGGAGTCGAGCGCGTCGTCGGCGTCGTCGAGCGAGGAGCCCTGGCGGGCGCCGACGGCGATCGGACGGACGTTAGGCGCGCGATTGGCGGCGCCGAAGCCGCTGGTGACGTCGTTCATCATCATTCCGCGCGTATCGAGCGTGACGGCGGCCTTCTGCGCCGCGAGCGCGGCCGGTGCGACGGCGAGGATGGCGAGGGCGAGGAGCGTGCGGCTGGTCTTGCTGATCATAGGGATGGGGATTGGGGTGAGTGATACTGCGGAACAGCAGGGGGACTATCGAAGGTTGGTCGAGGCGCCGGCGGAGTCGTCGGCGCCGCGGGCGGCCTGCACTTCGAGGCGGTACGCGCCGCTGGATCCGGCGGCGAAGGTGTTGGCGACGATCACATACGTCCCATCGGTCGGGATCGTAAACGACAACTGGGCGTCGGTGTTGCCGCCGGAGTCATCGTCGGTGGCGAGCATCCGCTGGTCGCCGACGCGGCCGATGTGCAGGTAGGCGTCGAACGCCGAGGACCGCATCGTGATGGTGATGCGCTCGCCCGCGCGCCCGGTGAAGTACCAGGCCTCGAAGGGCGAGTTGTCGGAGAGCGTGGGGCTGTTCGCGCCGAACTGGCCGCTGACGGTCTGCCCGACGCGGACGACGTTGGACGAGGCGGGCATCGCGAGCACGGCCGCCGGGCTCAGGCGCGAGCTGCCGGCGTTGGGCATCGTGCTGACCTTGCCGCCCGAGGGCGCGAGTCCGCTTGCCGCGGCGGCACCGCTGGACGCGGCGCCGCTGCTCGTCAATTCCAGCGAGTACGCACCGCTGCCGCCGGCGGAGAGCACATTGGCGATGATGACGTAGGTGCCGTCGCGGTCGAGCGTGACCTCGATCTTGGCATCGGTGCCGCCGGCGCCGTCGTCGTCGGTCTTGATCGTCGCGGTGCCGCCCTGCAGCGCAAGATGCAGGAACGCGTCGAAGTCACTGGAGCGCATCGTGATGCTGAGCTGCTCGCCGGCGCGGCCTTGGTAGTACCAGGCCTGATACGCGGTGCGATCGATCAACACGGGGTCGGCGTCGCCGAGGCGACCCTGCACCGGCGTGCCGGCACGCAGGAGGCGCGCGGCGACCGGCGGTGCCGAGAGGATCTGCGCGATCGAGCTCGCGGCGCGTCCGGCAGACATCCGCAGCGTGAACGCGCCGCGGGCATCCTTGCCGATGGCGTTGGCCATCACGACGTAGCGACCGTCCTGCGGCAGCGTGACGGTGAGGCGCGCGTTCGTGCCCTCGCCGCCGTCGTCGTCGTTGCCGAGGATGGAATCGCTGCCGGCGCGACCCACCGAGAGGTAGGCGTCGAAGCCGGCGGCTTCCATATCGATCTGCACCGTCTCGCCGCGACGGCCGTCGAAGGTGTAGCCCTGGAAGGGCGTGTCGTCGGCGCGCACGGGACTGCGGTCGTCGAGCGCGCCGCTGACGCTGCGGCCCATCGCGAGCCGCGGGAACGAATCGGCCACCGCGAGCACGTCGCGGTTGGTCATCGCGCGCCAATCCACCGTCGCGCCGTCGCGCAGCTCGATGGTGTACGGGCCGCGGCCGTTGGGCCGCAGCGAGTTGGCGATCACCGCATAGGTGCCGTCCTCGGGCAGCGTGGCGGTGATGCGGGAGTTCGTGCCGCCCGCGCCGTCGTCATCGGTGGCGACCATCGTCTTCGTGCCGACGATGCCGAGGTGCAGGTAGGTGTCGAAATCGGCGGCGCGCATATTGATGGTCACGCGCTGTCCGCGACGGCCCGTGAAGTACCAGACCTGGAACGGCGAGGCGTCCGGCATCGCCTCGGTGACTTGGCGCAGGTCGCCGTTGACGGTCTGGCCGATGCGGATGCGCTGTGCGCCGGGCTCGCGCGCGAGGATCGCGTTGGTGGCGACCAGCGGCAGGCCCGCTCGGACGCCGAGCGTGTAGGCCCCGGCCGCGTCGCGACCATAGGAGTTGGCGATGATCACATAGCGGCCCGTGCGCGGCAAACGCGCGACGATGAACGCATCGCTGTTGTTGCCGCCGTCGTCGTCGCGGGCGATCACGGAATCGCTGCCGTAGATGCCCAGCGCGAGGAAGGCGTCGAAGTCCGTCGACTCCATCGAGATTTCGATGGACTGGCCGGCTTGGCCTTCGAAGGTGTAGGCGTCGAAGGACGAGCCGTCGGTGAGCAGCGCGGAGTTCGGGGTGAGGCGGCCGCTGACGGTCGCGCCGACCTGCGTGCGCGGGTGCTGGTCGGCGGCCTGCACGACCTCGCGGAACGCGACCTGCACGCGCTGCACGCTCTCCAGCTGCAGCGAGTACGCGCCGACGGCTTCCTTGCGCACGGCGTTGGCGACGATGGTGTAATCGCCGTCGGCCGGCAGCTCGAGCGAGATGCGCGCGTCGGTGCCGCCGCCGCCGTCATCGTCCTGGCGCACGTTCTGGTACGTGCCGCCGGCGTTGCGCGAGAGGATCAGGTAGGGATCGAAGGCTGACGAGCGCATCGTGATCTGCACGCGGTCGCCGCGGCGGCCGCTGAAGGTCCAGGCATCGAAGCGCGTGGAGTCGCCGAGCGTGGGCGAGCTCACGGCGAGCTCGCCGTTGACCGTCTCGCCGACGCGGATGGCGCCGCCGCGACGCGCCGTCGGGCGAGGCGCCGGCGGCGGAGGAGCTGACGGCATCGGCGTTGCGCTCGGCGGCGCGCTGGGTGACGGACGGCCCGCGCTGGGGCGCGCGGGTGCGGCCGCGCCTGCACCGGTGCCACGCGTCGGCCCGTCGCCGGCGCCGCCGCTGCGCGCCGCGACGCGACGCGCGACGGAATCGCGCAGTGCAGGCACGACGTCGGTGATGCCCCACTTGTGGTCGAAGGGCTGCACTTCGGGGATCTGCGCCTGGTTGGTCTCCATCGAGACCTGCCCGACGACCCAGAGCCCGAGCTCGGCCAGCGTCACGTTGCCGCTGCGGTCGGCGTCGGCCATCCCGTACAGACCGTTGAGCAGGAAGTACGTGAAGGCACCGTGGCCTTCCCATTGATCGCCTTCCTGCGAGTCCTGCGCTCCGCTGCTCGAGACGAGGCGGCGGATGTTGGGGCCGAGCGACGCTGCGGCGCTGCTCATCTGGTTGGAGTTGAACAGGTTGCCGGAGCGGCAGGCGTCGAGGATGAGCAGCACCGGGCTCTGGCCCGGCAGGTAGCTGACTTCCTTGTTGATGTCGTCGAGCGAGATGCCGCGGCGTGCGATGTTCGACGAGTCGGCGTCGTGCGGCATCAGGTAGCCTTCCATCGCATTGTGCACTTCGCGCACGCCGCCGTGGCCGGCATAGTAGAAGATGAGCTCGTCGTTCTCCTGCGTCTGCTCGACCATCGACCGATAGGTGTCGAGGATGCGCTCGCGCGTGGCGTCGCGGTTGAGCAGGACGACCATCGTGTCGATGTTCGCCGCGGCGGCCGGCGAGCGCAGCCAGCCCACGAAGGCCATCGCATCGACGGTGGCGTAGCGCAGTTGCGGGATGCGCTGGTCCTGGTACTCGTCGATGCCGACGATCAGGGCGCGGCGCTTGCCGGCGACGCGCTGCGTGGTGTTGCGCTGCGGAATGACGCCGCGGGTGCCGGGTTGCTGGGCGAAGGCCGGCAGCGCGTCGAGGGCGACGGCGACGGCGAGCAGCGCGAAGGTGCGGAGGAGGGAACGCATTGGGCTCGGTGAGTGCGGAAAGGTCAGGGTTCGTGCCGACCTGTCACATCTATTGATAGAGCATCCACTGGTAACTGCCGCCGGCCGGGCAGTCGATCAGACGCGGCCCCCAGGTGGAGACGGAGCCGTCGGTGAAGCCTGCGCGCGCGTAGAGCCGCGTTTCGCCGGCAAGCACATACGTGTAGACGTCGCCCCAGGGGGAGAGCTCTCCGCGGTAAGTGCCCTGCGCGTAGGCGGCGATGAAGAGATTGGAGCGGTTGTCGAAGTGCACGCGGCAGTCGTTGGCGCCGCGGGTCATCGTGCCTGCGGGTGCCTTCGCCGAGGGGGGCTGCTCGCCCGGTTCTCCCCTGACATTGGTGCCGGTGGCGATGCGGATGTTCTCGTCCTCGCCGGCCATTCCCCCCCGCGAGAGCGTGGCGCGCTCCTCGGATTTCGCCTGGGCCTGGGAGGCGGCAGGCAGGAACGTCAGCGCCGCGACGGCGGCAGCGACGGCAATCGGCAGGAAATGGCGACGAGCAGACATCGGGACTCCGATCTTGAGTGGGCGCAGGGAAAGGCCGTACCGACGGAAAAGCGACCAACCCCGCTGCGAACGCGTGGATGTTGCAGTGTTCACCCGCCAAGCGCAACAGAACGTGACGCTGCTCGGTTGCGCGACGCTTGTATTCATCGCTTCTTCTAGGAGTTCCACGAGTTCCTGGATTTGCCGCGGGGTGCGGAAGTTTGGCGACGGACCGCACCTCGCGGCAGTGATGCCTGTCACGCAATGACCCTCCGGGAACCGCCGGTGTAGCACTGCGGCAACGTCGACCTTTCACCTTCCGCTGCCACGCAATGCGAGTGATGTCGTTCTCCATCCGTCTCTGCACGCTGTTGCTGCCGCTGTTCGCGGCGCTGCCGATCGCTCTCGAGGCCCAGACGCGTCGCGCGATCGTCGTCGGCATCAACCGTTACGATGCGGTGACCGATGCCAGCGGCTCGCAGTTCACCACCGCGCGCCGCATCACGACCCTCAACGGCGCGGTGAACGACGCGACGGCGATGCGCGACCTCTTGGTCTCGCGCTTCGGCTTCCCGGCGGGCAACACGACGTTGCTCACCGACGGCCAGGCGACGCGCGCCGAGATCGAGGCCGCGGTCGCCCGGACGCTGGCGCAGTCGCAGCGCGGCGACGTCGTGGTCTTCTACTATGCCGGGCACGGCTCGCAGCGGCGCAACTCGCTGTCGCCGTCGCCGAACAAGCTCGACCAAACCATCGTCGTCGCCGACGCCAACATCGGCGCCTACGACATCCGCGACAAGGAACTCGCTCGGCTCTTCAATCCCTTTCTCGACAAGGGCGTGGAGCTGGTGCTGATCTTCGATAGCTGCCATTCGGGTTCGATCACGCGCGGGGCGCTCTCGCAGGCGGTGGAACGCTGGGCGGCGATCGACGAGCGCGATGCCGCCGATCCGGGCGTGGGGCAGGATGCCTCGCCCGACCGTCGCGGTGCGCTGGTAATCTCGGCGGCGCAGGACTACCAGAGCGCGCTCGAGCGCGAGGGCGCCAACGGCGAGCCGCGCGGCGTGTTCACCGTCGCGCTGCTCGAGACGCTCAACAACGTCGCGCCGGGTGAATCGGCGGTGAACGTCTTCCGCCGGATGCGCGCCCGGATGCAGATGGACGGCCTCGCGCAGGAGCCGGTGCTCGACGCCGCGCTCGACCGCCAGCAGCGCCCGATCTTCGGCGGCGCCGCGGCGACCGAGGGCAGCACGTCGGTGGCGGTGCTCCGCCTCAACGAGAACGGCATTGAGCTGCAGGGCGGCCCGGCGCTCGGCATCCGCGCCGGTGCGGTGCTGCGCAAGCTGGCCACCGACGCCGACTCGACGATCCGCATCACGGTCGACACGGTGCTCGGCGTGAGCCGCACGCGTGGCCGCGTCACGGCCGGCGACGCCGCGCGCGTGCAGCCGGGCGATCTCTTCGTGCTCGAGCGCTGGGTGGCGGCGCCGAGCGCGGGCATCACGCTGTACCTGCCGGCGGGCATTCCCAGCGCGGACCAGCTTGAGGCGATCGCCGATTCCGCCGCCGAGCTGCGCGGTGAGGACGGCATCGAGTGGCTGGACGACCTCTCGCGCCTGCCCACCGACTCGCTGCCCTTCGTCGTGATGCAGTGGGGCACGGCGGGTTGGGAGCTCAAGCCCAGCGGCGCGGCGGCAATGGCGCTGCCGCGGCGGATCACGCCGCAGTTGCTGCGTGAGCGCCTGGCGCGCCTGCGCGGCGATGCACCGGCCGTGCGCTTCTTCGTGAACCTCCCGCCGACCACGGCGACCGCCGACGCGCTGAAGGCGGCGTTCCCGACCGGCAGCTCCGTGGCCCTCGCATCGGAGATTGGCAACGCGACCTACGCGCTCGTTGGCCGCGCGACGGGTGCCGGCCTCGAGTACGCGCTGGTCCAGCCTTCGGCGTCGCAGGCGATCGCCAACACCTCGCCGCTGCCGCTGCGCACCGATTGGCATCCGCTGAGCGCGGGTGACGCGGCCATCGCGCGGCAGATCGCCGACAAGGCCTTCACGTTGGCGCGCGTGCGCTCGTGGTTCCTGCTCGAGGCCCCGCCGGGCGGCCGCAGCTTCCCGTATCGCCTCGCGTTCCGTCGACTCAGCGACGGCCAGCTGCTGCGCGAGGGCAGCTTCCGCGGCGGCGAGCAGTACGAGGTGGAGCTCGTGGCCGACAGCGCGGCCATCACCGAGATGGTCGAGCGTCGCCGCATCTATGTGTTCGCCATCGACTCGCACGGCAACTCGGCGCTGCTCTACCCGCAGGGCGGCAACGTCGAGAACCGCGTCCCCTTCGAGCGCGCGCCCAACGGCAAGTGGCCGACGACGATCGCGCTCGGGCCGCAAAGCCGATTCGGCGTGGGCGAACCCTACGGCGTCGACTCCTTCCTGCTGCTGGCCAGCGACGAGGTGATCGAGCCCTGGGCCTTCGAGTGGCGTGGCGTGCAGAGCGCCACGCGCGGTGCAGGCGGCGGCGGACTCTCCGCGCTGCTCGGTGGCACCGGCAACCGCACGCGCGGCACGAGCACGGCGGCACCGCTGAGCTGGTCGCTCGACCGCGTCGTCATCCGCACCGTCCAACCCTGATGTCCATCCGATCCGCATCCATCCGTCCCATCTCCACCCTCACCACCTCTCCAATGCATCGCTTCTTCCGTCCCGCCGCCTTCTTGGCGGTGCTGCTTGCCGGACTGCCGTCGCTCGGCGCCGCGCAGCAGCAGCTCGTGTCAAACGCCGACAATATGATGACGGTGTCGCAGCTCCGTGAGATCGCCGATGCGGTGATCGCGGACCGCGTGCGCCGCTTCGGCCGCGACACCGACCCGCAGCGTCGCCAGGACATCGGTGGCGTCATCAACGCCGTGCAGCGCACGGTCGGCTACGACACGCACCCGCTCAAGTGGGAAATCGTGATGGACTCGTCGCTGAACGCGTCGGCGATCCCCGGCGGCGGGATGCTCATCAACGTCGGCCTCGCGCTCTATTGCGACGGCTACGGCCGCTCGAAGGCCGAAGGCAACGCCGAGCGCCAGCGTCGCCTCTACCTCGGCTGCATCGCCGCGGTGATCGGCCACGAGTTCGGTCACCTCGAACTCGGCCACACGGAGAACGTGACGCAGACGGTCGCCCGCCGGCAGGAGATGCAGCGTCGGATGCGCCAGGCCGCCAACGTCAGCGCCGCCGTGCGCGACTCGGTGATCACGGCGTCGCAGCGCTTCGAGCGCAACCAGGAGCTCGAGGCCGACCGCGCCGGCGCGCTGTACATCCTGCGCATCGGCTTCGAGGTGCAGGACGCGATCGACCTCTTCGACTCGATGGACCGCGACGAGCGCCAGAGCCGTCAGTGGCGCAACCAGATCACCTGGCTGGGCGGGCACCCGCGTGCCGCCGAGCGCGTGGCCGAGCTGGAAATCGCGCGCGGCCGCCTCAAGCTGCTGCAGCGTGACTACGACGACGCGATCGCCCTGATCGAAGCCAACGAACTGCCGGACTCGGCGCTGGCGATGCTCGATCGCGTGCTCGAGGCCTTCCCGACGATGGCCGCCGCCAACCACGCCCGCGCGGTGGTGCTCGCGCAGCAGTGGCTCAACGGCGCCGATCCCAGCGACCTGCGCGTGCGTCCGGCGATGCCGGCCTACGATGCGCGCTTCATCGGCGCGATCCGCGGCTCGAACCCCAACCAGGGCGTGGCCGCGCGCCGTCCGGCCCGTGAGGCCTTCCAGCGCGTCTTCACTCGCGACGCGCATCCGTACTCGCTGGCGAACCTGGCCGTGCTCGAGGCCTACGACGGCGAGATGGCCGGCGCGCTCGAGAAGGCGAACCTCGCGGCCGAACGCGCGCCGCGCGATCCGTTCGTCGCCAACAACCAGGGTGTGGTGCTGTTCCTCGCCAACCGCAACGCCGAGGCCCGGGCCGCGTTCACGCGCGCCGAGCAGGCGGCGGGCAACCAGGTGCCGCGCCAGGTGATCTTCAACCTCGCGCGCGTCGCCGCGGCGATGGGCGACAAGGACGCCGCGGTGCGTTACGCCAACCGCTACCTGCAGATGGACAGCCGCTCGAACTGGTCGCGTGAGGCGCAGCAGATCGTCGCGGCCAACGGCGGCACGCCGGCGGCTGCGCCGGCAACGGCCAACATCAACACCGCGCCGCCGGCCATCGCCGGTGTGGAGTTCGGTGCGCAGCGCTCGCGCGTCGTCGCGGCGCTTGGCGAGCCGGAAGGCGGCTCGGCAGCCGGCGGCGCCGTGTGGCGCTATCCGGCCCGCGGCCTGACCATCGCCTTCGATGACGAGGGCACGGTGAAGGCGATGGTGATCGAGAACCGTGCGATCGGTGCGGTCGGCGGCGTGACCGTCGGCGACAGCTACAGCGCCGTGACGCAGGCGCTGGGCAACCCGCACCTCGAGCAGAAGGCGCAGGGCGGTGGAATGATGTACCGCTGGAACCGCGGCGCGTGGTCGCTGACGGCGCTCGTGATCGAGGGCACGGTGCGCGCGATCGGCGCCGGCCGCAACTGATCGACTTGCGATACTCGCTTCTCGCCCTCCTCGCCGCGGCGGCCCTGCCGCTGACGGCGCAGGAGCGGCAGGAGCCGCAGCACCTCGGCCCCGCCGCGCTCGCTTCCTGTGGAAGCGACG
>DAOMNV010000015.1:0-36122 GCA_035444005.1 Gemmatimonadaceae bacterium
GGCCGCAGGCGCGGGAGCGGCCGCAGGCGCGGGAGCGGCCGCAGGCGCGGGAGCCGCTGCAGGTGCCGGAGCCGCCGCAGGCGCGGGAGCCGGAGCCGGCGCGGCCTTCGCGACGTCCGCGTAGAAGCGGAACTCCTCGCTCCCCATCTTGAGCACATCGCCGCGCCCGAGCAGCTGGGTGCCGGAGACGCGCGTGCCGTTCACCCACACGCCGTTCGTGCTATGATCGGTGAGGACGTAGCCGTTCGCCGCCGGCGCGATGCTCGCGTGCTTGCGCGACACTTCGCTTGACGAGAGCACGATGTCGTTGCCGACCTCGCGACCGAACGTGACACCGCCTTCGGCCACGGCGTACTCGCGTCCGTCCACCAGCGAGACGAGTCGACCGCCGGTCGCGGTGGTCGGCTTCTTCGGCGCCGCGCCGCCCTTGGCGCTGGCGACCAGTGCCGCCACGTCGGAGGCGGACACGAACTGCGTGCTGCCCTCCTTCTGGTCGTCGCCGAGCCGCAGCTCGTGGCCGGCGATCTCGACGCGGTCGCCGTGCAGGAGCGGACTCGGCTCGAGACCCAGCTGCACACCGTTCACGAGGATCACGGCATCGGCCGATCCGCGCTTGATCACCACGCCCGAGGCGCCCACAGAGACCACGGCACGGGCCGTGGCGTCACCGCTAGGCAGACGGACCGTCGCGCCTTCGAAGGCACCGACGGTCGCATCACCCGCCGGGAGCGGGAACTGTTGGTCCTGGAGCTGCAGATAGGGCATCCGAGCCGAAAGTTACCGCACCGTCCGGAACCTCGGCAAGCGCGGCGACCCGGACGTCACGAAGCCGTGGCGAGTTCGCCCACTTGCAGACGGTAGAGCCGCGCATACAGGCCGCCGGCCCCGAGAAGGGCACGATGTGTGCCACGCTCGCGCACCTCGCCGTGGTGCAGGACGAGGATCTCGGTGGCGCGCGTGATGGTGCTCAGGCGATGCGCCACGGCGATCGTCGTACGGCCCTGCATCAGCACGTCGAGCCCCTGCTGGATCTGCGCCTCGACCTCGCTGTCGACGCTGCTCGTGGCCTCGTCCAGCAGGAGCAACGCGGGGTCGGCGGCGATCGCCCGCGCGAAGCTGAGCAGCTGCCGCTCGCCCACGCTCAGCGAGCTGCCGCGCTCGCCGAGCCGCTGCGCGTAGCCCTCCGGCAGCCGCGCGACGATGCGGTCCGCGCCGACGCGCGCCGCCGCCGCCGCGACCTCGGCGTCGCTCAACGGGTTCGAGAGCCGGATGTTCGTCGCGATGTCGTCAGCGAAGAGGAAGATGTCCTGCTGCACGTAGCCGACGGCACGGCGCAGCTCGTCGAGCGGCAGCTCGCGGATGTCCACGCCGTCGAGCGTGATGCGCCCGCGCTGCGGCTCGTAGAAGCGCAGCAGGAGGTTGATCACGGTGGTCTTCCCCGCCCCCGTGTGGCCGACCAGCGCCAGCGTCTCGCCCGGGCGCACCGTGAAGCTGACGCCGCGCAGCACCCACTCCGGTTCGGACGGCGCCGCCGCGCCGCTGGCGAGATGCGCGAGGTCGTAGGCGAACCAGACGTCCTCGAAGCTGACGGTGACGCCGTTCTTTGCGGATGACGGATGACGGATGATGGAGGCCTTGCCGCTCCCCTCATCCGTCATCCGTCCCGCCTCGGGCGATTCGTCGAGCAGCTTGAAGATGCGCTCGCTCGCCGCCATCGCCTGCTGCAGCGTGTTGTACTTGTCGCTGAGGTCCTGCAGCGGTTGGTAGAAGCGGCGCGCCAGCTGTAGGAAGGCCGCCAGCGTGCCGACGGTGAGCCCGCCCATCTCCACGCGCGGCGCCGCGGCGATGATCAGCGCCGCCAGGGCGACCGTCGTAAGGATCTCGATTGCCGGGAAGTACAGCGCGTACACCGTCACGCTGCGCAGGTGCGCGGCGAGGTGGCTGCGGTCGATCTCGCGGAACCGCGCCGCCTCGTCGGCCTCGCGGCCGAACAGCTGCACCACGCGGATGCCCGCGATGCGTTCCTGCAGGAAGGCATTGATGCGCGCGAGCTTGGTGCGGATCTCGCGGTACTCCGTGCGCACACGCTTCCGGAACACGGCCGAGACCCAGAGGATGCCCGGCACCACGAGGTACGCCGCCAGCGCCAGGCGCCAATCCACGACGAACATCAGCGTGGAGATCGCCACCAGCGTGAAGACGTCGCCGATGCCGGCCACCACGCCGCTCGTGAACAGCTCGTTGAGCGACTCCACGTCGTTCGTCACGCGCGTGACCAGCCGGCCCACCGGATTGCGGTCGAAGAACGTGACCGGCAGCCGCTGCAGCTGCGCGAAGACCGTGCGGCGCAGGTCGTGCATCACGCGCTGGCCCAGCGTGCCGGTCACCACGGTCTCGAGATAGGCCCCGATGACCTGCGCGAGCAGCGCCAGCAGCAGGATGACCGTCGACTGCACGATCAGGCCGCTGTCCTTCGCGGGGATCGCCACGTCGATCACGCGGCGGGTCATCATCGGGCCGACGAGCTGCAGCGCACCGACCGTCAGGAGCAGGCCCAGCGCCCCCGCCACGCGCCAGCGGTACGGGCGCACCAGCGCGAGCAGCCGTCGCGCCAGGCGCGCGTCGAAGGCTTTGCCGAGCGCGTCCTCTTCGTGGCTGATCGTGGCGGGAACGGTCACGCCGGAAGCTAGTTTAGTATTCGCATCCGATGAAAGACCGCATCCGCGTCCGCGGCGCCCGCCAGCACAACCTGCGCGACGTCTCGGTCGACTTCCCCCGCCGCGCCATCACCGTGGTCACCGGGCCCTCGGGCTCGGGGAAGTCCTCGCTCGCCTTCGACACCATCTACGCCGAGGGCCAGCGCCGCTACGTCGAGTCGCTCTCCGCCTACGCGCGGCAGTTCCTCGAGCGCATGCCGAAGCCGGACGTGGACAGCATCGACGGGCTCTCGCCCTCCGTGGCGATCGAGCAGAAGAACCCCACGCGGACCTCGCGCTCGACGGTCGGCACGGCGACGGAGATCACCGACTACCTGCGGCTGCTCTGGGCGCGCGCGGGGCGCACGATCTGCCCGCACTGCGGCCGCCAGCTCAAGCCGGATTCCGCCGAGTCGGCCTGCGACGCGGTCCTCGCCTGGCCTGACGGCACGCGCCTCATGGTCACCTTCCCCTTCGCCCGCTCGGCGAAGCTCACGCACGCCCGCATCCTCGAGCACCTGCGCGCGAAGGGCTTCCTGCGCGTCGTCGCCGACGGCGCGGTGCTGCACCTCGACGAGATCACCGGCAGCAAGCCGAACCTCGCAAAGGTCAGGGAATTGCTGGTCGTCACCGACCGGCTCGCGGTGTCCGCCGCGCAGCGCACGCGGCTCACCGACGCGCTGGAGACGGCATTTCGCGAGGGGGACGGCGACGCAGTCGTCCTGCCGGTCGCGAGTGCGGCGACGAGCGCGACGGACCCGGTGCCCGAGCCGAGTACGGCCGTCGGCGCCGCTCCACTGCGCTTCACGACCGCCTTCCGCTGCCCCAACGACGGCCACGTCGCACCCGCACCCTCGCCGCAGCTCTTCTCGTTCAACAACCCGCGCGGCGCCTGCGAGACCTGCAACGGCTTCGGCGCCACGCTGGAGTACGACGAAACGCTCATCGTCCCCTACCCCGAGCGCACGCTGGCCGAGGGCGCGCTGGATCCCTGGACCAAGCCGCGCTACGAGAACAAGCGCCGCGCACTCGCCGAGTTCGCCAAGGCCAGCGGGATCCCGATGGACATCGCCTGGCGCGATCTCGCCGACGCACAGCGCGAGAAGCTCCTGCGCGGCAAGGCCAAGGGCTACGTGGGGATGTTCCCCTTCCTCGAGGCGCTGGAGCCCAAGAAGTACAAGCAGTACATCCGCGTCTTCCTGCGGCAGTACCAGACGGCGCAGACCTGTGCGAGCTGCCACGGCGCCCGTCTCAAGCCCGAGGCGCTGCACGTGACGGTGGCCGGCAAGACGATCGCCGAGGTGCAGGCGATGCCCGTGGGCCTGCTGCGAGCGTGGGTGGACACGCTGCAGCTCTCCGAGCAGGAGACGGCGATCGCCGCACACATCCTGCGCGAGGCCCGCGACCGCATCGCGTTCCTCTGCGACGTCGGGCTCACGTATCTCTCGCTCGACCGCGCGACGCGCACGCTCTCCGGCGGCGAAGCCCAGCGCATCGGCCTCGCCAACTCGCTGGGCGCGCGCCTCGTCGACACGCTCTACGTGCTCGACGAACCGAGCATCGGCCTGCATCCGCGCGACCTCGGGCGATTGCTCGACCTGCTCAAGCGCCTGCGCGACACCGGCAACACCGTGCTGATGGTGGAGCACGACCTCGACGCCATTCGCCTGAGCGACTGGATGCTCGAACTCGGCCCCGCGAGCGGGGAGAAGGGCGGCCAGTTGGTATTCAGCGGCCCCACGTCCAGCGCGGCGGACAGCCCCCTCACCGGGCAATTCCTCACCGGCGCACGCACGATCGCGCTGCCGGACAAGCGCCGCCGCGCGGGGCCGCAGTGGCTCGCGCTCAGCGGCGCGCGCGAGCACAACCTGCGCGACGTCGCGGTGAAGATCCCCCTCGGCGCGCTCACCTGTGTGACCGGCGTGAGCGGCAGCGGCAAGAGCACGCTCGTGCACGACGTGCTCTTCCGTGCGCTCGAGCGCCAGCTCACCGGCGAGCACACGGCGCGCCAGCACCTCGGCGAGAAGGTCGGCGAGTACGACACGCTCGACGGCTGGCAGGCGCTGGACGAAGTCGTGCTCGTGGACCAGGAGCCGATCGGCAAGTCGCCGCGCTCGAATCCCGTCACCTACGTGAAGGCCTTCGACGAGATCCGCCGCATCTTCGCCGAGGTGCCGCTCGCCCGGCAGCGGCGCTACACGGCGGGCACCTTCTCGTTCAACGTGGCCGGCGGCCGCTGCGAGACTTGCGAGGGCGCCGGCGCGCTGGAAGTCGAGATGGTGTTTATGGCCGACGTCTTCGTGCCCTGCGAGACCTGCGGCGGCTCGCGCTACAAGCCCGAGGTGCTGGAGGTGACGTACTTCGGCAAGCGCATCACGGACGTGCTGGAGATGACCGTCGACGAGGCGATCCGCTTCTTCCCGCGCGAGGAGAAGCTCGGGCAGGCGCTGTGGCAGATCCAGCAGGTGGGCTTGGGCTACCTCCGGCTCGGCCAGCCCGCCACGACGCTCAGCGGCGGCGAGTCGCAGCGGCTCAAGATCGCGCGCGAGCTGGCCTTCGCCGCGAAGAAGGGCGGCCGCAAGTGCTACATCCTCGACGAACCGACCACGGGCCTGCATCCGCGGGATGTCGAAGTGCTCTGCGCCGTCCTCGACCGGCTGGTGGACAACGGGCACACGGTGATCGTCATCGAGCACGATCTGGACGTGATCAAGCGCGCGGATTGGATCGTCGATATGGGCCCCGACGGCGGCGACGGCGGCGGGCGCGTCGTCGCGATGGGCACCCCGGAACAGGTCGCGCGCGTGAAGGAATCGCACACGGCGCGGCACTTATCGCCCCTGCTTGGGGTATAACCGTCGAATCCCACCTACGGAGAGACGCGATGGCAATCACCAAGCGGGAGGTCCGCAAGAAGGTGAAGGCAGCGGTGAAGACCGCGAAGACCACGCAGAAGTCCGCAGCGAAGAAGACGCGCAGCGCGCTCAAGTCCGCGAAGACGGCCGTCACGAAGGCGGCGAAGGACAAGCGCGTGCAGCGCGCCGCCGCGGCGTTGGTCGCTGCCGTAATTGCGGCGACAGCGACAATCGCGGCGCGGAAGAAGCGCTGAGTACTGGACGGAAGACGGATGACGGACGCCCACAGCTTCCGTCATCCGTCTTCCGTCATTTTCTCACTCGTGCCGAATCGCGTCAATCGGCGACAGCCGCGCCGCGCGGCGCGCCGGGTAGAGCCCGAACACCAGGCCGATCACCACCGAAATCACGACGGCGAATCCAACGGTCGGCAGCGTGACCGCCGCTTCGATCGGCGCCTGCGTCTGCATCCGCATCACCGCCGCCGTGGCGAAGGCCACCGCGAGCCCGAGCAACACGCCGATCAGCGCGCCCGCGCCGGTAATCGCCACTGACTCGGCCAGGAACTGCGTCAGGATGTCGCGGTCCTTGGCGCCGGTCGCCTTCCGGATGCCGATTTCGCGTGTGCGCTCGGCCACCGACGCCAACAGCACGTTCATGATCCCGACGCCGCCGACGAGCAACGAGACGCCGGTGATGGCCGCCATCAGCAACTTGAAGATCCGCATCCCCGTCGCCGCCTGCTCAGCGCGGTCGCGGCGGTTGATCACTTGCACCCGCTCGCTCCAGCCTGCCCCGAGTCGCTGGGCGGCCCAGCGTTCGGCGCCGAGGCGCAGTGAGTCGACGTCCTCGATGCGTGCGGCGCCGATGATCAACGACGCGCCGACGCGCGGCCCGAGGGCCCGCGCCGCGTCGCCGATGGGCACGTAGGCCACCGGCGCGCGCTCGCCCTCGCGAGCCGCCGCGACGCCGATCACCGCATGCGAATGCCCTCGCAACGCGACGGAGGCGCCCAGCGCACGCGACGGCTGCGCCGTGTCGCCGGCGATGATGCCCGCCGCACCGTGCGACAGCACGACGACCGCCGTGTCGGCGTCGGCCAGCCAGCGCCCGGCGGCGAGCGTCGGGATGCCATCGGCATCGCCTTCCGCGGCGACCGCGCGAATCTCGAAGCCGCGCGGCGCGGCCAACGAATCGCGGCGCACGAGCGCGCCGCCCCGCGCGGCGATCCGCACCGACGCGGCGGCCGGCAGCGCGGCCCGCAGCGACGTCACGTCATCCAGCCCGAAGCGGTGCACGTCGTCGCGCGCGACGAACATGCCATCGACCTGGTCCGAGGTGCGCGGGGAGATCGCGACCGTGAGGAGGTCCGTGGTACGCTCGATTTCCTCGCGTGCGTACCGCTCCACGCCGTCGCCGAGTGCGAGGACGGAGACCATGGCCCCGACACCCATGACGACGCCGAGGGTGGAGAGGATCGTGCGCAAGGGGTTGGCCCGGAGGGCCTCGAAGCCGACTTTCAGGGAGTGGACCATGCGCAAGAATACGGCGTGGGCGTCCCAAGGTTGCGCCGGCCCGTGCGCGGAGCCCAGATTCGCGGTCGGCCTCGCGTGCCGGCAAGACTTGAACGGAGGCCGCCCGCCCGTTTATCTTTCGCGTCTATTCCGGCGTAGCTCAGTTGGTAGAGCAGGTGACTGTTAATCACCGGGTCACAGGTTCGAGTCCTGTCGCCGGAGCTTCCGAACGCCCCGCCCTGCATTGCAGGCGGGGCGTTTGGCGTTCCTGGTGCGCGCAGGCCGCCGCGGCGCGCTATTCTAGGGTCGATGCCCACGCACATCGCCCTCCTCCGCGCCATCAACGTCGGTGGCACCGGCAAGCTGCCGATGACCGAACTCCGTGCGCTCTGCGAAGGGCTCGGCTTCGCCAACGTGCGCACCTACATCCAGTCGGGCAACGTGGTCTTCGAATCGAGGCTCTCGACGAAGCGGGCCCAACAGGCGCTGCAGGACGCGCTCGAAGCGCGGCTGGGCAAGCGCCACGCCGTCCTGCTGCGCAGCGTCGAGGAGCTGGCGTCGATCGAGACCCGCAATCCGTTCCCGGACGCGGATCCCAAGCAGCTGCTCATCGTCCTGCTCGACGCGCCCCCACCGCGCGACGCGCTCAAGGCCGTGAAGATCCCCGGGCGCGAACGGCTGCACCTCGACGGGCGCGAACGGTTCATCCATTTCCCCGACGGGATGGGCCGCTCGAAGCTCAAGATCCCGCTCGCCGGCGAGGGCACGGGCCGCAACCTCAACACGATCCGGGCGCTCTTGCGACTCGCGGCGCCCTGAGCGACCTTCGCCGCGACTCGTTCCGCCGAGGCTCGCGTGAAGATTGCCATTCCCGCCCTGCTGGTCCTGCTCGTCGCCTCCGCCTCCGCCTGCGGAGGCGAGCGCGGCGCTTCCGAGGTCCCGCAGTGGGCGCTGCGCGAGACCCTACGCATCGGCGAAGGCGACGAGGGTCCGACGTCTTTCTCGTGGGTCAAGGGCATCGAAGAAGGCGCCGACGGCCGCATCTACATCTACGAGCACAGCACGCAGGACATCCGCGTGTTCGATGCCGCCGGTGCGCACGTGAAGACCATCGGACGCAAGGGCCGGGGCCCCGGCGAGCTCGACAACGCCGAGGGCATCGTGTTCGCCGCGGACGGCAACCTCTGGGTACGCGACGCGGCGAACTCGCGGTTCACGATCTTCGACGCCGATGGCAACTATCGCGACTCGTGGTCGATGCAGTACTGCTGGTCGCAGGGTACCTGGGCGCCGCTGGTGACGGCCGAGCGCATCGTCGACTTCGACTGCGAGCCCGGCGTCGGTGGGGCGTACCGCATCGTCGGCTACCGCACGGACCGCAGCGACGTGGATTCGATTGCGATGCAGGCCGAGTGCGGCGATCCAAAGCTCAATGAAGCCGCGACCTGGATCACGCGTAGCGAGAGGAGCACCTCCTACCGCCAGATTCCCTACGCACCGCGCGTCGTGCGCAGCTTCGACGCCGCGGGTGCGACTTGGTGCGCCCCGAACACGGGACGCTACGAGCTCCTCCGCATCGGCGTCGGCGGCGACACCGTCCGCGTCGCGCTCGACTTTCCGCCGCTGCCGGTCACGGCCGCCGAGCGCGACTCAGTGATCCGCACAATCGAGTCGCGCGGCCCGACCGGCCTCGACTTCTCGCGGATCCCCGCCAACAAGCCGGCCATTCTGCGGATGACCGTGGATGACCAGAACCGCCTCTGGGTCCGCCGCGACAAGGCCGAGGGCGGCATCCTCTTCGACATCATCCGCCCCGACGGCACGCACGAAGCCACGGTCTCCCTCGACGGCGTCCGCACCACCACCGGGTCGCCGTTCGTCGTCCGCGGCGACGTGGTGCTCTTGGTCATCGTCGACGAGGACGACGTCCCGCAGGTCGGGCGCTTCGTCATCGAACGCGGAACCTAGTCGCCGTCGCTGGCTGGAGCCGCGCGTACACCAGGGGTGGCGCGGCGTGGCGCCGCCCCCCGCCCCGCGGGCATATTTCCCCTATGTCCGCACCACTCGTCGGCGTCATTATGGGCTCCAAGTCCGACTACGAGACTTTGGCCCCCGCGTGCGAGCTGCTCGCACACTTCGGCATCCCGTTCGAGGCCAAGGTCGTCTCGGCCCATCGCACGCCGGATGAGATGTTCAAGTACGCCGAGTCCGCGGAGTCCCGCGGGCTGCTGGTGACCATCGCCGGTGCCGGCGGTGCGGCGCATCTGCCGGGAATGGTCGCGTCGAAGACGCTGGTCCCGGTGCTCGGCGTCCCGGTGAACATCACCGCGCTCAACGGCCTCGACGCCCTGCTCAGCATCGTGCAGATGCCCGCCGGCGTGCCCGTGGGCACGCTGGCCATCGGCAAGCCGGGCGCGACGAACGCCGCCGTGCTCGCGGCGGAGATCGTCGGCACGCACAAGCCGGAAGTGCGGGCCAAGCTTCGGGCCTGGCGCGAGAGCCGCGCGGCCGACGTCCGCGCGCAGACGCTGCCGTGAGCGGCGGCACCCACACCCCCGTCCCCGCCGGCGCGACGATCGGCTTCCTCGGTGGCGGCCAGCTCGGCCGGATGACCGCGATGGCCGCGCGCACGCTGGGCTACGACGTGCGCGTGCTCGACCCCGAGAAGGACTGCCCGGCGCGCGGCGTCTCCTCGCACACCATCACGGCCGCGTGGAGCGATGCCTCGGCGGCCGCCGAGCTCGCGCAGGGCTGCGCCGCCGTCACGCTGGAGATCGAACAGATCCCCCGTCCCTCGCTCGAAGCCGTCGCACGCACCGCGCCGCTGCATCCCGGCGTCGATGCCGTGTACACCGTGCAGGAGCGCGCACGGCAGAAGCAGTGGCTCGAACGCCATCACTTCCCGCTCGGCGCCTTCCGCGTCGTGACCGACGCCGCGCAGGCCGAGGCCGCCGTGGCCGCACTCGGGCCGAGCATCGTGAAGGCGGCGATGGGCGGCTATGACGGCCGCGGTCAGGTGCGCGTGAAGACCGCCGCCGAGGGTAAGGCGGCCTTCGAGAAGCTCAAGGCACCGGTGTGCGTGGTCGAGGCCTTCCTCGACATCCACACCGAGATCTCCGTGCTCGTCGCGCGCCGCGCGGATGGCACGGGCGTCGCGTACCCGCCCTCACGCAACCTGCACACCGACGGCGTGCTCACCTGGGCGGTGACGCCGTCGGGCGTCAGCGCCGAGATGGCCGACCGCGCCGAGTCGCTGGCGCTGCGCATCGCCGAGGCGTTGGGTATCGTGGGCCTGCTGGCCGTGGAGATGTTCATCCTCGGTGACGGCCAGTTGCTCGTCAACGAACTCGCACCGCGGCCGCACAACACCTATCACCACTCCGAGCGCGCGCATCCGACGAGTCAGTTCGAGCAGCTCGTGCGCGCGATCTGCCACCTGCCGCTCGGCAGCACGGAGATAGTCCGGCCCGCGGCGATCCACAACCTGCTCGGCGATCTGTGGGCGGGCGGCGCGCCCGACGTGACCAAGGCGCTGGCGATTCCCGGTGTGCGCGTGCATCTGTATGGCAAGAAGGAGGCGCGTCCCGGCCGCAAGATGGGACACCTCTCCGCCGACGGCGACACGCCCGAGCAGGCGCTCGAGCGCGTGTGCGCCGCCTACGACGCCCTCAAGCGTTAGGAGGCAGTGATGGCAACGCCACGGCCGGTCTTCAGTGAGCTTTCTGCGGACGAGTGCATCGCGCTGTTGCACCGCCACAACGTGGGGCGCCTGGCCATCAGCCATCGCGACCGCATCGAGCTCGTACCGATCCACTACGTGTACGACGACGGCTGGCTCTACGGGCGCACGGCGGTCGGCACGAAGATCGAGACGGTCTCGCACAACCGCTGGGTGGCCTTCGAGGTGGACGAGGTCCGTGACGTCTTCGACTGGGCCTCGGTGGTCGTGAAGGGCGGGCTCTACCTGCTGCGCAAGGACGGCAGCGCGCAGGAAAAAGCGACGTACGAGAAGGGCGTGAGTCTCGTGCGGCAGATCGTCCCCGAGGCACTGACGCCGGACGATCCGATTCCGGAGCGTGCCTTGTTGTTCCGCATCCACGTGGACGAACTCACCGGGCGGTCGGCGTCGCCGGGGAGATAGGGACGAACTGCGTTCAACGCACTTCCCGGCGTTCGTTGCCGAGAACCGCAGTCCTCAGCGCACTCCGTACTTCCGCAGCACCTCGCGGACCCGGTCCAGCGGGATCGCCTCGATCGTCCGCCCGTTGCCCGTCGTCGTGGTCGCCATGAAGAGCGAGTTGAGGATCGCCTCCTCCGTCGCCTCGACCACGCCCTGGAACAACGCCGACATCGCCTCGTTGGCGAGCTCCGTCGTCGTCAGCCGCGACGCATCCCAGGCCCGCCGCACCTCGGCAGCCGTCGAGAACGCCAGCACGTAATCGCCGCTGCCGTTGCTCGCCGAGCTGCCCGTGCGCGAGAGGCCGAGCATCGCGCGCGAGGCCAGCCGCTCGAGATTGCGGTCGCTGAGCGGCGCGTCCGTCGCGACGACGATCATGATCGAGCCATCGCCGTCGTCGGCGCCGCCGCCGTTCGCGCCGCGGAACGCGTACTGGTCGAGTTCGCGACCCACCGGCGCGCCGAGCACCTGCAGGATGCCGCCGAAGTTGCTCTGCACCAGCACGCCCACCGTGTAGCCGCCGAAACGCGCCGGCAGCACGCGCGAGCTCGTGCCGATGCCACCCTTCCAGCCGAAGGCGATCGTGCCCGTGCCCGCGCCGACACTGCCCTCGGCCACCGGACCGCCGCTGGCCTCGGCGAGTGCGCGCCGCACCGCCTCGGCCGTGATGGGCCGTGCACGGATGTCGTTGAGCGCGCCGTCGTTGGTCTCGCCGACCACGGCATTGATCGACCGCACCTGCTGCATATCCGGCGCCTCGAGCAAGGCCGCGACCATCGCGTCGGCGGCCTTCCAGACGCAGAGCGTGCAGGTGAGCAGGATCGGCGTCTCGAGCTCGCCCAGCTCACGCAGCTGAGTGACGCCGAGCAGCTTGCCGAAGCCGTTGCCCACGTGCAGGGCCGCCGGGACGCGCTCGCGGTAGAGGTTGCCGCCGTGCGGGAGGATGGCCGTCACGCCGGTGCGGACGTTCTCGCCCTCGATGAGCGTGACCTGGCCCACGGCGACGCCGGCGACGTCGGTGATGGCGTTGTGGCGGCCCGGGCTGAACACGCCGGGCGCGACGCCAAGCTCGCGGGCGCGGGCGCGCTGCGCGAGCAGCGAGGGCGCGAACGCGACGAGCAGCAAGACTGCGCGGATGGTCTTCATTCCGAGTATTTTACGCCTGTGCCCATCATCCCGCTCTACGGACACGAGGCCCTGCGCGAGCGCTTCGCCGCGCAGATGGATCGCGGCCAGTTGCCGGCGTCGCTGCTGCTGCACGGCCCCGCCGGCGTGGGCAAGCAGCGTCTTGCCCTCTGGCTGGCCCAGCGCCTGCTCTGTGCGGAGGCGCATCGTCCCTGCGGGACCTGCCAGCACTGCCGCTACGTGATGGAGCTGCAGCACCCCGACCTGCACTGGGTGTTCCCGCACGAGAACGTACCCGGCTCGGCGGACTGGGAGTACGACGACCTCAAGCCGCTGCACGACGAGCGCGTCGCCGAGCGGGCGGAGTCTCAGGGACTCTACGCGCGCCCCGACGGATCCTGCGGCATCTACAAGGGCGACACCAAGTACCTGCGGCACGTCGCGTCGCGCTCGCCGGCGCTGGCCTCGCGCAAGGTGCTCGTCGTCGGCGACGCCGAGCGGATGGTGCCGCAGCAGGCGAATCCCGAGGCGGCCAACATGTTCCTCAAGCTGCTCGAGGAACCGCCATCCGACACGACGATCATCCTCACCTCCCGCGAGCCGCACGCCCTCCTGCAGACGATCCGCTCGCGCGTCGTGCAGGTGCGCGTGGCACCGCTGCCGGCGGATGCGATGCGCGCGTTCCTCGCCGACGAGTACGCGGCCAAGCGCATGCCGAACCTGCTGCCCGACGACCTGCTGCGCATGGCCGGCGGCGCGCCGGGCAAGCTGCTCGGCGGCGACGACCGTCAGGTCGCGCTGGACCGCGCCCGCAAGCTGCTCGCCGCCGCGGATGCCGGCGCCGAGCAGCGTTTCCGCGCGGCGTTCACCTCCGGCACCTCGAAGGCGCGCGGCGCCTTCAGCGACGTGCTCGACGCGCTCTCCGTGGTGGTGCACGAGCGCGTGCGCGAGGCCGCGGCCCGCGGCGACGAACCGACGGCGCGCCGCGCATCCAAGATGATGCCGCTCATTGAGGAGGCCAAGCTCGCCGCGGCGGGCAACGCCAATCCGCAGGTCGTCACCGCCGAACTGCTCGAATCCATCGCCGAGGTCCGCTGATGTCCGGAAAGCCGCTGTCGCACGTGAATGCCGCCGGCGAGGCGTCGATGGTCGACGTGAGCGCCAAGCCCAGCGTGCCGCGCCTCGCGCGCGCTGCCGGCGAGATCGTGATGAGCGCCGAGGCCTACGCCAAGGTGCGCGATGCGCAGTTGCCCAAGGGCGACGTACTCGGCACCGCACGCATCGCCGGCGTGATGGCCGCGAAGAAGACGGCGGAGCTGATCCCGCTCTGCCACCCGTTGGCGCTCACCGACGTGCAGGTCGCGTTCACTATGGACGAGGCGCTGCCGGGCGTGCGCTGCGAGGCGACGGCGCGCACCGTGGGGCCGACGGGCGTGGAGATGGAGGCCCTCACGGCGGTGAGCGTGGCGCTGCTCACCGTGTACGATATGGCAAAGGCGGTGGACTCGACGATGGTCATCGGGCCGGTGCGCTTGCTGGAGAAGCGGAAGGGCTGACCGCTGGCGCCACGGCCGGCGACGACCGCCGCGGCGCCATCCCGAAGAGCCAGCGCACGGGCGCATAGGGCCGCACCAATGTCTCGTACAGCCCCACCGACACCACCAGCGAGACGATGCTCGTGAAGAGGAACTTTGCGATCACCGACTCCTGCGTGGGAATCACGTAGTACGCAACCGCGACGATCACCGTCTGGTGCAGGATGTAGAACGGGTACGAGGCGTCGCGCGTCCAGGCGAGCACCGGATGGTCGCGGTCCAGCCAGCGCCGCCCGTAGCCGAGGATCGCCATCACCCAGCACCAGGCGTGCGCCGCCAGCAGCGCCAGGTAGGCCACGCGCTCGGGCGTGAAGCCCGTCTCGGGCCGCGCGTGGTTCCAGCGCAGGCCCGTGATCACCAGCAGCATCAGGAACGCGGCCGTCAGGGACGCGCGGCGTCCGTCGAGGATGCGCTGCCAGATACCCGCGTCGATCCCGATCAGCCAGCCGGTCGCGAAGTAGAGGAAGTACGTGAGGAACATCGCGCCGTCGTGGACGATGTCCTGAACGCCGGTGAAGTGCTCCAGCAGCAGCGCGTATGCCGCGACGATCGGCAGCGCGAGCCAGTGCACACTGTGCCGTGCGATCCACGCCCGTACGCGCGCCAGGCGTTCCGCCCCCCGCGGCGTCCGCGCCGCGGCCAGCAGGGGCACGAGTAGCGCCGAGTAGAGGAAGAGGTAGAAGATGAACCAGAGGTGATGGTAGCTGAACGCGCCCTGGGGATAGGGTACGAACTCGAGCACCTGCGGCCAGAAGGCGAGGTACGAGCCCTCGAACCGGGCCTTCGCGAGCCACTCGAAGTAGATCTGCGGCGGCACGACCACGAAGATGCCGAAGGTGAGCGGCACGAGCAGGCGCAGGGCGCGGTCCCTGAGGAATCCTCCGACGCTTCGGCGCCGGAGCACGAACTGCGCCGCCACGCCGGCGATGACGAACAGCAGCGCCATCCGGAAGCGCGACACGAAGAAGTTGAACTCGCGCAGCAGGTCGCTCGTCTCCGCGCTCTTCAGGTGCCAGTCCATATCCGTCGCGAAAGGCATTGCCGAGTGGAAGAACAGCAGCAGCAGGATGGCAATCGCGCGGAGCCAATCGAGGTCGTGGCGGCGGGTCGGCGCGGTGGTGGAATCGACGGTCACGGGAGCTCCGGTGAGAGACGCCCCCAAGGTCGCGCCGCGACCCTACCGTGAGCGACGGTTCCGGGACGACCGGCACCGGCGCGGGACGAGCGGGTCTAACCCAGCCCGAAGCGGCCCTCGTCCTCGGCGCGGAAGCGGCGGCTCCAGACGAGTCGGCTGCCATCCTGCATCACCAGGTGGCGGTCGCCGTGCGACCACGGATGCACCTCGCGCACCGCATCCAGGCGCACCAGCTGTGAACGGTTGATGCGCAGGAAGCGCGCGGGATCCAGCCGCTCCTCGAGGGCCTGCAACGTGGTCCGCAGCGTGAAGCGGTGCCCCGACGCCACCAGCTGCACGTAATTGCGGTCGGACTCCACCCAGTCGATGCGCTCCACGGGTAAGAAGATGCTGCGCTCGCCGTGCTCCACGAGCAGGTGCCTCAGCGGGCCCCGCGGCTGCAGCACGCGCTGCAGCGTCGTGCGCTGCGCCGCGGCCCCGCCCTCGGCTGCCAGCCGTGTGCGCAGCCGATCGAGCGTCGCCATCAGGCGCTCGGGAGTGAAGGGCTTCAGGATGTAGTCCGCCGCCGCGACCTCGAAGGCCCGCAGCGCGTGCTCGTCGAAGGCCGTCACGAACACCGTCTGCGGCATCGCGTCGACGCCGATCGCCGCGACGACGTCGAAGCCGTCGCCCTCCGGCATCTGGATGTCGAGGAACACCACGTCCGGCCGCAGGCGCCGGATCGCCTCCACGGCCGCCGTGCCAGTCGCCGCCTCGCCGACCACCGTCACGTCTGGCAGGTCCGCCAGCAGCCGCAGCACCCGGCGCCGCGCAGGCGCCTCGTCGTCCACGATGAGGATGCGCATCACGCCGCGTCCGCCTTCGGCAGCCACATCGACACCTGCCAGCCGTCGGCCACCGGACCGGCCGTCCACTCGGCAGCCTCGCCGTAGATCAGCCGCAGGCGCTCGGCCGTGGCTCTGAGCCCGAGGCCTCCGCCCGCGCCGCCGTCTCCGCCTGGACCGTCGTCCCACACCACGAGGCGCAGCCCGCCGCGCTCGGCTGCGGCCTGCACCCGGATCCGCCCGCGACCGCGCCGTTCCACCCCGCCGTGACGCACCGCGTTCTCGAGCAACGGCTGCAGCAGGAACACCGGCACCGACGCCGCGCGCAGTTCCGGCATCACCTCCCACCGCACGTCGAGGCGCTCGCCGAAGCGCTCCTGCTGCAGCATCACGTAGGCCTGGGCGATCTCCAATTCCTCCGCGAGCGGCACCGTGTCGCCGCGCTGCGTGCGCAGCGGGGCCCGCAGCAGCTCCGCGACGCGGCCGAGCATCGCATCGGCGCGCGCCGGGTCGTCGTACATCGCGCTGGAGACCGTATTAAGCGCGTTGAACAGAAAGTGCGGCTGCAGCTGCAGCCGCAACGACTGCAGCTGCGCCTCGGCGAGAGAGCGCCGCAGCTCCGCCTCCGTCCGTTCCCGCTCCGTCGCCTGGTACCAGAAGCGCCAGAGCTCGAGCGCCGTGACCACGACGGCGATGTAGAACAGGTCGTTGGGCAGTTCGTGCGCCACCGACAGCATCCACCGCTGCCAACCGAAGGCCCGCGTATCGCCAATCAGCGGATACGCCGCGACGCGCATCGCCTCCATCAGCGTCGTGTGCAACATCGAGATCGGCACGACGCAGAGCGCCTGGGCACCGACTGCGCGCCAGGGCCGCGGCCCCGACAGCGGCCAGCGGACGGTCATCGCCGCGACCAAGACCAGCAGCGGCAGGATGGCAGCAAATCCCGTGACCTCGTCGATGACCCGAACGCCGAGGGTCCCCGTGCGGCCATCCTGCATATCCCCGAGCACGAGGTACACGATGGACAGCAGCGTGCGCACGCCGACAGCCACCGCCACCCAGAAGGCGACGCGGCGTGGCCCCGGTCGCGGTGGGAGTCCATCGAGCCATTGCATTGGCCAGAGCCTAATGCCCCACCGCGCCCGCGACTAGGGAACGCGGGACGGGCGGGACATACGCGGGACGAACGGACGCATCGGTCGCGGCTCGAAGCAGCGCAGTGCACCGATGCACGAAGGGGGCGCACCGATCCGTCGGCACGCCCCCTTCCGTCATCCGTCTTCTACCTAACCCTCAGCCTCTGCCCCGGCCGGATGATGTCGTTCCTGAGCCGATTCCAGCGCTTGAGTTGCGCCACGGTCGTCCCGTGCCGCCGCGCGATCACGCCGAGGTTGTCGCCGCTGCGCACCACATACGTGGACGACGCGCCGTAGCGCTCGATGGACGGGTTCGGCACGTCGCGCGCCGCCGCGACCACGTCGCGCCGCGGCACGAGGATGCGCTGGCCGGCGTGCAGGTTGCCGTTCGCCAGGCGCGTGGCCTGCGGGTTGTACCAGTTGAGCTGCTTCGCCGTCAGCCCGTTGTTGCGGGCGATGCGCGTGATGAAATCGCCGTCGCGCGTCACGTAACGCTTGGTCGCCGCACGCTCTTCCTCCGGCAGCGCGGCGAAGGCCTCAGCGAAGCCCTCGGCGGCACCCACGGGCACGCGCAGCCAAGAGCTGCGGCCCGTCGGCGGCGTCATCCCGCGCAGGAGATGCGGGTTGTAGTCGCGGATCGTGTCCACCGACACGCCCGTCACCTTGGCGACGGCGGCCAGCGGGACGTTGGCCTCGACTTCGACTGAATCGAAGCTCCACGGTTCCGTCGCGCGCACTTCGATGCCGTAGCGCGCGGGATCCTTCCCCACGAGCGCCGCGGCGATGAGCTTCGGCACGTAATCGCGCGTCTCCGGCCGCAGGGCCCGTGTGTTGTCGCGCAACGCGAAGAACAAATCGTCGCCGGCGGCGCCCTCGAGCGCATTGGCGTTGGCGTTCAGCCCGCGCTGCACACGGCCCGGACCGCCGTTGTACGCGGCCGACGCGAGGTAGATCGACCCGAAGGTCTCGCGCAGTTCGTTGAGATACTTCACGGCCGCTTCCGTCGAGCGCACGGGGTCGCGTCGCTCGTCCACCCACCAATCGACGCGCAGGCCGACACCTTTCGCCGTGGCCGTCATAAACTGCCACATCCCGACAGCCGCAGCGATCGAATACGCGTGCGGATCGTACCAGCTCTCGATCAACGAGAGATAGATCAGGTCCTCGGGAAGACCGCCGGCGCGCAGGCGCTCGCGGATCATCGGCGCGTAGCGGCCCTGACGTTCCATCGCCAGCTCGAACGAAGCCTTGAGTGGCCCCGAGAAGCGCTGCACGAAGTACTCGACGCGCTCGTGCGACTCATACGGTGCGACCTCGATGTCCCAGGCGGGCGGCGGGGCGCTGGGTGCTTCCTCCGCCGCGGCTTCCTCGGCGACGGGCGCCTCCTCGATGCCGGCGTCCTCGTTGGGGCCCACCGCCGCGGATGATTGCAGCATCGCCGGCTGTACGCTCACCGGCGCCGCGTCCGCCTCGCCGGAAGGCGCAGCGTCCATCGGCGACGGGGCCGTGCGGGGCAGCAGTCCCGCCCGTCCGCAGGCGCCCAGCGACACGAGGGCCGCGACGAGCCAGAGTCTGGAGGTCCTCATTCGCAATCTCATACGGGGAATCAGACCCTTCGCCGCGGCGAAAGGTTGCGAGCGACCGAACCCACGCAATGTGAGCGGGGTTCGGGCTGGGTGCTACCCCGCTGGACGATTTTGATACGGCTCGCGGCACTAAGTCCTGTGTCAGACGTCACAGGCAGCGACTAGGCCACGCGCACCATCGGCTCGGTGATCGCCTCGCGATAGTCGGCCACGAGTCCGTCCCAGACGGCGTCCCAGGAGCGCGCCGCCGCCTCGCGCAGGCCTGCCGCGGCGAGGGCCGCGCGGCGCGCAGGGTCCGTGGCGAGGTCGCGCACGACGTCGCCGATGCTATCGGGGCGCGCCGCGTCGAAGAGCGCGGCGCTGCGCGCGTGCGCCAGCTCCAGCGTCGCGCCCACGTTCGGCGCGATGACGGGCACGCCCGACGCCATCGCCTCGAGGACCACGTTGCCGAAGGTCTCCGTGGTGGACGGAAACACCAGCAGGTCCAACGACGCGTAGAACGCGGACAGCGCGTCGCCGCGCAATGCGCCAGCGAACCACGCAGCCGGTGCCGCCGCGCGGCAGCGCGCCTCGTCTGGCCCGTCTCCGGCAATCGCCACGCGCATCCTCCCACCCGCGGCCTCTACCGTCGGCGCGATTGCCCGCAAGGCCTCGTGCAGTCCCTTCTCCGGCGCGATGCGGCCCACGTATCCGACGACGATGTCAGCGTCGGCGGCGCCCATCTGCGCGCGCATCGCCGCGGAGCGAAAGCGCGGATGGAAGCGACGCGGATCCACGCCGCGTCCCCACACGCGCAGGTTGCGGAAGCCCAGTCCGGTAAGCTGCCGCGCGACCGTCACCGTCGGCACGAAACTGCGCAGGCCGCTGTTGTGGAACCACCGCAGGTACGGCCACGCGACCGCGTCGAGCGCCGAGAGCCGGTAGTGGCGCAGGTACGCGTCGAAGGCCGTGTGGTACGAGGTCACGAGCGGCAGGCCGAGTGCGCGCGCCGCGGCGCGGCCGGCGAGTCCGACGCCGAACGGCGTGACCGCGTGGATCAACGTCGGGCGCCAGCGTCGCATCGCGGCGATGGCACGCGGCTTGGGCAGGTTCGCCATCCGCAGCTGCGGATAGGCCCAGAACGGCGTGCTGGCCCAGCGGTGCACGCGGCGGTCGAGGGTCGCGTCGGGATCCTCCACCGTCTCCACACGCACCGTGCCACCACGTGCCTCGACGGCGGCGACCAGTCGCTCCAGGGTGCGGGCGACGCCGTTGACCTGCGGGGCGAAGGTGTCGGTGAAGAGGGCGAGCCGGAGACCGCGGGCGTCCGCTGCGTCGGCCGCCAGCGCCATCACCACGCGCCGAGCACGAGCGCGGCCGTCGCCAGCGCGATCGCCTGGCCGGCGAGCACGTCGCCCGGGTAGTGCACGCCGAGTCGCACGCGCGACCAGCCGACGAGGCCGGAGAGCAGCAGCAGCGGCCAGGCGAAGACTGGGTACGCGACCGCGTACACCGCCGCGACACTCATCACCGCAGCGCTGTGGCCGCTCGGGAAGGAGAAGCGGTCCGGCACCTCGACGTGCGAGCGTTCCACCACCTGCACCGTCGGACGCTCGCGCAGCACGCGGCGCTTGATCAGCTGAACCACGAGGTGCGAGAGCGTCAGCGCCCAGGCCCCCTTGATCGCGACCATCTGCAGCGCGGCCGGCGCGAAGAGCATCGGCAGCAGCACCGCGAGGATGGACACCCGTGCGCCGCCGACGTGCGTGAGCACGCGCCAGGCGCGGGTCGCGCGGCGCGGCGTGCGATCGCTGATGACCCAGCGCAGGAAGAGCGCGCGGTCACGGGCGTCGAGGCGGGTGATCAAAGGGGCTCGCATCATTGCAGGGAAAGGTCGGGGAGGCGTGTCGCGGTGGGCCGTCGGCTAGGCAACGGCTGCGTAACGGCGGGGCTACGCCGCCGCCACGGCCTTTGTGTCGTGGAAGGCGCGCAGCAGCGGATGCCCGGCATAGCTCTCGGGCTGCGGCAGCCCCAGCGCCCAGCACACCGTGGGCGGCACGTCGAGCAGCGTGGCGCCGGAGCCGAGCTCGCCGGGCCGCACCGCGCCGCCAGCCACGAAGATCGGAATCGTCGTATCCAGCGGATGCGTGCTGTTGTGATGCGTCCGCACCGCGCCGCCGCCGCCGTGGTCGGCCAGCGCCACCACCAGCGTCTCTGGATCGCGCAGGTCCACGGCCCGCAACAGCGCACCGAGTGCCGCATCCATCTCCCACGCGGCCGTGCCGTAGGCCTCGGACATCCAACCCTCCGCGTGGCCGGCGCGGTCGGCGTCCGGCCAGTGCAGCAGGATCAATCCACGCCGTTGGTCGCGCAGCGCCGGCCGCGCCGCGGCGAGGATGTCGAGTGCGCCGCGGCCGCTGAATCGCGCCCGCGCCACGCCCGCGTGCGCTGCGATGCGTCGCGCGATGCCTCCGAAGAGCAGCGGCATCGCGGCGAGGAAAGCCGACGTCGGCAGGCCGTGGCTCGCCAGATGCCGCGGCAGCGGATGCAGCCGACCCGTCGGCCGCGGCAAATGGAAGCGTTCGCTCTGCAGTCCGTGCCGCTCCGGCGCGGCACCCGTGAGCAGCGACGCCATCGCGCAGGCCGTGACGCTCGGCTGCACGGTGCGGCCCAGCAAGGTGAACGCGCTGCGGGAGGCGAGCTCCGTGAGGTTCGGCAGCGCGAAGCGCGGGATCGCATCGGGGCGGAGTCCATCCAATACGACCAGCACGACGCGGCGGACAGGAGAAGTGGCGAGCATCGGCGCCTCGGGTGGGAGATGTCGCCAAGGATGCCCGCGCATCCGCACGTTCCAAGCGCGATCCGGTCGCGGAATCGTCACGACCGCGGCACGGGACGCGCGATGCCGAGGCAGCACGCGACCGCAGCGACTCGTGACGCCGTCGTCACACGACGGTGACGCGGCGGCCCGAGCTTCACAGGCTATGCGCATCCTCTTCTGCACGGACACGTATCCCCCGCAGGTCAATGGCGTGAGCGTCGTCACGGCGCTCTCGGTGCAGGGCCTCCGCGAGCGCGGCTGGGAGGTCGAGGTCATCGCGCCGCGGTATCCCGACGGCGATGCGGACATCTTCGGCCCCGGCGTCAGCCACGCGCAGGTGACGAGCATCCCGTCGATGCCCCTGCCCGGCTACCGCGACATCCGCCTCGCGGCACCGGCCCGGGCCACGGTGCGCACGGTGTTTGAGCGATTCAAGCCCGACATCGTCCACAGCGCCACGGAGTTCGTCATCGGCCGCCTGGGCCAGCGCGAAGCGCGCGACCGCGGGCTCATCGTCACGACGTCCTACCACACGGATTTCGCGAAGTACACGAGTTCCTACGGCCTGCCGTTCCTGCGAGGGCCCGTGCAGCGCTGGATCCGCCGCTTCCACGCGCACGCCGCGCGCATCTACACGCCGTCGGAGCCGTCGCGGCAGGACCTGCTCGCCCTCGGCCTCGGCGACGTCGAGGTCTGGGGCCGCGGCGTCGACGACGTGCTGTTTCACCCCAGCAAGCGCTCGCTCACGCTGCGGCAGCGCCACTCGCTCGGCAACGCGTTCACCTTCCTGCACGTCGGGCGCCTCGCGCCGGAGAAGGGCGTCGAGGTGCTGCTCGAGGCGTTCCGCAAGGTGGAAGCGAAGCTTGGCCCCGAGCGCGTGAAGTTCGTCGTCGCCGGTGCCGGCCCGAGCCTCGATGGCCTGCGCGCCAAGGCCCCGCGCAACGTGACCTTCCTCGGCAACCTCGACCGCACACGCGAGCTGCCCACGCTCTACGCGAGCGCCGACGCCTTCCTCTTCGCCAGCACCACCGAGACGCTGGGCCTCGTCGTGCTCGAGGCGATGGCCGCCGGCCTACCAGTCATCGCGACGGCCGCCGGCGGCGTGGCCGACAACCTCCGCGACGGTGAGAATGGCCTGGCCTTCCCGGCCACGGACGTAGACGCCTGCGCCGCCGCGATGGAACGTCTCGTCGCCGACCGTGCGCTGCAGCAGCGACTGCGGGACGGCGCACGCCGCTGGGCGGAGCGCCGCACCTGGGCGATGGAACTCGACCGCCTCGACGCGTCCTACCGCGAGTTGCTCAGGCCACCGGCACGGTAAAGCGGAAGCTGCTGCCCTTCCCGAGTTCGCTCTCGGCCCACAGCGTGCCGCCGTGGGCCTCGACGATGCCGCGCGCGATCGCCAGCCCGAGCCCCGTTCCGCCCTTCGGCGCGTTCTGACGCACCGACCAGTAGCGCTCGAAGATCCGCGGCAGTTCGCTCGGCGGGATCCCCGCGCCCGTGTCGTGCACGACGACCTCCACGAACGACGCCGTGCGCCGCGCCCCGATGCGCACCTCGCCGCCGCGGTCGGTGAACCGCAACGCGTTGCCCAGCAGGTTGGCGAGCACCTGCACGATGCGCTGCTCGTCGCCGATGACTTCCGGCAGCTGTTCCGTCGCCTCGAGCGCGAGCTGCACGCCGCGCTCCTCGGCGTCGCGGCGGAACAACTCGACGGCCTGCGCAAGCACCGTCGTGAGCGCCAAGGCGCGGCGCTGGATGTTCAACCGGCCGAGCTCGATGCTGGCGACGTCGAGCAGGTCGCGGATCATCCGCTGCGTCAGGTCCGTGGAGTCGGCGATCGTCGTCACGAGGGCGCGGCGCTCGACATCCTCAGGCGGCGTCGCCGCGAGCAACGCGCGCGCGCACATCCCGATCGCCGAGATCGGATTGCGCAGGTCGTGCGAGACGACGCCGAGCGCGTGGTCGCGGGCGATCGTCGCCTGCCGCGCCGTCTCGTAGAGCCGCGCGTTGTCCAGCGCGAAGGCCGCGCGCAGCGCCAGCTCCTGGCCGATGGCGATGTCCGCGTCGGTGAATCCCGCGCGGGCCCCGACGCGGAAGATCGACAGCACGCCCAGCACGTGCTCGCGCGCCACCAGCGGCAGTAGCAGCGCCGAGCTGACGCGCATCTCCCGCGCCCGCGCGAACTCCTCGGGCGAATCGGTGTGCGCCTCCAACCATTCGTCGTCCACCATCGGCACGTGCTCCGCCTGCGCGCGACGGAACACGTCGACCACGCGCGAGGGCGAGTCGGAATCGATGCGCTGCTCGGCCATCTGCGCCAACAGGCCGGCCAAGGTCGGGTCGTCCGGCTGCGCGACGACGCGCCGCAACGTGCCGCCGCCCGCCTGCACGTCGAGCACCGCGCCGTCGGCGAGCCAGCCCACGGGCAGCTGCACGATCGTGCGCTCGGTGGCCGCGACCTCGAGCGTCTCGCCGAGCACGGCCACGGCGTGCGTGAGCCGCCGCTGGGCCTCCTCGCGCAATTGGCGCTCGGTGATGTCGCGCAGCAGCACCGTGTAGATGCGCTCGCCCGAGGCCAGCACCAGCTTCGAGATGGAGGCTTCGGCGGGAAACTCGCTGCCGTCGCGCCGCAGGCCCGAGATCGACCGCCGCTCGCCCATCTGCCGCGAGCGCTCGCTCGACCGCCCGAAGCCGTGGATGAACTGCCCGTGGCCGCCGCGATACCGCTCGGGCAGCAGGAACGTCAGCTCGCGTCCCAGCGCGTCGGCCGCCGGCCAGCCGAAGATGCGCTCGGCGCCCGAGTTGTAGTGCACGATGCGCTGGCGGTCGTCGATCGAGATGATCGCGTCGGCGGCGATCTCGAGGATGCCCGAGAACTTCGCCTCGCTGGCCCGCAGCGCGGCTTCCACGGTCGCGCGCCGGAGGATGTCGTCGTGCAGGCTGGCGTAGGCCAGCCAGGCCAGCACCACCGCGAGGATCATCAGGATGACGACCAGCGCCTGCGCGAGGCGCAGCGCCGGATCGTCCACGCCGCCCGCGAAGGCGCGCCGCGTCGCCGCCAGCGTGACGCTGCCGACCACCAGCAGACTGACGACACCCGCGCCGACGATGACGCGCAGCTTGGATTGCGTGGAAACCATCAGGCGGAATATGCGAGAGGCGCGCGCCCGAGGGTACTCGGGTCGCGCGCCTCGTCAGGATCCGCCGTTGCCGCGACGGAGTCCTGCGCCGCCGCAGCTAGGCGTGCAGCAGGCCCAGCCGCAACGCGAACTGCACGTACTCGTGCCGGTGGCTCAAGCCCAGCTTGTCCTGGATCCGCTGCTTGTACGTGTCCACCGTCTTCGGCGAGATGAACAAGCGCTCGCCGATCTCCGGCGCCGAGTAGCCCTGCGCGGTGAGTCGCAGCACGTCGCGCTCGCGCTCCGTGAGCTTCTCGTAGCGCGTGCGGTCCTCGTGCATCGGATCCTTGCGCTGGTAGCCCTTGGCGAGGATGCGCGCTGCCTCGGCACGCACGTACACCTCGCCGCGCGCCACCGTGCGCACCGCGTCCAAGAGCTCGCGGTCCGGCACCGTCTTCGGCAGGAAGCCACTGGCTCCCACCTCGAGCATCGGCACGAGGTACTCCTCTTCGGGATGCATCGTGAGGATCAGCACCTTGGAGGGGATCCCCTTCTCGATCAGCATCTTGGTGGCCTGGCCGCCATCGACTTCGCCGATGGACAGGTCCATAATCACCACGTGAGGCTTCAGGCGCTCGGCCAATGCGACCGCCTCGGGGCCGCTGGACGCCTCACCGACGACGTGCATATCCTTGGCGGCCCCAATTACTGCCTTGAGGCCGGCACGGACCACGCTGTGGTCATCGGCGAGGATTACGCGAATCAGGTCGTCGCTCATAGTGCACGTAGTCTCGCCTCTCTCGGGCCCCCCGCCTATAAAGCATAGGCGGATTTTGACTAGGGGATTCCCTTACCTGTTCTATATTCTAGCGCGTGCCCTCTCCTCCAGCCCGGAATCCGATGGCTTTCCGCCGCCGCTGCACCCTGTTGGTCGCCCCGCTGACCATCCTGATGGCCTCGGCCTGCGCCGCTGGCTCCCAGACCCCGGCCAGCCCCGCCCCGGACTCGACGCTCCCCAAGGTCCTGCTCATCGCCACCGGCGGGACGATTGCCGGCGTGCAGCAGGCGCCCGGCACCCTCGGGGCCTACCGGGCCGGCACGCTCACGGCGGAACAGATCATCGCCTCGGTGCCCGAACTCGCACGGCACGCGCGAGTGGAGACCGAGCAGTTCTCCAACGTCGCGAGCACGCTGATCACGCCGGAGCAGTGGATCGGATTGTCGCGCCGCATCAACGAGGCGCTGCAGCGTCCCGACCTGGCGGGCGTCGTCGTCACGCACGGCACGGACCGACTCGAGGAGACGGCGTTCTTCCTGTACCTCACCGTACGCTCGGAGAAGCCCGTGGTCGTCGTGGGCGCGCAGCGTCCGGCGACCGGCATCAGCCCGGACGGGCCGGTGAACCTGCTCTCCGCGGTGCGCACCGTCGTCTCGGACCAGGCCGTCGGCAAGGGCGTGATGGTCGTGATGGATGACCGCATCCTTTCGGCGCGCGAGGTGCGCAAGTACTACCAGCGCGTCGGGGGCTTCGATGCCAGCGATATGGGCACGCTGGGCATCGTCGGCAACGGTGGGCCGGAGTTCTTCTTCGCGCCGGTGCGGCGACGTGGACCTCGCAGCGAGTTCGACGTGACGCGCATCGAGACGCTGCCGAACGTGGACCTCACGGTGTCGTATCCGGGCGGCACGGGGCCGCACTACGACACGCTGCCGGACGGCATCGTGGTGACGACGACGGGCTTCAACCGCGCGGAGTCGATAGCGTATCGAGCGCTGCGCACGCGCGGCGTCATCGTGGTCAGTGCGTTTCCGTCTGGCGACAACATCGCCGCCGGTCGGATCCCTCAGCGTAGCGAGGCGCCGACGAACCCACCCGTCACCGCCGCGGACTCGGTGCGGGCGGCGGAGAGCGCTGCGCTGCCGATGATCGGCGTGCAGCACCTCACGCCGCAGAAGGCGCGCATCCTGCTGATGCTGGCGCTGACCGTGACCCGCGACCCGCGCGAGATCCAGCGGATGTTCCGCGAGTACTGAGCGCAACCCGCGCGGAATGACGACGAGGCCCAGCCGCAACTCTGCGGCTGGGCCTCGTCGTTCCATCGATCGTTCACTCGTGGTGGTGATGCTCGCCGATCGGATTGCCGTCCTTGTCGTGCTTCATCACGTAGCCGCGCGGCACGGTCGGGGTCGGCAGCGCCGGCAGGAACCCGACCGCCGGCCCGCCCTGGTTCTGCAGGCCCATCATCTCCGTCATCTTGAGCCAGCCGGCGACGGTCATCACCTCGGTCGTGTCGTCGCGGTACGCCGACGCCGCCTTCAGGATCTCGGCGCGCTTCTCGGCCCGCGGCACGTTCGGATTGGCGAGGATGTCCGAGATCACGTCGTGCATCGAGTGCAGGTTGTCGAACACGATCGCCATCGTCGGATAGCGCTTGGCGAACTCCGGCGCGATCGCGGCGGTCATCGGCATCACGTGCGGATAGTTGTTCGGCCCATCGACGGTCATCTGCCGGAACCGCGCCACCGTCGCGGCGACGCCCGCCTGACGCTCGGTCACCGTGCGCCCGACCATCAACGGCTCATACAGACCGACCTGCAGCCAGTGGTAGGCCCAGATGAGCCCGTTGAACTTCGGGAAGTTCTCGCGGAAGGCCAGCGAGTAGGGCTGCTCCTGCATCAGCGCCATCGTCTTCGGATGCCGGCTGAACGCGAGGTCGCGGCGCGAGAAGTAGTAGGCCTCGAGGCGGGCCATCTCGCGGTCCTTGGCCGCCCAGTCGAGTCGGTCGTCGGCGAGGATGTCGTACACCTGCCGGTGCAGCACGTGGGCCCACTCGAACATCATCTTCGCCTCGGGCGCGAGGCGCACGTACATCGGTTCGATCGCGTCCTCGACGGCCGGCAGGCGCGGCGGGCGATTGAGGATCGTGCCCGTGAGCTTCTCGTACTCCCGCTCCTCGAGCAGCGTGACGGCCTGCTCGGGGCGCGTGAGCAGCAGCTCGTAGAGGATCGCGTGCCCGTAGTCGAAAGCGTTGAACATCCGGTCCGCCGCCGGATAGTTGCGGCGGAAGTAGAAGTTGTGCGGCGCCTGCAGGAAGAACTGCTTGTAGACGGTGCTCCACTGCGAGCCCGTGGGGCGCACCTGCACGCCGGTCGGGCGCGGCGCGCGGCGCAGCGGTCGGGCGAACGCGAACGCGCCGCCCATCGTGAAGCCCCACTCGGGCGCGCCGCCGCTCAGGCGCCGGAACACGCCGGCGTCCACCACCAATCGCGACGCCACCTGCCTCCGCATTCCCAGCGACGAACGCCAGGTGACCTCACCATCATCGAGCAGCGACTCCTCGGCGGTGAGTTCGATGCCGACGAGCGTCGATCGCAGCGGCAGCGTACGGTCGAGCGCGATGCCGCCGAGCCAGCGCGGCTCGTCGGCACCGATGTCGGCGGCGCCCAGCGCCTCGCCGGGCGTGTAGTTGTAGTTGAGGTGCACACGGCCCCAGGGCAGCGTGCGCGTCGCGGCCGCGCGCAGCGTCGTCAGCGTGCGGGCGGGCGCGAACGGGCCCGCCCGCAGGTGCGTGCCAGCGCCCAGCGCCAAGGCGGGCAGGAGTTCGGTCTCGGCATTCAGCTGGTGCAGCAGCTCGACCTCGACGCCGGCGGCGCCGGACGTCCGCGAGCCGAGCGCGCCGGCATCGACGAAGCGCAGCGGCACGCCGATCTCGAACTGCGTCCGCGGCGCGAGGCCGAAGGCGATCTCCGGAGCGATGCCCCAGGACGTGATGCCCGGCCCCGCGCGCTGCACGCGCAGCGGCACGGCTTGCAGTTCAATGGCTCGGCGTTCGACCACGGTCGCGTCTTCGACGGTGAGCGGACGGCCGCGATCGGTGTTGTAGAAATCGGTCTGGGCACGCGCGGTGCTGGCGGAAAGCGCCAGCGCCGCGACGAGATACGTCACACGCATTGGGAGTAGTGGCTGAGTGGCAGCGCCAAGCACCGTGCTCGGCGGAACGGCAACTCAGCCGCGCTTCGGCGGCGGCGTGTCGATCGTGCGGCCCGCGCTCAGCGGACGCGCATCCACCGCATCCACGCGATCCTCCGGTGCCGGCGTCGAGACCGGCCACCCTGGCGGGAGCGCCGTCCAGGCAAAAACCACGCAGTGCGCCAGGTCGGGGCAGCGTTCGTGCTCGGACGCCGGGATTCGCTCATCGCCGACGGTCGCGCCCGGGTTGGGCGCTGCTTCGGCGCCGACGGCCGCTCCGCCGTGGTGATGCGCGTGCGGATCGTCCGCTGCCACCGCGACGACCGGATCCTCGCTCGGCATCGTGCACGCCAGCATCGTCCGCGCCGACGAGGCCAGGAGGCCCAGCGCGGCGAGTGCAGCGGCGACGAATCGCGGCAGACGGAAGCGACGGATGGCGGTCACGGAAGGGATAATACCCCTAGGGGGTATCTGGTGCAAGTGACCCGGGTGGGGCTCGAACCCACGACCTGCGGATTAAAAGTCCGTTGCTCTACCGGCTGAGCTACCGGGTCAGGCTGCCTCCACAAAACTAACGGCAGCCCGACCCGATGTCGCCCGTCACGCCTTGTGCGTCCACACGACGACGAACTGCACGCCGGGCGTGCCCTGCGATCCACGCGGCGCGGCGCCCCCTGCGCCGCATTCCGCACGCGGCGGCCAACGACGCGCAAGCAGTCCGGTCCGATCCGCGCCGCCCGCGTACACCTCGATGAACTCCACCGTCTCGGGACGGATGGCGTCCAACGGATAGCCCGGACGCGCCACGCCGTCGACGAACACGCAGGCCGCGCGCGACACGCGCAAACCCTTCGCGTTGATCGACGGCGCCAGCTCGAGCGCAAGGCGCAGGTCGCGCGTGTCCGCCGCCAACACCTCGGCCCGCGTGACGTGCGCCGCGAACGGACTCGACCAGGTCATCCGTCGATCAAGGTCGTCAGCCACCACCTCGCTGACCGCATCCTCGTTGGCGACGTCGAGCAGGACGGACAGCTCGACGGCGCCGTCGCTCGGCACCCGGGCCGACACCAACCGCGCCTCGTGGCCCGGCGCAGTCACGCGCAACAGCACCGAGGCACCCGTCTGCTGCGGCAGCGCGAACTGCCCTTCGGGCGTGACCGCGCTCGTGACGTTGCGTCCCACCACCTCGACGCTCGCCCCGGTGAGCGGCTGGTAATTGCGGTCGCCGACGACGCCGTGCACGCCGGTCCAACGCTCGGTGATCACGCGCCCGTCCACGCGCACCGCGGCGCGCGCAAGCTGGCGGTCGAGCCGCGCGTGCTCCTGCACCGTCACGCTCGTCGAGTCCGAGACGAAGCCGATGCGGCGCATCGTCACCGTCCAGGTACCCGCCCAGGCGCCCACGATGCGGTACGCGCCCAGGCTATCGGTCCGCGCCTCGCGCACGTCGTCGCCGCGCTGCGCCCGCACGAGCACCGACGCCACCCCCTGCCCGTCCGGCCCGGTCACGCGGCCGGAGATGTCGCGCAGCGGTGAGTCCTGCGCCGCCGCGGCGGACGCGCCCACCATCCCCAAGACGAGAGCCATCCACGCCATCCGACGCATCGCCCTACCCTCCTTCAGACGGTTGTCCCTATCGGCCGAGGAACAGCGGCGCTCCCGGACCCGTGGGGATGCCAAACCATACCCAGACCACCAGCAGAAGGGTCCACGCCACCAGGTTCACCACCGTGTACGGCAGCATCGTGGCCGACAACGTCCCGATGCCGGCCTTGGCCTCGTAACGCTGGAAGAACAGCAGCACCAGCGGAAAGTTCGACGACAGCGGCGTGATGATGTTGGTGAGCGAATCGCCCACGCGATACGCCGTCTGCGTCAGCTCCGGACTGTAACCCAGCAGCATCAGCATCGGCACCATCACCGTGCCCAGCATCGCCCACTTGGCCGACGCCGAGCCCATCACGAGGTCGATCGTCGCGGTCAGCAACACGAGGCCGACCATCAAGGGGATCGCGCCGAGTCCGAGTGCCTGGAGCAGCGCCGCGCCCTTCACGGCCGCGAGCACGCCCAAGCCGCTCCAGGCGAAGAGGTTCACGAACTGCGCGATGAAGAACACCGCGACCACATACCCCGCGACGACCTCCATATTCTTCGTCATCCCGGCGTACACGTCGCGGTCGCGGCGGATCGTCCCCGCGACGATGCCATACACGAGGCCGGGCACCAAGCCGAACACGAAGATCCAGAACACCAGCCCGCGCACGAGGTACGAGCCGAGGAAACCCGGCTGTTCGGCGTCGAGCAGGAATCCGACGCGCGACCACAGGCCGAGCAGCACCAGCGCCGCGAGACCGAGCAGCGAGAGCAGCGCCCAGCGCAGTCCCGCCCGCTCGCGCGCGCTGAGGGGCACCGCGGCCTCCGGCACCGCCGCGCCGCGATACGGCCCCAGCCGCGGCTCGACGATGCGCTCCGTCACCAGCGTGCCGGTCGCCGTCACGAGAAACACCGAGACGGCGAGAAAGTAGTAGCTCGCCATCGGCGTCACCGTGTAGCTCGCATCCACGATGCGCGCCGCTTCCTGCGTGATGCCGGCCAGCGTCACGTCCGTCGGCGAGAGCAGCATATTCGCGGCGAACCCACCCGAGACGCCGGCGTACGCCGCGGCCAACCCCGCGATCGGATGCCGGCCCACCGTATGGAACAGCGCCGCCGAAAGCGGCAGCAACAGCACGTAGCCCACGTCGCCCGCGGTGTGCGACATCGCGCCAGTGAACACCACGACCAGCGTCAGGAAGCGCGGCGACGTGGCGCCGACCACCACACGCACCACGGCGCCGAGCAATCCAGCGTGCTCGGCCACCGAGAGGCCAAGAAGACACACCAGTACCGGCCCGAAGGGTCCGAAGGTGAGGAAGTTGGGCACGAAGCCCAGGATCAGCCGATGCAGCCCGTCGAGCGAGAGCAGGTTCGTCGCGCCGACGTCCGCACCGCCGCCGGGATGCGGCACCGTCACGCCCAGCGCAGAGACGAGCGCCGACGCGAGCACCACCGCCGCAGAGAGCAGCACGAACAGCGTCGCTGGGTGCGGCAGGCGGTTCCCCACGCGCTCGACGGCGTCGAGCGCGCGCAGCAACCATCCGCGCGCGGCGATCACCGCCCGGCCGCCAACAGCGCCGCCAGTTCCTCGACGCAGGCGGCGCAGACCTCGCCGAGCCGCGAGAACTCGGCGCTCGGCAGGCAGCGCGCCTCGTCCAGGTAGCGCGCGCGATTGACCTCGACCTGGATCGCGTGCACGCCGCGCGCGGGATCGCCCACGCTTCGCACGAGATCGCCGCCCTGGTACGGCTCGTTCACCTGCACGCGGTAGCCGTGCACCGCAAAGTGCTCGGCGACGAAGGCGGTGAGCTGCGGGTCGGCAGTCGTGCCGCGGCGATCGCTCACGACCACGTCCGGCCGTGCGGCGCCGGCATCGACGTTCATCGCATTGCCGCGCGATTTCATCGAATGCGCATCAAGCAGCACCGCGACGCCGAACTGCGCGTGCAAGGCCTCGATCCGTTCCCGCAGCGCCGCGCGGTACGGACGGTAGTACTGCGCGAGCCGTCGCTCGACCGTCGCGACATCCAGCGCTCCCGTGTACATCGGCACGCCGGGCAGCGCGAGGCGGCGGATGAGGCCCATCCCGCGGCGCGAATAGTCCGTCGGCTGCAGCGGTGACGGCCAGGCTGTGGCCAGCAACGTGGGATCGAGATCATCCTCGGCGCGGTTCACGTCCACGTACGCCCGCGGGAACTTCGCGACGAGCAATGCGGCGCCGTGCGCGGTCGCGTCCATCCAGAGTTCGTCGACGAAGGCGTCCCAGGTGGTACGCAGGGCATCGAGCGGCGCGACCGTGCCGAAGTCTTCCGGCAGGGTGAAGCCGCTGTGCGGCGAGTCGACGAGGATCGGTGCGGCGGCGACCCGCGGCTCGTGGATGACGAAGGCGCTCACGCGCATAAGCTACCGATGTGCGAAGCGGCGCGGAGCCACCTGGCTCCGCGCCGCTTCCCCGACTCCCCCTGCCCTTACGGGCGCCGCGGCCCGGCCGGCGGCGTCACCGGAGGCGTCGGACGCGCACCGGTCGCGGGCACGTTCTCCGGCCGCCCCGTCGCGCCCGGACGATCCGTCGGACGCATCCCGGGGCCAACACCCTCCGGACGTCCGCGCTGCTGCTCGCGGGCCATCCGTTCGAGATCCCCGTCACTGGCGCGCGCCACGAGGCGCTCCTGCACCCGAGCCAGTGCCTGGTCGGCCGGCAGGCCGCGTTCCACCAGCGAGCCCACCACGAACAGCGGCACCGCCAGCGAGCGCCCCGAGGGCGCGTTCTTCGCCAAGGCACTCACGGCCGAACCGTCCACGCCCTGGCGCATCGCCTCGGCACCGGCGTCGATCTCATCGCCACCGGCCGGTCGGCCCCGCCCCGTCTCGATCGCGCCGCGCGCCGTCTGCATCCGCGAGGCGTGCTCGGCCACCGCCCGCGCCACCTGCTCCGGCGCCACGCCGCGCGACGCGAACTTCAGCGCGCGGTTCTCCAGCGCCACCACCGCCGCCGCTGGCAACTGCCCGTCGCGCGCCTGCGCAATCGTCGCCAAGACCTGCTCGGCGATCGCCGGCGGGAGCACTTCGCGCAGCCGCGTGGCCGGATCCACCGCCTGCGCCCCAAGGGTCGGCGCCATCACCGCGGCAGCCAGCACCAGCACCATCTGTCGAATTCGTCCGATCATCACACCAGCTCCTGCTAGGGTTCGTCCCATTGACCGCAGTCTCCGGCCGCCGCGTCACAGCCGACGCGCCGTCGCTGCCCGTTCAACGCCGCGGTGGCAGCACCACGCGGCCTGCCAGGCCACCGAATTCGTCGCGTACCATCTCCGTCCCCGGCGGCACCAACCAGTCCCCGCCGTCGATCCGCAACGCCAGTTCCACGACCTCCACCAGCGGCGCCGGGAAGCGCCCCCACCAGCGTCCGTCGCTGCCGCGCACCAGCGCCACCGTCTGCCAGCGCGTGAGGTCGCCGCTGAGCTCGACGCGCTGCGCCGCGTCGGCGCGCACGGATATGGCGATCGTCCCGTCGTCGCCGCGCGACAGGTCGAACGCCTGCACACCACTGGCGGACGCGACCTCGCGCGACGCCCAGGCCTCGGACTGCACCTGAGCAGCGAGCGAGCGCCGCGTCCCGATCCGGAATCCCAGCGAGACGTAGCGCCCGGCCGGAAAGCCCTGCGTCACGTCCACCGGATACGTGCCGATGCCGATCAGCATCGCACGGCGCGGCGCGAGCCAAAGCGCCAGCTGCGCGCCGCCCCACACGCGCTGGTCGCCGCCGACGAGCAGCGGCAACGTACCGGCGCGCGCACCCAGCGACAGCGTGACGTCCCAGGCGCCGCGCGCCGTGCCATACGCGGCGAGCACGTCCATAAAGCGGAGCGTGTCGGAGACGATCGCCGGACTCGCGACCAGCGAGCCGCGGTGATACCGCCCCGTCCCGGCGATGCCCAATTCCGCCTGCTCGACGCGACGCCACGAGGCGCCGTCGTTCAGTCCGCCGGCAAAGGCGCCGCCCCACGCGCTGAGCTTGTCGCCGAGGCGGTGGGCACGCAGTCCGAGCAGGGCCTGTCCCGTCTCATAGCCGCCGGGAAACCGCGAGCCGCCGGCGCTGCCCGTGGCTTCGAACATCACGCGCCCTCGCGTGAGCGGCGAATACAGCGATCCCGTGGCCACGCCCTGCTGGCTCCAGCCTGCGGTGCCGACCTGCGCGAACGTCGCGTTTAGCGTAAGCACGCCGGGCATCCCGCGCAGCGTCAACGCCGGCGTGATGGTCATCGAGGTGAACGCCGCCTCGTCCGCAAAGCGCACCTGCGCCGCCCCGACAGCCAGCGAGGCGCCCGATTCCTGTGCGGGCAACGCCGGGGCCAGCACGCCGACCGCGCCGAGTGCCCAGAGGCACCCGGCGCGGAGGCCGCGCAGCGGCGGGCGGAGACTCACGCGCCGCGCATCACGTCGCCACCGACGCGCAGGACTGAACTCTCCTGGCCGAATTCATCGCGGGTCACCGCCGCGAAGGGATCCGCGACCCAGCGTTCGCCATCCACGACGAACGCGTACTCGTGCCGTCCCGGGGTGAGCGGCAGCGTCACCACCCATTGGCCGCTGCCTTCGACGTCCTCGAGCGGCGTCGCGTCGCGCGACCATCCATTGAAATCGCCGGCGATCGCGACGCTGCGCGCGCCCGGCGCCGAGAGCACGAAGCGCACGGCGTGTACCGTGTCCGTCGCAGCCGCGACCTGCGGCGCCGCGAGGCTGCGACCCAGCCCGATGCCGCCGAGCACCATCAGCGCGCCGAAGCCCGCGGCCAGCGCGAGGCCGCCCAACGGCGACAGCGCGATCGACTTGCGGCGCCACCACGGCGTCGCCGCTTCCGCCGCCACCGCCGCCACCGCTGCCATCACGCGAGCATCGAAGCCCGCATCCAGCGGCACCCGCGCCTTGAGCGGCGCCGCGACCATCGCCGCGAACTCTTCCGTATCCATCCGTCCCGGTTCCCGCTCGCCATCACGCATACGCCACACCCTCCAGCTGCTCCCGCAGCCGCTCGATCGCCCGCTTCACCCGCATCTTCAGCGCCGACACACCCGCGCCGGTCGCCTCCGCCATCTCCTCGTACTCCAGTTCCTCCACGTGCTTGAGGAGGAACGCCTCGCGCTGGTCCACCGGCAAGGTGGCCAGTGCCGCCTCGATCCGGCGCCGCAGCGCCGCATCGCCTTCCGCCACCTCGGCTTCCAACCCATCCAGCACCAGCGGCTCGCGCACCAACTTCAGCTCCCGCTGCCCGCGCCGCGACGCGAAGGTGCGGCTCTCGTTCACCACGATGCGATGCAACCAAGCCCCGAACTTCGCTGGGTCCTCGCAGCGATCGATGTGCCGGTACGCCCGCACGAACACCGACTGCAGCACGTCCTCGGCTTCATCGGCATCGCCCAACATACGTGCCACGAAGCGCGCGTGCCGATCCCGGTACCGCGCCACCAAGACGGCGAAGGCCCGTTGATCCCCGCGGCGCGTGGCCGCCACCAGATCTGCGTCGGTCATCTCGTGCACGGTCAGGAGACTCCCCAAACCGGTGGTCGCGTCACATTGCCGCTGAGGCCGCTGCCCCGCTCCCCAAGGCCGCCATCGCGCAAGGGCCGGGCCGCCGTCAAAGCTCGAGCTGGCCGCCCAGCGCCGTCCGGCAGAACTGGATGCGATGGTGCGGCGTCAGGCCGCGCTCCCGAAGCGCCGCGATGTGCACGGGCGTGCCGTAACCCGCATTCCGCTCCCATCCGAAATCCGGATAGCGCAGGGCCAACCGCGTCATCAAGCGGTCACGCACGACCTTGGCGACGATGCTCGCGCAGCCGATCGAATAGCACGTGGCATCGCCACCGACGACCGCGTGATGCGCGACGCCCAGCGTCTTGATCGGCTTGCCGTCGACCAAGATTTCATCCGGCGGTACGCGCAGACGCGCGATGGCGCCCAGTATGATCTTGCGGATGTTGGGGTGGACGC
>DAOMNV010000015.1:36147-43521 GCA_035444005.1 Gemmatimonadaceae bacterium
GCGGATGCGTGCGGCGAGACGCTCGCGCTCGGCGGCGCTCAGCTTCTTCGAGTCGGTCACGCCGGCGATGGCGCGGCCGCTGGGCATCACGATGGCACAAACGACGACGGGGCCCGCGAGGGGGCCCCGTCCGACTTCATCCACACCGGCGATGTGCACCGCACCGGCGGCGCGCAGCGAACGCTCGAGGGCGCTCCAGCCGCGAGCCACCGAGCTTAGGCCTGGGCCGTCTCGCCCGAGGCCGGCACCTGCACGCGCACCTTCTTCTCGGCGATACGCGCGGCCTTGCCGGTCACGTTGCGGAGGTAGAAGAGCTTGGCGCGACGCACGCGGCCGCGACGCACGACCTTGATGTCGGCGAGCATCGGCGAGTGCAGCGGGAAGATGCGCTCCACGCCGACGCCGTTCGAGATCTTGCGCACCGTGAAGGTGGCCGAGACGCCCGCGCCCTTACGGCCGATGCAGACGCCCTCGAAGGCCTGGAGGCGCTCCTTCTCGCCTTCCTTCACGCGGACGTTCACGCGGAGCGTGTCGCCGGCACGGAAAGCGGGGACGTCCTTCAGGTATTCCTTCTGGGTTTCGGAGAAAGCGTGCATATGCGACTCCGGGCGCCGAGGCAGCCCGCAAAGGTGACAGAGATGAGCCTTGTAAGCTACTGCGGGCTTTGGGCTTGCGCAACCTCCGCCGACCGGCCGATTCGGGGCCTCAGCCGCCCCCGAGCGCGTCCCGCTGCCGGGTCAGCCGCTCCCCCTCCTCGCGGCGCCAGCGCTCGATCTCGGCGTGGTTCCCGCTGAGCAGCACGTCCGGCACCTTGTGGCCCCGATACTCGGCTGGGCGGGTGTACGAGGGAGCCGAGAGGCCGCGGTCGAAAAACGAGTCCGTCCGCGCCGATTCGATGTCGCTCATCGCACCGGGCAGGAGCCGGACCACGGCGTCCACGATGGCCAAGGCCGCCGGCTCGCCCCCGCTGAGCACGAAGTCGCCGAGGGAGATCTCCTCGGTGGCCAGGTGGTCGGCGACGCGCTGATCCACGTCCTTGTAGTGCCCGCAGAGCAGCGTCAGCTCCCTGCCCTCGGCGAAGCGCACGGCATCCGCGTGGTCGAACACCTTGCCGCGCGGGCTGAGCAGCACGATCGGCGACACCGCGCCCACGGACTCGACGGCGTCGAAGAACGGCGCCGGCTTCATCACCATTCCCGGGCCGCCGCCGAAGGGTGCGTCGTCGACCGTCTTGTGCTTATCGGTGGCGAAGGCGCGCAGGTCCACGCAGTTGTAGCGCACCAAACCCGCCTCGGCGGCGCGCTTGGGGATGCTCAGGCCAAGCGGACCGGCGAAGAAGCCCGGGAATATGGAGATGATGTTGATCGTCAGCATCGCGCTGTCCTCAGGTCTCGAGCAGCCCGTCCGGCAAGCGCACGCGGATGAAGCGGCCCTCTCGGTCCACTTCCTCCACGAACTCGTCCACGAACGGCAGACTGGCAATCACGCCGGTCCCGGTGCGGAACTCGAGCAGCAGCCCCTGCGGCAGCTCATAGAACTCGACGACCTCGCCGATCGGCGCAGCGGACTCGGCGTCCACGAGCTGCATCCCGACCAACTCGTGCGCGAAGACCTCGCCCTCGTCCGGCTCCGAGAGCTCCTCGACGGGCACGAGCAAGCAGCGCCCATTCCACTTCTCGGCTTCCGTGCGATCGGCGATCTCGACGAGCGTGAGCAGCCAGCCGCCGTTGGTGGAGCGCAGCGCCTTCACCTCGAGGCTGCGGGGCTCGCGCGTGCGCGGGTCGAGCCACAGCGCACCGTCCGCGGTACCCTGAAAGACACGACGGCCGGGCGCGAAGATCTCGCCCGGCTCGTCGGTCAACGCTTCGAGCAAGAGCTCCCCGCGCACGCCGTGCGGGCGGCGGATGCGGCCCACGGCGGCGCAGTCGGGGAGCGTCACGCCGTCGCTTACTCCTTCACCGGGACGGCCTTCGCGGCGAGCTTCGACGCGAGGCGAGTCTCGTGACGGGCCTTGAGCACGCCGGCCTTGCGGAGCAGCGAGCGCACGGTGTCGGACGGCTGCGCGCCGTTGTCGAGCCAGTAGTTGGCGCGCTCGGCGTTGAGCTGGATGGCCTGCTCACCCGACCGCGGCGCGTACTGCCCGAGGATCTCGATGAACTTGCCATCGCGCGGCGAACGGCCGTCGGCGACGACGATACGGTAGGTGGGGGCCTTCTTGCGGCCCTGACGGCGGAGACGGATGCGAACTGCCATTTGGAGATGCCTCGTTCTACTGGTTTCGAACTTCCCACTGGCTCATCGCGCGGTCCGGCGTTTCCGGTGCGCACCAGGGTCCTGCTCAGACTTGAGACGTGAGACTTGAGAAGGTAATCTCCCGTCTCAAGTCTCACGTCTCATCTCTTTTGCGCCATTCGCTTCATCATCTTCTGCATATCCCGGAACTGCTCCAACAACCGGTTCACCTCTGACACCGGCCGCCCCGAGCCCTTCGCCACGCGCGCGCGGCGCGAGCCGTTGAGCAGGTCGGGCTTCTTGCGCTCCTGGGCCGTCATCGAGAGCACGATGGCCTCGAGGTGCTTCATCCGCTTCGGGTCCACCTTGCTGGCCTGCGCCAGCACCTTCGAATTCACGCCCGGCAGCATCTTCAGGATGTTCTGCATCGAGCCCAGCTTCTCCATCTGCTTCATCGCGGAGAGGAAGTCCTGGAGGTCCATCCCCTCCTTCTTGATCTTCTTCTCCATCCGCTTGGCTTCGTCGGCGTCGAAGGCACCCTGCGCCTTCTCGACGAGCGTGAGCACGTCACCCTGCTGGAGGATGCGGCCCGCCATACGGTCGGGGTGGAACTCTTCCAACGCGTCCGGCTTCTCGCCGACGCCGATGTACTTGATGGGCTTCTTGGTGACGCCGTAGATCGAGAGCGCCGCACCGCCGCGGGCGTCGCCGTCCATCTTCGTGAGGATCACGCCGGTGACGCCGATGGCGTCGTTGAAGCCCTGCGCGATGCGCACGGCGTCCTGGCCGGTCATTCCGTCGGCAACCAGCAGGATCTCGTCCGGCTGCACGGCGTCCTTGAGGCGGCGCAGCTCCTGCATCATCTCGTCATCGATCTGCGTGCGGCCGGCGGTGTCGATGATGACCACGCGGTCGCGCTCCTTCTTGCCCTGCTCGATGCCGGCCTTGGCGATCTTCACCACGTCCTGCGTCGTGCGGTCCGCATACACGGGTACCTGCAGGTCGCGGCCCAGCGTTTCCAGCTGATCGATCGCCGCTGGCCGGTAGACGTCCGCCGCGACGAGACGCGTCGCCTTGTTCTCGGCCTTGAGCTTGCGGGCGAGCTTCGCCGAGGTCGTCGTCTTGCCGGAGCCCTGCAGGCCGACCATCAGCACCACGGTCGGCGGCACCGACGAGAGCTTGAGGCCTTCCTTGCGCTCGCCGAGCATCAGCGTGAGTTCGTCGTAGACGATCTTCACGAGCTGCTGCGCGGGCGAGACGGTCTTGAGCTGCGAGACGCCGACGGCGCGCTTCTCGACGCGCGCCAGGAACTCTCCCGTCAACTGGAACGAGACGTCCGCTTCGAGGAGCACCCGGCGCACTTCGCGCAGGCCGTCCTTGATGTCGGCGTCCGTCAAGACGCCACGGCCGCGCAGGCGCGCGAACGTGGCTTCCAGCTTCTCGGAAAGTTCAGTGAACATAGAGCCTTGAAGGATAACGGCTTAGGGCGGCATCTCCAAGGGTCTCGCTGTGCGCCGTTTGGGCCCCTCGGCGGCCTTCGCCCGACGGCTGCGCGAAAGCGAGCAAGCGCCGTACATTTGGGCCGTGACCGCCCGCCCCGCCGACATTCCGAGCCTACCGGCCGACCTGCCCCTGCTGGCCCTGCGCTCCACGATCGTGTTCCCCCACGGGCGCATCGCGGTGCAGGTCTCGTCGGCCGACAACCTCGCCCTGCTGCTGGCGAATCCCGACGAAGGCGCGCACGTGGTCTGCGTGCTCGACGCCGAGGATTCCGAGCGCGGGCTGTCGTCGTTCGAAGGGCGCATCGGCGTGCTGGCTCGGCTCATCGACCGGCGCCCCGTCTCGGCGGGCGTCGCGCAGGTCACCTTGCAGGGCCTCGCCCGCGTGGAACTCGGCGCCTGCCTGCGCGACGAAGTGGCCGGGTATCCCACGGCGCGCGCAGTTCACCGCCCTGAACCGGAGACGCCGCGCGACGTGGCCCGCGGCCTGATGCAGCGCATCGCGATCGCATCCGACACGCGGGCCGAACTCGACACGTCCTTCCCCGCGGAGCTGCCGGCGCTGCTGCGCCGTGAGGCCGACGCGCCCTCGCGCTTCGCCGACCTCGCCGCGGCACGGGGCGCCCTGCGCGCCGCGGAGAAGGACGCGGTGATCCAGCGCGTCGACCCGATCGAGCGCCTCGAGTTCCTCGCCGAGCGCTGGGAACGCGAGGTCGCGCGCGCGAAGGTGCACGAGGAGATGCGCCAGGAGACCGAGCGCCGCGTGGACCGCCATCATCGCGAGTTCTTCCTGCGCCAGCAGCTGCAGGCCATCCGCAGCGAACTCGGCGAGGGCGACGGAGGCGACGGCGAGATCGCCGAGCTGCTGCGGCGAGTCGAGGAGGCGCAGCTACCGGCGAACGTCGAGGCGGAGGCCAAGCGCGAGATCGAACGCCTCCGCGCGCTGTCCACGGCGTCGAGCGAGCATCAGGTGCTGCGCAACTACCTCGAGTGGGTGCTCACGCTGCCCTGGCAGGCGCGCTCGGGCGACGATCGCGTCGCGCTCGAGAAGGTCGAAGAAGCGCTCGACGGCCGGCACTACGGATTGCACGAAGCCAAGGAGCGCATCCTCGAGTATCTCGCGGTGCGCCAGCTGCGCGGCGACCGCGGACGCGATCCGCACGGACCGATCCTCTGCTTCGTGGGCCCGCCGGGTACGGGCAAGACCTCGCTCGGCGAAGCGATCGCCGCGAGCATCGGGCGCGCGTTCTATCGCATCTCCGTGGGCGGCGTGCGCGACGAAGCCGAGATCCGCGGGCATCGCCGCACGTACGTGGGTTCGCTGCCGGGCTTGTTCCTGCAGGCGCTGCGCCGCGTGCAGGTGAAGGATCCCGTGCTGATGATCGACGAGATCGACAAGATGACTGCCGGCGGCCCGAGCGGCGATCCGACGGCGGCGATGCTCGAGGTGCTCGACCCGTCGCAGAACTCGACGTTCACGGATCACTATCTCAACTTGCCGTTCGATCTTTCGTCGGCACTGTTCATCTGCACGGCGAACAATCTCTTCGACATCCCGCACGCACTGCGCGACCGCCTCGAGGTGATCCGCATCGCCGGTTATACGGTGGAGGAGAAGGTCGAGATCGCCTGGCGCTACCTGCTGCCGCGACTCTTCGACGAGCACGGCATCACCGAGTACGATTTGCAGTTCACCGACGAGGCGCTGTCGACGATCGCGAATCGCTACGCCCGCGAGGCGGGACTGCGCGCCTTCGAGCGGCATCTCGCCGCGCTGATGCGCAAGCGCGCCAAGAAGAAGGCCGAGGGCGAGCAGGGCGCGTGGATCGTCGACCAAGAGCGCATCGAAGACGTGCTCGGGCCGCCGCGCTACGCACCGGAGGAAGCCGAGCAGGAGCCTGAAGTCGGCACGGTCACCGGATTGGCGTGGACGGCCAACGGCGGCGAGCTGATGACCATCGAGGCCCTGATGATGCCCGGCACGGGCAAGCTCACCGTGACGGGCCAGCTCGGCGACGTGATGCGCGAGTCGGTGGACGCAGCCTGCTCCTACGTGCGCTCGCGCGGCCACGCGCTGCGCGTTGGCGATCCGGAGCTGCGCGCCTCCGACCTGCACGTGCACTTCCCGGCGGGCTCCGTGCCGAAGGACGGTCCGAGCGCCGGCGTGGCGGTCACGCTCGCCATCGCCAGCGTGATGAGCCGTCGCCCCGTGCGGCGCGACGTGGCCGTCACCGGCGAGGTGACGCTACGCGGCCGCGTGCTCGAGATCGGCGGCGTGAAGGAGAAGGTGTTGGCGGCGTACCGTGCCGGCCTGCGCACGGTGGTGCTGCCGAAGGCCAACGAGAAGGACCTGCGCGACATCCCCGTCGAAGTGCGCAGCGCGCTGACGTTCAAGTGCGTCGGTACGATGGACGAGGTCCTCGAGGCGATGCTGCTGCCGCCGCGGCCGAACGGCTTCGCCGAAGACCTGCCGTTGTTCGAAGAGCAGACGCGCGGACCGGCGGATCGTCCCCGTCCAGACGACGAAGCGCCGGCCCGCTGACGTCAGCGACCGACCGGCCTCAGCAGCAGCCGGTCTCGCCGCCGCAACATCCGCCGCCACCGCCCTCGCAGCATCCGGGCTCGCAGCTGTCCAGCAGTTCGTCGCGCATACATCCTCCGTGAAGTGGGACGGCGGGAGAGTCCGCCGCTACTTCTGTCGACGCTCGATGCGGTGAAAGGACGCAGGCGGGGCGCAGCCCTCCTCGGCGCCGAGGCCGCGCACGACGCCACGGGCGTCCCGATGCAGGCCGCAGCAATGCTGCAGCTCGCGCAGCACCCGCTCGCGGGCCCGCTGCACGCGCGACTTCATCCCGGAGAGCGAGATGCCCTCGCGGCGCGCGGCCTCCTCCTGCGTGAGGCCCTGCAGGGCCGTGAGTTCAAGGGCGCGACGCTGTGGTGCATCCAGGGCCTTGATGAACGGCAGGACGCAGGCCGTGATCTCGCGTCGGCCCTCCGTCGGGTCCTCGTCCGGCCCCGCGAAGTCGTCGGGATCCGCGTCTGCGGCCCGCGCCTGCCGACGCCGCTCGGCGCGCCAAGCGTCGGTCAGTGCCGTCCGCGCCACGCGGAAGATCCAGGCCTCGAGGTCGTCCACATCCTCGACGGTCGCGCGATGCCGCGCGATGCGCAGGAACACCTCCTGCGCGACGTCCTCCGCATCCACGCCCGCAGGCACGCGCTTCCGCAGGAAGGCGCGCAGGGGTTCGACGAACGCCAGCCAGCGTTCGTCGGCGGCGTTGTCGTCGGATTGGTGCACGGGGGACGGACTCGGCATTGGCCTCTTCCCAATATGACGTCGGATCCCACGAAAGGACGCAAGGCGGCCGCGCTGGGCTGCGCCCATCCGCGTCGCGGCGGTCCCCGTGTACCTTTCGCGGATGCCCCGCCCCTGGGTCGTCCGCACCTCGCCGCGCCACGGCAAAGGCGTCTACGCCACCGCCATCATACCGGCGGGCACGAAGATCATCGAGTACACTGGCGAGCTGATCAGTGAAGCCGAAGGCGAGCGCCGCTACCCCACGGCGCCCGACGGTCACGAGGAGCCGGAGCACACGTACCTGCTCACGCTCGACGAGCACCGGGTGATCGACGCCAACGTCGGCGG
>DAOMNV010000016.1:0-12985 GCA_035444005.1 Gemmatimonadaceae bacterium
CCAACCCTCCAACTGCGCATACGCCACCGGCAGCAGGAAGAACGTCACCACCTGAGCGCTGATCGCGCCGCCGATCACCGCCGCCGCCAGCGGCTGGTACAACGCGCCGCCCGAGCCCCAGCCGAACACCAGCGGCAGCACGCCGAAGATCGTCGTCAACGACGTCATCGTGATCGCGCGCAGGCGCTGGCGCCCGCCGAGCAACACGGCGTCGTGGATCGAGTGCCCGTCCTCGCGAAAGCGGCGGATGGCGTCGAGCTTCACCACCGCCTCGTTGTCGGCCATACCGATCATCACCACGATGCCGATCAACGACACCGCATTGATGCTCTGCCCCGTCATCCACAGCAACACGAAGCCGCCCGCCGCGGCCAGCGGCACGGTGATCATCACCACGAGCGGGATCGTGAACGATGCGAACTCGCCGGCCAGCACGAGGAACACCAGCGCCACCGACAGGATCGCGACGAGCGCGAGCTGCTCGGTCGTGCGCTGCTGCTCCACGTCGGCGCCGGTGACTTCCCACGTGAGCCCCGCCGGCGGCGAGAGCTCGGCCAACTGCGCCTGCACGTCAGCGCTGGCCCTGGCCGTGCCGCCTTCCTCGATGAGCCCTTCGACGATGCTCACCGGCCGCTGGTTCACACGCACCACTTCGATCGGCGCGCGCACCTCGCGCCACGTCACCAGCTGGCTGAGTGGCACGCCGTTCACCGGCGTCGCCAACGCCACCTGCAGGTCCTCGTTCGCGTTGCCCGCGAATCGCACGCGGATCGGCGTGCGACGGTCCGTCTCGCGCAGTTCGCTCGCGCCGACGCCACCCAAGCCGCCCTGCAGCGCGCGCTGCACCGTCTGCACGGAAATCCCGCGCTCGGCCAGGCGCTCGCGCTCCAGCTGCACCTCGATCTGCGGCTGCGTGCTCGCGTAGGCGTCGCGGACGTCGCTGAGCGTCGAGAGCGCCGCCAGGCGACGACGCACCGAGTCCGCCCAGGCGCGGCTTTCCACGAGCGAGCGCGCGCTGACCTCCACCCGCACGAGCCGGCCCTCGCGGCCGATCAACGAGCCGAACTCGCTCTGCCCCGCCAGGTCCAGCGCCAGCAATCCGCCGGCGGCAAGGTCCGGCACCGCATCGCGCAGGCGCTGCGCGAACTCCGCCGCCGCGATGCCATCCGGAATCGGTACCAGCAACTGCGCGGTCGCCGAGGTGCCCGGCTCCGCGCCGGAGAGCACTTCTTCGTCCGTCGCGATGCCCACGCGCGAGTAGATGCCCACCGAGCCCAGCGCCTTCGCCGCCGCTTCGATGCGCGCCGATTGACGCGTCGTCTCCTCGATCGCCGTGCCCTCCGGCAACTGCAGCGCCGCGACGACGATGCCCTCGTCCACCTGCGGCAGGATCTCCTTGGGCAGCTGCCAGAACGAAACGACCATCACGGCCACGATGCCGAGGCCCACGCCGAGCATCGCCAGCGGCCGCCGCAGCGACCACTCCATCCCGCGCTCGTAGACGTTGGCGCAGCGCTCGCCGAAGGCCAGCAGCTTCGCTTCCGTCGGGCCGGGCACGCGGTCGGCGCGCGCCCGCGCGCGCGCCGCGAACTTGCGCCGTCCGACGATCATCACCGGCATCAGCGTCAGCGCGAGGATCAGCGAGCCGCCCGTCGAGAGCACCACCGCCAGCGAGAGGTCGCGGAACAGCGCCGCCGCCAGGCCCTTCACGAAGATGATCGGCCCGAACACCAGCAGCGTCGTCAGCGTGCCGGCGAAGAGCGGCCCCGCCACCTCTTCCGTCGCGACGATCGCCGCCTCGTCCAGCGGAAGGTCCGACTCGTCCATCTTGCGCCCCGTCGCGTCCGCCACGACGATCGCGTTGTCCACCAGCAGGCCCACGCCCAGCGCCAAGCCGCCCAGCGACAGCACGTTCACCGTCACGTCGAAGAGCTGCAGGAACACCAGCGCCATCATCACCGAGAGCGGCAGGATCACCGCGATCGCGATGCTCGAGCGCCAGTTGCGCAGGAACACGAGGATCATCACCAACGAGAGCACGCCGCCGAACACGATCTCCTGCCCGAGGTTCGACAGCGCGTCGACGACGAAGTCCGCCTGTGCCGCCACCACGTGCATCCGGATGTCGGGGAACTCCGTCTGCAGCTGCGCGATCACCTCGCGCATATCGTCGGTGACCTTCACCGTGTTCGAACCCGCATCCTTGTAGACGACGAGGCCCACCGCCGCGCCGCCGTCGAGCCGCGTCAGCGTGCGCGGCTCGGCCAGCGTGCTCGTCACCGTCGCGATGTCGCGCAGGCGCAGGTTCGCGCGCGCCGGCCCCACCGGCGTCTCGGCGATCTCGTCCAGCTGCCGGAACTCCGTCAGCGCGCGCACCGAGAAGCGGAACTGGCCGCGGCGGATCGTGCCGCCCGCGCCGTTGGCGTTCGCGCTCTGCACCGCTGTCGCCACGTCGTTCGTCGAGATGCCCAGCGCACGCATCCGCTCCGGATCCACCTCGATGCGGATCTCATCTTCCGGCGCACCGACCACCGCCACGCTGGCCACGCCACCGATCTGCTCCAAGCGACGCGCGTGCACGTCCTCGGCCGTGCGGCCCAACAGCCGCAAGTCGTTGAGGCCCGTCAGGCCGATCACGGCAATCGGTCGCTCGCCGGGATCGCTGGTGAGCAACGTCGGCCGCGCCGCACCTTCGGGCAGCCGTGACCGCGCTTGGTCGAGCCGCTCGCGCACCGTGAGGATCGTCGTGGGCATATCCGTGCCCCACTGGAACCGCATCGTCGTCACGGCCTCGCCGTTGCGACTCACCGAGCGCAGTTCGACGAGGCCCGGCGTCGCCGCCACGGCCGCTTCGATCGGCTCGGCCACGAAGCGCGAGACTTCCTCCGCCGCCGCGCCATCGTACAGCGTGCGCACTGTCAGCACGGGCAGCGTCACGTCCGGCAGCAGCGTGACGGGCAGGCGAGTCAACGACACGCTGCCGAGGAGGACGATGGCCAAGGTCGCGGCCACCGTCGTCACGGGACGACGGACGGCGAAGGCGGTAAGCGACATCGCGCGACCCGGTGGTTAGTTGCGCTCGCGTGCCGCGACGGCGCGCACCGGCGCGTCGTGCGTCAGCGTAAGGTGCCCTTCGATGATGACGCGGTCCCCCGGATTCACCGGGATGATACCGCTCACGGAGTCCGGCAGGATCTCCGTCTGCTGGCCGTTGCTGCGGCCCGGCAGCACATAGGTCCACTGCGCGCGGCCGTCCTTCACCACGAAGACCAGCGGACGGCCGTCGCGCTCGATGATCGCCCGCGCCGGCACGAGGCGCCGTCCCGTGAGCCGCTGCGCCTCGAGGCGCACGTCGGCGTACATCCCGGGGCGCAGCACGCTGTTGGACGACGCGCGCACGAAGGCTCGCCCAGCTCGCGTGGTGCTGTCCACCATCGGCAGCACCGCCGTCACGCTGCCGGCGATCGCCTGGCCCGGCATCGCCGCGCTCGAGATCACGGCATCGCCGCCCACGCGGATCAACGGCAGGTCGTGCTCCAGCACAGCCGCCTCGACGCGCAGGTTCTGCAGGTCGACGATGGTGCCCAACTCCTGGCCCGCGTTCACGCGGTCGCCGACGACCGTATTGATGCGGTCGATCGTGCCGTCAAACGGCGCGTAGATCGTCGAACGTTCGCGCGCCAGCTTGGCGCGCTCGAGCCGCACGCGCGCCGCCGCGAGCCCGGAGCGGATCACGAAGGCGTCGAGTCGCACCTGAGAGGGCATCTCGCCCGTCGCCGCTGAGTCGGGGCGGTAGAGGTCCTGGTACTGCTGCTCCGCCTGCTTCAGCGCGACCTCCGCCTCGGCGAGGTCGATCTCGAACGGCCGCGCGTCCAGCTCCACCAACGGCGCGCCGCGCCGCACGCGCGTGCCCGGCCGCGCGAGCACGCGGGCCACCGTGCCGGCCACCTCCGTGCGGATGCGGCCTTCGGCTTCCGAGCGCACCTGCCCAGTCGTGTTGATGGAGAGTACGAGGTCGCCGTCCGAGACGTCGGAGACGACCACCGGTAGCGAGACCGTCGAACCGCCCGACGTGCCGCCGGAGTCGCTGGCAGCGGTCGAGTCCGCGTCGCCGGCGGCAGCATCGCCGCTGGCGGCGGACTTGAGCTTGTCGCAGGCTGCGATGGACGCAGCGGCGAGGAACACGGCGAAGAGTCGGCGCATCGACATCTGGATGGTGGTTCGTGGGAAGGTGTCCAGCGTTAGACCCTCTACGGCAGCACTTGGTTGCTCGTGTCAGCACCGCCAGCTATCGAGTGACACGAATCCTCGCGATCTGGATTCCGCCGCTTGACTCGTCGTCGATCGGCACGAGCAGCTCGTCGTTGGGCAACTGCCCCACCGGCAAGTTGAGCCCGCGGACGCTTCCAAGGTACGTGCCGTCCGTGCCGAACACATCCAGCACGCTCGGCCGCTCGCTCGGCATCGACCGGCGCACCCACAGCGTGCCCTCGCGGAAACGCGCCACGCCGTGCACCGCGGGCATCGTGTCCGCGAAGCCCACGTCGCGTTCGAGCGTCTCGCCGTCGATCACGCAGGGCGGGCCGCCCCCGCGCCTCAACTGCAGGCCGTCGGGATACAACCGTCGCAGGTCGTCGCGCGTCGGCGCCCGCGAGGGCAGGCTCCGCTTCACGCGCGCGAACAGCCGCGGGCCTTCGTAGTAGTCGATCTCATAGTCCGCACCCGACGACACGACCATCTGCGGCGCTGCCGCGTGCCAGTGCAAGCCCGACGCGAACAGGCGCCCGCCCTCGAACGCAATCCGCGTCCCGCAGGCCTGTACCATCGCGCCCCTGCCCTCCGGCAGCGCATACACCGCCACGTTCGCGACCGTATCCACCACAAGCTCCTCGCGCGCACCCAGCGAATCGACGACGCGGCGCTGCACCCAGGCCCCGCCGAATCGGAACGCGACGCGGCTCGCGTCGTGCAGCGCACCGCGCAGCGGCAAGTCGGCGATGGCTCCGAGATCGGGACCCCAGCGCACGATCGCCGCGCGGTCGTCATCGAGCACACCCACGGAGTCGCCTTGCTGCAGCAGTTGCACGGGGTACAGCATTTCACCCGGCGCACCGCCGCGGCGGCCGATCGAGCGCTCATAGCGACCATCGCGCCCGAAGCGGCGAATCACCTGATCGCGCTCGAGCACGTACGTGCGGCCCGCGCGATCCGTGATCACCCAGCGCGGCGGCACCGCCGTGAACAGCCACGGCTCGCCCAGCGAATCCGTGAGCACGCCGATCGTATCGAAGCGCCAGGCCAGCGCCGTGTCCGGCGCAGTGTTCGTGATGAGACGAACCCCGGCGGAGTCGCTGCGGATCACGTCCGGCCGCTGCGCGACATCGCGTCCGCAGGCGACGCTGGCGGCGAGCATCGCACCCGTCGCCAAGGCGAGCGGCAAGCGCACGCGGCTCACGATCCCGTCTCCACGCGATAGATCGCCACCACCGTGCCGCCCGACTCCTCATCCGGCTCCGGGATCAGCAACTCCCCGCTCGGCAGCATCGCCAACGGCATCCGCTTCCCGCGCAGCGTGCCCAGATAGCCGCCATCCGCCGCGAACACATCGAGCACCGGCTCCGTCGCCGCCGCGAGGCTGCGCCGCACCAGCAACCGGCCGTCCGGCAACACGAGGACGTCCTGCACCTGCGGCAGCACCGCAGCGATGCCCTGCTGCTCCACCACCTCTTCGACCGGCACCACGCAGTCCGGCGCAGCGCCGCCAAAGCTCACCCGCCACCCGTCCGGGTACAGCACCTTCGCATCGTCGATCGTCGGCGCGCGCGACGCAATGCTGCGGCGGATGCTCATCTCGAGCCCTCCGTTGCGATACACCCAGACCTCGTAGCCCGGCTGCGCGTGCACCGCCGCGCGTTCGCCGGCCGAGGACCAGACCAGTGCCGGACTGAACATCGGCGTCGAACTGCTCATCCCGACGCAGGAGAACTGCACGGCGCGCCCGCGCGGTACGGCCACGCGGTGCAGCGCCCGGCTCCGCGTCGTGTCGGTGAAGAAACCCATCACCTGATTCGTCGAATCGGGGATGTTCGCGTTGAACCACACGCCCTCGGAGTGGAAGCGCAGCTCGCCGACGAAGCCGATCGTCTCGCTGAGCCGGAAGTCGGCCAGCGGCGTCCCGTCGGGCAGGAAGCGCGCGTAGGCCCGCTTCACGAGGTCGCGCACGAGGAGCGTGTCGCCGACGAACATCAGCCCCACCGGCAGCTGGTATTCACCACGCCCGCCGCCTCGGCGGCCGAACGCGCCAAGATAGTCCCCACCGCGGCTGAAACGCTCCACTGCCGGCTCCGTGCCATCCAGCACGAACACGTCGCCATCCCCGCGCACCGCCACCCCCCGCGGATGCACCCGCGTGAAGTACCAGGGCTCACCCGCCGAGTCCCGCAGCACGCCCACGCGCTCGAACTGCCAGCCGAGTTCACGGTCCTCGGCCGGCGACGTCACGATCGCCACGCCAGCGGAATCCGTGCGCACTGCGCCGGACGTGTCGGCACCAGACTCGCCGCAGGAGGCAAGCGCGATCGCCATCGCCGCCAGCCCGAATCCCGCCAATCGCTGTGTTCGCATCGCCCCTATTTGCCTCTCGGCCGAAGACCCGTCAACACGCTTCACCAAACCCTAATGAAGCGGGCGGAGGCAACCGCCATCGGTCACCCCCGCCCCCGTCATCCGTCATCCGTCATCCGTCAGAAACTCAATTCCCGCGCAGCGGCATCTCTCCCGCCGCGTGCCGCCGCAGGTACACGAGGTCATCCTCGTCCTTGCGCGTCGTGTAGATCGTGTTGTTGCCGAATCCCACCAGCGTCACGCCGTCCTCGAGCCGCACCTGGAAGGCCACCGTGCCCTGCGCATTGATCACGTCGTAGAGCGTGCCACGCGCCTGCGCGTTCTCCGTGCGCCGCACCCACAGCTCGCCGTTCGGCCGCGCCATCACGCTCGCCATCCCCGACCGGAACGGCGGCTTCACCTCGGGCCAGTCCGTCAGCGGCTCGAGCGGCGGTGCGTTCGCCCCCGGGCCCATCTGCGCGCTGCGCGACATCTGTCCGTTGTTGTTGGTGATCGAGATGGACATCTGGTTGGCCCGAGCGGCGTTGCGCAGCCCCTCCTCATAGCGAATCTCGGCTGCGTTCATCCGCACCGGCGTGTACGCGATGCGCGGCCCGCTGCGCTTCCCGCCATCCGGCGCGATGAACTCGATCTGATACGTCGCCGCGCGGGCCACCGCCACGCGACCGTCCGGGAACACTGCCCACTCGTCGCGCGGCGCCAACGGGTTCGCGCCGCCGATGCTCACCCGCATATTCCCCCCGCCGCCGCTCATCTGCGTGTTCGACTTCGGCAACGTGATGTACGTGAGCGTGTCCATCCGCCGCGTCCCGCGATCGAAGCGGATCAGCGGCACCGAGTCCGCGATCACAGGACCGTCCGGCCCCGGCGAGATCGGGCTCCCCTCGCCGTACATCCGCCCGCGCGCATCCGTCGCCCTGGGCGAGAAGCCGAGCCCACCCATCACGATCTGCGGCCCGCCCTGCGGACGGCCCTGTCCCGGCGGCGGCGTCTGCGGGCGCCGCGGCGCCTCGTCCTCCAACCGGAACGTGCTGACGGGCTTCGCATCCGGCCCGATCACCAAGTAGCGCGAATTCAGCGGATCGAACAGCAACGTCGTGTCGCCCGGCGCCGCGTACAGCCGCAGTGGCATCGCGAATTCCTGCGGCCCGCTGCCCTCGCGCCCGACACTGGCCGCGCTGCCGCTGCGGAAGTCGATCACGCTCACGATCTTGTCGCGCGGATCGGCCACGATCACGCGCCCGTCGCGCAACTCACGGATCGCGCCTACACCCACGGAGCTGAACGGCTCCTCGAACTCGGCCTGCGGCGCCGGCAGCGTGCGCGGCGCCTGCTGCGCACGGAGCGACGACGGAACGCTGGCGACAGCCGCGACGAGCACGGCCAGGGGAATCACTCGGATCTGCATCGGGAGCTCTCTCGAATTCAGGTTGGGCTCGGCCGCAACGAGACGGGCCGCCGAGACAGGTAATCTGTCACCGACGGCCCGTCCGAGGGTTTCCCCGGGCTCCCGCGCGTCCGACTCATCTCGCCGGAGACGCGAGGGCCGCGCTCACTCGTACCGCAGCGCCTCGATCGGATCCAGCGCCGCCGCCCGCCGCGCCGGCAACACCCCGAACGTGATGCCGATCGCCGCGCTGAAGCCCACCGCCAGCAGCACCGACTCCGGCGACACCTCCATCGGCCAGCCATTCAAGCGCCCGAGGAACACCGCTGCGCCGTAGCCCGCCGCGACACCCACCACACCGCCGATCAGGCACAGCACCATCGCCTCGAGCAGGAACTGCGTCAGCACGTTGCGCTTCGTCGCGCCCAGCGCCTTCCGCACGCCGATCTCCTTCGTCCGCTCCGTCACCGAGACCAGCATAATGTTCATAATGCCGATGCCGCCCACGAGCAGCGACACGGCCGCGATGCCCGCCAGCAGCCAGGTCAGCGTCGCACTCGCCTCGGCACGCGCCGCCAGGAACTCCGAGTTGTCCTGGATGCGGAAGTCGTTGCTCTGCTGCGGACGCAACCGATGCGCGCTGCGCAGCGCCGCCTCGATGTCGAGGATTCCCGCCACCGCGCGGTTCGCATCGGTCAACTTCACGTTGATGCGCGCGATGCGGTCCGTCCCGAAGATGCGGAACTGCCCCGTGCTCAGCGGGATGAACACCGACTCGTTGGGATCGTCGCGACCGCCCTGCCCCGAGGGATTCAGCACGCCGACCACCTCGAAGTTGATGCCGCGCACCTGGATCTGCTGACCCACGAGGTCTGCGGCCTCCACGTCCTCCACGTTGAGCTCGGTCAGGATCTCGCTGCCGAGCACCACCACCTGCCGACGCTGCGCCTGGTCACCCGCCGTCAGGAAGCGCCCCGCCGCCAGCGTGTAGCGGTCGATCTGCTCCAGCTCCGGCAACGTCGCGATCACGTCGATGTTGCCGTTCTTGTCGCCGATCTGCACCTGCGCACGCCCTGTGAGGATCGGCGCCACCGCCGCCAACGACGGCGCGCTGCGCAGTGCCTCGGCGTCCTCGATCGTCAGCCGCGCACGCTCCGCGCTCGCCACGCCGTTCGTGTACGACTGCCCCGGCTGGATCGTCAGCCGGTCCGTGCCCATCGCGTCCAGCTGCGCTTCCACCGCCGCCTGCGCGCCCGAACCCAACGCGATCATCGTGATCACGGCGCCCACGCCGATCACGATGCCCAGCGCCGTCAGGAACGCACGCGCCTTCGTCGCCCGCAGCGACGACAGCGCGACCCGGAGGATCTCAAAGAAACGCACGGCTCAGTTCCCGCCGAAGGGACCGCCGCCGGCGCGACGCTGCGCCCACTCCTGACGCCGCGCCTGGTCCTGCAGCAGGCCCGCCGTCGGCAGGATCAGCACCGTATCACCCGGGCTCAGGCCCTCGCGCACGGCCGAGTAGTCGTAGTCGGTGAGGCCCGTCGTCACCGGCACCGCGCGGATGCGACCACCGTCCATCGTGAACACCACGAAGGCACCCGGCGGCACGTTGCGAAGCTCGGCCTTCAGGCTGTCGCGCGAGATCCCGAGGAAATCCGCCGCGGCGTCCAGCTCGCGCGGATCGCGCAGCGCCGTATTCGGCACCGCCACCGCGTCGCGCTCCTCGCCGATCATCACTTCCACTTCGGCGTTCATTCCCGGCTTCAGCAGGCCCTGCGGGTTCGGGATGCGCACGATCACCGGGAACGTCGTGACGTTCTGGTTCACGATCGCCTCCGCACCCACGCGCAGCACCTCGCCGCGGAACGGCCGGTCGGGGAACGACGCCGTCGTCACCGTCACGGCGAGCCCGGCCTTGATGCGGCCGATGTCGCGCTCGTCCACCAGCGCGCGCACCTCGACCGTATCCAGCGACGCCATCCGCAGCAGCACGGCGCCGCCGCCCACGTCACGGCTCGCCGAGGCGATCACGCTGCCCTCGGCCACCGTCAGCGAGAGCACCACGCCGTGCGACGGCGCGCGCACCTCCGTCTGCACGTAGGCGATGCGCGCGTCTTCCAGCGCGCGCACCGCGCGGATCAAGTCCGCCTGCGCCGTGGCCCGCGCGAGGCGCGCGACTTCCACTTCCTCTTCCGTCAGCGCCTGCTCGGCGAAGAGCTGCTCCGCACGGCGCAGCCGCGACTCCGCATTCTGCAGCGATGCCTGCGAGACGGCGGAATCCGCCTGCGCCTGCGTCACCGCGTTCTCCGGAATGCGCGGGTCCACGCGCACGAGCAGATCGCCGCGGCGCACCGCCTGGCCCTCGGTGACGTGGACCTCGGTGATCTCGCCCGAGGCCTGCGACTTCACCTCGACCGTCGTGACCGGCGAGACCACGCCCGCCGCGCGCGCCGAGATGATGATGTCGCGCGCGCGGATCGTGTCCGTGCGCAGGGGCTCGGCGCTCTCTGCCTGCGTGCAGGCGAGGCCGACGAGCCCGGAGATCGCGATGGCGGCGGCACGGTGCCACCGGGTATGGGAACGCTGCATTGGGTACTCAGCCGCTGGAGGGAGCGGCGCGCACCTGGCGACACCGCAATCGGGGACGCCGCGGCGCCCACGCTTCACCTGCTCATATGCGAGACGCTCGAGGCGCCTGATGTGTTAACGCGCGAACCCTCGCCGCCGTTCACATCAGGGCCCGGCCTAGCGCCGAAAGCACGACGACCGGTGGGACAGACATCGTCGCCACCGGCCGCCGGAAGGGCAATTCCGAAAGCCCCACGCTTTCGGCGTCCCACCCTTGCCGCTGTTACGAATCGCGGCGCGGAAACGTTGGGCGGCTGACACAACCGGCGTACGGATCGCCGGGCCTACGGCACGGATGCCGCTTCACCCAGCTCAGGTCGTCCTCGTCGCGCCACGCGACGGCTTTCACGGAGCCGGGTACCGACGTAGCCAGAGGAGTTCGTCGGCGTCACGCCGTGCCGTGTACACGACGCCGCGACCGAACCCGACCACAAGCTCACGAGCCGGCACGGCGACTGCCGTGACGAAGCGCCCATTACGGTCGAGGAGATCGTATCGCGTGCTACCGGTGTCGAACGGCGCCGTACGCACCCGCACCCAGGCGCGATCACGACGGTCCACCGGTATCTCCGGCTCTTCAAGCAGTGGCCAATGCAGGGGCAGCGGATCCGGCAGCACGTGAGTGGGCGGCAACGGACGGTTCTCCAGCTGAGGGATGTTCGCCATCGCCGTCGCGACCAAGGCCCCGAGAAGCTTGGCGCTGGAATCACGCTGGCGCTCCGCGTCCGCAAGCGTGAGCGGGACCGGGCGGTACGGCACGCGGCCAACCGTGTCCACGCGACCGTCGCGTTCGTGAAGCTCTACCAGATACTCCGCACCGCGCACGACGAGCACACGGCCGTCCGATAATGCCGCCCACGCATCTCGAGGCTCGAAGTCCCCCACGATGCTCTGGCCCAATGGCGTGCGCCCGCTGCGTGGCGAATCCAGCTGCGTGACCGTGTCTCGCGCGCCCGTACGCGTGTCCACGCGTACCACCACAAAGTCCGGAAGCAAGAACGGTGGTTCCTCCGTGACGCGCCGTCCGTAACCGTGCCAGCCGCCGGCGCTGTCCACGGCGATCATCCACGGTGCGCCCATCTCCGCAGCGCGTCCTGTACCGACCATCGTCGAGAAGCTGCGCGCCGGGTTGCCGTCGGGATTGAAGACCAGTATGCGTCGGCGGCGCAGGTCGTATCCCCAGACGCTGTCGCCGGGCGCGAGGGCGAGTCGAAATAACGATCGGCTGTACTCGAGCGGCCCTTCGCCGTTGCGCGTGATGGGATCTGCCGAACCATCGGCGAACGACAGCCGCAGCAAGCGACTCTCGCGTGTGTCCATCAGGAGCACGCGTCCGTCGCGCAGCTCCACCATCCGGATGGGGCCGGTGAACGGTTCGGGAAACTCCTCTGCGACTCCTCCGAGCGGCTGCGCGGGCGGCACGTTCGTCGCGGGTTCGGCGCTGCAGCCGAGCACCGCGGTCACCATCGCAATTGCCAGCCGCGCGTGAGTCACGCCGCCAAGTTGTCGCGTGGGCCGCGCCGCGGCCAGCCCCTTACGGCAATGGGTGGCGACGCAACCACTGCAGCCCGTCGTCGTCGCCGCGCGCGATCCACAGCGCCGCTCGATCGAATCCGACGAGGCGCTCATTCGCGGCAATCGCGATGGACTTCAGGTAGCGGCCATCGCGATCGAAGAGGTCGTAGCGACTGGCGCCCTGCCCCTCCGCCGTGCTTCGAACGTGCACCCAAGCCCGCTCCTGCCAGTCCACGCGGATCTCGTTGCTGCGTAGCAACGGCCAATGCGACGGCAACGGATCCGGAAGGATCGGGTCCGGTCGGTTCGCCGCGGAGACGCCCATCTGGGCGGCCAATGGATTCACGCGCGTGTTTCGCCTCGACTCGATCAAACGCGCACGTTCCCGTTCGGCGTCCGTACGCGTCAGCGGAATCGGAACTCGGCCCGTCGGTCCCTGGCCTTCGTGAACCAAGCGGCCATCCGGCTCGTAGACCTCCACACGATACGAGTTCGCACGGACGACGATCACGCGGCCGTCGCGGAACGGACCCCACGCGTCGTAGGGCGTGAACGCTTCGATCGTGTGCGGAGCGCCCGTGTTGACGACGTACACCGGGATTCCCGCCGCTCGCGCGAGGGTGTCCTGCGCTCCCGATTCAGGAATCGCGCGCACGATGTCGGCGGAATCCTTGACCTGGAACGCGGGCGCGAACTGGGCCTCGCGGATGCCGGCGATCCAATCGCCCGACGCCGTGATGCCGCGCACGCCACCCGACGGAAACATCCCGATCGACTCGCGCAGCGGTCCCGTCATGCGCTGATAAGCCTCGCGCTCGTTGATCCGGT
>DAOMNV010000016.1:12995-41492 GCA_035444005.1 Gemmatimonadaceae bacterium
CGTCACGTCGCGCACAGGCTTGGCGCTTGCGTCGAGAACGATCGCGCGCGAGCCGCCGGTATGCAACACCCAGACGGAATCGCCCGGCCCGAGCAGCACACGGTGAACGCTGCGGTACTCCAGCGGCCCGCGGCCAACGCGCGAGATCGGCTCGAGCGCGCGCGTGCTGGGATTCATCCGCACCAGCCCCGCGTCGAGCGCGTCATAGATCACGAGCACGCCATCCTGCGTCTCCTGCACCCAGGCCGGGCTCGTGAACGGCGTGTCGATTGAATCGATCGCCGCAGCGAGCGCAAGCGGCTCCGGCGCTGCGCCATCCTCAGCGCCGGCGCAGGCGAGGCCTGCAATCAGAGCCGCAGCGATTCGCTTCAAGGCAATGGGTGTCGCCGTATCACCAAGAGGTCATCCTCATCCCGCAGCGCCGTGTACATCCCGCTCGCGCCGAAGCCGAGCAGGTGCACCCGCGGCGGCAGCTTGATCGCGTCCACGATCACGCCGTCCGTACTCAGGATATCGTAGCGCTGCCCCGGCGTGCGGTCCACCACCGGCACCCAGGCGCGCCCGCGGCCGTCAACGAGCACGCGGTCACCGGTGAACGGCGGCTTCTCCGTCTGCCACGGCTCCGGCGGCACCAGCTCGAAGCGCGGCATCTGCGCGCCCGCCGGGATCATCCCCGACGCCTGGCGCAGGCCTTCATCGAGCGCCTTCTTCACCGAGTCCATCATCGTACGCTTGTCGGCCTCCGTCACCGGCAACCGCGGATACGGCAGCGCCGCCGCGCGACGCCGCGTGCCGTTCGGCAGCACGATCTCCGGCACGTAGCCCTCGGCGCGCAGCAGCATCACGCGTCCGTCCGGGAACACGCCCCAGATGTCGTACTTCGGGTAGCCCGGCACGCGCATCCGGATCGCCTGCGCCGACGCCATCTCCGGCGCCTCGACGATGTTGAAGAACTTGATCAGCGAGTCCGCCTTCTGCGTCCGCGGATCCGTGCGCACGATCACCACCGAGTCGCCGAACGACATCTGGCCACCCTCGAAGCGCATATCGCGCCCCTCGCCGTACCAACGGCCCTGCGCATCGACGCTGCGCGTCATCGGCTGGCGCATCAACGCCATCGGATCGCCACCACCCGGCATCGGCTGCGTCCGGCGCGCCCGCCCGCTCGGATCCAGCACGAGGATCCGCTGCTGCATCAGGTCGAGCACGTGCACGGTGTCGCCCAACGCGCGCCACATCGCGATCACGCTGCGGTACTCCGCGGGCCCGCTACCCTCGCGCGCGGCCTCACGCTGCTCCTGCGAGGCGAAGCTCGTCACGACGAGCCGCTTCTCCCGCGAGTCGTGCACGAGCACGTCGCCGTTCTTCAGCTCGAGCAGCTGCAGCGGGCCGCTCCACGGCTCCTCAAGTTCGGCGTTCGGCGCCGGCAGCGGCCGCGCGGCACGGGGTTGCTGGGCGCTCAGCGGCAGGGCCGCGAGCAGGGCGAGAATCAGTGCGTTTCGCATACCGAATACTACGCGCACGCTTTCGGCTTTGTGCCATCGACCTTAACGACGATCACCACGGAGACACGGAGGCACGGAGACTACGGGAGCAAGTACTTGGGGGCCCGAGCCGACGTATCGGCTCGGGCCCCCAAGCAAGGCAGTTCCTGCAGGTGCCGTCTCCGTGCCTCTGTGTCTCCGTGGTGACCTGCCGTTACTCGCCCGCCGACAGCTCGATCTGCTCGCCCGTCCCGGCATCGTCGCCACCCTCGGCGCCGTCTTCCTTGTCATCCGAGACCACGCGGGCGATCGCCGCGACCACGTCGCCGAGCTCGAGATCCTTGAGCTTCACGCCCTGCGCCACGCGGCCCGTCTCGCGGATCTGGTTCACCGCGCAACGCAGCGACTGCCCGCCGCGCGTGATGAGCATCAGGCCGTCTTCCGGCAGCACCTCGAGCAAGCCGACCACGTCGCCCGTCCGCTCCGTGCGCTTCACCGTCAGGATGCCCTTGCCGCCGCGGCCCTGCACGCGGTACTCGTCCACGTTCGTCAGCTTGCCCATCGCCAGCGACGTCACGACGAGCAACGACGCGTCGCGCTTGACGACCACCATCCCGACCACGCGGTCGCCCTCGCCCAGCGCGATGCCACGCACGCCGGTCGTGTCGCGACCCATCGGCCGCGCCTCCTGCTCGTGGAAACGGATGCTCAGGCCGTGGCGCGTCACCAGCACCACGTCGTTCGTGCCCGAGGTGATCTGCACGTCGATCAGCTCGTCGCCGTCCTCGAGCTTGATGCCCTTGATGCCCGTCGAGCGCACGTTCGAGTACTCGGAGAGCGCCGTCTTCTTCACGGTGCCGTTGCGCGTGCAGAACATCAGGAACTCGTTGTCCGTGAACTGCTTCACGGGCACGATCGCCTTCACCGTCGTGTCCGGCGACACGTTGATGAGGTTCACGATCGGCTTGCCCTTCGCCGCCCGCGCGCCCTCGGGGATCTCGTGCACCTTCAGCCAGAAGCAACGCCCGTCCTGCGTGAACACCAGCAGGTAGTCGTGCGTCTGCGCGACGAACAGGTGCTCGACGAAGTCGTCGGTGCGCAGCTCCGTGCCCTTCGTGCCCACGCCGCCGCGCCGCTGGCGCCGGTAGTTCGTGATGCTCGTGCGCTTGATGTAGCCGGCGTGAGAGATCGTCACCACGACCTCTTCGTTCGCGATGAGGTCCTCGATCGAGAACTCGCCCTCGTCGCTCACGATCTCCGTGCGCCGCTCGTCGCCGTAGGTCCCGACCAGCGCCGCCAGCTCGTCCTTCATCACGCCCATCCGCTTGGCCTTGCTCGCGAGCAGCGACTCCAGCTCCTTGATCTGCCCGCGCACCTCGGCCAGCTCCTCCTCCAGCTTCTCGATCTCGAGGCCGGTGAGCTTGGCGAGGCGCATATTCAGCACCGCCTCGGCCTGCCGCTCGCTCAGCTTGAAGCGCTTCTGCAGCTGCTCGCTCGCCTGCGGCGTGTCCTCCGCCGCACGGATGACCTTGATCACCTCGTCGATGTTGTCGACGCAGATCTTCAGGCCTTCGAGGATGTGCTCGCGCTCCTTCGCCTTGTCGAGGTCGAACTGCGTGCGCCGGACGATCACCTCGTGGCGGTGCGCGATGTAGTGCTGCAGCACCTCGCGCAGCGGCATCACCTTCGGGACCAGGCGCTTGCTCACCGGGTCCGGCACCAGCGCCAGCATAATCACGCCGAAGGTGCTCTGCATCGACGTGTGCTTGTACAGCTGGTTCAGCACCACCTTCGGGATCGCGTCGCGCTTGAGCTCGATGACGATGCGCGTCTGCGCATCCGACTCGTCGCGCAGGTCGCTGACGCCCTCGATCTTCTTGTCACGCACCAGCTCCGCGATCGCCAACACGAGGTTCGCGCGGTTCACCTGGTACGGCAGCTCCGTCACCACGATCTGCGACTTGTTCGAGGACTCCTTCTCCTCGATCACCGCGCGGGCCCGCATAATCACCTTGCCGCGGCCCGTCTCGATGTAGTCCTTGATCCCCGCGCGGCCATAGATGAAGCCCGCCGTCGGGAAGTCCGGCCCCTTGATCAGCCCGCGGATCTCATCGACCGTGATCTCGGGGTTGTCGATCATCGCCGTCACCGCCGCGGCGACCTCACGCAGGTTGTGCGGCGGGATGTTCGTCGCCATGCCCACCGCGATGCCGGCCGAGCCGTTCACGAGCAGGTTCGGGAACGCCGACGGCAGCACCGTCGGCTCTTCGAGGCGGTCGTCGAAGTTCGGCGCGAAGTCGACGGTGTTCTTGTCGATGTCGGTGAGCATCTCGACCGCGATGCGCGTCAGGCGCGACTCGGTGTAGCGGTACGCCGCCGCCGGGTCGCCGTCCATCGAGCCGAAGTTGCCCTGGCCGTCCACCAGCGGATAGCGCAGCGAGAAGTCCTGCACCATTCGCACCAGCGCGTCGTACACCGACTGGTCGCCGTGCGGGTGGTACTTGCCGAGCACGTCGCCGACCACTGTCGCCGACTTCTTGTACGGACGCCCCGGCACCAACCCGAGCTCGTTCATCGCATACAGCACGCGCCGGTGCACGGGCTTCAGGCCATCGCGCACGTCCGGCAGCGCGCGGCTCACGATGACGCTCATCGAGTAGTTGATGAACGACTCCTTCACCTCGTCCTGGATCAAACGGGGAAGGATGCGCTCACGGTTGTTCGGGGCCGTCATAGACGCTCGGTTTAGGGGCGATTTTCAGAGGGAACCGCGACCCCGAAAGTTAGCCGATTTCGCAGGCGCAAACAACGGGTTTTGTGGGCCGAAAAACGGCAACTGATGCCACGGAGACACAGAGACACGGAGCCGTGCGTGCCGCACGGCGAATTCGGTGCGTTCCACCCGATGCGCGTGGGGTCCGCGCCGAACTCTCGGTGCGGACCCGCAAGAAGTTGCCGTTGTCCAACCAGCGCAATCCTCTGTGTCTCTGTGCCTCTGTGGCAAAGCCGGTCAGCGCGGATCCGCGCTCGCCTGCTCCCGCTCGGCATCCTCCGACGCCCGCCGCACCGCCTCGCGCTCGGTGCGCCACTCCTCGTACCAGCGCCGCGTCACTTCCGCCGCGAGCTCACGGTTGCCCAACCCGAAGCTCAACGACAGCGCCAACGCGATCGCGCCGAAGATGATCGCGAACGCCGTCGTCACGATGCCCGTCGCCACGCCCAGCTCCTGCAGCGACATAAACACCGCCAGCAGCACCACGCCGCCCTTGCCCACGCGCGCCAGCGTGCTCGCCCCGGCCAGCGCGCCCGCGCTCGCCGCGATCAGCGCCGCCACGAGATCGCCCAGCACCAAGCCAAGGATCACGATCACCACCGCCGCGATCACGCTCGGCACATAGCTTACCAGCTCGGCGAAGGCCTGCCCGAGGTAGTCGATGCCCAGCGTGTCCGCGGCGATCAGCATCGCCGTGAAGATCAGGAACCAGAACACCACGTTGCCGAGCACGCGCGACGGCGTCAGGGGCACGCCGTACGGATCCAGCGGCGCCGCGACGCCGCCCTTCTGCAACGCTTCGTTCAAGTGCACGCGCCGCAGCAGGCGCTGGATGCTGCGCTGCGCGAAGCGCGCCACCAGGTAGCCCGCCACCATCACCACCGCCGCGCCGAACAACGCCGGCACGTACTCCCACAGGCGCAGCAGGCTGTCTTGCAAACGGTCGAGGAACGCCATCGAAGTCGGAGTCCGTGGTCAGAACGTGATGCGGAGGATCGGATGCACACCCGGCGCGCGCGTCATCGCGGCGACCGCGCCGGCCGGACTGAACTGCACGCGGCTGCCGAGGTCATAGCGCCGGCCCTCGTCGCGCGACGGCTGCGCGTAGCGCTCCGTCAGCCAGGCGCCCGCCATCGCACCCATCGTGCCGAAGGCCATCGTCGGCGCCGAGTTGCGCTCGGCGTCGCCGGAAATCAGCACGCCGAGGCCGATGCCCATCAGCGCGCCCGCGCCCGCACCCGTCGCGACCAGCGCGCCTTCGCCGCGCGTGTGGTCGAAGTTGCGCACGAAGTAGCGGTCCGCACCCCACACGCCCAGCAAGCCGCCCGCCAGCAACACGCCGGCGATCGTCTGCGGCTGCGGATCGGCCTCGACGATCGTCGTCGCCGCAGCCCCACCGCCGATCGCCGCGCCCAGCCATAGGAGCATCGCGTCGCCCGCCGTCACTTCATACTGTGCGTTGCCGGCCCAGTTGCGGCCGATCGCATAACCGCCCCAGCCGAGCGCCATCGGGATCGCCAGGCGCGCGCTGCGGCTCAAGCCATCCGCGTCACCCTCGCGCGGGTCCACCATCCACGTGATGCCGTAGACCGACGCCGCCACGAGATCGTGCGCGACCACCGACGCCACCGCCTCGCCTTCCGTCAGGCCGCCGCCGATCCACAGGCCCGCGGCCGATCCGCCGAGTCCGCCGATCAGCGTCAGCGCGCCGATTTCCCCTTCCGGCAACTGCCAGGCGTTGCCGAGCAGCAGGAAGTTGAGGCTGCCGCGCGCGCCCATCCGCGTGCTCAACACGTGGCGCGCCGGCGTCACGTTCATCTGCCGCGTGATCTCATTGGCCGCGAAGAACGACGCGCCCGACATCAGCATATAGCCGGCGATCCGCGTCGCCGGTTCGCTGCCGAGCATCACGGCGAACGCCGGCCCGTACGACGCGAGACCGAGACCGAGCTGGCCGCGCACGTAGGCGCTGCGCATCTCGCGTGAGGTCTGGCCCTCGTCGCGTGAGGGCTCGACTTCCTCGACGCCGCTGCCGAGGTCGAGCCGGCGCGGCGGGTCTTGCTGGGCAGCGAGCGGAGCGGCCACGAGGGCCAGCACGCCGAGAACACGCAGGAAGGATCGCATTGGCGGAAAATCTAGCGCGGCGCGCCCGCGCGTGCGCACGCGCGTGCGCCTGCTCAGTTCCGCGTTCCGCGCTTGAGGTCGAACAGCACGCTGCGCCGGCACTGCGGGCAGAGCAGCCACTCCCGCTGCCGCGCGTAACCCAAGCCGAAGCTGCCGCCGCCGATCGCCCGCTCGTGCATCCGCACCGCGCAGCGCGGGCAGTCGGCGTGGCCGTCGCGCGCGTAGGCCTCGCGCACCGCGCGCTCCTCGTCAGCCGTGAACTGCGCCTTCTCAGCCATCGTTCACCCTGAGCACGAGCTTGCCGAACTGCTCGCCGCGCGCCATCCGCTCGAACGCCGCGCGCCCCTCCGCCAGCGGATACACCGCGTCCACCGTCGGCCACAGCCGCCCCGCGTTCAGCTCCGCCGTCACCGCCGCGAACTCCGCGTCATTGCCCATCGTCGAGCCCATCAGTGACCACTGGTACCAGAACAGCCGGCGCACGTCCATCTGCAGCGTCGGCCCCGAGGTGCCGCCGCAGGTCACCAGCCGCCCGCCGCGGGTCAGCGCCTGCAGCGACGCGTTCCAGGTCTTCTCGCCGACGCTCTCGATCACCACGTCCACGCCGCGCTTCTGCGTGCGCTCGCGCACCACGCGGCCCACATCCTCGCTCGCGTGGTTCAGACAGACGTCGGCGCCCATCGCCGCGGCCTGCTCGAGCTTGGCCGGATCCGACGACGTCACCCACACGCGGGCCCCGCGCTGCTTGCAGATGCGCAGCGCCGCCTGCGCCACGCCCCCGCCGATGCCCCAGATCAACACGTCCTCGCCTGCCTGCACCTGCGCGCGCGTCACGCACATCCGCCACGCGGTCAGCGTCGCCAACGTGAACGCCGCCGCGATGTCGTCGGGCACCCGCTCGTCCACCTTCAATACATTGGACACCGGCAGCACCACTGACTCGGCGAAGCTCCCCGGGTGATGCTCGCCCAGCAGCCCGAACCGCACGCACAGCGAGTGCTCGCCCTTGAGACACCACTCGCAGCGACGGCAGGAGATCCCCGGGTTGATGACCACGCGATCCCCGACGGCAAGCCCGTGACCCTCGCCTTCGATCTCGTCGATCGTCCCGACGCCGTCCGCGCCGAGCACCCACGGCGGCGTGATCGTGACGCCCGGCAGGCCCCCCACGGTCCACAAGTCGAGACGGTTGAGCGCCACCGCGCGCATCCGCAGCCGCACCTCGCCCGGACCCGGCAGCGCCGGCTCGGCCAGGTCCTCGCGAAAGCGGACTTGCTCGGTCCCGCCGTGCGCGTCGATGGTCAGTGCTCGCACCCGCAATCCCTCGCTATATTTCGAGAATGATCGACATCAAGGTTCCCCCCCTCGGCGAATCGATCACCGAGGCGACCGTTTCCCGCTGGCTCAAGCAGGAAGGCGACGCCGTCGCCGTCGGCGATACGCTCGTCGAACTGGAGACGGATAAGATCACCGTCGAGGTGCCGGCCCTCAATGCCGGCGTGCTGCGCAAGCGCCTGAAGAACGAAGGCGACGTGGTGCAGCTCGCCGAAACGCTCGCGCAGTTGGAAGAAGGCGCGACGGCCAGCGCGGCGCCAGCCGCCGCGGCTGCGGCTCCCGCAGCGCCCGCCCCGAGCGCTCCCGCCGCGGCTCCGGCCCCCAGCGCCCCGCCGGCTCCCGCCGCGAACGCCGAGCTGCGCGCCGCGCCGTCGGCGCAGAAGCTCGCCGCCTCGACGGGCATCGACCTCTCCACCGTCCAGGGCACCGGCCGCGGTGGCGTGATCTCCAAGCCCGATGTCGTCGCCGCCAGCGCCGCGCCGGCTGCTCCGGCCAAGTCGAACGTCCCCGCCCCCGCGCCGACCACCGCGCCGGTGAAGGCCCCGCCCGCGCCCGCGCCGCGCCCCGAAGGCACGCGCGAGACGCGCGAGAAGATGACGACGCGCCGCAAGCGCATCGCCGAGAATCTCCTGCAGGCCCAGCACTCGACCGCGCATCTCACGACGTTCAACGAGATCGATATGACCGCCGTCTCGGCGGTGCGCGAGCGGATGAAGGAGCGCGTCGAGAAGGAGCACGGCGTCAAGCTCAGCTTTATGCCCTTCTTCGCGAAGGCCGCCGCGATGGCCCTCAAGGCCTATCCGGTGATGAACGCGCAGATCGACGGTGATTCCATCATCTACAAGCACTACGTGAACCTCGGCATCGCCGTCGCCAGCGAACAGGGCCTCGTCGTGCCGAACGTGAAGGACGCCGACCGGATGGGGATGGTCGGCTTCTCGCGCGCGATGAACGCCGTCGCCAAGCGCGCCCGCGACGGCAAGCTCACGATGGACGACCTCACCGGCGGCACCTTCACGATCACCAACGGTGGCGTGTTCGGCTCGCTGCTCTCGACACCGATCATCAACTTCCCGCAGGTCGCGATCCTCGGGTTGCACAAGATCCAGGAGCGGCCGATGGCCATCGACGGCAAGGTCGAAGTGCGCCCGATGATGTACGTCGCGCTCAGCTACGACCACCGCATCATCGACGGGCAGCAGGCCGTGCTGTTCCTCGTGCGGGTGAAGGAGTTGATGGAAGATCCCGCGGCGATGCTGATCGACGACTGAGCTTTTTTCACCACAGAGAGCACAGAGGACACAGAGAACGGCAACTACCCTTGGGGTGGTTGCCGTTCTGGTTCAGAGCACCAAGCGAACGATGCCGTCTTTCAATTGAAGCACGTTGAAGTTGATCAATAGGCCGGTTCTGTGACCCGTGAGCTTCAGGTAGGTGAGCAGTTGCGCGGAGTGAATGGGTGCAAGTTTCTCAACGCTCTTGAGCTCCAGCACGAGCTGGTCGTCCACAAGCACGTCGAGTCTCAGCCGCGCGTCCAGCGCCTCTCCTCCGTAGACGAGCGGCACCTCCACACCCTGCCGAAACGAGATCCCTCGCTTCCGCAGCTCGTGCGCGAGGCAAGCCTGATATACGGACTCGAGCAACCCAGGCCCCATCATCCGATGCACGGCTAGCGCCGCCCCTATCACCTCGTGCGACAGCGGATCCCGCTCCACGCACCACCCCCAAGCGCAGTTCTCTGTGCCCTCTGTGCCCTCTGTGGTGAATAGCCGTTAGGCCACCACGCCAAGCCATCCGAATCACGCCCCTCCCGCCATTAGATTCCAATCCAGCACCCCAACACGAGACCCCCCAGTGGCAGACCAGAACCTCACCCCGGACCTCGTCGTCATCGGCGGCGGCCCCGGCGGCTACGTCGCCTCCATCCGCGCCGCGCAGCTCGGCCTCTCCGTCGTCTGCGTCGAGTTCGACAAGACCCTCGGCGGCACCTGCGTCAACGTCGGCTGCATCCCCTCCAAGGCGCTCCTCGCGAGCAGCGAGCACTTCGAGTTCGCGCGCAAGCACGCCAAGGACCACGGCATCGAACTCGCCGGCGTGCAGCTCAACCTGCAGCAGATGCTCAAGCGCAAGGACGACGTCGTCGCGCAGAACACCAAGGGCGTCGAGTTCCTCTTCAAGAAGAACAAGGTCACCTGGGCCAAGGGCGTCGGTACGCTGAAGGCCGGCAACGTCGTCGAGGTGAAGGCCCTCGACGGCACGCTCACGACGTACCGCCCCAAGCACGTGATCCTCGCGACCGGCTCCGTGCCGATGCAGCTTCCGTTCCTGCCCTTCGACGAAGAGCGCGTGCTCTCCAACGTCGGCGCGCTGCGCATCCCCGAGGTGCCCAAGCACCTCATCGTCATCGGCGGCGGCGTCATCGGCCTCGAGCTCGGGTCCGTCTGGCGCCGCCTCGGCGCCAAGGTCACCGTCATCGAGTACGCGCCGACCATCCTGCCCGGCAACGACGACGACATCACCAAGGAAGCGCACAAGATCTTCACCAAGCAGGGCCTCGAGATCCACACGGCGACGAAGGTCACCGGTGGCGGCCGCAACGGCGCGACGGTGACAATCGAGGCCGAGAAGGACGGCCAGGCGATGCGCTTCGAGGCGGACTACGTGCTCGTGTCGATCGGCCGCAAGCCCTCGCTCACCGGCGTTGACGCCGCGGCGCTCGGTCTCGCGCTCGGCACGCGCGGCGAGATCGTCGCCGACGCGCAGATGCGCACCAACCTTCCGAACGTCTTCGCCATCGGCGACGCCGTCGGCGGCAAGCTGCTCGCGCACAAGGCCGAGGAGGAGGGCGTGATCGCCGCCGAGGTGATCGCCGGCCACCACGCGAAGATGCACTACCACAATATGCCGGGCGTCGTCTACACCTGGCCCGAGATCGCGACGACGGGCCTCACGGAAGCCGAGGCGCGCGCGACGGGCAAGGCGATCAAGGTCGGCAAGTTCCCGTTCAGCGCCAACGGCCGCGCCCGCTCGATGGCGAGCACCGAGGGCTTCGTGAAGTTCGTCACCGACGCCGCCACCGACGAGATCCTCGGCTGCCATATGATCGGCCCGAACGTCAGCGACCTCCTCAGCGAGATCGTGCTCGCGATGGAATACCGCGGCACCGCGGACGACGTCGGCGAGACGGTGCACTCGCACCCGACCTTGAGCGAGGTCGTGAAGGAAGCGGCGCTGGCGGCGTTGGGGAAGGCGATTCACATCTGACGGAAGACGGATGACGGAAGATTGAAGGGTGCGCTGAGCTGAGCTCGGCGCACCCTTCTGGCATCCGTCAGACATCATCCGTCATCCGTCATCCGTCCTACAGGTACCTGTCCTGAATCACCGAAAGGTGATGCAACAGATGCCCCGCCGTGATCCACGCGATGCCGCGCACGGAGACGATCTTCCCCGAGGCCTCGCCGCGCCGCGTCCACGCCTCGGAGGGCAAGCCCTGGTACAGCGTGACCGTCGAATCGCGCACGGACTCGAACTCGTCGAGGATGCTGTCCATCGTGCGCAGGTTCGCACCGCTCATCGGCGCGTAGGCGTTCTCGTCGAAGCCCGGCAGGGGCGTCGTGTCGCCGCGGGCGATGCGTAGCGCGCGGTACGAGAAGATGCGCTCGGCGTCGGTGCAATGCAGCACGACTTCCTTGAGCGTCCACTTGCCGGGCGCGTAGGCGCGCGAGGCGACGTCGTCCTCGAGGTCGCCGAGCAGGGCCGAGGCGATCTCGGCACCGCCGATGAGGGCCTCGACGACATCGCCGTCAGGCACCTGCGCGACGTAGTTGGCATAGAACGGCGCGAACTCCTCGGCCGTCGGTCGGATTCGCCGGTGGGCGCTCATTGGCTGGCTCCTGTGGTAGACGGGGAATCTACCACGCGCGCGGGAATTCGGTGACTTGCTTGTGTCGACGCGGCCTAGGCTGAACGGCAACGACCACGGAGACACGGAGGCACGGAGACTGCAATGGAGAGAGATCTCTGTGACGTAATCATCGGCTCGGCTATCGAGGTGCACCGCGCGCTCGGTCCTGGGCTCCTCGAGAACGCATACCAACGTTGCCTCTCCATCGAGCTGGAGCACCGACGGCTGCGCTATGACGTCGAGGTCGTGATTCCAATTGTCTACAAAGGCCGTCGAATCGAACCGGCGTACCGCGCAGACTTCGTCGTCGAGGGCGAAGTAATCGTCGAAGTGAAGTCCGTCAGCAAGATCGAGCCGATTCACAAAGCTCAACTGCTGACCTACCTCAAGCTCACCGGTATCCGTACGGGGCTACTCTTGAACTTCAACAGCCCAACACTGAAGGATGGCATCACGAGGATGCGACTCTAGTAGTCTCCGTGCCTCCGTGTCTCCGTGGTGAAAAAAGAACCGGCCCCCACGAAGGAGGCCGGTCGCAAGCACACAGGCTAACGAAGGACTCAGTCGTCCGCGAGCTTGGCCATTATCTGCACCGGCACGTGCGCCGGCGTCACCATACGGCGGCGGCGGCCCGTCTCGGCGTTGATCTGGTTCCAGAGCGACACCTCGCGCTCGGCACCCGAGAGCGACTCGGCCGGGGCCTCGCCGTCAAGCCAGGCGTGCACCGCACTCGGCAGCTCCCGCGAGGCCAGCGGCAGCTCGCGGTCCGTCGCCGTCGGCTCGGCCTGGGCCGGGACGCGCACATCGGCGGACGGCGTCGCCGTCTCGTCGCGGGAATCAAGGGGATCGTGCATCACGCGTATCGCTCCTCCAGCAGTTTCTGCAGCGCCTCACGGGCGCGATGGACTCGCATCTTCAGGGCTCCGACCGTCGCGTCGAGCAACACGGCCATCTCCTCGTACGAGCGGCCCTCGACGTGCTTCATCACGAACGCTTCCCGCAACGAGTCCGGCAGGGCCGCCAGCGCCGCGTCCAGATCGCGCCGCATCTCCCCTCGATCCAGCTCCTCCTCGGGTGTCTCGAACCCCGACGGCTGGTCGTCTTCCTCGTAGCTCAGGTGAGTGCGCCGGATGTTCTTCAGCCAATCCTTGCAACCATTGGCCACGATCCGGAACACCCACGCGTCGAACCGGCCGCGCACTTCGGCGAGATGGTGAAACGCCTTGATGAACGACACTTGCAGGATGTCTTCCGCGACGTCCGCGCTGCCCGTCATCCCGTAGGCGTGGCGATACAGCGGATCGCTGTAGCGCTCGATCAGGATGCCAAAGGCATTGCGATCCCCGGCGAGCACGCGGTCAATGACCGCCTGATCGGCGTCCAGCGTCTCGTCCGAGGGCACGGGGGCAGTCTGTCTGGCAGGCACGACGCTAGTGTAACCCAACGCGCGCGTCGCGGACAGCCCTCACACCACGGTTTCGACGCCGGACTGCAGGTCCGTCGCATCCCAAAGACGAATCGCCAGCGACCCGCGTCACACTGCCGTCACGGACGGGCCGCCGCAGCCCCGAACAACACCCGACGCGTCGCCCGACGCGGCACGCGGCGCTCAACGCCGCAACGTGCCGAACGCGCGCCAACCGTCCGCGCGCACGAGCGTCCCGTGCTCGTCGAGCCGCGGCGGCGGCAAGCGCAGCGCGGCCGGCGCCATCGGTGCCACGCCCGTCAGCGGCGACGCCTCCACCTCACGCAATGCCTCAAGCACCGGCTTCACCACGCCGCAGGGCACGCCGGCGGCCTCGAGCGCAGCGATCCAACGCGCGGCGTCCGCACCGCGCAGGCGTTCGGCGATCGCCGCGACGACCCGCGCGCGCTGTTCGACGCGCCCCGCGTTCGTCGCCAGCGCGGTGTCCGCGGCCAGCGCGTCGAGTCCCAGCGCACGCGCGCAACCCAGCCACTGCGCGTCATTGCCCACCGCGATCACCATCGGCCGATCCGCCGCGTCGAAGCACTGGTACGGCACGAGGTTCGGATGCGCGTTGCCCCAGCGCTGCGCCTCGCGGCCCGTCACGAGCGCGTTCTGCGCGACGTTCACCAGCGCCGCCGTCGCGCTGTGCAGCAGCGAGACGCTCAAGTGCCGCGCGCCGCGCCGACCCCCCGCCAGCGCCGCGAGGATCTGGATCGCCGCATCCTTGCCGGCGAGCACGTCGGCCAGCGCCACGCCGACTTTCATCGGTGCACCCGCCGGCTCGCCGGTGATCGCCATCCAGCCGCTCTCGGCCTGCACGACGAAGTCGTAGCCCGGACGGGCGCTCGCGAGTCCGAAGCCGGTGATCGTGCACCACAGCAGGCGCGGATGCGCGGCGAGCATCTCGCGCACGCCCAGTCCGTACCGTTCGAGGGTACCGGGCCGGAAGTTCTCCAGCACCACGTCCGCCTCGGCGATCAACGCCGCGAGCAACGCGCGATCGGCGGCTCGCGCGAGGTCCGCCGCCACCGACAGCTTGTTGCGATTGACGGACAGGTAGTAGGCACTTTCGCCGCGTTCGTCGAAGGGCGGACCCCAGCCGCGGGTGTCGTCGCCGGTGCCGGGACGCTCGATCTTGACCACATCGGCACCCAAATCGCCGAGAATCATACTCGCGAGCGGCCCTGCCAGAACCCGTGAAAGGTCGAGTATTTTGATGCCTTCCAGCGGTAGTGTGGTCATAGTGTCTTGATAATGCTCTTATGGTGATTCAATAGAACGAGGCCTACAGAGTGAAAACGACAGCGTTTTCGGACGGCCTCAACACTTGCTAAAAGCCAGAAAAATCATATACTTGCCGCCGTTCATCTCGCGCAGTACCTCGCACCTGAGCAACCCGAATGCCTGACACCGCCAAGCCGGCTGAAGCCGCCGCTGAGAAGCCCGTCCCACCCAAGCGCAGCCCCGGCCATCGCGGCCAGGACGTCCGCGACACCGTCGCCGAGATGGCCGCCAAGGCGCACGAAATCTCGCTCGAAGCCGGCAGCAAGATGGCGGCGGCGATGAAGGACGTGATCGGCGCGGCCGCCGGCCTCGTCACCTTCTCGCTCGAGTCGTCCCGCGACCTCATCCAGTATATGGTCCGGCGCAGCCAGATGACGCAGGAAGAGGCGGACAAGCTGCTCGCCGAAGCCGAAGCGGCCTGGCTCAAGAAGAACAAGGGCAAGCTCCCCGCGCCGAAGGGTATCGCCACCGCCGGCAAGGACGCGGCGAAGGCGGCCAAGGCGGCGGCGAAGCCGGTCGCCAAGAAGGCCGCGCCTGCGGCGAAGAAGGCGCCCGCGGCCAAGAAGGCCCCGGCCGCCAAGAAGCCCGCCGCAAAGAAGTGACCCCCGAGGGCTCCCGTGCGGCGTGAGCTCGCTCCGCCCGGCGATGCCCTCGCGCTCACGCGCGCGCTCGTCGCGTGCGATTCCCGCAATCCCGCCTTCGCCCCGGACGCCCCGGGCGAAGGCGCCGCGGCCCGACTCCTCGCCGACACACTGACGGCCTGGGGCTTCACGGTCGACCTCGTCGACGTCGCGCCCAACCGCCCCAACGTCATCGCCCGCATCGGCGGCGGACACGGCGGACGCTCGCTCATCCTCAACGGCCACCTCGACACGGTCGGTGTCGCCGGGATGACGCACGATCCCTTCGCCGCCGACATCCGCGACGGCCGCCTCTACGGCCGCGGCTCCTGCGATATGAAAGCCGGCATCGCCGCGATGTGCGCCGCCGCGCTTCGCGCCGCCGCCACCGGACTCGGCGGCGAAGTCATCATCGCCGCGGTCGTCGACGAAGAGTGGGCGAGCATCGGCACGCGGCACCTGCTGGAGATGGGCGTGCGCGCCCACGCTGCCATCGTCACCGAACCCACCCGGCTCGCGATCTGCCCGGCGCACCGCGGCTTCTCCTGGGCCGACGTGCGCGTCGAAGGCCGTGCCGCGCACGGCTCGCGCTACGACATCGGCGTCGACGCCGTCACCCACGCGGCCCTGCTGCTCGCCGAGCTCGACACCTACCAGCGCGACGTCCTACCCGGCATCACGCACCCGCTGCTCGGCCGCGCGTCGTTCCACGCGGGGCCCATCCAGAGCGACGGCACGCTCAGCGCATATCCCGCCTGGTGCACCGTCGGCCTCGAACGGCGCACCCTGCCCGGCGAAGACGGCGCGCACTTCGTGCACGAGATCGAAGCCGCCATCGCCCGCGTCGCTGCGCGCACGCCGAACTTCAACGCCAGCGTGACGGCCGGCCTCGTGCAGCGGCCTAACGACGTCGCCGTCGATCACGCGCTCGTCCGTGGCCTCGCCGCCGCCGCGGGCAGCGTCGGGCACGCCGCGCCCATCGAGGGCCTCAGCTGCTGGACCGACGCCGCCCTCTTCACCGCGGCCGGCATTCCCGCCATCTGCTTCGGCCCCGGCGACATCGGCCTCGCCCACGCCGCCGAGGAGTACTGCCCCGTGCACGAGATCGCCGCCGCCACCGACGTGCTCGCCCGCTTCGTCACCGATTGGTGCGGACCCAAGGGGGTCGCGTGGGGCAGCTGAGCGTCAAGCAGTACGACGCCCTCGAGCGGGCCGTCACCAAGCAGCAACGCGTGATGGTGATGCGCCGCGGCACGGAATACCTCGTGATTCCCGAGCGCCTCACGCTGATCAAGGGCCGCGAGGCGATCATCGCGCGGCATCCGTCCACCGGCGCCTCGCTCACGCTGTATCTCGACGAGACCGACGCGCTCGAGGTCGTGACGTGAGCGCGGCGCCCGGTGCGCCGATGAGCGCCGAACTCCCCCTCGTCAGCGTCTATGCCGACGAGTCCTGCCTCGGCAACGGCAAGGAAGGCGCGAACCCGGGCGGCGCCGGCGTGCTCATCGAGTACCGCCACGGCGACGGCCGCATCACGCGCCGCGATCTCTGGGTCAGCGACCCCGCGACGACCAACAACCGGATGGCGCTGCGCTCGGTCATCGAGACCTTCGTCGCGCTCGGCGCCAAGGGCCAGCGCTTTCGCGTGCAGTTCACCACCGACTCGCGCTACATCGTCGATGGAATGACCGGCTGGGTCTTCGGCTGGGCCCGCGCCGGCTGGAAGCGCAAGACGGGCCCGATCGAGAACCTCGCCCTCTGGCACGACGCGGTCCGCGCCGCCGCGCCACACGCGGTGAGTTGGCACTGGGTGCGCGGGCACGACGGGCATCCGCAGAACGAGTACGCCAACCATCTCGCCACGCGTGCCGCGGCGCAGCAGGACGCCTCGGGCGGCGCGGTCGAGAGCGGCTTCGACGCCTGGCTCGACGCGTATCGCGCGAAGGGCGGCCGCGTCAGCGCGACCGCGCCCTTCCCCGATGGCGCGAGCTTCAAGGCCTCGGCATCTTTGCCACGGGTGCCCTGAGATGACCACCGACGCGCTCGACGCGCTCTTCCGCCGCCTCGTCCTCGCGGCCCAACAGGCCGGAGCGCTCGCACGCCCGATCGAGGTCGCCGAGCTGCTCGACACCTTCCTGCCCTACCGCGCCGCGCGCCGCGACGGCCTGCTCGACAGCAACGACGACTACCTGCATTGCGTGATGCAGCTGCTCGCCGGCGAGCGCGGCTACATCTTCGCCGACGACCTCCTGCAGGACGACCTCAAGAGCGAACTCACCGCGCTGAACCCCGACCTCAGCGTGATCACCACCTACCGCACGGCCAAGGTGCGGATCGCCAGCGCGGAGGCCCAGCGCGTACTGGCCGGCGACACGAGCATCGACCTTCGACCGCCAACGCCGATCGCGACGGACGTCGTGACGCCGACGGCCAGCAAGCCGACGAGCCCCACGGCGAGCCCAACCGCGCCGCGCGGGGTATCACCGGTAGTCGCAAAGCCCAGCCTGGCAGCCGAGCCCGCAGCGGCGACCCCCGCCGCCGAACCTGCGACGCCCGCGCCCGACACGCCACCGCTGCGCGAACACCTGTCGCCCGTCGTCGCGGAACCCGAGACGCGTGACTGCCCGTATTGCTCGCAGTCTCTGCCGACGGATCGCTCGCTCAAGTACTGCCCGCACTGCGGGCTCAACCTGCGCATCCGGCGCTGCCCCGGATGCAGCGCCGAGATGGAAGCCGAATGGAAGTTCTGCGTCACCTGCGGGCGCGCCGCGCCCTGACCCTCGCGCTCGCGACGCTCACCGTCGCCTGCGCACCCGCCAACGCCCAGCGCGGCCGCCAGGCCGAGCCGCTGCGCCAAGCCGGTCCGCAATGGCCGGTGAAGACGCGCGAGCACGTGGACCTCTGGCTGCACGCCTTCGCGCTGCTGCAGACCGACACCGCCACGGTGCCGTTCTTCGACCGCGGTTACGCGGAGCGCATCACCATCACCAAGAACTCGCGCGGCGTCTACACGAAGTTCGACGAGCAGCGCGCCGCGCTCGCCGCCGATCCGGCCGGCGCCAAGCACCTGCTCGACGCGCAGTTCCTGCCGCTGTACTTCGGCACCTGGGCGGAGATGCAGCAGGCCATCGAGTACTTCCTCCGCGCGGAAGGTGACCCGCGCAAGGCGAACAACCGCGAGGTGCAGGGCATCGTCGCCTTCCTCGCGCAGGGATTCCCCAAGGCCGAGGACCGCGCCTGGCTGCGCAAGCTGATAGACGCCGTGCAGGACGAGTACGAGAAGTTCTACCGGGCCTGGTGGATCGAGCAGTTCCGCGAGCGCGAGCGCGCGCTCGCCGTCGCCGACTCCCTCTGGCAGTCCACCTGGCGCCCGTCGCTGCAGCGCTTCCTGAACTACACGCAGCAGCAGAACGGCGACCTCATCCTCTCCCTCACGCTCGGCGGCGAGGGCCGTGCCCTCGCGGCCGGTGCGCGCACGGGTCAGTACGCGATCGCCTTCCCGGCCACGCCGGACTCGGCCGAGGTGCTGCTCTACGTCTTCGCGCACGAGGCGGCCGGCGCGATGGCCCGCGTCGCGGTCAACGACCACCTCACGCCCGCGCAGCAGCGCCAGGGGCTCGGCGAATCGCTCGGCGCCAACGGTCTCGTGCGCGGCGGTGCCCTGCTCGTCGAGCACATCCTGCCGGGTGGCGGCGAGCGCTACGCGCGCTACTATCTCGCGCAGATGGGCAAGACGGCGCCCGAAGGCGGCGCGCTCGCCGCGCTGGCCGAGGCCTTCCCGATGCCCGAGCTGATGATCGAGGAGATGAAGCGCCAGATCGCCCTCTCGTTCCAGGGCATCTGACGTGACCGGTCCCACCCCGCCCGTCCTGCACCGCGCCGCGCTCGAGCGCGTGCTGCTGCGCGCCGCCGAGTTGCAGGCGGCGAGCACCGAGGTGCCCGAGACGCTGAGCGAGGAGGAACTCGTCGCGCTCGGTGCCGAGGTGGGCTTGAGCGCGACGGCGCTGCGGCAGGCGTTGGTCGAGGAGCGGATGCGCGTCGTGCTGCCCGAGGAGCGCGGCCTCGTCGCCGCGCTGACCGGCCCGGCGACCTTCGTCGCGACACGCATCGTGAGCGGCACGCCGCGCGACGTGCTGACCAAGCTCCACAAGATGATGGACGACGCGGAGAACCTCCGCGAGGTGCGCCGCTTTCCCGACCGCGTGGTCTGGGGTGCCCGCGGCGGATTCGCCGGCACGATCCGCACGCTCACGCGCCTCGACGGCCGCGGCTTCCCGCTGGCCCGCGCCGACGAAGTCAGCGCCGTCGCCGTCGCGGCCGATGCCACGCGGGTGCACGTGCGGCTCGAGGCGCTGCTGCACGAGCGGCGGCGCGGCGGCTCGCAGGCCGGTGCGGCCGGCGTCATCAGCGGCGCGGGCATCGGCCTCGTGATGGCCGCCCTCGGCGTGATGCTCCCGCTCGCCATCGCCGTGGGCGGCGGCATCGCCGCGTCGACCCTGCTCACCGTCCGCCGCAACTACCTCCGCGACGCGCGGCTCGCCCAGCTGGCGCTCGAGCAGACGCTCGACCGCCTCGAATTCGGCGAGGCGACCAAGGGCAAGCTATTTTCCCTGTGATGAGCAGCGGATCCAGCGCGTACGTCCCGGCAGTCGACCCACTTGGGCGCATCCGGGAAGCAGAGGCCTTCGGCAAGCGCGTCTTGCCGGCGGTCTCGCGCACGTTCGCCATCTCCATCCGCTTCCTGCCCGGCGACCTCGGCAAGGCGGTGCTGACCGCGTACCTGCTCTGCCGCATCGCCGATACGATCGAGGACGACAACACGACGACGCCCGAACGGCGCGCCGAGTTGCTCGAGGCTTTTCTTGCAACGCTGTTCGACCGCGATGCCGCCGAGGCCTTCCCTGCCCTGGCCGCCGAGCTGCAGGGCGATCCCGCGCACCTCGAGCTGGTGCGCCACACCGACCTCGTGCTCGTCACCTTCCGCACGCTGCCGCCGCGCACGCAGGAGCGCGTGGCGCACTGGGTGCGCGAGATGGGCGTGGGGATGGCGAAGTTCGTGCGCACGTATCCGCGCGGCATCCGCATCCAGACGTTGGCCGAGTACCGCGAGTACTGCTATTACGTGGCCGGTACGGTGGGCTGTATGCTCACCGAGCTCTGGCACCTGCACGCGCCGGCCGTCGGCAAGCGCGAGTTCGACAAGCTCTGGGCGAAGTGCCAGGCCTTCGGCGAGGCGCTGCAGACGGTCAACATCCTCAAGGACATCGCGCACGACGCGCAGCACGAGAACTCGATCTACATCCCGGCGCAGGACCTCGCCGCCGCTGGCAGCTCGCACGAGACCTTGCTCTCGGCGCAGCACCTCGAGCGCAACCACGCCGCGGTGCAGGGCTTCATCGAGCTGGCGCGCACGGATCTCGACGACGCGCTCGAGTACATCCTGCTGATCCCGCGTCGCGCCGTCGCCATCCGCGCGTTCTGCATCCTGCCGCTGCTCTTCGCCTACGCCACGCTGCGCGACCTCTCCGGCTCGCGCGCGATGCTCACCCCGGGCGGCCAGGTGAAGATCTCGCGCCGCGAGGTGAAGGCGCTGATGGTCGTCGGACTGCTCGCGCTGCTCAGCAACGCCGCGCTGCGCCGCCTCGTGCGCCGCGTGAAGGCCCGGCCGTTCACGCTCGCGCCTGCGGGCGCCTAGCGTGACCGCGGCGGGACCCGAACTCGCCGCGCCGCCGGGCTTCCGCGGCGACTTCCGCACGGACCTCGAGGCGCGCGCCGTCTACAGCGAAGCCGCCGGCGTCGAGCGCATCCTCCCCGCGGCCGTCGCCGTGCCCGTGGATGCCGACGACGTCGTCACCCTGGTGCAGTGGGCCGCCGCGGCGCGCGTGCCGCTCACCGCGCGCGGCGCGGGCAGCTCGATGGCCAACGGCGCCATCGGCCACGGCGTCATCGTCGACACCTACCGTCTCGACGCCTTCGGCGAGATCGATGCAGACGCGCGTCGCGTCATCGTCGGGCCGGCCGTGACGCGCAATCGCGTCGAGCGCGAGGCGCTCAAGCACGCGTTGATCTTCCCCGTGGATCCGTCGAGCGGGTCGTTCGCCTCGATCGGCGGGATGTGCGCGACCAACGCCGCCGGCGCGCGCACGGTGAAGTACGGCGCGATGCGCCGCTGGGTCAGCGGCGTGGACTGCGTGTTCGCCAACGGCGCGCGCGCCTGGGTCCGTCGCGGCGAGGCGCCCCCGGACGACATCGGTCCCGTCGGCCGCTTCCTGTACGAAGTCGGGCCGGGCCTGCGAGCCCTCGACCCCGCGCGTCTGAGCCACGTCGGCGTGCGCAAGGAATCCTCCGGCTACGGACTCGCCGAGTGGATCGCGAGCGACGAGCTCGTCGACGTGCTCGTCGGCTCCGAAGGCACATTGGCGATCATCGTCGGCGTGGAGCTGCAGTTGGCGCCGCTGCCCGGCGGCACGGCGGGCCTGCTGGCGGGATTCCCCGACCTCGAGGGCGCGGCCGCGGCGGCCGTGCATCTCGCCGACCGCGGAGCCAGTGCCGTCGAGCTGCTCGACCGCAGCTTCCTCGAGATCGCCGCCAGCGCCGGCGATCCGCTGCCGATCGAGTTGCCGGGCGGACTCGAAGCCGTGCTCATCGTCGAAGTCGAGGGCGCCAGCGAGATCGAAGCCGTCTCGCGCCTGCGCGAGCTCGCGGGCTGGTGCGAAGCCGGCGGCGCGACGTTCGTGCAGGTGGCGCGCGATCCGCACGAGGAGACGCGGCTCTGGCAACTACGCCACGCCGCCAGCCCGATCCTCAACCGCCTCGCGCCACGCGTGCAGTCGATGCAGTTCATCGAGGACGGTTGCGTGCCACCGGAACGTTTCGCCGAGTACGTGCGCGGCGTCCGCCGCGCGCTCGACGACGCCCGCGTGCGCGGCGTGATCTTCGGCCACGCCGGCGACGGCCACGCGCACGTGAACCCGCTCATCGACCTGCAGCAGCCCGACTGGCGCGCGCGCATCGACCAACTCGTCACCGATGTCACCGTGCTCGTCGCGTCCCTCGGCGGCACGCTCGCCGGCGAACACGGCGACGGACGCCTCCGCGCGGCCCTCGCCGACACCGTCTGGAACGAGGACGCCCGCGAGGCCTTCGCCGCCACGAAACAGGCCTTCGATCCGCTGGGCATCTTCAATCCAGGCGTCATCGTCGCCCCCGCCGGCGCCCGCCCCCTCGCCGACATCAAGTACGACCCCCAGCTCCCGCCGCTCCCGCCCGTCGCCCGCCGCGTGCTCGACGACGTCGTGAAGTCGAAGGGCTGGGGGAAATTCAGGTTAGACCTGCTGGAGCGCGCACGGTAAGTTTCCCCTTGGACGGATGACGGATGACGGATGCGTGTACCGCGCCGGAACCCGCTGCCCCGTCCCGCCCGAGCTTCCGTCTTCCGTCATCCGTCCCAAGAGCAATGCCCCACTTCTTCACCGCCCCCAAGATCACCGTCCTCGCCCGGCCCGTGTTCTCGCAGCCGGAGCACCTGCCGGTCAATTGGATCGGCGACAGCACCGACGGCGAGAAGCTCGCCGAGTTCGCCGGGCGGCTCTGCTATATGAGCCAGAAGAACCCGGCCTCGCGCACGACGCACGAGTATCTCGAGAACATCAAGAAGCAGGGCCACGGTTCGGTGTTCGAGCACGCCAACTACTCGCTGCTGCTCGAGGGCGTGTCGCGCTCGCTCACGCACGAGCTGGTGCGGCACCGCGCGGGCTTCGCCTACTCGCAGCTCTCGCAGCGCTACGTCGATGAATCCGATGCGGCCTTCGTGATCCCGCCGGCCATCATCGGCGACGATGCGTTGGTCGAGGCGTGGAAGGCGCAGATCGAGAGCGCGCAGGCCACCTACATCGCGCTCGTCGACAAGCTGATGGCCCGCTACCAGTGGGTGGACGACAAGGTCCACCGCCGCAAGATGGCGCGCGAGGCCGCGCGCGGCGTGCTGCCCAACAGCACCGAGACGAAGATCGTCGTCACCGGCAACGTGCGCGCGTGGCGCACGATGCTCGAGCTGCGCTCGGCCGAGGGCGCGGAGTTCGAGATCCGCCGGATGGCGCTGGCCGTGCTCCGCGTGCTGCAGCAGGAAGCGCCGGCGTTCTTCAACGACTTCGAGGTCTACACGGCGGCGGACCGCGCCGAGTCGGCGCGGATTTCGTACCACAAGATCTAGTCCGCGGGCACCCGATGCACCCGAAGGCGCAGGCCGCTACTCCGCGGCCTGCGCCTTCACCACTTGCTGCACCACCTCCGCCGGCGCCTGCTCGAAGCCGTGCATCCGGTACGTCACCGTCCCGTAGCCGTGCGTCAGGCTCTGCAACCGCGTGGCGTAGAGATGCAGCTCGGCCATCGGCACGACCGCCTTCACCGCCGTACCGTTGCCGTCGTCCAACGGCTCCGTGCCCAGGATGTGGCCGCGACGCCCGGAGAGATCGCCCATCACGTCGCCCAGGTGCGCGTCCGGCGTGCGCACCTCGAGCTGCATCAGCGGTTCGAGCAGCACGGGCTTCGCCTTCGGCGCAATCGTCTTGAACGCGAGGATGCCGGCCATCCGGAACGACGCTTCGTTGGAATCCACCGAGTGGTACGAGCCGTCGAACACCTCGACCTCGAAATCCACCACGGGGTAACCCGCGAGCACGCCGCGCTCGGCGGCTTCCTGCACGCCTTTGTCCACCGCCGGGATGTACTGCCGCGGGATCACGCCGCCGCTGATGTTGTCCACGAATCGATAGCCCGAGCCACGCGGCACGGGCTTGATGCGGATCCAGCAGTCGCCGAACTGCCCCTTGCCACCGGTCTGCTTCTTGTGCCGCCCCTGGCCCTCGGCCTTGCCAAGCAGCGTCTCGCGATACGGCACGCGCGGCGCGCGCAACGTGGCCTTCACGCCGTACTGCCGCTCGAGCCGAGCCAGCGCGATCTCGAGGTGCCGCTCGCCAAGCCCTTCGATGATCGTCTCGTGCGTCTCGGACTCGTAGTGCGTCTGGATGGTCGGATCCTCGTCGTGCAGGCGGTGCAGGCCCAGCTGCAGCTTCTCCTCCTCGGCGTGCGCGTTGGCCGAGATCGCGAAGCTCACCAGCGGATCTGGGAACGGGATCTGCGGCATCCGCACCGGATGCTCCCGCGTGGAAAGCGTGTCGTTGGTGTGCGTGTTGCGCAGCTTCGCCACGCAGCCGATGTCGCCGGGATGCAGGCGCGGCACTTCGAGGCGTTCCTTGCCCTGCGGGATCGCGAGGTGCGAGAGCTTCTCCGGCGCGCCGCGCGTCGCGTTGTACACATCGGCGCCGTTCGCCACCGTGCCCGAGAAGGTGCGGAAGTACGACACCTCGCCGACGTGCGGCTCGGTGGTCGTCTTGAACACCAGGGCCGTGAACGGCGCATCCTCACGCGGATGGATCTCGACCGCGTGGTCGCCCTCGGCGCCCTTCAAGCCGTGCTGTTCTTCCATCTCGTAGGCGCTGGGCATCAGCTGCACGAGGAAGTCGAGCACGGTGCGCACACCGTAGGTGAGCTGCGAGGAGCAGCACAGCAGCGGGAAGAGCTCCGCCCGCTTCATCGCCTCCTTCATCGCCCGCATCTCGTCGTCGCCGGGAATCTCCTCGCCGGCGAAGAAGCGCTCGAGCAGCGCGTCGTCGGTGGCGGCGACGGCCTCGACCAGCTCGGCGTGGTAGCGCGCGAAGCGCGCCTGCTCGCTGGCCGGGATCGGGGCTTCCTCGTACTCGCCGGACTTCGTGCCCGGCTTGAAGATCTGCGCCTTCTTCGTGAAGAGGTTGATGATGCCCCTGAAGTCGGCACCGCTGCCGATGGGGATCTCCACCGGCACGACCTTCGGCGTCAGCTTCGCCTTGATGGCGGCGTAGGTGGCGTCGAAGTCCGCCGTCTCCTTGTCCATCATCGCGACGACGAACAGCACCGGGTCCTGGCGCTTCACGGCCTCGCGGAACATCCGCTCGGTCCCGACCTCGACGCCCGAGTTGGCGCCGATCGTCACCAAGGCGCCGTCGGCGGCGACGAGGCCGGCGATGGCGTCACCCGCGAAGTCCGCATAGCCCGGCGTGTCGAGCAGGTTGATCTTCGCGTCCCGCCACTCGGCGTGGGCGCAGCCGAGGGAGATGGAGTAGCCGCGGGAGGTCTCCTCGGGCGAGGTGTCGGTGAGCGTGGTGCCGTCCTTGATGTGCCCGTGTCGTCGGGAGCTCCCGGAAACGAAAGCGAGCGCGTCGACCAGTGTGGTCTTCCCGCTCGCGCCGTGTCCGACGACCGCCACGTTCCTGAGATCCGCGCTCCGGTACTCCCGCATAGGACACCCTCCTCCCGCCTGTGGCGGGGGCCGTTGGGGAATTGATGTTGCCCCCAAGCGGCGCCGATGGCAATCGGGCGGTAGTGGACGCCGATGTGAGGGATTGCCCCAGACGCAAACGGGCGCCCCGAGGGGCGCCCGTGGTCCTGCGCGTCGGCCGGCTCCTGAGCGACGGCTCAGTCGTCGTCGGCGAAGTTCTGGGCGTCGGCCTCGCGCATCGCGGCGAGCTGGTCCGAGGCGCGCGGCGCGGCGGCCGCGGACGACGCGAACTGGAACCCGAGCGCGCGCCGCGTGCCTTCCGGCCATTCCGGCATCAGGAGGTTCGCCAGCAGGCGGCGGATGCCCTGGCCACCCTCGCGGAGGATCTCCTGCGCGGTCTCGGTGAGCACCGTGAGCGGGATGCTCAGCTCGCGCTTGATGATCTCGCCGGTGCGGCGGTCGGTGTAGGCCGTCTCGCCGACCGCCCCCTCGTTGCCGATGATGCGGATCTCGCCGGTGGTGAAGGCCTCGCCGCGCGACGCCTTGCGCGCCTCGACCGTCGCGGCCAGCGCCAGCGCGAGGGACTCGGCGGTCGGCTCGCCGTAGAGCGTCACGATCTCGCGCGTCGGCGCCTCGAGCGTCTCGGTCGAGTGCACGGCATTCACGCGCGCCACCGCCGAAGGCTCCTCACGGGTCTCGTCCAGCTGCACCATCACGTCCATCGTCACTCCGTCCGCTCGTGGCTGTTGCGTTGTACTACCCGCTAGAAACCCTGCGCGTCACGCCGCGTTCCCCGCAGTGGATGAAGATTCGATGACGATGCGCCGCAGGCGAGGCCCACTGGGCAATCGAGACGGACTCGATACGTTTGAGGGCGTGAACCGTACGCTCTGCGTCCTCGCCCTCGCGGCCCTGGCCGAAACCGCCGCGGCCCAGGCCGTCACCCGCGCACCCAACGAACGCGGGCGCATCCCCGTGCTCGAGTACCACCTCATCGGCGAGCGCGAGGGGCGCTGGTCGCGCCACTGGGAACGCTTCGCGCGCGACCTCGAGCTGCTGCACGAGCGCGGCTACCGTCCGATCACCGTCCGGCAATTGGTCCGCGGCGAGATCGACCTGCCCGCCGGACTCTCGCCCGTCGTCATCACCTTCGACGACGCCTCGCCCGGCCAGTTCCGCTACCTCGAGCGCGATGGTCAGCTCGTGGTCGACCCGCGCTCGGCCGTCGGCATATGGGACGCGATGGCCGCCAAGCACCCGGAGTGGAAGGGCGGCGGCACGTTCTGCGTGCTCACGGCCGCCAGCGAAGGACACGCGCTCTTCGGCGAGAAGGGCATCCAGGGCCAGCGCAGCGAGTGGCGGCACCGCAAGGTGCGATACCTCGTCGAGCAGGGCCACGAGATCTGCAACCACACGCTCTACCACGTGAACCTCGCGCGGGCGTCGTCGGCCTTCGGCATCGAGCAGATCGCGCGGGCGCAGCTCGCCGTGGACTCTGCCGTCAGCGGCTACCGGATGACCAGCTTTGCCCTGCCGCTCGGCGAGTGGCCCGCGGAGCGCGGCATCCTGCGCAGCGGAAGCTGGACCGATCCGCGCAGCGGGCGCGAGGTGCGCTACGCGATCGATGCGATCCTGATGGTCGCCGGCGGTCCCGCCCGCAGCCCGCGCGACTCGCTGTTCGATCCGCTGCGCATCCCGCGCGTGCAGGTCTTCGGCGACGAGCTCGAGCGCACGCTCGACCAGCTCGACCGCAGCGGCACGCGCTACGTGAGCGCCGGACGGCGCCGCGGGGGCAGCGCGGCGTCCCCGCAGCCGCGTGCACGGCGCTGATCGCGCCGATACTACCGCACGCTCCTTCCGCCTCCGCCGCGTGAACGCGTCACGTCGTGACGCCTCCTCGCGGCACGCGCATCACCACGTGATGCCAAGGATTGAACAGCGAGACACAAGCCGACAGCTTGCCGTCTCACCCCTCGATGCAATGACGATCCGACGCCCTCGCACGCCCGTTCCCACGCTCCGCCACGCCGTCTTCCTCGAAGCGCTCGCGGAACGTCCGCCATACGAAGCCGACGCCCGCGCACTCACCGCGACCCTGCTCACCCTGCGGCTCGCCGACGAGTGGCTGCGCAGCGGCGCGGTCGCGCTCGAGCCGTCGGGCAACAGCCTCCGCGCCACGCTGGCCGCCATCGACGCCTGCGTCGAGGATGAGACGCTGCGCACGGCACTGCGCGACGCCGTGGAGGCGATGTGCGCCGTGAAGGATCCCGATGCCTACGTGCTCGCCGCGCGTCTCGAACCCGTCGCCACCCGCTGGGCGGCGCGTGGGGAGCCCCAGCTCGCCGCCGACGTCCGCCACGGCGCCGCGGCAGAAGCGCCGATGACCGTGATTCCAGGACTGGCCGCCCGATGAACGTCACCGCCTGCGTCGACGCCACGCGACTCGGTCGCCTGCGCGCCGCCCTCGCCGAACGCCACCGCCTGCACGTCGCGCTCGACTGGACCCACGCCGACCATATCCTGCGGCACGAACCCGTCGACGTGCTCGTCGTCGATCCGATGGTGCAACCCGATGCGCCGAGCCAAGCGGCGATCGCCGCGCTGCGCGAGGCGCATCCCTCCGTGCCCACCGTGCTCTACTCGGCGCTCGCGCCCGCGGCCTGCGCCCGGCTCGCCGAAGTCGGGCGCGGCGGCGTCGAGACGCTGATCCTGCACGACGTCGACGACGCGCCGACGGAGCTGCTGCGCGTGCTCGAGCGCCAGCCGGGCGTCGCGCTGTCGGAGGCATTGCTCGTGCAACTCGCGCCTCGGCTCGAGGCGATGCCCGAGCGCGTCGCGCGCGCCATCACGCGCGTCGTGCACACGCCCTCGGCGTTCCGCGACGTGCCCGATATGGCCGCGGCCGCCGGCATCTCGCGCCGCACGCTGTACCGGGACTGCGAGCGCGCCAAGCTCGCCTCGCCGCGCGAGCTCATCGCCGCCGCCCGCGTGCTGCGCGCCTATGCCCTGCTGCGCGACGGCGGCTATGCCATCGAAGACACCACCACCGCGCTGCGCTACTCGAGCCCGCACCACCTGGCCAAGGCGATGCGCTGGGCCTGCGGCGTCACGACGGCGCGCGCCCGTGCGCAGGTGCCGCCGACCGCCTTCGTCGCGCGGCTCGCGGCGCGGCTGCCGCGCAATGACA
>DAOMNV010000016.1:41502-43282 GCA_035444005.1 Gemmatimonadaceae bacterium
GCTGATGCCTATAGCTTCCAGTTCTTGAGCGTCGTCAACGCGGTCGACAGCGCTTCCTTCTCGCGGTCGTCACCCGCCGTCGCCATCAGCAGCTCGTAGGTCCCGATCGCCAGCTTCATCGCTACCGGATCGTTCTCCGCGCTGGCCACGCTCGCCGCGTTGTCGGCCATCGCCGCGTGCGCGAGCTTGTCCTCGGGAAACCGCTGCGCCACCTGCTGCCAGCGGTTCATCCGGCCCCGCGGCGAGCTCTCCGTGAGCGCCCACAGGTGCCAGGCCGCGCGGTTCTGCGGGTCAGCTGCGAGCGCGCGCCCGGCGATCTCACCCACGACGTCCGGGCCGCGACCGGTCAACCAGTACGCGTTGGCCAGCGCCACCAAAGCCGCGGCGTTGTCCGGTTCGCGCTCGACCACGCGCTCGTACACCGGGCCCGCCACCTCGTGCAGCTCGCGATAGGGTTCCACCGCCGCGATCAGCTCGGCCGTCGAGGCCGTGGCCTCGCAGACGGCGTCGAGTGCGGCCAGGAGCTTGGCGATATCGCCGTCGTGTCGATACTCTTTCACGCAGGCCGCCACCGCGGCCCGCGCATCGTGCGCGGATCGGACCATACCGAAAGCTATCGGGCGCGACCCGCCCTCGGCACCGGAGCAGGCGTGGACAGCACTCCCAAGAAGTCCCTCGTACATACCCTCAACAACCCGCTGGCCGGCCTCCTCGCCGAGCTGCAACTGCTCGAGATGGAGGACCTCCCCGAACCGCACCGACAGGCCGTGGAGCGCTGCATCGAGCTCACGCGGCGCGTGGTCCAGATCGTCCGCGACGAGGTTCCGAAGGAGCTCTAGGCAGCCCCGGAGCCGCGGGCTCGGGATTGGGGTCGCAATGGCCTAGGCTTGCAAAATCGGACGGGAATCCGCATACTCCATCAACCGCCCGTCGCGGTGAGGCCCTTTGCCCACCCGGACGGCCGCGTTCCCAGACATAGCCCCCGTCGCGACGAATCGCGCGACGCCCCCCGGCCAGATGCGCCGGGACTCGGACGGTAACCGTCAGGACGCTCCGCTTTCACATCGCTGGAACCCGCGGGATTTGCTCCGCCACGACCCTCTTGTGGTCCTACACCCCTTGGTATGACCGATAGTCCCCGTACTCCCCGTCGCGGGCGCGGCCGTCCGCGCCGTGGCGCGGCTCCGGACGTCGCCGCCGACGCCGATCCGTATCTCGAGTCGCCGGCAAGCACGCCAGACGCCGCCCCGGCACCCGACGCCCCCGCCGACGACAAGCCCCGCCGCCCCACGCGTTCGCGCCGTGGACCCCGCGCCGAACGCACGGAGTCGCCGGAACGCAGCGAATCCGCCGGCTCTGCCGACGCTGCCGAGCCGACGGCCGGGCGCGAACCGCAGGAGCCGCGCGAACCGCGTGAAGCGAACGACGCGCAGGCTGCGGCGGGAAGCAGCGAGCGCAGCGAAGGCGACGGCAACGGTCGCGAGGCCAGCGGAAACCGTCCCTGGCAGGACCGCGGAGACCGCGGCGATCGGGGAGACCGCAACGAACGTGGAGGACGTGGCCGTCGAGGCCGCCGCCAGCGCGGACGTGGCCGCCGCGGGGACCGCAACGACCGCGGTGAGCGCGGCGACCGCAACAATGGCGAGCAGCGCCCCAACGGCAACCACGGCGACCGCGAGTACAACAATGCGCCGCCGGTCATCCTCGTCGTGGATTGCGAAGCGACCGGCTGGTTCGACCCGGCGCGCGAAGCGGGCTTCATCCGCCGCGCCGAGTACAG
>DAOMNV010000017.1:0-7956 GCA_035444005.1 Gemmatimonadaceae bacterium
GCTGCCGTTCCGGGAAGACGGTGTCGCGGGCGCCGACAGCGGCGTGCGCGGGCGGCTCGCGGCGGCGTGGATCACGCAGGGCCTGCACCAGACCGGCATCGGGCAGGTCGTGCCGTGGACCGATGTGCTGCAGGCCGTCGAGCGCGCAGCCGACGCCGAGGCGGCGCTGCTGCGTCGCGCGGCGGTGGGCACCATCGTGAGCGGCTCGATCTTCGAGACCACCGACGGCATCACCCTGCACGCCGAGATCCGCGGCGCACGCGGGACGCGCTTGCTGGCCAGCCTCACGCCGGTGCGCGTCGGACGCGACTCGCTGGAGGAAGGCATCCGGCTCGTCCGCGATCGCGTGATGGGCGCGCTCGCCGTCTCGCGCGACGCGCGGTTCAGTGGACTCTCCGCCGTGCGCGAGCGGCCGCCGACCTTCGAAGCGTACCGCGCCTTCGACGCCGCGCTCGCGCGCTTCCACGCCCAGCAGTATCGCCCGGCCCTCGACGGATTCCGCGAGTCGTTCGCCCGCGACAGCAACTTCATCGCGCCCGTGCTCTACGCCGCGCAGGCGGCGTGGAACACCGCGCAGTACGCGGTCGTCGACTCATTGCTCGCCACGCTCGAACCGCGGCGCGCCGAGCTCTCGGACTACCACGAACACCTCCGCCAGCAGTTGCGTGCGATGCTCGACGGCGACGCGCGCGCCGCCTACGGCGCCGCGGCCAAGGCGGCGGCGCTCGCGCCGGACTCGCGCGCGGCCTACGATGCCGCCGTCATCGCACTGTGGCTGGGCTGGGCCGACTCCGCGCGCGTGCGCCTCGAGGCGCTGAGCCCCGATCGCGGCGCGATGATCGGCTGGCCGTCGTACTGGACCAACCTCGCGCACGCGCGGCACCTCACTGGCGCGCACGAACTCGAACGCCGCGCGGCACGCGAGATGCGCGCGCGCCATCCCGACGCGCGCGTCGCGTGGGTGCTGGAGGCGCGTGCACTGGCCGCCCTGCGCGACTCGACGGCGCTCGAACAGTTGCTCACGGACGCCGCGCGACTGGAGCCCGAGGTGTACTGGTCCTACGGCGGGATGCTCGTCACGGCCGGCGAGGAGTACGCGGCGCACGGCGACACGCTCGCCGGCCTGCAGCTCGGCGCCCGCGCGATGGGCTGGCTGCGCGCACGCCTCGCGCAGGTTCCCGACAACCGCGACCATCTCTTCTGGATGGCGACCGCGCAGCACCTGCGTGGCGACCTGGCCGGCGAGCGCCGGACGATGGCACGCTTGGTCTCGCTCGACGGGCGGGCGAGCTACCGTGAGACGCTTGCCCTCGTCGCCGAGCTCGAGGGCGGCGTCGGTGCGTTGGCGCGCCTGCCGGCGCCTCCGCCGTACGACCTCGGAAGCCGCATCGCCGCCGAGCTGCGCCTGGCCAGCCGGCGCGGCGACATCGCCCAGCGCGACGCCAAGCGCCGGGAACTCGACCGCGTGGGCCTGCGCAGCCGCCCTTGGCTGCACGGGGCCGCCTGGCGCGAGCTCGGCCCAGCCCAGCCCTAGCGCGATGTCGTGATTCCGGCCGCCGATGCGCAGGACCTGATGGACCCGCGCACCTGGAGCCCCGGATGACCCGCTATCGCAGCTCGCTGCCGCAACTCACGCCGCACCTGTTCCTCACGGATGGCGGCATCGAGACGACGCTGATCTACCACGACGGGCTCATCTTGCCCGAGTTCGCCGCCTTCCACCTCCTGCGCAGCGAGGAGGGCCGCGCGGCCCTGCGACGCTACTTCACCACCTACGCTGAGATCGCGCAACGACACGGCAGCGGTCTCATCCTCGAGAGCGCCACCTGGCGCGCGAGCATCGCCTGGGGCCGCAAGCTCGGCTACGGCGCCGCCCAGCTCGTCGAGGTCAACCGCGCGGCCATCGCCCTGCTCGAGGAGATCCGCGCCGACTTCGCCACACCGGACACGCCCGTCATCATCAGCGGCTGCGTCGGTCCGCGCGGTGATGGCTACGTGCCCAGCGAGCGGATGGGCGTCGAGGACGCCGAACGCTACCACCGCCCGCAGATCGCGACCTTCGCATCCACCGTCGCCGACCTCGTCACCGCGATGACGATGAACTACGTGGAAGAGGCGATCGGCGTGGCGCGTGCGGCGCGCGCCGTCGGGATGCCGGTGGCGATCGCGTTCACCGTGGAGACGGACGGACGCCTGCCCACGGGCCAGTCACTGGCCGCTGCCATCGCCCAAGTCGACGCCGAGACCGACGGCTATCCGCGCTACTACCTCATCAACTGCGCGCACCCCACGCACTTCGCGCAGGTCCTGCGCGACGGCAATCCGGTGTGGCAGCGCCTGCGCGGGATCCGGGCGAACGCTTCGCGGCTCAGTCACGCGGAGCTCAACGCCGCCACGGCGCTCGATGCGGGCAATCCCGACGAGTTCGCGCTGGCCTACGAAGCCCTCCGCGAGGAGTTGCCCTGGCTCACGATCCTCGGCGGCTGTTGCGGGACGGACCATCGGCACATCGAGGCCGTGGCCGCGCGGGCCGGCCAGCTGCGCTGATACGACAGTCGACCACCCAACACATCGATCGGCTGCCTTCGCATATTTCGGGGATGGATCTCAAGCGTGTCGCCGCTGCGGTGTGCCGCGAGTACACTCTCGACCTGCGCGGTCTCCACGGCGTCTGGCATTGGCTGCGCGTGCGGCAGAACGGCCTGTGGCTCGCCGAGCGTACGCCTGGTGCCGACCCGCAGGTGATCGAACTGTTCGCCCTGCTGCACGACTCGCGGCGTTGGGACGACGGCCGCGATCCCGAACACGGCCCGCGCGCCGCGGACTTCGCGCGTCGACTCTCCGCGGACGGGATCCTCACGCTCGAGGCTGGCAAGCTTGAGGCGCTCGCCGACGCTTGCACGCATCACACGTCGCCGCGCACGAGCACGGATCCGACGATCGGCTGTTGCTGGGACGCAGACCGACTCGAACTCTCGAGACTGAGCTACCCGCCGGACCCCCGCTATCTCAGCACGGCGGCGGCCCTGCACGAAGACCTGCAGCGCTGGGCCTGGGACGCTGGCTACAACGGTCACCAGGACCGAGCCGGGGCGATATGGTGGGGGTTCGACTTCTTGGCCTGAGGACTGTCAGGCGCCGAACCGCTCCCGCGCCGCCCGCACCGCGCGCACCAGCGCGTCCACGTCGTCGAGCGTGTTGTACACCCAGAAGCTCGCCCGCGTCGTCGCCGCGGCGCCGAGCGTGCGCATCAACGGCTGCGCGCAGTGATGCCCGGCGCGCACGCACACGCCCGACGCGTCGAGCATCGTCGCGACGTCGTGCGGATGCACGTCGGCCAGCGCGAAACTCACCACGCCGGAGCGCCCCTCGGCCGTCGGCGTGCCGAAGAGCGTGAGGCCGTCGATCTCGGCGAGCGCGCGCATCGCCGCCGTGGTGAGCAGCAGCTCGTGCTCGCGCACCGCGTCCATCCCAAGTCCATCGAGGTAGTCGCAGGCCGCCGCGAGTCCGACCGCCGCCTCGACGTTCGGCGTGCCCGCCTCGAAGCGGTGCGGCAGCACGTTCCACGTCGAATCGAAGTCGTTGACCCACTCGATCATATCGCCGCCGAAGTGGTACGGCGGCATCCGCTCGAGGACCGGCCGGCGCACGACCACCGCGCCCGAGCCCATCGGCCCGCCGATCTTGTGCCCGCTGAACGCGTACACGTCGACGCCGAGCGCATCGACGCTCACGCGCAGGTGCGGCACGCCCTGCGCCCCGTCGCAGACGACCAGCGCCTGCGAGGCCTGCGCGCGCGCGATCCGCACGAACTCGGCCACCGGATTGATCGTCCCCAGCGCGTTCGAGACCTGCCCGAAGGCCACGACCTTGGTCTTCGCGTCTACCAACCGCGCCATCATCGCGACGTCCACGCCGCCGTTCGCGTCGAGCTCGACGATGCGGAACTCCGCACCTGCCGCCAGGCAGAGCTGTTGCCAGGGCACGAAGTTGGCGTGGTGCTCCATCCGCGTGACCACGACGTTGTCGCCGGCTTGCACGTTCGCGCGACCCCAAGTCGCCGCGACGAGGTTGAGTCCCTCAGTCGTACCGCGCACGAAGATCAACGTGTCGGCATCGGCCACGCCGATGAACCGCGCGACGCGCTCCCGCGCCCGATGGTACGCCTCGGTGGCCGCCGCGCTCAGCGCGTAGGCTCCGCGGTGCGGGTTCGCGTTCTCCGTCACGTAGTAGCGCTGGATCGCCTCCAGCACGACCGTCGGCTTCTGCGAGGTCGCCGCGGAATCGAGATACACCAGGTCCGGCTGCGCGGCCAGCAGCGGAAAGTCCGTCCGCTTGGCCAAGCTCACGGGAGTCGAAGCCCTCACGTCCCACCTCCGCCCTGAAGCGGCGCGACCGCGCGCCGCACATAGAGATCATCGTCCACGGCATAGACCTCGAAGCGCACGAGGTCGTCCTCGGCCGGTCCGCGCAGCACCTTGCCGCTCGTGCAGGCGAAGCGTGCGCCGTGCCAGCAGCATTCGAGCTCGCCGTTGGCGTACAGCGTGCCCTCGCTCAGCGGGAACTCGGCGTGCGGGCAGTGGTCCTTCACGGCGAAGTAGCGCCCTTCGTGCACGCCGACGCAGAGCGCGGTGCCGTTCGGCATCGTCGCCTGGTAGAGCCGCAGCGGCTCGACATCCGTGACGCGCAGTCCGCCGAGCAAAACGGCGCCCTCAGGCGCCGTCAGTCCCGCAGACGAATGCTCCGGGACCGCGCCGGCTGCGGAGCCCTGCGAGGTCCCGTCGCTCACGACGCGCTCCGCGCGTCGTCAGGGCCTTCCGTGCTCACCGTCGCCGTGCCGTCGAGCGCGGCCTTCATCGCGTGCCAGGCCAGCGACGCGCATTTCACGCGCATCGGGAACTTGCTCACGCCGCCCAGCGCGCGCAGCGATCCCAGCGCCTTGTCCTTGGCGATCGTCAGGTCCTCTCCGGTGACGAGCTTGTGCACCTTGTCGTACAGCTGCACGGCGTCGCCGCGGCTCTTGCCCTTCAGCGCCTCGGTCATCATCGACGCGGACGCCTTGGAGATCGCGCAGCCCTGACCCTGGAACGAGATGTCGGCCACGCGATCGTCCTCGACCTTCAGCCACACCGTGAGCTGGTCGCCGCAGTTCGGGTTCTTGCCATCCGCGGAGCACGAGGCGTGCTCCATCGGATGGTAGTTCCGCGGCCGGCGGTTATGGTCGAGGATGACTTCCTGGTACAGCGCGTCGAGCGTGGCGTCTGCCATTGGTCCGCCTTACACCAGCTGCGTGTGCGTGAAGCGCTCGAAGACCTGTCGCTCCAGCGAGAGCCGCAGCGCGTCGATCTCGATCGTCTCCAACGCCTCGGCGGCGAAGGCATACGTGAGCAGCGCCCGCGCCGACTCCCCGCCGATGCCGCGGCTCTTCAGGTAGAACAGCGCCATCTCGTCGATGCGGCCCACCGTCGCGCCGTGCGTGCACTTCACGTCGTCGGCGAAGATCTCCAGCTGCGGCTTGGTGTCCACGCGCGCCTGCGGGGAGAGCAGCAGCGCCTTGTTGGTCTGCTTGCCGTCCGTCTTCTGCGCGATCGGATCCACATAGACCTTGCCGTTGAACACGCCGTGGCTCTGGCCGTCGAGCACGCCGCAGTACAGTTCGCGGCTGGCGCAGGACTCCGCGAGGTGCTCCACGAAGGTCTGGTGGTCGCCGTGCTGCGAGCCGTCAAGCAGGTAGAGGCCGTTGAGCCGGCCCTCGCTGTTGCTGTCGGCCAGCTTGGTATAGACGTTCGTGCGCGAGAGCGCCGCACCCGCGGCGAAGGAGAACGAGTGGTAGATCGAGTCGCGGCCTTGCGTCACCTGGGCGGTGCCCACGTGGAAGGCTTCCGTGCTCTCGTTCTGCACCTTGTAGTGGTCCACGCGCGCGCCGTTGCCGACGACGATCTCGGCCACCGCGTTCACGAGGTAGCTCACCGCGCCGAGGCCGACGTACTGCTCGACGAGCATCGCCTGCGCCAACGGCTCGGCCACCACCAGGAGGCGTGGATGGATCGCCGCGCCGGCGGCGTTCGCGTCCGTCACGTGCAGGATGTGGATCGGCGTGTCGATGACCTCGCCCTTCGGCACGCGCAGCACCACGCCGTCCTGCATAAACGCCGTGTTCATCGCCGTGAACGCCGCCTTGTCGAAGGCGGCCAGCGACCCGAGGTGCTTCTCGGCCCACTCCGGCTCCTCCTTCAGCACTTCGGAGAGCGGCGCGAGCTGCACGTCGGCCGGGAGACCGGCGAACTGCGAGAGCGACGGCTCGAGCCGGCCGTTCACGAAGACGAGGCGGTGCCACTCCGCGTCGACGAGATAGGGCTCGATGTCGGAAAGCGTCAGCGCGGTCGGGGCCGGCTTGATGGCCTTGAACGTGCGTTCGGCGATCGGCGTGACCGAGGTGAAGTGCCAGTCCTCGTCACGCGTCGTCGGGAACCCGAGGGCGGTGAAGCGCTCGAAGGCCTTCTTGCGCAGCGCGGGCAGCCACGACGGGCCGTCCTTGGCGCCCGACGCGGCGAAGGCCTCGAACTGCTCGACGTACGGAGTCGTCACGCTCAGACTCCCGCCGGCTCGAGCAGCCAGTCGTAGCCCTTCGCCTCGAGCTCGAGCGCCAGCTCCTTGCCGCCGCTCTTCACGATGCGGCCGCCGGCCAGCACGTGCACGTGGTCGGGCACGATGTAGTTGAGCAGGCGCTGGTAGTGCGTCACGACGATCGTCGCGTTGGTCGGCTTCTTGAGCTTGTTCACGCCCTCGGCCACGATGCGCAGGGCATCGATGTCGAGGCCGGAGTCGGTCTCGTCGAGCACCGAGAGCGTCGGCTCGAGCACGGCCATCTGGAGGATCTCGTTGCGCTTCTTCTCGCCACCCGAGAAGCCGGCGTTCACCGAACGCTGCATCATCGACGGATCCATCTCGACGACCTTGAGCTTCTCTTCCATAATGTCGAGGAACTCGATCGGATCGACTTCCGGCTCGCCGTTCGCCTTGCGGATCTCGTTGTAGGCGGCGCGGAGGAAGTAGGCGTTCGTCACGCCCGGGATCTCGACCGGATACTGGAAGGCGAGGAAGACGCCCTTCTGCGCACGCTCCTCGGCCTCGAGCTCGAGGAGGTCCTCGCCGAGGTATTCAATCGAACCGGAGGTCACTTCATAGCCCGGATGCCCGGCGATCACCTGCGCGAGCGTGGACTTGCCGGAGCCGTTGGGGCCCATAATGGCGTGGACTTCACCGGGCTTGATCTCGAGGGAGATGCCCTTGAGGATCTCCTTTTCGCCGGCGGATGCGTGGAGGTTCGTGATCTTAAGCATATGAATTCAGACGGGAGACTTGAGACGTGAGACTTGGGGGATCAACGGGACAGTGGGGAAGCGGACGGGGCTGAGACTCTCAAGTCTCACGTCCCCCGTCTCACGTCTTCAGCCCACCGACCCTTCGAGCGAAATCCCAAGCAGCTGCTGCGCCTCAAGCGCGAACTCCATCGGCAGCTCCTTGAACACTTCCTTGCAGAAGCCGGCGACGATCAGCGAGATCGCGTGCTCGGCGTTCAGCCCGCGCGCCTTGCAGTAGAAGATCTGGTCCTCGCCGATCTTGCTGGTGCTGGCCTCGTGCTCGAGCGTCGCCGTGTTGTTGGCGATCTCGATGTACGGGAAGGTGTGCGCGCCGCACTTGTTGCCGATCAGCATCGAGTCGCACTGCGTGTAGTTGCGCGCGCCCTCGGCCTTCGGCAGAACCTTCACCTGGCCGCGGTAGGAGTTCTGCCCGCGACCGGCGCTGATGCCCTTCGAGATGATCGTCGACTTCGTGTTCTTGCCGATGTGGATCATCTTCGTGCCCGTGTCGGCCTGCTGCGCACCGTTGACCACGGCCACCGAGTAGAACTCACCCACCGAGTTGTCGCCCTGCAGGATCACGCTGGGATAC
>DAOMNV010000017.1:7980-43156 GCA_035444005.1 Gemmatimonadaceae bacterium
GAGCCGGTCTCGACCTGCGTCCACGAGATCTTGGCGTTCGTGAGCGCCTTGCCGCGCTTGGTGACGAAGTTGTAGATGCCGCCGACGCCGTGCTCGTCGCCGGCGTACCAGTTCTGCACGGTCGAGTACTTCACCGTGGAGTTGTCCAGCGCGACGATCTCCACCACCGCCGCGTGCAGCTGATGCTCGTCGCGCTTCGGTGCCGTGCAGCCCTCGAGGTAGCTCACGCTCGCGCCTTCGTCGGCGACGATCAGCGTGCGCTCGAACTGGCCCGTGTTCGCGGCGTTGATGCGGAAGTAGGTCGAGAGCTCCAGCGGGCACTTCACGCCCTTCGGCACGTACACGAACGAACCGTCGGAGAACACCGCCGAGTTGAGCGCGGCGAAGAAGTTGTCGGAGTAGGGCACCACCGAGCCGAGGTACTTCTGCACCAGCTCGGGATGGTTGTGCACCGCCTCGCCGAAGCTGCAGAAGATCACGCCGACCTTCTCGAGCTCGGTCTTCATCGTCGTACCGACGGAGACGGAGTCGAAGATCGCGTCCACGGCGATGCCCTGGAGACGCTTCTGCTCGGTGAGCGAGATGCCGAGCTTCTCGTAGGTCTTGAGCAGCTCGGGATCGACTTCGTCGAGCGACTGCTTGGGCTTCACCGACTTCGGCGCGGAGTAGTAGGTCTGCGCCTGGTAGTCGATGTTGGCGTACTTCACGTTCGGCCAGCGCGGCTCGGTCATCGTCTGCCAGCGGCGGAACGCCTTCAGGCGCCACTCGAGCAACCACTCCGGCTCGTCCTTCTTCGCGGAAATGGCGCGGACCGTGTCTTCGGTGAGGCCAGCGGGGATCGTGTCCGATTCGACGTCGGTCACGAAGCCGTACTGGTACTCCTTATTGACCAGAGCCTCGATGGAGGAGCTCATAGGATATCAGTGCAAAGGTGGGACTGGATAACCAAGCAACTTAGTCGGTTTTTAGAGCGGACGGAAGACGGATGACGGATGCTTCAAGCTTGCTATTACGTCCGCCGCATCTTGTTAACCTCTTGCCCCACAAAGCGTTGAGGGGTGGCGAAGGTTCCTTGAGAACCCGCCACCCCTCAGCCTCCGTCATCCGTCATCCGTCCCATCTAGAGCCCGTACACCTCAACCCGATCCCGCCCCAGCTTCTTCGCGCGATACATCGCCTTGTCCGCGTGATCGATCGCCACGGCAATCGGCATATCGATCTCGAGCGGCGCGATGCCGGCGCTCATCGTGATCGTCAGCGCCGGGCCGTCACTCACCTGGATCGGCGTGGCCGACATCGTCTTGCGCACGCGTTCCAAGGCGTTCAACGCCTGCTTCGCCGTGGTGAAGGGCAGCAGCATCACGAACTCCTCGCCGCCGAAGCGCCCGACGATGTGCTCCTCGCGGGCCGTGTCGCTGATGCGCCGCGCTGCCTCGCGCAGCGCCACGTCGCCGACGGCGTGCCCGTACGTGTCGTTCACGTTCTTGAAGTGGTCGAGGTCGATCACCGCCACCGCCACGGGTTGGTCGCGCCGCCGGCTCGCGGCGATCGCCGGCTCGGCGTCGTCAAAGAACGCCCGGCGGTTCTTGAGGCCCGTGAGCTGGTCCACCATCGCCAGGTCCTGCATCTGCGCCAGCGTCGTCGCGAGCTCGCTGCCCTTCGCGCTCGCCGCCTGCAGCGCCTCGTCGCGCTCCACCAGCACGCGCACGTTCTCCACGAACTGGAACCAGCTCGTGCGCGTGAAGAGCAGCGAGGCGAGCGTGAACACGCCCACCGCCGTCGGCAACACGGGTTGCGTCGCCGTGTCGTAGCGCACCACCTGCACCATCAACGCGCTCATCAGCGGCAGGAAGAACGTCATCGACGCCACGGGCGACGACGAGAAGAAGGCCACCGAGCCGGCGCAGAGGCCGGACATCATCATCACCAGCATCGCCTTCTCTTCCGTGCCGCCGGCCGGGTACAGCACCCACGCGGCGATCGCCCAGAGCACGCCGGCGATGGCCGAGAAGACCAGCGCGCGCAACTCGTTGCGCGGGCTCACGTCGGAGGGGCGGGGGAGCTTGTGCAGTCGCCGCCAGCTCAGCGCCGCGGGCATCCACAGCACGACCATCACGGCCACGAACGCAATCAGCGAGGTTCGGTCCGCCCGCTCCCAGAACGCCATCGCGACGAACGCCGCCAGCAGCGGATTCCCCACGAACACGGTCGGCAGCTGCCGCACACGGTTGACCGCCTGCGACACGCGAATCGCGCGCAGGAGGGCCTCCGACTGCTTCGGGATCGGCAGCTGCATCCGGCAAGGATATTGCGCCGACGCACGGGGAGCTAGACGTTAGGTGGACAGCGCCCATTCCCGGACGCGGTCATACCATCCCCGGAGGTTCGATGCAGTTCCTCGCTGAGCTGTGGCTCCCGATCCTGCTGTCCGCCGCGGCCGTCTTCATCATCTCGGCGCTCTTCCACACCGTGGTGCCGTTCCACACCCGCGAATGGGCCGGACTGGCCAACGAGGACGCCGTCGCCGACGCCCTGCGCGGCAGCGCCGCTTCCCCGGGTCTCTACACGATCCCGTTCTGCCCACCGGACCAGATCAACAGCCCGGAGTTCCAGGCGAAGATGGCCCGCGGCCCGGTCGCGTTCCTCACCGTGATGCCCACCGGGATGCGTGGAATGGGCCCGATGCTCGGCTTGAGCTTCGTCCACAACCTCATCGTCGCGGTGTTCGTGGCCTACGTCGCCTCGCACACCATCGCCGCCGGCGCCGAGTACCTCGCCGTCTTCCGCATCACCGGCACCGTCACCTTCATCGCCTACGCCCTCGGCCAGCTGCCGGACTCCGTCTGGTTCGGGCGCCCGTGGAAGAGCTACGGACTGATCGTGATGGACGCGATCGTGTATGCGGTGGTGACGGCGGGGATCTTTGGGTGGAGATGGGCTTGAGACTTGAGACTTGAGACGTGAGACGTGAGACGTGAGAGGGCCCGCACCGAGCGAACTGGTGCGGGCCCTCTCACGTCTCACATCTCACATCTCACGTCTGTAGTTCGATTACATCGCCGTCTGCGCGCGGCTGACTTCGGCCCGCCCAATCGTGCCCTGGTCCGTGCCGAACCACAGCAGGCCGGTGCGGCGGTCGAACATCATATGGCGGATCGTGTTGTTGTCCTCGCGGCCGATCAGCGTGCGGCCGAAGAAGCGGCTCGTGGCGGGATCGTAGCCCTGGAGGATCGCGCCCTTGGTGCCGCTCTCCGTCACCCAGATGCGACCCTTGTCGTCGCTGCCCATCCCGTACGGCAGTGACGCGGCGCCGCCCGGCAGGGGGATCTCCGTCACGCGGCCCGTGCGCGGGTCGACGCGGCCGAGCATTCCGCGGGTGTAGTCCGTGTACCACACCACGTCGTCGGGCGTGATCGCGATGCGGCGACCGCGGGCGCGCTCGTGCGGGAGGTCGTACGCGGTGAGCTCGTAGGTCTGCGGATTGATGCGGGCGATCTTGTTCGTGCCGAAGAGGTTCACCCACACCTCGCCGCGCGAGTTGAGCTCGATGCCATACGGCCGCGTGCGCTCGCCGGTCTTCACGTAGCGGATCGCGCCCGACTGCACGTTGAGGTGCCCGACGGCGTTGGAGTTCTGCGCCGTGAACCAGAGGTTGCCGCTGCGGTCGAAGACCATCGTGTGCGGGTCGCGCACGGTCGAGTCGGTCATCGGGTACCAGCGGATCTCGCCGTTGGCCGGGTTGAGGCGGCCGATCGTCGCGTTGCGGTTGCCGGCGATCCAGATGTGGTTGTCGGGCCCGGCGACGACGGTGTGCGGATTCGTGTTCGCCGGCAGCTCGTAGCGCCGGGTCTGCCCCGTGCGCGGGTCGAGCCGGCCGACGTAGTTGCCGGCCTGGCCGGCGAAGTAGACGATGCCATCCTGCGCGACATACGGATCGCGCGGACGCCCGCCCCACTCGATCGGCCACTCCTGGAACGGCACGACCTGGGCGGAAAGCTCGGGCGCGGCAAGCGCGCCCAGCAGGGCGAAGGTCAACAGGGTACGCATAGGGAGCTCCTTTGGGGGACGAGTCCTAAAGAATACGACGCCGCCCGGAGTTCCGTTGGGTCGGAGGCCTGCCTCCGACCCGGTCGCGCGGTCAGTCCCGGCCGACGTTGATGATCGGCAGCACCTTGCCGAGTCCCTGCCGCTCGCTCACGATGTTGATCGCGCCGATCTGCACGCCGTGCAGGCGCCGCGTGTAGTTGACGAGCCCGATGCTGAGGCCCTGCTGCGAGCCGCGGATCGCGTTGATGCTGGAGATGCTCACGCCCCGCATCCGGCCGCCGCGCTCCGTGCGGAACAGCGCCGGGGCGATCACCACGCCGTTCGTGCGTTCCGCGCCGACCATCGTCGCGGCGGCGAAGCCCTCGATGCGTGGCGCGCCGACGCCGAGCCCGGCGACGCTGACGTAGCGCAGCGTGCCGCCGGAGCCGACGCCGATCCCCGCCACGCTGATGCCGGTGATGTCGCCACCCGCACCGACGCCGACGCCCGCCGCCGAGATCCCGCGGATGCTGCCGCCCGCTCCTACGCCGATGCCACCGGCCGAGAGGCCGCGGATCGAACCGCCCGCGCCGACGCCGATGCCACCCACCGCCGCACCGCGCACGCTACCGCCGGCCCCGGCGCCGATGCCGCCGACCATCAGGCCGCGGACGTTGCCTCCCGCGCCCGCTCCGATGCCGCCGACCACCGCGCCGCGGATCGAACCGCCGGCCGCCGCACCGATGCCGCCGGCCATCAGGCCGCGGATGTCACCGCCCGCACCGACGCCGATGCCACCCGCCGCGAGGCCCCGCACGTCGCCGCCGGCGCCAACGCCAATGCCCGCGACGTGGATGCCGCGCATCGTGCCGCCCGCGCCGAGTCCGATGCCGCCGACGCCCGCGCCGCGCATATCACCCTCGGCGCCGACGCCGAACACCCCCAGCGAAAGCCCGTGGATGTCACCCGCGGCCGTGAGCGGCAAGCCGAGGGCGAGACCGTTGACGCGCCCGCTGAGGTAACCGTCGTACGGCGTCCACAGCGTGACGTTGGCGCCGTTCACCAGCTCGAGTTCCTTGTCGCGGAAGTTGAGGCGCAGGCCGTCCACGCGCGGGTGATGGCCGATCGAAATGATGTGGCGCACCGGCGCACCACGCTGGGCGCTGGCGATAGGGGCGACGGCGGCGATGGCGAGCATCGCGGCGACGGAGCTGCGCAGGAAGCGGGTCATACAATCGCTCGGGTGAGGGTCACACTGGGCCTACGCACGGGCGAAGGTCCAAAGTTTCGACAGCTCACGCCGCTCGGCGGTTTGAACCGACGCGCCGAGTCGCCGAACGGACGGCATCGCGGTGGTTCGCGCTCAGTCCCCGAGCTGCTGGATCGCGCGCTTGAGCACGCCCTGACCCATCGTGCGCTTGTACGCATTGCCGGGCAGCGGTTCGAAATCGTAGAACGCGCGCTCGACCAGCGCGTCGATCGAATCCTCGTCGAGGCCACCGCTGCCGACGTCCTCCTCGATGCTGTCCGGTACGCGCCAGGGCGCGAGGGCGAGGCCACCCATCGCCATCCGCACGCTGCCGTCGCGGCGGCGGCAGGCGGCGACCGAGACGAGCGCGAAGTCCCACGCGCCGCGTTGCATCACCTTCTCCCAGTGCTGGCGGCCGCCGGCGGCTTCAGTCGGCAGATGCACCGCGACGATCAACTCACCTGGCGCGAGCTGCGCTTCCTTGTGCGGATCCTTCGCGGCGCCGGCGAAGAGGGTCGCGAGGTCCACGTGCCGCGTGGAGCTGGCACTGGCGATCTCGACCTGTGCGTCGAGCGCGAGCAGCGCGACGGCCGGGTCCGACGGATGCACCGCGCGGCAAGTGCCGTCGGCGAGGATGCCGTGGTACTGGTGCTCGCCCTCGACCGCCGCACACTGCGAGCCGCCGCGCTTGAAGCAGCCGACGCCGCGCCGGAAATACCAGCAGTGATGCCGCTGCGCGAGATTGCCGCCAATCGTCCCGCTGTTGCGCAGCGCCGGCGTGCCGACGCTCGCGCAGGCTTCTGCGAGGAGGGGATACTGCGCGCGCAGTTCCGCGTGCGCCGCCAGCTCGGCGATCGCCACCGCCGCGCCGATGCGCAGGCCGTCGGCAGTCGCGGTGATGTCGCGGAAGCCGGCGATGCGCCGGATGTCCACCACCAGCGTCGGCGCGACGATGCCTTCCTCGGCGCAGGGCACGAGGTCGGTGCCGCCGGCGACCGGCAGCGCCCCGGGCTTCGCGAGGGCGCCGAGCGCTTCGTCGCGCGTGGACGCGATTGAGTAGTCGAACACCGCTGCGGGATCCGTGAGGGTGAGGGTCGTCGCCTACGGTGCCGTCGGCGCGGGCGCCGGCGCAAGGGTGAAGACGATGTAGTCGCCCATCTTGCGCTGCGGGCGCCCGTTGGCGGCGTCGAGGTCCTCGACGGGGAGGAACGTGACGACGACCTGGCGCGCGGCGCGGTCGCGGCGCTTCACGCGCTCGACGGTACCGAGGTGGTAGTTGGAGTGGAAGGATCCGTTGGCGTGGATCACCAGCGTGCCGTGCGAGGTGCGCGCCGCGACGATCGCCTCGGCCATCGCTTCGTCCTTCACGCACTGCGCCTCGTAGGTGCGCCAGACCATCGACTCGACCTGCTCGGGCGTGAGCTGCATTCCGTGGCCGGACATATCGCCCATCGTCTCGCGGAAGCGCTCCCAGTACGCGTTGCGCGGGCAGGAATGCTCGGCGGCGACGAAGGGGCGGTCGCTCTCGGGAATCGTGTCGAGTGCCGCGAGTCCTGCGCGCGCGACGACCGACGCGAGGCGCCGCGGCACGTTGCCGCCGACGACAGGCCACTGCCGCGCCTTCGCGATCTCGACCATCGGGCGGTAGTCGTTGCGGTAGTTGCCCCAGGGCCGCGACTGCGCGAGGAAGGCGGCCTCATCGAGCGAACCCGCGAGGTAGGCGTCGAGCGTGGGCTGCACGTCGCGCTCGAACATCTCGAGCGAGAGCACGATGGTCCCCTCGCGGCGGCGCGCGACGCCTTCGAGGATGGCCGCCTGGAGCTGATGCGTGCCCGGGTCGTTGTGGAACTCCCCGAGATAGGCGACGTCCGCATCGCGGTTGATGCGGGCGATCAGCGTCTCGAGATCGATGAAGCGCTTGCGCTTGCTGTCGTAGACGCGGTGCGGCGTGTAGGTCGCTGCGGGGCTCGTCGCCGCGGGCGACTCGGCCGTTTGGGCCGCGAGGGCCTGGCTCTGGAGCGCGAGTGCGGCAGTAAAGTAGAACGTAAAAGCAATTTTAGACATATATATTTGTTTAGTGTTCGCTGCCATCAAACGCGAGCTGGCGTACTGTCGACTAAAAAGTAACTTTATAGACATAAATGAGCATTTCACTGTCGCCGTCATTGGTGCGCCTGTACGAGGAATCTGCCGAGGAGCTTGGTCGGCTGGATGCCCTCGCGTCGGTGGCGCCGAGTGCGGTGTCGGTGCTGCTACAGACACAGGCGATCGCGCGACTCGCTAGCCCGCAAGCTACGCGAGCGGCCTGCGCTTCGCTCGTGGCGGCGCGCGTGGACTCGTTGCACGCGGAGGCGCTGGCGCCGGAGTTGGCGGACTGGCGAGCACGGGTCGAGGACGGGGAGCGCCGCGCACGCAGTGGCGCCGCGCTCGTCATTCCCGCGGAATCATCGGCGAACGCGATGCGCGCAGGAGACGCAGCCGGCGAACGGGTGACAGACGTCCGCGTGGCCGACGCGCGAGTGGCCGACGCGCGAGTTGCCGACACGCGAGTGGCCGACGCGCGAGTGGCCGACGCGCTGCGCCCGGGCGCAGAACCGCGGCCGGTGCTTCTGCGCGCGATGCAGGTCCTAGCCTGGCTGCCGGATGTGCCGACCGCGGACCTCGCGGCGGCGTTGCTTTGTGTGGCGGCCGGACTTTGCGACCGTCTGCGACTGTTGCCCTTCGCGGCGCTACCGGCCGACGCGCGGGCCGAGGCCTGCGCCGCGTGGCGCGAGGGTGACGTCGCGCCGTTAACCCGTTTGGCGCTGGCTTCGCTGGCCGCCGAGGCGCGGCATCTGCGGGTGCAGCTGCGATTGCTGCTCGATGCGCAGGCCGAGGAGGATGCGCACCTGGCGAGCATCGGTCGCGCCGCGGTCACCGGCCGCCGCGCGCTCGCCGTGTTGCGGCAGGAGCTCGCGACGTCGGTGCCGGGGCTTAGCGCGCAGCTCGAGCTCTCGCGGCCCGCGGCTGGTGCGGCACTCGAGCGGCTCGTGGCGCTCGGATTGGCCGAGGAGATCACCGGCCGCGGACGCGATCGCGTGTTCGTGTACGCCGCGGCGTGGGGCCTGCTCTGACGTGACGAAGCGGCGAGCGCGCTCGTTATCCTCGGGAATGCGACTACTGCGTCCCCTTTCATTGCTCGTGGTGGTCGCGGTCCTCTCCGGATGCTTCGGCGGTGGCCCGCCCGCAGGCGGCTCGCCGCGCGTCGCCGCCGACCGCGAGTACCTGCGCGACCGTCGCCTGATGGTGCCCGTCGACGGCGTGCGGCCGCGCGAGCTCACGGACACCTACAACGCCGCGCGCAGCGGCGGCCGCCGGCACCACGCGCTCGACGTGATGGCGCGCCGCGGCACGCCCGTCCTCTCCGCCGACGACGGCGTCGTGCGCCGCATCTCCACCAACGCGCTGGGCGGGCGCACAGTGTACGTCGTCGACCACGCCGAACGCTTCGTACATTACTACGCCCACCTCGACCGCTACGCGCGCGGACTCCGTGAAGGCCAACGCGTGCGCAAGGGCGACCAGCTCGGCACCGTCGGCAGCACCGGAAACGCCGACCGCAACGCGCCGCACCTGCACTACCAGTTGCTGCGCTACGCCAACGCGCGGATGTGGTGGGCCGGCGATCCGGTGAATCCGGTGCCGTATCTCGTACTCAGGGGCAACAAGCGATGACGATGACCGGCAAGGAACGCGCCGAACTGCGCGCCGAGTGCAACCGACTCAAGCCGACGATGCACATCGGACACGAAGGCATCACCGGGCCCGTGCTCGCTGCGCTGGACGACGCGCTGCGCACGCGCGAACTCGTGAAGGTCCAGCTCAACAAGACCGTCGAGGTCTCGGCGAAGTCTGCGGCCAATGACCTCGCCAAGCGCGTGAAGGCCGAAGTCATCCAGGTGATCGGCCGCACCACCACGCTCTACCGCCACAATCCCGAGCTGAAGCGGAAGAAGGGCGACGCGCCGCCCTGGCGCTGAGCGCATCGGCCATCCGTCCACGCCGCGCTAGCTAACGCCACGCGAGGAATGCGCGGCGTTAGCTAGTGCTCGCGGCGGGCGTGGATGTGGCGGGATTCCTGATGCTCACGCATTTCGGACAATAGGTGGTCCCCTTAGTTCGCGGCGCGATTGGTCGATGGCCCGCACTGGGCGCCTGCGGCCCCGCTTAAGGGGACCACCTATTGTCCAAAATGGCCGAGCGTCGAAAATGGAGCGATGCGGGCCCGCGCCACCGGCTCATACCGCGGGGCGCGCAGCGGACGCGCTCAGCGCCGCGAGCACGCGCCACGGCGTCATCGGCAACTCGTTGACCTCGACGCCGAGCGCGTCGGCCACGGCACCGGCGATCGCGGGGGCGGTCGGGACGATCGCCGGCTCGGCGATGCCGCGCACGCCCACGTGATTCGCCTTCACGTCCGCGCCCGGGAGGAACACGCCGTCGATCTGCGGGATGTCGGCGAGCGTCGGGATCTTGTAGTCGTGCAGGCCGACGTTCAGCGGCAGCCCCATCCGCGCATCGAGCGCGCGCTCCTCGAACAGTGCGAAGCCCAGACCCTGGATGATGCCGCCTTCGAGCTGCGACTCGGCGAGCGTCGGATTCACGATGCGGCCGGCGTCGTGCACGGCAACGATGCGCAGCACGCGCACGACGCCGGTCACGGTGTCGACTTCGACCTCCGCGAACTGCACGCCGGTGGTGACGATGCCGGCGTCCTGCGGGTTCGGGCCGCGCGAGCCGTGGCCCTGGATCATCACGTTGCCGAGCTTGGCGGTGATCTCGCCGAACGTCATCGCGCGGTCGCTGTCGCGCACGAGGACGCGCCCGTCGCGGGTCTCCAGCGCCTCGACCGGGGCACCAAGCAGCCCTGATGCGGCGTCGAGCAAGGCGTTGCGCGCGTCGACGGCGGCCATTCGCACGGCGGGGGCCAGCGACGCGACGGTCATCGAGCCCCAGCTGTTGCCGGCATAGGGGGTCGCGCCGGTGTCGCCGATGATGGCGCGCACCTGCTCGAGTCGATGGCCGAGCGCCTCGGCGGCGACCTGGGCGAGGATGGTGCGCGTGCCGGTACCCAAGTCCTGCGAACCCGCGAGGACGTCGGCGCTGCCATCACCGTTGAGTCGCACGCTGGCGTAACTTGGCGGGCCGCCGCCGGTGGACCAGATCTGCGCGCTCACGCCGACGCCGCGGCGGAGGTGGGGCCGGTCGGGCACGGACCGCACGCGATCGGCGATCCAGCCGAAACGGCGAGCTCCTTCATCGTAGCACTCGGCGAGGCGATTGCCGGTGTACGGGCGGTTCTTCTTCTGGTCGTGCGTCGCGATGTTGCGCCGGCGTAGCTCGAGCGCATCGATGCCGAGCGCCGCGGCGAGCGCGTTGAGGCCGATCTCCAAGCCGACGGCACCTTCCGCGTGGCCGGGCGCGCGGAACGCAGCCATCGCCGCGGTGTTCACGAACGCGAAGGTCTCGTGCGTGCGCACGTTGGGGCAGGCGTACATCTCGTGATAGATCTCGCCGGGCCCGCCCTCCCAGCCGCCGATGCCGAGCGGCACCTCACCGACCATCTCGATCGCGGTGAGCGTCCCGTCGCGGCGCGCGCCCATCCGCACGCGCTGCACGCTCGACGGGCGATTGCCGGTGTCGACCTGCTCGCCCGTGCGGTCGACGGCGCACATCACGGGGCGGCCGAGCCGCTTGGCGAGGAGCGCGGCGATGTAGGTATGCGCGCCCGCGTAGTTCTTGGCGCCGAAGCCGCCCCCCATCGCCTCGCAGATGACGCGTACGTCCGTGAGCGGGATGCCGAGCGCCTTGGCCACGTTGTCGCGCACGCGGAAGATGCCCTGCGTGCTCTCCCAGACCGTGAGGCGGTCGCCGTCCCACTCGCAGACGGCGCTGTGCGGTTCGAGCGCGCTGTGCAACGCGCAGGGCGTGCGCACCTCGCGCTCGATGATGACGTCGGCGGCGGCGAAGCCAGCGGCCATATCGCCGCGCACGCGTTCGCGGGGCTCCTTGAACAGCAGGTTGTTGGGCAGGCCGGGGCGCACCGGTGCGGCGTCGGCGGCGGTGGCCTGCGCGACGGTGACGCTGTGGCGCGCCTTCTCGACCTCGACGACCACGAGGGCCGCGGCCCGATCGGCGATCGCCTGCGACTCGGCGCAGACCGCGGCCACGGGCTGGCCGTGGTATGTGATCTCGGGGTTGAACAGGCGCGTCTTGGGCGGACAGTCCTCGTGCAGCAGCACGTCGAGCACGCCGGGCAGCGCGCGGGCCGCTGCGGCATCGATGCGCGTGACGCGCCCTCGTGCGATGCGGCTGCGAACGATCGCGACGTAGGCCTGGTGCGGACGACGGATGTCCGTCGTGTAGCCGGGGCGTCCGGTGGCCTTGAGCGCCGCGTCCACGCGGACGGCGCGTGCACCGACGTGCGTGAGCTGGGCGTCCTCGCCCCACGGCGCGAGATCGAAGGCGGGGAGCTCGACCACGCGCTGCTCGCTGCGGCCCTCGACCTCGACGGTCGTCGTGACGAAGCGGGCCTTTGGCTCAGTCATTGCCGGCCTCGCGGAGCTCGGCCGCGGCGCGACGCACCGCGCGGACGATCTTGGGATAGGTCCCGCAGCGGCAGAGGTTGCCGCTCATCGCCGCCACGACGTCGGCATCGGAGGGATCGGGGTTCACGGCGAGGAGGGCCGCCGCGGCCATCAGCTGGCCCGGCGTGCAGAAGCCGCACTGGGCGGCGTCCTCGAGGGCGAAGGCCCGCTGCAGCGCGTGGGGCGCCTGCGCGGTCCCCAGCCCCTCGATGGTCCGGACCGATCGATCCGCACAGCCCTGCGCGAGGGTAAGGCAGGCGTAGACCGGCGCGCCGTCCACGTGCACGGTGCAGGCGCCGCAGGCCCCGCGGTCGCAGACACGTTTTGTGCCGGTGAGGCCGAGCTCGTCGCGCAGGAGGTCGAGGAGGGTGGCGTGGCCGGCGGGCGAAACGTCCCGCCCGGATCCGTTGATGACGATGTGCATTGACAGGGAACTTGTTATCTTCCGCAGGACTTCACCAGCGACACCATCCCACCGAGGACCCGCACGATGCCGTATGTGATCACCGAAGCCTGCATCAACGTCAAGGACAAGTCCTGCGTGGACGTGTGCCCGGTGGATTGCATCTACGAAGGCCCGGACCAGCTGTTCATCCAGCCCGACGAGTGCATCGACTGCGGCGCCTGCGAGCCGGAGTGCCCGGTGACGGCGATCTTCCCCGAAGAAGACGTGCCGGCGAACCTCAAGCAGTACGTCCAGATCAACAAGGAAGCGTTCGAGAAGGAGCCCAAGCCGGGGCGGCCGACGCGATAGGGACGGATGACGGATGACGGAAGCTGAAAGGGTGCGCTGAGCTGAGCTCGGCGCACCCTTCTGGCATCCGTCATCCGTCCCAGCTACATCCACTTATCCTTCGCCCAGAACACCAGGATGATCGCCGCGAACTGCATAAACGTGCTGATCTCGCTGCGCCACGCTTCCGCCCAATAGAACTCGCCCTGCGCGTCCTCGGGCTTCGGCGGCCGCGGGAACCAGCGCGGCGTCTTCGCCTTGTAGTCGAGGTAGACCTGCCCGAAGATGCTCTCGAGCACGCCCTCCTCGTAGCGCACGATGTAGTAGTACTCGATCGCGAAGATCACCGCGGCGACGGGAATGAACCAGTACACGCCGCTGATGGCGATGATGCCCATCCACAGCAGGAAGTTGCCGTTGTAGAGCGGGTTGCGGCTCCACGCGAAGGGGCCGTGGCTGACGAGCTTCTGCACGTTGCGCGAGCGGCGGCGCGTCACGGTGCCGGCGGTGGCCACGCCCCACATCCGCCACCACTCGCCGATCAGCATCACGATGGCGCCGATGACGAGGTTGCGCGTCGTGAGTTCCTGCATCGCCAGCACGGGCACGACGAGAAACGGCACGGGCAACCAGCCGCGGTTCTTGAAAAGCACGGCGCCGATGCGCGCGGCGGGTGTCTGTTCGGCGGCGCTGACGTTCTGGTGGTCGGGAGTCGCAGTGGTCAATGAATGTTCCGGTGGGATGAATCAGGGAAATCTGGCCTGAACCCAGCCAGAAAGCACGGCATTGAACGCCGCGGGATGCTCGACGCAGCTCGCGTGGCCGGCGCCGGGAATCACCGCGAGCTGCGCATCGGGGATCGCGGCGTACATCGCCTCGCTCTCCTTCACCGGCGTGAGCGCGTCCTCGTCGCCGCAGATCACGAGCGTCGGCACGGTGATGGTCGGCAGCGTCGGCGCGGAGTCGGCGCGCGTGCGCATCGCCTCGAGCGCGTCGTGGATCGCCGCAACGCTCGCCCGGCGCATCATCGCGTCGAGGAACTCCACCGCGCGCGGCCGCTCGGCCCGCGTGGTCTTGCCGACCATCCCCGGCAGCATCGCCTCGGCGATCGCCGCGGGGCCGTCCTTGAGCGCCTGCGCCTGCATCGCCACGCGTTTCGCCTGGCCCTCCGCCGAGTCGGCGCCGGCCCGCGTGTCGGCCAGTACGAGGCCCTGCACGCGCTGCGGATGCCGACGCCACAGCGCGAACGCGAGATACCCGCCCATCGAGAGCCCGCCGATCACCGCACGCTCGATCCCGAGCGCATCCAGCGTCGCAGCCACGCAATCGGCCCAGTGGTCGAGCGACGGCACCGCGACGCTCGCGCTCTCGCCGAAGCCGGGCAGGTCCGGCGCGATCAGCCGCGCACCCGCAGGCGGCGCGGCGAGCTGCGCTTCCCACAGCGTGCGGTCGTGCGGGAATCCGTGCAGCAGGAGGATCGGCAGCCCGCGTCCCGCGTCGTCGAAGCCGACGCGCCCCAGCGCCGTCTCGACGATCACGCCCCGCCCTCGGGGGACGGCTTCGGCACCGCCATCTCGACCGTCGGCAGGGGCGGCAGCTCTTCCTCGACCCAGAAGGTCCGCATCACCACGACGACCGACGCGAGCAGCGGGATCGCGACGAACAGGCCAAGGAAGCCGAACACGAAGGCCATCACGACCTGCGCGATCAGCGTCAGCGCGGGCGGCAGGTCGAGCTGCTCCTTCATCAGGTACGGGATGAGGAGGTTGTTCTCCAGGAACTGGATCGCCCAATACACGCCGCCGACGAGCAGGGCCTTCTGCGGCGAATCGACGAAGCCCATCAGCACGGCGGGAATCGCCGCGAGCATCGGGCCGACGTTCGGCACGAACTCGAAGATGCCGGCGAGCACGCCAAGCGGGAACGCGGCGCGCACGCCGAGCACGGCGAGCAGGATCGTGGTGACGACGCCGATGACGACCATCGCGATGAGCTGCGTGGCGAACCAGGTGCGGAGCGTGTGGCCGAGGGCGTGGAGCAACGCGCCGACGCGCTCGCGGCGCGCGATCGGCACGAGCAGCAGCGCGCCGCGGCGGTAGACGTCCGGGTCGGCGGCGATGTACAGCGCGAGGAAGACGACCATCACGATGCCGGCGGCCACGACCAGCGTCGACTGCAGCACGCCGAAGGCGAAGTTGGTGAGCGTGGGAGCGTGCGCCGTCACCGCGGCGACGATGCGGCTGGAGCCGTCGTCCGTCGGCGGGGCGATGGCGTTGAGCAGGTCCGGCACCTTGCTGTTCAGCCAGAGCTCGAACTTCGACACGGCCTCGGGCAGCCGGTTGCGCAGGTCGGCGGACTGCTCGATGAGCGTCGGCGCGGTCCACGCGAAGATCCCCAGCAGCACAACTACGGTGCTGAGCACGACGGCGGCCGCCGCGACGTTGCGGTTCAGCTTGCTGTGCCCGACCACCCAGTCGGTGGCGCGGGCGGCGGACAGCCCGAACAGCACGCCGAGGAAGGCGGTCAGCACGAGGATGCGCGCCGACCACAGGAGCTGGAACACGATGAGCGTGGCGATGATGGCCATCGCCGCGCGGTAGATGTCGCCCGCGTTGAGCGGGCGCTCGGGCTTGGCGCCCGGGGAGGTCGTCAGCAGGGACATATCGCCGTGTGGAGGCCTAGCACAAACGAACCCCCTGCACCCTGTCGGGGCAAGGGCGGCCGCCGCTGGCGCAGGCGGCTAGATTGCAGGACCAGTGACTGCCAAGACGCCCCGCTCCGACAAGACGCCCAGCGCGCGCTACCTCGATACCGACGCCGCCGTGACCGAATGGCTCACGGCGGCGAAGTCGGCGCGCCGCCTCGCCCTCGACACCGAGGGCGCGAGCTTCCACCGCTTCGTGGACCGCATCTACCTGCTGCAGCTGTCGACCGATGGCGCGCACGCGGTCGTGGACCCCCTGTCGATCAAGCCACCCGCGCTGCTCGGCGCGATGATCGAGGATCCGAAGGTCGAGATCGTCTTCCACGACGCCGACTACGACCTGCGGCTGCTGCACCAGGACTACGGCTGGAACGTGCGCAACGTCTTCGATACGCGGGTCGCCGCGCAGTTGCTCGGCATCAAGGCCTTCGGCCTCGCGGCGCTGCTCGAGGCGTACTTCGGCGTGAAGCTCGACAAGAAGCACCAGCGCGCCGACTGGTCGATGCGGCCACTGACGGCGGATATGCTCGACTACGCGGCGCAGGACACCATCCACCTCCTCGGCCTGCGCGACGAGCTCCACGGGCAGTTGGTGAAGAAGGGCCGGCTGGCCTGGGCGCAGGAGGAGTTCGAACGCCTCGAGAGCGTGCGCTGGGCCAGCGACGACTCGGCCAACGGCTTCCTCCGCGTGAAGGGCGCGCGCGACCTCACGCGTCGCGAGCTCGCGGTGTTCCGCGAGCTCGTGCAGTGGCGCGACGGCGCGGCGCTCAAGCTCGACCGCGCGACCTTCCGCGTGGTGAGCAACGAGGTGCTGATCGAGGCGGCGAAGGCGCATCCGGCGAGCAAGGAGTCGCTGGGCAACATCAAGGGGATGCCGCGCGGCATCCTCGAGCGCTCGCATCAGGAGATCCTCGCGGCCATCGATCGCGGATTGGCCGTGCCGGATGCCGATCTGCCGAAGTTTCCGAAGTCGCCGCGCTGGGACCGCGATCCCGAGTTCGACCACAAGGTCGGCGCGCTGAAGGCCGTGCGCGATGCCGCGGCGACGCGCCTCGAGCTGGATCCCGGCGTGCTCTGCTCGCGCGAGCGGATGGAGGCGGTGGCGCGGATGCTGCCGGGGAAGCCGGAGGAGATCCTCGAGATCCCCGAGTTCCGACGCTGGCAGGTCGGGGAGCTCGGGGCGGAGTTCGTGCGTGTGCTCGAGCCGTGGCGGAAGAAGGAGTCGCCGTACCGGGACTGAACGGCAGCTGCGTTCACCACGGAGACACGGAGGCACGGAGACGGCAACGACAGAAAACACTTTGGGGGTTCGCACCGAAGATACGGCGCGAACCCCCTTTGGATTTGCAGTTGCTCCTGCAGTCTCCGTGCCTCTGTGTCTCCGTGGTGACAGCCCTGAGGCTTCAGAACCCGAGATACGCCCGCACGCGCGGTTCGATGCGGTCCGGCGTCCACGGCGGCGACCACACGAGGTTCATCGACACGGTGCCGACCCCCTCGAGCGCCTTCAGCTGGTTCTCGGCGTCGGTCATAATCTCCGGCCCCGACGGACAGCCCGGCGACGTGAGCGACATATCGATCTTCACGTCGTTGCCATCCACGGCGATGTCGTAGATCAACCCGAGGTCGAGGATGTTGAGGTTCAGCTCGGGATCCTTCACGCGGCGCAGCGCCAGCTTCACCTGGTCCTCGGTGATGCTGCCGGCGGGCGTCGGGGCGGGGGTGCTGCTTTCGGAATCGCTCACTGCTGCGTGGAGTTGTCGGGGCTGGAGGCTGCCGCGGCGCGCGGCAGGGTCGTTGGACGACGAATCAGGGCCCGCGTGCGCGGGTTCCAGTCGGGCCGCTGGTCGACGCGGAACTCGCGCGGCCAGCTCACCTCGGCCAGCGCGCGGTCATCGACGATCGCCAGCGCCGCGGCATCGGCGACGTCGTGCCGCACGTCGGCGATGATGATGCCGGCGCGCACCGTGCGCGGATCGTGCACGCGGTTGGTCAGGATGATCACGAACAGCTGGCGCTCCGGGTCGATCCACAGCGAGGTGCCCGTGTAGCCGGCGTGGCCGTAAGTGCGCGGCGAGAGGAACTCGCCCGAGCCCTGCTCGCCGGAAGCGATCATCCAGCCGTAGGTGCGGTTGCCCGCGGCCAGCGTGGTGAAGCGACGCACGGTGGAATCGGCGATCAAGCGCGTGCCGCCGTACGTGCCGCGGTTCACCATCATCTGCGCGAAGATCGCGAGATCGGTCGCCGTGCCGAACAGCCCGGCGTTGCCGCTCACGCCGCCGAGCGTGAAGGCCGATTCGTCGTGCACCTCGCCGCGCAGCGGATAGCCGCGGCGCGGATACATCTCCGTCGGCGCGATGCGGTCGCGCCAGGCGCTGGGCGGACGATACGTGGTGCTCGCCATTCCCAGCGGCTCGAAGATGCGCGTCTTGCAGAACTGGTCGAGCGGCATCCCGCTCACGCGCTCGATGGTCCAGCCGAGCACCATCGGGCCGAGGTCGCTGTAGTCGGTGACGCCGCCGGGAATCGAGTTGAGCCGCGTCGTGAGCACCTGCTCGCGCGCCTGCGCCGGATTCGTCGCCGTTTCATAGATGCGGCGGCCGGGCGGCAGGCCCGAGCGATGCGTGAGCAGGTGCGCGACGGTCACGCGCTCCTTCCAGCGTCCGGTGAACTCGGGCAGCACCGTCTGCACCTTCAGGTCCAGCGGCAGCTTGCCTTCGTCGTAGAGGATCATCGCCGCCGTGGCGGTGCACACCGCTTTGGTGACCGATGCGAGATCGAAGACCGTGCGCGCGGGATCCATCGGCGGCGCGGAGGCCGGCCAGGCGAGACGCCCGTAGCCCTTCTGGTGCACCACTGCGCCGCGTCGCCCGACGATCACTGCCGCACCGGGGTATGCGTTCGCCCGCAGGCCTGCCTCGATGATGCGGTCCACCTCGGCCAGGCGATCGGCGGCCATTCCGACCGTGCTCGGGGCGCGGACGGGGACGGGATCGACGGCGATCGTGAGGCTGATGAGGACAGGCAGGAGCATTGCGAGCGAGGAACGAGGGCAGGGAGGAGACTAGGGTTCCTCGACTGAAGCTAACCAAGCCGCGGCTCGACTGCGGTCGCGCGCACGTAAGTATCGGTTTGGCAGCCGCTTACACGCCGGTACTCTCAAGCGACCTCCGTCATCCGTCATCCGTCATCCGTCACTATGGATACAGACCACCGGCACGCGATCTCCGTCACTGGAGGCGGCGAACTTCCGTAGAGAGCCGCAGGCAACCTTCCCGCGGCTTCCCGTGACAGATTGAGCGTACCCGATGGCCACCGACCCCCTCACCATCCGCCGCGCCATCAATGGCGACGAATCGGCGTTGCGCGCCCTATGGGTCGCGCACGCGCCGCGCATCGACGCCGTGGTGCGTCGCTTGGTCGGTGATGCCGACCAGGCGGCCGACATCGCGCAGGAGGTCTGGATCCAGATCTTCCGGGCGTTGCCGACGTGGCGGGGAGATTCGCAGTTCTCGACCTGGGCGCATCGCATCGCCGTGAACCGCACGCTCAACGCGCTGCGTTCGGTGCGGCGGATCGCCAAGCTCGAGGTGGGCATCGAGGACGACACCGTCGCGGTGGACGAGGATATGGACCGTTCGTTCCTCGCGCAGTCGATCGACGAGGCCGTCCAGAAGCTGTCCCCCGGTGCACGCGCGGTGTTCGTGCTGCACGACATCGAGGGCTACACGCACGAGGAGATCGCGCAGGAACTCGGCATCACCTCGGGTGGATCGAAATCGCAACTCTTCAAGGCACGCGCGAAGCTTCGCCGGCTGCTCGCGCATCTCGTAGACGTCTCCTCGCCGGCGCAGGACCGGAGTTATGTCACACCTCTCGATTGACCGTCTCGCCGCGATCGCGGACGAGACGCCGACGCCCGACGAAGCGACGCACTTGGCTGGCTGCTGGGACTGCCGCGCCGAAGTCGCGGCGTACCGTCGTCTCGCGCGGATGTCGGCGATGGCGCCGACGCCGAGCGAACCGCTCTCGGCCTGGTCGCAGCTCGCGCCGCAGCTGCGGGCCGCGGGGCTGATCGTCGATGCACCGCCGGCGACGAATGCCGGCGCTGCGACGCTGCACGCGATGCCTGCGCGCAAGCCGACCCTGCAGGTGTGGGCGATGCGTGCGGCGGCGGGCCTCGCGCTGGTGATCGGTGGCGGGGCCATTGGCCGCGCGACGGCGCCGGAGCCAGCGGCCTTCGATCCCACGCTCGTCGCCGCGTCGACGCCGGCACCGAGCTATAGCTCGCCCGACGACGCGATTCGTGCGTTGACGGTGGCGCAGCAGCAGTACTCCGCGGCGGCCGCGTTCCTCGCGTCGCAGGATTCGTCGTCGCGGTTCATCGGACTCAACCGCGACACCTACGAGGCGCGGCTCGCCACGCTCGACGAGATCGCCGCACTCACGCGCGCCGCGCTGTACCGCGCGCCGCAGGATCCGATGCTGAATCAGTACTACCTGACGACGCTGGGCGCGCGCGAAGCGACGTTGCGCGAGATCGGCGCGTCGTTGCCGGCATCGCGCCGGCTGGAGCGCTACTGATGCCGCGCTTCGTCCTGACCCATCGCGCGACCCATCGTGTGGCACGTCGCGGCGCAGGCGCGCTCGCGTTGCTCGCCGCCGTCGCGGTGCCGGCCGCCGCGCAGCAGACCTCCGTCAGCGTCAGCGCGCCGGCGGCGGCGCGGTCGCGGGCGGCCGATGCCAACGCCGAGGAGATGGTTCGCCTCGTGAATGAATTGCGTGCCCGCGAAGCACGCCTGCTGCGCGAGCTGGCCGCGACGCCGGAAACCGAACTCGGCACGCGCCGCCTGCTCGAGCAGCAGTTGGCCCGCACGGCGCGGGAATCCTTCGCCGTGATGAGCGTGATCGAGTCGCGCTGCCTCGAGCAGCGGGTGAATCCCCCGCGCGGGCATCTCGGCGTGACGATCGACAACGACGGCCTCGTCCGAGACGGTCGCCTCGAGCGCAATGTGGCGAGCATCGCGAGCGTGGAACCGGGGTCGCCGGCCGCCACCGCCGGCCTCCAGGCCGGGGACCGCTTGATCAGCATCGCCGGCCGCGACTTCGCCAACGGTCTGCCGCGGCTCGGCGACGTGCTGGAGCCCGGGCGCCGCGTGATCGTCCGCATCCAGCGCGACGGCCTCGAGCGCGACGTGCCCGTCGTCGTCGGGCAAGGCACGCCGCGGATGGACCCCGCGTGCCCGGAGTACGAGCGCTTGATGCAGCCGCTGCGGATGGGCGGCGTGGCGCGCGTGTGGGTGCGCGACACGGCGGGCTCCGACGGCACGCGCTACGTGACGGTGATGCCGTCGCGGAGCTATCCGGCGCCGCCGACGCCGCCGTCCGTGCAGGGGACGCCCACCGCACCGACGCCTCCCGTCGCGCCGGTGCCGTCCGTCGCCGGCGTGCCACCCACGCCACCGGCTCCGCCCGCGACGCCGGGCGTCTACGTGTTCGGCATCACGCGCGGCGCGACCGGAGAGTTCGCGTACTTCAACGGGGCACAACTGCGCCAGCTCGACGACGACTGGCGCAACGTGCTCGGCATCCGCAACGGCACCGAAGGCGTGCTGGTGAACGAAGTCGCACCGGGCTCGGCGGCCGCCGCGGCCGGCCTGCGCGGCGGCGACGTGATCGTCGCCGTGGACGGCACGCCCGCGACGTCGCCGCTGCTCGTGGTGCGGATGCTGTCGCTGGAAGATCGCGCGGAGAACCAACTGCGCGTCATCCGCGCACGCGACACGCGCACCGTCGTGCTCAAGCGCAACGTCGCGCCGCGCGAGTGAGATCGCCCGCTCAGGGGCGGATGCGCCCAGGCGGCAGGTCGTAGATGAGGCGGGCCGTGCGACGGTCCGCCTCACTCATTTGCGTCACGAACACCTGCGCCGACATCACGCTGGATTCGTCGGCCGGATGGTCGAGGCCGATGAGATGCCCGACCTCGTGCAGCGCGACGGCGCGCACGCCCTCGCGCGCGACGGGGCGGCCGTCGGGCAGGTGCAGCGCGAGCTGGATCGAACCGGCGGTGATCCAGCCGTGCTCGTCGTGCCGCCACAGCGTGCGGCCCGTCATCCGGCCCTCGAAGCGGTCCACCCAGGTGACGTGCACCTCGGCGCGCGACGAGTCGCGCACGTAGGTGAACAGGAAGGGCAGCCCGATGCGCGCCCAGGCCTCGAAGGCCCGCTCGACCTCGAGCGCGAAATCCGTCTGGAAACCCGGCAGCGGCGAAGGCCCGATCCACACGCGCATCGGCTCCAGCGAGCGGTCGCGCCAGCGATAGCTCCAGCCATCGCGCAGGTCCAACAGCTCGAGCAGGTAGCTGCCGTCGGTCCGCGCGTCGAGCGTCTCGGCGATGGCGGCCGGATCGCGCTCGGGTGCCGGCGTGCCGGAGGTCGTCATCTCGCCCATCGCGGCCGGCGCGGCTTCCTCGACGACGACGTGGCGCGTGCGCGACGGCGCATCGGCCTCGGGCGGCCGGGCGTCGGGCAGGCCGCAGGCGAAGAGCGCGAGCGGAAGCGTCGCGAACGCGCTCGGTCTCCACGCGCGCGACATCGCGATCACGCGCGCAGGAAGCGCAGCGCGGCCTCGAAGACCATCGCCGGCCACTCGAAGAACGGCATATGCCCGCAGTGCGGCACGCGCATCACGTGCGCGCGGGGAATCACGCGCGCCAGGGCATCGGCTTCGTCCACGGGCACACAGTCCTGCTCGCCGTGGATGAGCAGGACCGGCGCTTGGATGCGCGCGAGCGTCTCGCGCCAATCGTAGCCCTCGCGGCGCAGGCGCGCGGCGACCGCGGCGCCGGTGGCGCTGATCGACAGCGGCGGCGGCGCGAGCATCGCGGTCTCGTCGAAGAACCAGGCCGGGTAGAGCGCGCGGCTGTAGACGGCGTGCGCTTCCGGGTCGTCGCGGTGCAACGCGGTGGGATCGAGCACGGCGAGCGCTTCGTACTCGCGGCGCCGGTCGCGCGAGAGGAGGAAGGCGAGCGCGCGGGCGTGCAGCGTGTCGAGCCAGCGCGAGGTCGGGCCGACGGCGTCGAAGGTCGCCACGCGGCGGACGCCGCCGGTGTCGTGGGCGGCGCCGAGCAAGGCGATGCCACCGCCCCAGGAATGCGCAGCGACGTCCCACTGCGCGATGCCGAGCGCTTCGCGCAGCGCCTGGAGATCGAGCGCGTCGTGTTCGATGCGTGCGGCCCGCGCGCCGGGCGGCGGCGTCGAGCCGCCGCGGCCGCGTTGGTCGTACAGGATGACTTGCCGGTACTCCGCGAACGGTGCGAAGGTCGGCCAGAGCAGTTCGTGGCCGTAGATCATCCCGCCGTTGACGGCGACGAGCGGCACCTCGCCGGGGACCGGGGGCGAGAGCCGCACGGAAAAGTCGAGGCCGCGGGCGCGGACCGTGCGACGCTCGAGGGCCGGCGTGCGCGCGCGGGAACGTCGCCACTGCGCGAGGCGGTCCTTCGCGCTGAGGGGCTCGGTGAGGGGTTCGGTCACGGCGAGAAAGCTAGCGCGCGTGGCAGGGCTCGCGCAGGATGATCCATCCGTCGCCCAGGCCGCCTCCGCCGTGGCGTGCGGCAGCGCAGGCTTGACATAGGGGTGGGGGGTATATAATCTTATACCCACAGGGGGTATGTCCCTGACTTTCGAGGAGCGCACGATGACGACCAAGACGCTGGAAATCGGTGGAATGACCTGCGGGCACTGCCTGCGGGCCGTGAAGGACGCACTGAGCGAGATGCAGGGGGTGACGCTCGACGAGGTGCGCATCGGCAAGGCCGTGGTGACCTTCGACGAGACGATGGTGCAGCCCGAGGCGATCGCCGAGGCGGTGCGGGACGCGGGCTACGAAGTGCTCGCGACACGATAGGAGGCAGGATGCAGGGGTCCGACTGGGTGGTGCTCGTGGCGGCGGCGATCGCGATCGTCGCGGTGAACTGGTGGTTCTTCGGATTCGGAGGGCGCCGCAATGGCTGACGCCGTCGTGACCCGCATTCCCGTGACAGGGATGACCTGCGCGGCCTGTCAGGCTCGCGTGCAGAAGACGCTGGAAAAGCAGCCTGGCGTGAGCCAAGCGTCCGTGAACCTGATGATGGGCACGGCGACGGTGAGCTACGACCCGGCGGCGGTGCAGCCGCAGGCCCTGGTCGCGGCGATCGAGGCGACGGGCTACGGCGCCGAGTTGCCGCGCGACGACCGCAGCGCGTTCGAGGAACAGGAAGCGCGCGACCGCGAGACGGCCGCGGAGTTCGAGACGCTCAAGCGCAAGGCGATCGTGAGCGGCGTCATCGGCGCCGTGGCGATGGGCGTGATGCCGTGGATGCACCAGATGATGTGGATCACCTGGCCGCTGCTCGTCGTGACGGCACTGGTGATGGCGACGGCGGGCCGGCACTTCTACGTCCGCGCCTGGAAGGCCTTCACGCACCACTCGGCGGATATGAACACGCTGGTGGCCGTGGGTACGGGCGCGGCCTTCCTGTACTCGGTGATCGCGACGGTCGCGCCGACGTTCTTCACGTCGCGCGGCGTGAGCGCCGATGTGTACTACGAAGCGGTCATCCTCATCATCGCGTTCATCCTCACGGGCAACGCCTTCGAGGCGCGGGCCAAGCGCAACACGGCGACGGCGCTGCGGGCCTTGGTGCAGCTGCAGCCGAAGACGGCGCGGGTCGTGCGCAACCTTGTCGAGCAGGACATCCCGATCGAGGAGGTCGAGGCGGGCGACTTCGTCGTCGTGCGGCCCGGCGAGCGCATCCCGGTGGACGGCATCGTGCACAAGGGCGAGAGCGCGGTGGACGAGTCGATGCTCACCGGCGAGTCGTTGCCGGTGGCGAAGAAGCCCGGCGACGCGGTGATCGGCGGGACGATAAACCGCACGGGCGCGTTCCGCCTCAAGGCGACGACGCTGGGCGAGCAGTCGGTGCTGGCGCAGATCGTGAAGCTGATGCGCGATGCGCAGGGCTCGCGCGCGCCGATCCAGGCGCTGGCCGACCGCATCTCGGCGGTGTTCGTGCCCGTGGTCATCTCGATCGCCATCGCGACGTTCGCGGTGTGGGCGATCGTCGCGGGGGACGCATCGTACGTGAAGGGCTTCGCCGCGGCGGTGACGGTGCTCATCATCGCCTGTCCCTGCGCGATGGGACTCGCGGTGCCGACGGCCGTGATGGTCGCGACGGGCAAGGGCGCCGAGCTCGGCGTGTTGATCAAGGGCGGCGAGGCGCTGCAGCGCGCCGGCGACGTGCGGACGATCGTGCTCGACAAGACGGGCACGGTGACGGAAGGCAAGCCGACGGTGACGGATCTCGTCGCGACGCAGCCGGGCACGGAGCAGGAGCTGCTCGGGCAGGTCGCCGCGCTGGAGCGGCTGTCGGAGCATCCCCTGGCCGATGCGATCGTGCAGGCGGCGACGGCGCGCAACGCGACGGCCGGCGCGGCGGAGGGCTTCGCGTCCGTGACCGGCAAGGGCGTAACGGGCGTGGTGGACGCTGCGGCGCTGGCGGTGGGCAATGCCGCGCTGATGGCGGACTATGCAATAGATGTGGCGCCGCTCGCGGCCGAGGCCGCGCGGCTCGCGGATGCGGGGCGCACGCCGATGTTCATCGCGCGCGACGGCGTGCTGGCCGGGCTGCTCGCGGTCGCGGATCCAATCAAGGACAGCTCGCGCGCCGCCATCCAGCGGATGCACGCGCTGGGGCTGGACGTCGTGATGCTCACGGGCGACACCGAGCGCACGGCGCGGGCGATCGCGAAGGAAGCGGGCATCGATCGCGTGGTGGCGGGGGTGCTGCCGGACGGAAAGGTGTCCGAGGTGAAGCGCTTGCAGGAGGCAGGGCAGGTGGTCGCGATGGTCGGCGACGGCATCAACGACGCGCCGGCGCTGGCGCAGGCCGACATCGGGATGGCGATCGGCACGGGCACGGACATCGCCGCCGAGGCGGCGGACGTGGTGTTGATGCGCGGTGACCTGCGCGCAGCCGCACAGGCCGTGGATCTCTCGCGGCGCACGATGGCGACGATGAAGCAGAACCTGTTCTGGGCCTTCATCTACAACGTGATCGGCATCCCGGTGGCCGCCGGCGTGCTGTATCCTTCGTTCGGCCTGCAACTGACGCCCGTGCTGGCCAGCGCCGCGATGGCGTTCAGCTCGGTGAGCGTGGTGATGAACTCGCTGCGGCTGCGGGGGGCGCGGATTCCCTGAGTGGATGGAGGCGGTGCGCGTGCAGGCACGGCGGGAGCGGTTCATCGAGCGGATGGGAATGGCGTTCGAGACGGACGGGGCGACGCGCATTATGGGCCGCATCTTCGGTCTGCTGCTGCTGAGCGGAAAGCCGCAGGCGCTCGACGAGATTGCGGCGACGCTGGGCGTGAGCCGGGCGAGCGTCAGCACGGACGCGCGGAAGCTGCTGCAGCTGGGCCTGCTCGAGCGGCGTACGCAGCCGGGCGACCGGCGCGACTTCTACTCCGTGCACCCGGACGGCTTCCGCAGCTCGCTGGAGGCGCGCATCGCGAACCTCAGGAGCTTCGCCGACCTGATTGGCGAAGCGCGGGCCCTTGGTGGCAGCGACAGCGAGATCCAGCGTCGCATCGCGACCTGGGAGAAGGCGCACCACGCGCTGATCAAGAGCTTCGAGCGCCTGTTGGCGGAGTTTCCGGGGCGCGGATAGCCCGCCTTCCGTCTTCTGACATCTGTCTTCGCCCCGCCATCAGATTGTGACGTTCTGAACATTCAGTCTTGACTGAACGTACTAAACGTCGTAGGATTCGGTATGTCCGCCATCCTCGATCCCGCGCAGGAACGCTTCGTCGAGCACATCGGCCTCCTCTGGGAAGGCCAGGGGCTGTCGCGCGTCGCCGGCCGCATCGTCGGGTTCCTCACCCTCCAAGACGCCCCGCGCAGTCTCGACGAGATCGCCACCGCGCTCAATGTCTCCAAGGGCTCGGTCTCCACCGACGCTCGGCTGCTGCAGGCCCGTGGCCTCCTCGAACGCACGCCGGCTCCGGCCGGCGACCGGCGCGACTACTACGTGGTCGCGCCGGATCTCCCCGTCGCCGTCCTCGAGGAGCGTCGCCGCGAACTGCACGGCCTCGCCTCCGCGCTCGAAGCGGCCGTCGCGCTGCCCGATACCCCCAAGGCCGTCTCCTCGCGCCTCAAGCGCTTCTGCGACATCTACCGCGCCGTCGCTCGACAGCTCGAGCAGCTCATCGCCGCCCCCGCGAAGGCCGGCGGCACGCGCACTACCACTCCCCGCACCCCGTGATTCCCGTGTCCTCACGATCCTGGCGCCCGCTGGCCCTCGCGGCGTTCCTCGTCACGCCCGCTGCAACCGCGACGGCGCAGGCGACGCCAAGCGCCGCGTCTGTCGCCGGCGCCGCGGCCGACACCATCGCGCTCTCGCTCGATGACGTCCTGCGCACGGTCCTCGGCCGCAGCCAAGAAGCCCGGCTCGCCCGCAGCGAGATCGGCATCGCCGACCAGCAGGTGCGCGCCGCGCGCTCGGCCGCGCTGCCCACGCTCAGCGGCGCCATCAACTACACGCGCACCTACGAGACGCCGTTTCGCGGCGGCGGCTTCACGCTACCCGACTCGCTGCGCTTCGAGCCGGACAGCACGGCCGCGCTCGCCGATCGCGTGCGCTACCTCGAGCGCAATGCCGGCAACGCGGGTCTCGCCGGATTCGGTGCGCTCTTCAGCAACCTGCCCTTCGGCCAGCTCAACACCTACGTGGCGACGCTGACGGCGTCGCAGACACTCTACGCCGCAGGCAAGGTCGGCGCAGCGCTGCGCATCGCCGACCAGTACAAGGGCGCCACGCAGAACGGCGTGACCGAGCAACTCGCCGAACTCGAACTGCGCACGCGCACGGCCTACGTGCGCGCCCAGCTCGCGCAGGAGCTCGAGCGCATCGCGACGCTGGCCGTCGCCCAGGCCGACAGCTTCCTCGCGCAGGAACGCCTGCGCCTCGAGACGGGGCTCGCCTCCGAACTCGACGTGCTGCGCGCCGAGGTCGCGGCGGAGAACCTGCGTCCCGATCTGGTGCAGGCGCGCAACGCCGCCGCCGTCGCGACGCTGGACCTGAAGGCGCTGCTCGACATCGCGCCCGAAACGCCGCTGCGCCTCACGACGGCGCTCGACGCGCCGGCCGCCGCGGTGCGCGCGGCCGATGCCGCAGCCAGCGCCGAGGATCTCGCCGATCGCCCGGCCCTCAAGGCCGCCGAGCGCACGGTGGAGATCCGCCGCGAGCAACTGCGCATCGCGCGCGCCGGCCACCTGCCGACCGTGAACCTCCGCGTGAACTACGGCAAGCAGGCCTTCCCGCAGACGGTCTTCGGATTCGACGGCGTGAACTGGCGCAACGACTTCAACGCCGTGGTCGGCATCCAGATCCCGATCTTCGCCGGCTTCCGCGTCGACGCCGAGGCGGAGCAGGCGAAGGTCGCGCTCGCGCAGGAAGAGCTCCGCCTCACGCAGCTGCGCGAGGGCGTGGCCCTGCAGTACGCGCAGGCTGTCGGCGAGCGCGAGCGCGCCGCCGCCAGCCTCGCGGCCCGCGAGCGCACGGTCTCGCAGGCCACGCGCGTGCACGACCTGACCGTCCTCCGCTACGAACAAGGCCTCGCCACGCAGCTCGAGGTCTCCGATGCCCGCCTTGGGCTCCTGCGCGCACGCACCGCGCTCGCGCAGGCGACTGCCGACTACCACCTTGCCGCCGCCGCCGTCGTGCGCGCCCGCGGCGAGACGACCGTGAGCTTCTGATGGCGACCTCCAATCCTTCCGGCCCGCTTCATATGACTGTCCGACTTGCCACCCTGGCCCTCCCGATCGCGCTCCTCGCCGCTTGCGGCGGCGGCGACTCCACGGCGGACGCGACCGCGACGTCGACAACGACGGCCGAACGCACGATCGCGCTCGTCGACGCCGACCTGGTCGCCGCCGAGTCGGGCGACCTCACCACGGGCGTGCTGCTCACGGGGATGCTCGAGCCCGCGACCAGCGTGACGGTCACGGCGCAGGTGCCTGGCACGGTCACCGAACTGCTCGTCGACCGCGGCAGCGTGGTCGCCGAGGGCGCGCGGCTCGCGACGTTGCAGGCTGACGGCGTGCGGGCGAGCGTCGCCGCGGCCGAGGCGAATGTCGCCGTGGCCCGCACGCGCCGCGATGCTTCGCGTCGTCTCTACGAGGCTGGGGCGATCAGCAAGATCGATCTCGAGAACTCCGAGGCCGCTTACGCGGCCGCCGAGGCGCAGGCCGCGGCGGCGCGCGAGAGCGCGGGCTTCACGGCCGTGCAGTCGCCGATCGCCGGGACCGTCAGCGACCGGCGCGTCGAGTCGGGCACCGCGGTGCGCGTCGGCGACGCGATGTTCACGGTCGTGAGCACCAGCGAGCTCGAACTCGCCGGCCGCGTGCCGGTGGACGAAGCGGGCGCGATCCGCGTCGGGCAGGACGTGCGCTTCACGATCGACGCCTTCGCCGGCCGCACCTTCACGGGCCGCGTGGCGCGCAAGGATCCGATCGCCGACGCCGCGACGCGGCAGGTGGGCGTGTATGTGCGCGTCGCGAACCCGCGCGGCGAGATCACCGCGGGGCAGTATGCCCGTGGTGACGTCGCTGGCCGCACGCTCCGCGACGCCGTGCGCGTGCCGGAGACCGCGGTGCTCGGCAGCGGCAACGAAGCCGCCGTGTTCGTCTTCGCCGATGGGCGCCTGCAGCGCCGGCCGGTGACGGTCGTCGCGCGCAGCGCCCGCGAGGGCGTGGTCGCGATCGGCACGGGCCTCGAGGCGGGTGAGCGCGTGCTGCTGCGTCCGACGCCGGGTCTGGCCGACGGCCAGCGCGCCGTCGTCGGCGGGGAGCGCTGACGATGGCCGCACCCAATCATCCGGAACGCGACGCCGACCGCGTGCAAGGCTCCGGCCTCAGCGCCGTCGCCGTCGCGCGCCCGGTCTTCACCCTGATGATGATGCTCGGGCTGATCGTGCTCGGCATCTTCGGCTTCCGCCGCCTGAGCATCGACCAGTTCCCGAACGTGGATATCCCGGTGATCACGGTGCAGACCGTGTATCCGGGGGCCAGCGCCGAGACGATCGAACGCGAGGTGACGGAGCGGATGGAGCGCGCCTTCAACCCGGTCGAAGGCGTGGACCGCATCACGTCGATCTCGCTGGAAGGCGTGTCGCAGGTCATCATCGAGTTCGACCTCGGCCGCAGCGCCGACCTCGCGGCGCAGGACATCCGCACGAAGATCGAGACGATCCGCCGCGACCTGCCCGCGGACATCGATCCACCGATCGTGCAGAAGTTCGACCCGTCCGCGCAGGCGATCATCTCGCTGGCGCTGTCGTCGGGCACACTGCCGCTGACGCAGCTGACGACGCTGGCCGACGAGGACATCCGCCGCGCGCTGGAGTCGGTGCAGGGCGTGGGCGAGGTGCGCCTCGCCGGCGGCATCCGCAAGGAAGTGCGCGTCGCGCTGCAGCCGGAGCGGCTGCGCGCGCTGGGCGTGAGCGTGAACGAGGTGATGGGGGCGCTGCGCTCGCAGAACCTCGAGGTGCCGGCCGGCCGCCTGGAGCGCGGCGGAACGGAGACGCTGGTACGCGTGACGGGCCGCATCACGGACCCCGCGCAGTTCAACGAGATCGTCGTGGCCAACCGCCGCGGCACTCCGGTGCGCCTCAAGGAGGTCGCGACGGTGGCCGAGGGCGGCGAGGACGAGCGTTCGGTGGCGCTGGTCAACGGCACGCGCGCCGTCTCGCTGGACGTGATCAAGATCTCCGGCTCAAACACCGTGGAGGTGGCCGACGGCGTGCTGGAGGCGCTGGATGAGATCCGCGCGCGGCTGCCGCAGGGCACCGAGCTGCAGGTCGTGCGAGACAACTCCGTGCAGATCCGCGCCTCGGTGAACGACGTGCTGCACGAGCTCGTGCTCGGCGCGATCCTCACCGTCGTGATCGTGATGCTCTTCCTCAACGACTGGAAGGCGACGGCGATCACCTCGCTGGCGCTGCCGGTGTCGGTGGTGAGCTCGTTCATCCTGATGAGCGCGCTGGACTTCACGCTGAACATGCTGACGCTGATGGCGCTGGCGCTGTCGATCGGCATCCTGATCGACGACGCGATCGTCGTCATCGAGAACATCGTGCGGCATCGCGAGATGGGGAAGAACGCGCGCGACGCGGCGCTGGTCGGCACGAGCGAGATCCAGCTCGCGGTGCTGGCGACGACGCTGGCGATCGTCGCGGTGTTCGTGCCGGTGGCGTTCATGGGCGGCATCATCGGCCGCTTCTTCTTCCAGTTCGGCCTCACGGTCGCGTGGGCGGTGCTGGTCTCGCTGTTCGTGTCGTTCACGCTGACGCCGATGCTCTCGGCGTGGTGGGGCGTGGACCCGCATTCGGCGAGCCATCACTCGGGCGGCAACCTGCTGACGCGGCTGATCACGCGCTTCAACGTGTGGTTCGACACGATGGCCGAGCGCTATCGCGGGGTGATCGCGTGGGCGGTGGGGCACCGCAAGTCGACGCTGGCGATCGCCGCGGCGAGCTTCGTGGGTGCGTTCGCGCTGTTCCCGTTCATCGGCGGGGCGTTCACGCCGGACGTGGACAACGGCGAGTACACGGTGACCTTCGAGACGCCGGAGGGTTCGAGTCTCGCGTATACGCGCAGCAAGCTCGCGCAGGTGGACGCGGCGCTGCGTGCGATGCCCGAGGTGCGCTACACCTACGCCACGATCGGTGCCGGCGCGACGGGCACCGTGACGAATGGCGAAGTCTTCGTGAAGCTGGTTCCGCAGGCCGAGCGCGAGGCGTCGCAGCTGGACCTGATGGCGCGCACGCGCCAGGTGCTGGCGCCGGTGTACGGCGTGCGCACCGCGGTGCTCGACGCGTCGGGGCCCGGCGGCACGCAGTCGCCGCTGATCGTGAACGTGCGCGGCAACGCGGTGGACACGCTGCAGCAGATCTCGGCGCAGGTGGCGGCGGCGATGCAGGCGATGCCGGGCGTCGTCGACGTCGCGACGTCGCTGGGCGACCCGCGGCCGGAGTACCGCATCGAGGTGCGCCGCGACGTGGCCAACGACGCCGGGCTCGACATCGGGCAGGTGGCGGCGACGGTGCGTCCGTTTATGGCCGGCGAGGTGGCGACGCGCTGGGAAGACCCGACGGGTGAGGAACGCGACGTGCGCGTGCAGGCCGACGCGGACGCGCGGATCTCGGAGCGCGATCTCGAATCCCTGCCCGTGACCACGATGCGGCGCAACGCCGACGGTTCGGCCGTGACGATCCCGCTGGGTGCTGTGGCGCGCGTGACGCGCAGCTCGGCGCCGGCGCAGATCGACCGCCAGGACCTGCAGCGCGTGGCGAGCATCACGGCGTCGACGGAAGGCGACCTCTCCATCTCGGAGGCCTCGGCGCAGATCCGCGCCGCGATCGCCGAGATGTCATTGCCGGCCGGGTACACCGTGCAGCTGGGCGGCGAGACGGAGCAGCTCGAGGAGACGGCGGGTTATATGATCGAAGCCATCGTGCTGGCGATCGTGCTGATCTTCCTGATCCTTGCGTCGCAGTTCGAGTCGCTGACGCAGCCCTTCGCCATTATGCTCTCGCTGCCGCTGTCGTTGGTGGGCGTGCTGCTGGCGCTGCTGCTGACGAACGACACGCTGAATATGATGTCGATGATCGGCGTGATCCTGCTCTTCGGCCTCGTGGTGAAGAACGCGATCCTGCTGGTGGACAACGCCAACGAGCGCCGGGCCGCGGGGCTGGACCGTGCGGCGGCGGTGATCGAGGCGGGCGTCATCCGCTTGCGGCCGATTATGATGACCACGCTGGCGATGATCGCCGGTATGCTGCCGATCGCGATGGCGATGGGCGAGGGCGGCGGCTTCCGCGCGCCGATGGCCCGCGCGGTGATCGGCGGCCTGATCACGTCGACGATCCTTACGCTGGTGGTGGTGCCCGTCGCCTACCTGTATCTCGACGAGTTCGGGACCTGGATGTCGCGGAAGGTGTTGCGGCGCGCGGAGTGAGGCTCGCCGCGGAACCTCGCGGGCGGCTGGGTGATTGAATAGGGGCGGGGGGTATGCTACTATACCCTCCGCCCCCATTCCGTGAGGAGCAGGTCAATGGCCACGAGCACCCGCCGCGCCGCGGCGCACACCCATTCCGTCAATTGCAGCTGCGGGGTCCACGCGGCGGACGGCCGCAAGGCCGTCGCCGTGGATCCGGGCATCAAGGAGAGCAACCTCAAGCGCCTGCGGCGCGTCGAGGGGCAGGTACGCGGCCTGCAGAAGATGATCGAGGAGGACCGCTACTGCGCCGACGTGCTGACGCAGATCTCCTCGGTGCAGGAGGCGCTGCGTGCGGTGGGGCGCGAGTTGATGCGCAATCACCTCAAGCACTGCGCTTCGGCGGCGATCAAGGGCAGCGAGCCGGAAGCCGAGGCGATGTACGACGAACTCGTCGATATGATCTACAAGAGCAGCAGGTAACCAATGGAACTCGGACTCTACACCTTCGTCGAGCACACGCCCGACCGGCACGGCACGCTGGTCCCGCGGGAGCAGCGCATCGCCAACCTCATCGAGGAGGCGGTGCTGGCGGACCAGGTTGGCCTCGACACCTTCGCCATCGGTGAGCACCACCGTGAGGACTACCTCGCCAGCGCACCGACGATGCTGCTGGCGGCGATCGCCGCGCGCACATCGCGCATCAAGCTCTCGACGGCCGTGACCGTGCTGAGCTCCGAGGATCCGGTGCGCGTGTTCCAGCAGTTCGCGACGCTGGACCTGCTCTCGCGGGGCCGCGCCGAGATTATGGCGGGGCGCGGCAGCTTCATCGAGAGCTTCCCGCTCTTCGGCTACGACCTCAACGACTACGACACGCTCTTTACGGAGAAGCTCGACCTGCTGCTCGAGCTCGTGCGCAACGAGCGCGTGACTTGGCAGGGACGTCACCGGGCGTCGCTGCAGGACCAGGTCGTGTACCCGCGTCCGCTGCAGGAGCAGCTGCCGGTGTGGATCGCCGTCGGCGGCACGCCGCAGTCGGTGGTGCGGGCCGCGATGCACGGCGTGCCGATGGCGCTGGCGATCATCGGCGGCTCGCCGGAGCGCTTCGTGCCGTATGCGGATCTCTACCGCGACACCTGGCAGAAGGCGGGCCACGATCCGGCCAAGCTCCAGCTCAGCATCAACTCGCACGGCTTCATCGGCGACACGACGGCGCAGGCCGCCGAGGTCGCTTGGCATCCCTACGCGTTGCAGATGGGCAAGATCGGGCGCGAGCGCGGCTGGCCGCCGCCGACGAAGCAGCAGTTCGACGCCGAGCGCTCGCCGAAGGGTGCGGTGCTGATCGGCGATCCGCAGGCGGTGATCGACAAGATCCTCTGGGAGCACGAGCTCTTCGGGATGACGCGCTTCACGCTGCAGATGAGCGTGGGCTCGCTGCCGCACAAGGACCTGATGCACGCCATCGAGCTCTACGGCACGGTGGTGGCGCCGGCGGTCCGCAAGGCGATCGGGAGCGCCGTCGCGACGGCGGTGTGATATTTCGCCGGTGCATCGTGCGCTCCGCGTCCTGACGCTGGCCGTCCATACCGTGGGTGCCGTCTTCGCGACGGCACCCACGTTGCGTGCGCAGTCGGTCGAGGCGGTGTCGGTGACCGCGGCCGATGCGGCGCCGGCGACGAAGGCCGCGCTCAGCGGGGGAATGATCCTCGTCGGCGCGGCCGGCGCGCAGTTCATCCACACGCCGAAGGCTTGGGCGCAGGACTGGCAGGGCTTCGGATACCGCGTCGCGGATCGCACGGGCTTCCATCTCGTGCAGGCGGCGGCGTTCCGGTCGCTCGCGTCGATGCTCGACTATCGCCAAGACGCGCTGCTCTGTCCGCGCGACCGACTCGTCGCTTGCGCGTTCACCGCGACGTTCACCGCGTTCGACCGCGACGGGCGGCGACGCTTCAATGCGCCGTTGGTGTCGAGCATCCTCGTCGGCACGGGTGCGTCACTGCTCTGGCGGCCCGAGCGTCACGACACTGGCGAATCGTGGGCCTTCGTCGGGACGAGGCTTGGCATCGCGTTCGGCGGCTACGTGGCCGAGCGCATCGTCGTGGATTGGTGGACGCAACGCACGCGCTGATTCCGCGCGCAGTGCACGGACCGCGGAACCGCGGCTGCCGCTCGCCGGTTGGTGAGCTATGACGAAGCCACTGCTGCAGGTCCTGATCGCCTCCACCCGTCCGTCGCGCGTCGGCGCCAAGGTTGCCGACTGGTTCATCCCGATCGCCGAGGCGCAAGGCGCCTTTGCCGTCGAGCGCGTGGACCTGAAGGAAATCAATCTTCCCTTGCTGGACGAGCCCAAGCACCCGCGGCTGGGTGAGTACGAGCACGAGCACACCAAGCGTTGGAGCGCGACGGTCACGCGCGCGGATGCCTTCGTGTTCGTGACGCCGGAGTACGACTTCGGCCCGCCGGCGTCGCTGATCAACGCGCTGCAGTATCTCGTGAAGGAGTGGGCCTACAAGCCGGTCGGCCTGCTCAGCTACGGCGGCGTGTCCGCGGGCCTGCGCTCGGCAAACGCGCTGCGCATTATGTGCACGGCCAACAATATGATGCCGCTGCCTGGCGCGGTGTCGATCCCGCTGGTCGGTCAGCTCGTCAACAAGGAGACGGGCGTCTTCGAGCCCGGTGACGTGCAGGTGAAGGCGTCGAACGGGATGCTGGCCGAGCTCGCGCGCTGGGAGCGCGCGATGCGGACGCTGCGCAGCGCCTGACGTGATGCGCCTGACGCGAGGCGCGTGCCGCGCCGCGTCAGGCGGTG
>DAOMNV010000018.1:0-16282 GCA_035444005.1 Gemmatimonadaceae bacterium
TCGCGCCGATGCAGTGCAGCTCGCCGCGCGCCAGCGCCGGCTTGAGCATGTTGCCGGCGTCCATCGCGCCCTCGGCCTTGCCCGCGCCCACCAGCGTATGCAGCTCGTCGATGAACACGACGAACTTGCCCTCGCTGGACGTGATCTCCTTGAGCACGGCCTTGAGGCGCTCCTCGAACTCACCGCGGAACTTCGCGCCGGCGATGAGCGCGCCAAGGTCGAGCGAGATGAGCCGCTTGTTGCGCAGCGACTCGGGCACGTCGCCGTTGACGATGCGCTGCGCCAGACCCTCGGCGATGGCCGTCTTGCCGACGCCGGGTTCGCCGATGAGGACGGGGTTGTTCTTGGTGCGGCGCGAGAGCACCTGCATCACGCGGCGGACTTCCTCGTCGCGGCCGATGACTGGATCCAGCTTGCCCTTGCGCGCGTCTTCGGTCAGGTCGCGCGTGAACTTCTGCAGCGCCTGGTACTGGTTCTCCGGCGTCTGGTCGGTGACGCGATGCGCGCCGCGCACCTGTTCCAAGGCGTCTTCGAGTCCATCCTTGGTGACGCGCTGCGCCTTGAGCAGATTGGCGCTCTCCGAGCCCTTGGCGACGGCGAGGCCGAGCAGCAGGTGCTCGGTGGAGATGTACTCGTCGCCGAGCTTCTTGGCTTCGGCCTCCGCGGCGTCGAGCACGGCGCTGACCTCGCGCGCGAGCGTGGGCTGCGCGTCGCTCTGCTTGGGATAGCGCGCGATCTCGCGCTCCACCGCCTGCGTGAGCGCGGGAATCGCCACGCCGAGCTTCTGGAGGATCGGCACGACAATGCCCTCGTCCTGCTGCAGCAGGGCGAGCAGCAGGTGCGTGTCGTGGACCAACGGGTTGCCGGCCTGGCGCGCGAGACTGAGCGCGTCGGTGATGGCTTCGCTGGACTTTACGGTGAGGCGGTCGGGATTGAGCATACTTGGGACGGATGACGGATGACGGATGCGGCAAGCGCAAGGCGTGAGGTCTTCACGCTATGCCTTGCTGTTCCGCAATACCTACGCCGTTGAACTTACGCCGTTTCGGCAGGGCTGCGCGTCAGGTTTCCATCCGTTCCCAGGCGTGGAATGCCGGGAAGGCACGGCCGTCGCCGAGGTGCTCCTCCAAGAACTCGCGGAGCAGTCGCTGGTGGGCCTTGGCGGTGGCGGAGTCGCGTAAGGGAATCTCTTGTCCGATCATCCAGGCGAGGAGCGTGGCGCGGGCGCTGGTGGGCAGGTTGCGCGCGCCAGGCACGAGCGAGCGGCAGGTTGCGCACACGGCCCCGCCGCTGCGGTGCGAGAAGCGGACGTCCTCGTCGGGCGCGAGATCACGATGGCAGAGCGCACAGCTCTCGAGCGTCGGTGCGAAGCCGAGTTCACCGACGATACGCCACGCGGCCGCGAGGGCGGCAGCGGCCACGGCGCCGCTGTCGCTGAGGCCGATGCGGTCGAGTCCGGCTTCGAGGGCATCGTGAACGCCGGGCGTGGCCTCGGTGCCGAAGCGCAGGCATACCTCGGCGACTGCGGCGGCGGCATTGAAGCGATGCAACGAACCCGCCAGGGCCGGTCTCGCGCGCGAGGCGTCGAAACCGGCGAGGGTGTGCAGGTCGCGGTTCAGGTGAACGACGACCTGGGCGCTCCCGCTCGTGAAGAGGTCGAGTCCCTGCCCGAAACGGCTCTTGGGCCGCCGCGCACCCTTGGCGATCGCCGAGATCACGCCGGACTCCCGCGTGGCGAGCCGCACGATGCGGCTCGTCTCGCGGTAGTCGAAGGCGTGGAGGACGATGGCCGCGGTCTCGATCACCGCTCCAATCTAAGTCCCGCGTAGAGGATGCGACCGGGGCTGCGGAATCCCTGAACCTGGGTGAAGCGGACGTCGGTGGCGTTGTCGGCGCGGAGCACGAGCCGCGCGCCCTCGCCGAGGCGGCCCGGCAAGCGCAAGTCGGCGGCGAGGTCGACCGTGGTGAACGCGCCGAGCACGACCACGCCCGCGGGGAAGCTCGCAAAGTCGCGGTCCTCTCGTTCCCCGGTGCGCACGATCACGGCGGACACGTTGCCGAGCGACGCGATCGCGCGACGCAGCTGCAGCGTGGTCACGTTCGCCGGACGCCGCAGCAGGCGTCCGCCGGCGACGAAGGTCGCGCTGCTGGTGGTGTCGAAGCCGGCCTTGGCCACGCGCGTGCTCGTCCACGTGTGGCCGAACTGCGGCGCGATGCCTGCGATGCTCGGCAGGGTGACTTCGAACTCGACGCCGCCCGCATCCGCGGCGACGATGTTCTCGTAGTTGGGCGTGCCGAAGGGGACCGCACCGTTGTACTGGATGAGGTTGCTGAAACGCTGGGCGAATCCCGTGAGCGAGAAGCGCAGGCCGGTGGCCATCGTCACGTCGACACCGAGGTCGAGCGAGCGCGACTGCTCGGGCTGCAAGTCGGGATTCCCGACGGTGAAGCCCCCCGCGAAGTTCTCGAAGAAGCTCGGCGCCTTGAATGCCGTCCCCGCCGAGCTACGGAGGCGCAGGGCATCGTTCACGCGCCAGCCGGCACCGACGCGCGCCGTCTGGAAGCTGCCGAAGGCGGAGTTCGCGTCGAGGCGCGCACCGATGGTGTAGCTCAAGCGACCGCGCTCGCCCAGCGCCTGGGCGTAAAGCGCGCGGTTCTCGCGCGCGGCGCGCAGCGTGTCGGGATAATCGCCGAATTCCGAGACGCTCACCGAGCTGCTGCGCTCGAGGTCACGCGACCACTCGGCGCCCACCGTCACGTACTGTGCGTCGCCGATCCGCAGCGTGGAGCGGAGGTCGGCGAGGCGCCGCTTCACCGCCCCGCGCGCGTAGTAGCCGTAGAAGCCCAGCGTGTCGCCCGCATCGTCGGGTCCGTCGTTGGTGCGCGGCAGCAGGTCCATCCAGGTGTACTGCGCGCGCGTCTCGACGCGCTCCGTCCAGCGCCGCGCCACGTCGAGCCCGGCGAGCACGCGGTGCTCCGTGCGCTCGGCGTTACGGTCCTCGAGCGCACCGGAGGAGCCGGTGGGATACTCGTACATCGAGTTGTTGAAGCGCCCGCTGAGGCGGATGTCCGTCTTGGCATCGGCCGCGAGGTCGACCGTACCCGAGATGCCGTCGTTGCGGTACGCGTTGTTGAACGCGAGCACGCCGTCCATCGCGTGGCGATCGGCCTGCAGTGTCCAACCGAGGCGCCCAATGCCGCCGCTGGCGCCGAGCGAGCCGCGCTGGCTGCCGAAGGAGCCACCGCCGACCTCCGAGCGCAGCCGCGTGGCACCCTCGCCTCGCCGCGTGATGATCTGGATGACGCCCGTCACCGCCTCGGAACCGTAGAGCACGCTGGCCGGGCCACGCACCACCTCGATGCGTTCGACGTCGTCGAGCGTGAGGCGGCCGAGGTCGAGCGTACCGCCGGGTTCGTTGATCGGCACGCCGTCGACGAGCACGCGCACGTAGTTGCCTTGGCCGCCGCGCAGGAACACCGTGTGCTGCGAGCCGATGCCCGAGCTGCGCGCCATCGCCAGGCCGGGCACGCGCTTGAGCGCGTCACCGACGTGGGTGATGCCTTCACGACGCAACTGCTGTGCGTCGAGCACGGTCACCGGCGCGGTCTGCGCGGTGATCGGCATCGGCAACCGCGTGGCGGTGATGACGGTGGGCGGAAGCGAGTCCTGGGCCAGGAGGACGCTGGGAAGGGCGGCGAGAGTCAGGAGCCGGAGCATTGGACGGAGGATGAGAGACGAAAGGTGTGTGAACGCCGCACTAGCGCGTGCCCCTGCCGCGGAGGGGAACGAGCACCGGTGCGCCGACGGCGGGATCGCGCGAGACGACGAGTGGCCACTCGTAGACCCGTTCGAGCACTTCCCCGCGCATCACGTCGGAGGGAGAACCGGCGGCCGCGACGCGGCCGCGGTGGAGCAGGACGATGTGGTCCGCGAAGCGGGCCACGAGGTTGAGCTGATGGCTGACGAGCAGGATGCCCTGCCCTTCGCGCGCCAGCGCATCGAGGAGCTCGAAGACGGCCATCTCGTGCGCGACGTCGAGGAAGGTCGTCGGTTCGTCGAGCACGAGACTGCGGCCGCCTTGGGCGAGCGCGCGCGCGATGCGCACGCGCTGCCACTCGCCGCCAGAGAGTTGATCGCTGCCGCGGTCGGAGAACATCGCGACGTCTGCACGGGCGACGGCCGCGGCGATCGCCCGGCGGTCGTCGGCGCTGCGCCCGGAGAACGGTCCGCCGTGCGGATGCCGCCCGAGCGCGATGTAGTCGCGCACCGGCAGCGGGAACACGGGCTCTTCGCGCTGCGGCACCACGGCGACTTGCGTGGCGATGCTGCGGCGGTCGAGGTCGGCGAGCGACTGCCCGGCCAGCCTCGAGCGGGAGGCGGCCGAGCAAGGCGCGCACAAGCGTGCTCTTGCCGCTGCCGTTGGGTCCGACGACGGCGGTGATGCGGCCTGGCGGCACCTCGAAGCTCACGCCGCGCACGGCCGGTTCGCTGGCCTGCGGATAGCGCAGCACGACATCCTCGAAGCGGATCATCGCATCCTCCGCAGGCGCCAAAGGAAGAACGGCACGCCGATGAGCGCCGTCACGGCGCCGAGCGGCAACTCGGCGGGCCGCAGCAGCGTGCGCGCGGCGAGGTCGGCGAGCACGACGAGCGCCGCGCCTGCCAGCGCCGAAGCGAACAAGGTCTCTCTCGTGTTGCGGGCACCGAGCGCGCGGCCGATCGCCGGCACGATCAATCCCACGAAGCCGATCAGCCCGGCACCGGCCACCGTTGCCGCGGCGAGCAACGATGCCGCGAAATAGATGCGGCGCGTCACGCGCTCGACGGGCAGGCCGAGCGAGGCGGCGGCCTCCTCGCCGAGGGCGAGCACGTCCACGTCGCGGGCCCACACTACGAGCAACGCGATGCCGAGCGCGACGTAGAGCGCGATCCAGCGCACCCCGCGCCACTGGGCATCGCCGAGGGAACCCATCATCCACCAGAGCGCGCCACGCACGGTGTTCTCCGGTGCCGTGGCGAGCGCGACCATTATGAGCGCGGTGCAGAACGCGCCGACGACGACGCCGGCCATCAGCAATACGCGCGGATCGGCGTGGCCCGCGACGGCGCGCGCCACGAGGAGCACGACGAGCACCGCGACCACCGCACCGACGAACGCCGCGAGCGGCAGCAGCGCGGCCGATGCGATGCCGAGCGTCACGGCCGCAACCGCGCCGGCGGCCGCGCCGCCGGAGACGCCCAGCAGGTAGGGCTCGGCCAAGGGATTGCGCAGCGTCGTCTGCAACGCCGCACCGCTCACCGCGAGACCGGCACCGACGGCCAGCCCCAGCGCGATGCGCGGCAGGCGCAGGTTCTGCACGATGGCCACCTGCGTCGCATCGCCCTCGCCGAGCAGCGCGCGCAACACGTCACCCGGCGGGATGGGCACCGCCCCGCCCGACACGCCGAGCACCGCCGCCACGAGGACGGCGAGCACGAGCAGCAGCCAGTGCCGCGTGGTCACGGCAACCCCGCGCCGGGGTTGGCGAAGGAATCGACCAGCGCGCGACGGAGGAAGCGCGCCGCCTCGCCCATCCGCACGCCCGGGCGTCCGACGATGGTCGTGTCGATCACGAGGATGCGGCCCGCCCGTACGGCCGGCACGGCTTGCCAAAGCGGACTGGCGCGGATCTTCCGCGCGTTGTTGGGCCCGGCGAGAATCACGTCGGGATTGCGCCGCGCGACTTCCTCCAGCGACACGGCCGGCGAAGGCTGCTCGGCATCGGCGAAGACGTTCACCGCACCGGCGATGTCGAGCAACTCGCTCATATAGCTGCCGCCGCCGATGGTCAGCAACGGCGCGTCCCAGATGTGCCAGAAGGCGCGCACGGGTTCGCTCGGCCGCGGCATCTCGCGCACGGCATCGACCGACGCGCGCACCGAGTCCGCCACGAGGCGGCCAATCGAATCCGCAGCGATCGCGGCGGCGATGACGGGCAGCACGCGTTGCAGGTCTGCGACTTTGTCGGTGCGATGCGTGAGCGTCGCGACCCCGGCGGCGCGGAGCTGCTGCGCCGCCACGCGGTTCGACTCGCTGGCGTAGAGCAGCACGAGGTCCGGGCGCTGGCCGAGCACCGCCTCGACGTTCGGACCCATCCCGGGCCCAAGATCCGTCACGGCCTTCGCGGCCTCGGGAAACAGGTCCCAGCTCGTGCGACCGACGACGCGATCGCCGGCGTCGAGGGCGAAGAGCAGTTCGGTCGTGACCGGGTTCAGCGAGACGATGCGCTGCGCGGGTGCCGAGAAGCGCAGCGTGTCGCCGAAGTCGTCAACGACTTCATCTGCCGCGGCGGCCGAGTCCGGCACCGCGCGCTCGCCCCCGCAGGCCATCGCCAGGAGCAGCAGCGTCGCGGGCGCGACCCATCGCAAGCCGCAGGACGCGACGCGAGACCCAACCCGAGCAGAGGCGAACGACCGAACACGGTCCGAGAACACGAAAGGCTCCTTCCTGAATCGGAAGAAGCCCGGATGCACGTCAGCCCGGTCCGTCGATGGTCAGCGGACCTACGCGAACGCCACGGACCCTCCCCCGAGGGTTACGAAGTGGCGCGAACGGGGTCGTCTCCTGGCTCCGGGCCGTCTCACTCACCTTCCCGCGACCCGCAAGTCGCAGTGGCTGTGCTCGAGTGGACGTATGCTGCTGCCCGATACAGTGGCGGGGCCGCGCCGGCATTGCACCGGCTTCCGTGTCCCGCGTTCGCACTTCAGTTGTTGGACGGAATCCTACGCGAGCCCGTCCCGCTTGGCAAGCGCGGCGCTCAGGCGCCCCTTCAACTGCGCCCGCTTGAGATAGTGCTCGGCCTTCTGCGCCTCCGTCGGCTGGGCGATGCCCTCGTAGGCCGCGTCCAGCGCGGCGATCTGGGCGGCGAGCGCCTCGGGCGACTGCTCGCGCCGCCGCGCGAAGGCCTCGGGACCGCGACGCATAAACGCCATACCGAGCCCGAGCAGCATCGCCGCCCCTACCGCGGTCACGACGAGCAGCAAGCGGATGCTCGATGCGTCGCCCGAACCACCGGGCGCGCTGATGGTGATCGTCGCGGGCGCCTTGAGTTCCTGCGCGAGGAAACGCTTGAACGGTCGCCCCTCGACCTGCACCGGATCGACCTCCGCCAGCGTGCCGCCGATGGCCGAGCCGCGCGGATCCTCGACGAGCACCTCCATCACCGGCACGTCGGCCTCGACCGCCAGCTGCAATTCAGTCTGGCTGACGGGCAGCGTGTAGGAGAACGAGAACTGCTTGAGTCCCGGCGAGATCGGCGCCCACACGCGCACGCGGCCCTCGTCGGCGCGAACGGCGTCGGGCGAGATGTCGCCCTGCCCGCCGATCACCTCGGTGACACCCGGCGGCAGCGGGGCCTCGAAGGTCGGGTGCTGCCCGGCGCCGGCGACGCGTGTGAGCAGGCTGTCGTTGGCGAGCTCGTAGACTTCGATCACCGTGCGCACGGACGCGGCCGTGTCGGGCGCCGTGACGATGATGTGCCGCCCCCGCACCACGATCGGCACCGGCGCGCTGGTGGTATCGAAGACCTGCAGGTCGGCCATCCCACCGCGCACGCGGGCCTCGCGGGTCGGCGGCGTGAAGTAGGCGATGCCGCCGCGCGACGCGCTCACGAAGTACACGGCGTTGCTGTCACCCGTCGCGCGATACGAAAAGGCGTAGCTGCCGTCGCCGCGGGTGCGCATCGAATCGATGGGATTGGCCGCATCGACGCCGACGCGGTGGAGCACTACCCAGACGCCGGGCACCGCCACCGGCGCACCTTGGCGCCCAGGTCGAGTGACGGTGCCGCCGAGCGAACGACTCTCGCCTTGCGCGGCGACGGGCGTCGCAAGCGCGAGCGAGACGGCGGTCGCGATCGCGGCGGCGATTGCAGGCAGGCGGCGATGTGGTGCAGTCATAGCGTGAAGCGTCCGAAGTCCTCGGGCCGCAGCTGGCTGATATGCCGCTGCAGTTCCTCGGCTGAAAGATGGTCGCCGTCGGATGGCGCGTCGGCCTCCGAGGTCTCGTCCTCGTCGAGCAACGCCTCGGCGACGAAGATCGGCGCGCCGAGGCGCAGGGCGATCGCGATCGCGTCGGACGGCCGGGCGTCGACGATGACGTTGCTGCCGTGCCGGCTGAGATGCAGCTCGGCGTGGAAGGTCCCCTGCACCACGCGCGTGACCTGCACGCGGCGCAGGAGCCCGCCGAGTCCGGCAATGAGCGAGGCCGCCAGGTCGTGCGTCATCGGGCGCGCACGCTTCACGTCGTTGAGGTGCGCGGCGATGGCCTCGGCTTCCGGCCGCCCGATCCAAATCGGAAGCGCGCGGTTACCCGCGCGCTCCTCGAGGATCACGACGAAGGCCTGCGACTGCGCGTCGAGACCGATCCGTTGGACGATGACTTCGACCACGGCCGCGGGCCCTCGGCGCGGGCCTCAGCCCGCGCGCACCGCGCGCTTCAGCTGGGCCACCTTGTTGGTCCGCTCCCAGGTGAAGAGCGTGACCTTCTGGCCGAGCCGCACGGTCTTCTCCGGCTCGCGACCGAAGTGGCCGTAGGCCGCGGTGGGGCCGTAGATCGGCTTCCGCAGCTCGAGCGCATCGATGATGCCCTTGGGCGTGAGGTCGAAAACCTCGCTCACCGCCTTCATAATCGCCCGCTCGTCGACGGCGTTCGTGCCGAAGGTGTCGACCATCACCGACACCGGCTTGGCGACGCCGATCGCGTAGGCGACCTGCACCTCGCACTTCGACGCGAGCTTCGCGGCGACGATGTTCTTGGCGACCCAACGCGCGGCGTAGGCCGCCGAGCGATCGACCTTGGAGGGATCCTTGCCCGAGAAGGCGCCGCCGCCGTGACGGCCCATCCCGCCGTAGGTGTCGACGATGATCTTGCGGCCGGTGAGGCCGGCATCGCCGTGCGGGCCGCCGATGACGAAGCGCCCCGTCGGGTTGATGTGCAGCTTCATCTTCTTGGCGCGCAGTTCCGGCGGGATGATCTCGTTGATGATGTCCCGCTTCACGGCCTCGTGGATGGTCTTGTTCTTGACCGAGTCCGCGTGCTGCGTGGAGATGACGACGGTGTCGACTTCCACCGGCTTGCCGTCCTCGTACACCACCGAGACCTGCGACTTGGAGTCCGGACGCAGCCAGGGCAGCGTGCCGTCCTTGCGGCGGTCGGCGAGCTGCTTGACGAGCTTGTGCGCCAGCGTGATCGGCAGCGGCATCAGCTCGGGCGTCTCGTCGCAGGCATAGCCGAACATCATCCCCTGGTCGCCGGCGCCGCCGGTGTCCACGCCCATCGCGATGTCGTTCGACTGCTGGCCGAGCGCATTGAGCACGCCGCAGCTGTCGGCGTCGAAGCCGATGCCCGATTCCGTATACCCGATCTGCTTGATCGTGTCGCGCACCACCTGCCGCAGGTCCACCCAGGCATTCGTCGTGACTTCGCCGAAGATCGTCGCGAGGCCGGTCGTGACCATCGTCTCGCAGGCGACGCGCGAACGCGCGTCCTGCGCGAGAAGTTGATCGAGGACCGCGTCGGAGATCTGGTCGGCGATCTTGTCTGGGTGTCCCTCGGAGACGGACTCCGAGGTGAAGAGATGGCGGTGGAGCATCGGGAGAAAAGGGCTGGGCTGTAGTAAGGCAACGGCCGGCACTGGGCCGGCCGCCGATCGAGTGATTCTCGATGCGTGAAGGTTAACGCGCCTAACCGAGGCCGAGCAAGCCGTCGAGCAGTTCGTCGCCGAGCTCGGCGCGCAGCGCACGGCGCAGGATGTCGGCCGAGTCGCGTGCGGTCTCCGCCGCGAGCGCCGACTGCGCGGCGCCGGCCGCCGCGGCGGTGCTCACGCCGCGCACGATGCGCTTTACCGCCGAGAGACCGCTGGCCGCCACCGAGAGCTGCCGCACGCCGAGGCCGATCAGCGCGTAGGCCATCAGCGGCTGCGAAGCCATCTCGCCGCAGACGCTCACCGGCAAACCGGCGCCCTGCCCCACCTCGACCGTCCGCGCGATCAGGCGCAGCACGGCCGGATGCAGCGGCGTGAACCGCGTCACGAGCGAGGCATTGCCGCGGTCCACGGCCAGCGTGTACTGCACGAGGTCGTTGGTCCCGATGCTCAGGAAGCTCACGTCCTTCGCGAAGGCATCGACGCAGACGGCGGCGGCCGGCGTCTCGATCATCACCCCGAGCGGCAGGTCAGCCCGATGCGCGACGCCCTTGGCCGCGAGTTCGCGCGCGGCCTCCTCGAGCAGGTAGCGCGTCTGACGCACCTCTTCCACCGAGACGACCAGCGGCAACATCACCTGCAGGTCGCCGTGGACGCCGGCGCGCATCAGCGCCTTGAGCTGCACCTTGAACAGCTCGGGCTCGTCGAGGCACATCCGAATGGCGCGCCATCCGAGAAAGGGATTGGGCTCGTGCGGGAATCCGCCGACGGGCAGCTTGTCGCCGCCCACATCGTAGGTGCGGATCGTCACCGGTTGGCCCGGGAAGGCCTCGACGACCTTGCGGTACGCCTGATACTGCTCCTCCTCGGTAGGCATCGCCGTGCGGCCGACGACGAGGAACTCCGTGCGCATCAGGCCCACGCCCTCCGCACCGTGGCTCGCCGCCGACCCGGCCTCCTCGGGAAGATCGACGTTCGCCCGCAGCGTGATGTGCACGCCGTCCGCGGTGAGCGCTTCCTTGCCGACGAGCTCGGCCAGCTCTGCCTGAGCCTTGGCCTCGCGGCGCGCGCGGTCGGCGAACTGCGCCAGCTCGGCGGCCGTCGGCTTCACGACGAGCCGACCGTTGCTGCCGTCGAGGATCACGCGTTCGCCGGCCGTGATGCGCGAGGTCGCGTTGATCAACCCGACGACCGCGGGCAGGCCAAGCGAGCGCGCGAGGATCGCCACGTGCGAGGTGCGCGTGCCGGCGTCGGTCGCGATGCCGGCGATCGCGCGGCGATCGAGCTGGATGGTGAGCGAAGGCGTCAGGTCGTGCGTGACGAGGATGGCGTTCGATCCGGGCGCGAGATCCACCGGATCGTGGTCCGGCAGGTCGAGCAGCACCGAGAGCAGGCGGATGTGCACGTCGACGAGGTCGCCGATGCGCTCGCGCATCATGGGGTTGGTGCTGCGGCCGAAGTGATCGCGCCAATCGAGCATCACGATGTCGAAGGCCTTCTCCGGCGCGAGGTTCTGCTGCACCAGTCCCTCGACCTGCTCGCGGAGGGCCTGGTCCTCGAGGATGGAGATCTGCACGTCGAAGATCGCCGACTCGGCCTCACCCGCCTTCTCGGCCGCACGCTCCTTCACGGCGCGCAGGCGCTCGACCGCCTTGGCCGCCGCCGCGCGGAAGCGCGCCAGTTCGGCGTCGATCTCGCTGTCGAGCAGCACGCGCGCGTCGACGTCAGGGACCTCCCAACGCAGCAGGTGCGCGGGACCGACGACGATGCCCGGCGAGGCCGGGACGCCCGTGAGCTCGGCCGGCACCCGCTAGTGCTCCCCGAAGCGGGAGGCGATCAGCTCGGCCAGCGCATCCAGCGCCTGCGCGGCGTCGTCGCCGTCGGCCTTGATCGTCACCGTGGCACCGCACTCCGCGGCGAGCATCATCACGCCCATAATGCTCTTGCCGTTCACTTCCATCCCGTCGCGGGCCAGCGTGATGTGCGCGCGGTACCTGCCCGCGCACTTCACGATCTCGGCGGCCGGTCGGGCGTGGATCCCATTGGCGTTCACGACCTCGACATCTCGTTGCAGCATCAGCGCACCACGGAGTAGAGGAGGAAGGCAGCGAGCACGTAGATGGCGAGGCGCCACCCCTCAAATCTGCCTTGGAGACGGGTCACGAGGAGTGCCCCGACGGCAACCGCGGCGAGCACGCCCCCCAACCAGACGCGCCCTTCGCCCAGCAGCTTCTGCGCGGCCACGGGCAACGCGATACCGGCTGTGAAGGCCAGCGCGCGCGCCACGTGCGGGGGACCGTTGCGCAGCACCGGATTGCCGAGGGCCTGGGCCACGCGCAGGCCGTGCTGCCACCCGGCGTGCAGACCCCAGATTCGCAACCCAAGGTGTCCCGCATTGTACAGCCCGAGGAACAACAGCACCACCTGCAGTGCCGACGCGCCCAAGCCGAACGCCAGCAACGCCAGCGCCGAGCAGAGCGGCAGCCAGCCGGCCCAGATGAGGCGATCGCCCACCGAGCCCAAGGGTCCCGGCGCGGCGACGCGGAAGCGCTCGATCTGCGCGGCCGGCACTCCGTCCAACTCGGCACGGGCCAAGGCGCCCACGGCCACCGACGCGAGGTACGGATGCGCGTTGAAGTAGCCGCTGTGCCGAGCGATGGCCGCACGATACGCCTCGCCACCTCGCCCGCCGGGCAGTCGTCGCAGCGCGGGCTCGAGGGCGAACGCGATCCCGTTGCCGAGCATCGTCTCGTAGTTCCAGGCCGCCTGGATGCCGAGCAGGCGCAGGAGGATCGCGGCCCGCACGGACCACGGCAGCGACGAGGACACGCTCACCACAGGCCTCCCGCGAACGCGAAGCCCAGTGCGAGCCCGCCCAGCAACCACCAACGCGCGCCGGGCGTGGTCGAGGTCACCTTCCACACCGCGGCGAGCCCCACCGCCGACGCCACCGACACCACCACCGCGCGCGAGAGCGTGTTGGGGAACGTGAAGGTCGCGAGGATCGCCACGCGCAGCGGCGTGAAGACGGCCAGCGCCAACATCGTGAGCGCCCCGCCGCGCAGCAGGTCGGCGGCCATCCCGGCAAACTGCAGACGGGCCACGGCGGCCCCGCTGCCCGCCGCGAGTTGCCGCTGCTGGCCGCGGGCGAGGCGCGCGTTGAGTTGGCGCGGCGCAACCATCGACGCCGCCGCCAGTGCGGCGAGCGCAGCCAGCGTCATCGCCGCCGGCGTGCCGTCGGGCGTCATCGCGAACAGCGCACCGCCGACCACCGACGCCGAGCCCCACTCCGGATAGCGCGAGGCGCCGAAGGGCATCGACTCCAGCGCGAAGAACTCCAGCGCCACGCCCATCACCAGTCCGCGCTCGGGATGCCCGAGCATCGCGCCGGCCAAGGTACTCGCGACGATCGGCCGCGAAATCATCGCCTGCGGGAAGCTGACGACGTCGAGGCCCAGCACTGCGCCGAGCACGGCCAGCGGCAGCAGCTGCAGCCAGTCTACGGCGAGGGCCGGCAGCATCATCCGCTGCCGTCTCCGGCGAGGACCTCGGCCAGCGGGATCGCCGGCGCGCTGGGCACGTCCTGCGCGACCACCGTCACGCCGCGCGCGGCGAGGGCCTTGAGCGCCGCTTCCTCGCTCGGCGTGAGGAACACGTAGCGCAGCCGCGCGCGACGTCCTTCCTGATGATGGATGCCGCCGATCGTGACCGTCGCGATGTCCGGCACGCGCGCCTGCAGCGCGGCCATCGTCGCGATGTCGCCGACGAGCAGCATTCCTGACCGTGCGTCGGCGCGGTAGTCGGCGATGCGACGCGCGGCGCTCTCGACGGAATCGAAGTAGAGATCCATCTCCGGCGGCACGCCCATCTTGTAGAGCTCCTGCTCCCACTCGGAGTCCACCACCGCGTCGTCGACGAGGACGAGGAAGCCGAGGTTGCAGGGCTGGCCCCAGCCGACCACGACCTGCCCGTGGATCAGGCGATCGTCGATGCGGAAGTGCTCAAGCGCCACGCGGCTTCTCCACCGTACCCAGTGCCTCGCGTCCCTTCTGGACGGCCTCCTCGACGGACGCGCCCATCACGAAGGCCAGCAGCGTCGGCAGCGTCACGCCGGTGACGAGCGTGAGGTCGGGCGAAAGCTTGTTGATGCGGCGCACGCAGGCCGTACAGCTGCCGGCCGGCAGGTCGGTGAAGACGACCGTCGCGCCGGAGGCGGCGATGGCCTCGCGGATGGCCGCGTCGATGCCCGACGGCGACAGCCCGCTGTTGCTCACCGGAGTGAGCAGGTGCCCGAGGCCGGTGATCTGCTGCACCGCCGAGACGAGGCCCTCGGCGAAGCGCCCGTGTCCGGCGACGACGGCGCGCGGGGCGTCACTCATCGTCATCGAGCAGGTAGCGCTGCACGTCGGCCTTGCCGCGCAGGTGGCCCTTGAGACGCTCGTTGAAGGCCTGGGCCGGGTCCTCGCCGCTGTAACGCAGCAGGTGGTTCATCGCGATGACCTCGGCCACCACGGTGATGTTCTTGCCGGGGTTCAGCGGCACCGAAATGCGCGGGATCTCGACGTCGAGCACCGTGGTCGTCTGCGTGTCGAGGCCCGTGCGCTCGACGACCATTCCGTGCTTCCACTCGACGAGGTTGACGATGACCTCGATGCGCTTCTGCTGGCGTACGGCGCGGATGCCGAAGATGGTGCGCACGTCGATCAGGCCGACGCCGCGGATCTCCATAAAGTGACGCTGCAGCGGATGGCCGGACCCGATGACGATGTCGGTGCCCTTGCGGCGGGCGATCACCACGTCGTCGGCGACGAGGCGATGCCCGCGCTCGACGAGGTCGAGCACGCACTCGGACTTGCCGATGCCGCTTTGGCCCGTGAAGAGCAGGCCCACGCCGTAGACGTCGGCCAGCGAGCCGTGCAGCGTCGTCGAGGGCGCGAAGGCGTCCTCGAGGAACGGCGCGAGGCGCGCGTAGAACTCCTGCGTCTTCAGCTGCGAGCGCAGGATCGCGATGCCGGCGGCGTTGGCCATCGCCTCGAAGCCCTCCGGCAGCGACTGGCCCTTGGTGATCATCACGCAGGGGATGTCGTAGCCGAAGTAGGCCGTGAGGTTGCGCTGGCGATCCTCGGCCGAGAGCGACTTGAGGTAGCTCACCTCGGTCTCGCCGAGCACCTGCAGGCGCTCGTGCACGAAGCGTCCGGTGTAGCCGGCGAGCACGAGGCCAGGCCCCGAGGCGTCGGCGCAGGGCACCGGACGGTTCAGCCCGTCGGGACTGCCGAGCAGGTCGAGCTGCAGCGTGTCCTTGAGCCGCTCGTAGAGCTGGCCGACGGTGAGCGCGGTCATCGGTTCAGGCGCGCGGCCGGGTTGGACGCTTGCCGCCGGTACGCCCGTGCGAGCGCTTCTCGCGGTTCGCCTGCGCGTTGACCTTGGCGATCGCCGCGGAGAGCGCCGGACCGAAGAACTTGCCCTCGCCCTTCCCGACGAGGTCGTGGTGCTTCGGTGCGCGCAAAGTCACGGTGACGCGACGGGTGGCACCATCCTGTTCGAAGCGGATGATGCCCTCGACGATGCGCGGCACGCGCTTGGCCGCGCGTTCGACCGCGCGCCGCGCGCGGGTGCGCATATAGTCGGAGATGTCGGCGTGATGCTCGTGCAAGACGATTTCCACTAGATCCGTCCTCCGGGTGAGATCACCGAGCGCAGGTGCGCGTCCGTGTCGCGGGCGCAGCGCTCCCAGGTGAAGGATTCCGCGAAGGCCCGTGCCTTCGCGCCCATCGTCGCCACCAGCGCCGGATCGCCGGCGAGCCGGTCGTAGGCGGCGGCCATCGCCGCGATGTCGCCGTGCGGCACGAGGTAGCCGGTCTCGCCGTCACGCACGGACTCGCGGATGCCCGGCGAGTTGCTCGCCACCACTGGCGTGCCGCAGGCCTCGGCCTCGACGTTCGTGAGGCCCCAGCCCTCCTTGGGCGAGGCCAGCGACACGACCCAGGCGCGGCGCAGCAGCGCCAGCTTCTCGGCTTCCGTCACGAAGCCAAGAAAACGCACGCGCTCGCGGAGGGCAAGCGAGTCCACCAGCCGCTCCAGCGCCGGCCGGTAGTCCCCCGCCCCGGCGATCTCCAGCACGGCCTGCGAGTGCCGCATCGCCGCCAGCGCCTTGATGACCAGGTCCACGCCCTTGTACTTCTTGAGCCGGCCGAGGTAGGCGATGGTCGGGGTCGCCGCCCGCACGCTGGCGTCCGGCGTGTAGTGTCCGTAGCTGACGCCCGGCGGAATGACCTTCACCAGCTCGCGGCGGATGCCGCGCGCGACGAGGTCGTCGGCGGTGCTCTCGCTGATCGCCTGGAACGGCACGTCGCGGTACATCCAGGGGATCGGCCGCTCGCTGAGCCACACGGCCGAGGCGAGCACGGGGTTCAGCTCCTGGAACGCCGCGCCACCGAAGAGGTGCGGCACGACGACGACGACCCGCTGGGGCCCGCTCCAGCGCGTGGTGAAGAGCGGCATCTTGTTGATATCCTCGTAGAGGACATCGAAGTTCCGCGCCGCGAGTTTGCGTTCCCAGTAGCCGCGGGCGAGCAGCGCGAAGGTCTGTCGCGTGCCG
>DAOMNV010000018.1:16324-42929 GCA_035444005.1 Gemmatimonadaceae bacterium
CAGAGCAGCACGACCTCGTGGCCGTACGACGCGAGACGCTCGAGGATCTCGTGCAGGTGGGTCTCGGCGCCGCCGCCCAGCGGGTTCTCGAGGTCCTGCCAGTTAACCGCGCAGATCTTCAAGACAGCCGGCCCATCCGACGCGCCAAGGCATCGAGCACGCCGTTCACGAAGCGCGCGCTCTGCGACGAGCCAAAGCGCTCGGCCAGCCGCACGCACTCCTGGATGACCACGCGCGGCGGTGTGCCGCCCTGAGTCAGCTCGGCGGCGCCAAGGCGCAGCACGCAGCGCTCGATGTGGCCGAGGCGTTCGAGGCGCCAGTTGGTGGTGACCTCGGACAGCTCGGCGTCCATCGCCTTGCGGTCGGCGTCGATGAGCTGGATGAGGGCCTGCGCGAAGGCGCGTTCCTCGGGCGGCGTGGAGAGATCGTCCCACACCAGCTGGGCCACACGCGGCAACGGGACCTCGCCCTTGCGGACATCCCAGGCGTACAGGGCCTGCAGGGCGCGGGCGCGCCCGCGAGTCTCGATGCGCGCCATCAACCCTCCACGTCGTTCATCAGGTCGAGGCGCCCGAACAGGTCGGACATCTCGAGCGCGGCCAGCGCCGCGTCCCAACCCTTGTTGCCGTGGACGCCGCCGGCGCGATCCTCGGCCTGCTGCATCGTGTCGGTGGTGAGCAGGCCGAGTCCGATCGGCACGCCGAACTCGCCCTGCAGCAGCGCGAGGCCGCGGTTCGCTTCGCCGGCGACGAAGTCGAAGTGCGGCGTCTCGCCGCGGATCACCGCGCCCACGGCGACCACGCAGTCGTAGCGCTCGGTCTGGAGCGCCTTCATGACGGCTGGGGGCAGCTCCCACGCACCTGGCACCCAGATCTGGTCCACGTCCTCGAGCTTCGCGCCGTGCTTCAGGCAGCAGTCCAGCGCGCCGTCGGCCAGCTTCTGCACGATGTGCTCGTTGAAGCGGCTGGCGACAATCACGATGCGCCGGCCCTCGGCGTTGGGGACTCCGATGAACTCCGCCATCACACCTTCCGCAGGTGACCGAGCTTCGTCCGCTTGGTCTCGAGGTAGTTCGCGTTCTCGCGGTTCGGCGGCGAGCAGATCGCCACGCGCTCCCCGAGCGCCAGCCCGTAGCCCTCGAGGCCGACGAGCTTCTTGGGATTGTTCGTGATCGGGCGGATGGACTTCAGCCCGAGGTCGAGGAGGATCTGCGCGCCGATGCCGTAGTTGCGCAGGTCGGGCGCGAAGCCCAGCCGTTCGTTGGCCTCGACCGTGTCGGCCCCCTGCTCCTGCAGCTGGTAGGCCTTGAGCTTGTTGAGCAGGCCGATGCCGCGCCCTTCCTGGTCGAGATAGACGATGACGCCCTTGCCCGCCTCGACGACGAGGCGCATCGCCTCGTGCAGCTGCCAGTGGCAGTCGCAGCGCAGCGAGTGGAAGGTGTCGCCGGTGAGGCACTTGGAGTGCATCCGGACGAGCACGTCCTCGCCGCCGTCGACGTCGCCGTAGACCAGCGCGACGTGTTCGTGCGCATCCACGTCATTGCGATAGCCGATGATCTTGAACTCGCCGAACTCCGTGGGCAGCCGCGCCTCGGCCTCGCGGTGCACGAGGCGCTCGTGCTGCAGGCGGTAGGCCACGAGCTGGGCGACCGTGATGAACGTCAGGCCGTGCTTCGCCGAGAAGGCCTCGAGGTCCGGGCGTCGCGCGCTCGAGCCGTCATCGGTGAGCACTTCGCAGATGACGCCCGCGGGCTGCAAGCCGGCGAGTCGCATCAGGTCGACGGCCGCTTCGGTGTGCCCGACGCGCTGCAGCACGCCGCCCTCGCGGGCGCGCAGCGGATGCACGTGCCCGGGGCGCCGCAGGTCCCGCGGCTCGCTGGCCGGGTCGGCGAGCAGGCGAATCGTCGTCGCCTGGTCACTGGCGCTGATGCCCGTCGTCACGCCGTGGCGCGGCGCGGCGTCCACGGTGACCGTATACGCCGTGCGCAGGGCGTCGGTGTTCTCCGAGCCCATCATCTCGAGGTCGAGGGTCTCCACGCGCGCCGGGCTCAGCGCTACGCAGATCATACCCTTGGCCTGCATCAGGAAGTTGACCATCGCCGGCGTCACGAACTCCGCCGCGCAGATGAGGTCGCCTTCGTTCTCCCGGTCCTCGTCGTCCGCGACGACGATGAACTTGCCGGCCTTGAGGTCGGCGATGGCCTGTTCGATGGTCCCGAACATTCTCAACTCTTCAGTAGGGGCGCCGCGAGGCGCTTGAGGTGCTTGGCAAGGATGTCGCCTTCCAGATGAACCCGGCTCCCCGCGCGGAGGCTCCCGAGCGTGGTGTGGCGCATCGTGTGCTCGATGATGCTCAGCCGCATCAGGTTCGCGGCGGGCAGCTCGACGACCGTGAGGCTCACGCCGTCGACGGCGATCGAGCCACGCGGCACGAGCAACTCGTCGATGTCGTCGGGGACGCGCACGTCGAGGATCCACGCGTCCTCGCGACGCTCGGCGCGCTCCACGATGCCCACGCCGTCGACGTGACCCTGCACGATGTGGCCGCCCAGGCGGTCACCGAGGGCCATCGCGCGCTCGAGGTTGAGCCTGGTGCCGACGGTCCAGTCGCCGATGTGCGTGCGGTCCAGCGTGGTGACGACCGCGCCGACGGTGAACTGGCCCGGCGCGAAATCGCGCACGGTGAGGCAGACGCCGCTGCAGGCGATGCTCTCGCCCAGCGTGAGCCCCTCGTACGGCGCGGCAATCACGAGTTCGCGGCCGGCCTCCGTGGTGGAGACCGCCGTGACTTCGCCAACCGCTGTGATCAGACCAGTGAACATCGGCGCCGCGAGGGTGGAATCAGCGAGGCGCGTCGTTCCGGTAGATGGTCATCGCATCGCTGCCGAACGACTGCTCGGCGAGCACCGACCATCCCGCGCCCCCCTCGACCGGCGGCAGGACCTTCCCGACCCCGGCGAGGGCGTCGGCCCCCAGCGGGACCGACGTCCGAAAGATAATCAGTCGGTCCACGAATCCGCCCTCCAGCAAGGCCGTGGCCACGCGGTCGCCGGGCTCGGCGAGGATGTGCTGGACGCCGCGGTCCCACAGGCCGCGGAGGTGGGCCTTGAGGTCCGGCGCGATGCTCACCTCGACGCCTGCGGCGGTGAGGGCAGCCATCGCCTGCGGATCCGGCTGCGCGCTGAGCACGCCGACCGGCACCTCGCGGGCGGTCTGCACCAGCTTGCTGCGGAGCGGCAAGCGCGCGCGGCGGTCGAGCACGAGGCGTCGCGGAGGCACCCGCGGCTCCGCCCACTCACGCACCGTGAGCGCCGGATCGTCGGCGAGGACGGTCCCGATACCGACGAGGATCGCGTCGGCGCCGGCCCGCAGGCGATGCACCTCGCGCTTCGCTTCGGGTCCGGTGAGCCATTGCTGGCGTCCGCCCGCCGGCGCGACGGCGCCTTCGGCGGAGAGGGCGAGCTTGAGCGTGATGAACGGACGTTCGGCGCTGCGGGCCGCGTGCAGGAAGCTCGCGTTGAGCTCCTCGGCGGCCGCTTGCTCCAGGCCGACGTCGACCTCGATGCCCGCCGCCCGAAGCTTGTCGATGCCACCGCTGGCCTTGGGGTTGGGGTCTCGGCAGGCGACGACGACGCGGCGGACCTTGGCCTTGATGAGCGCGTCGACGCAGGGCGGCGTCTTGCCGTGGTGCGCGCAGGGCTCGAGCGTGACGTACATAACGGCGTCGCGGGCGCCCTTCTTGGGCAGCGCGGCCAGCGCCGCCACCTCCGCGTGCGGTCCGCCGAAGCGGGCGTGGAATCCCTCGGCGATGATTTCGCCGTCGCGAACGACGACGGCGCCGACCAAAGGGTTCGGCGCCGTCTGGCCCCAGCCGCGCCGCGCCAAATCAAGCGCGCGGCGCATAAAGGCCGCGTCCTGCGCGGCGTCGGCTGGAGTCACGTCTACTCGTTCGCTCAGAAGCTGATGCGCACGCCGACCGTGCCGTACATCCGCTTGGCATCGGCGGCCGTGTCGTAGGTGTGGAAGGTCGGGGCGCTGCCGCCGCTGACCTGGCCCACTTCGCCGACGATCTTCACGAGGAAGAGGTTGATGCCGAGCGAGCCGTACATCGTGGTGCGCGACATCTCCTGCGACGCATTGAACGAGCCGGTGTGCGTGCCGCCGTCCACCGACGCCGCGACGTCCGCGTTGAAGTCGTAGTTGTCCTTGCCGAAGCCGGCGCCGAACTGGAACAGGAAGAAGTTCTTCTGCGCCGACAGGCGCCACGAGGTGCTCTTGATGGCGAGGTTGCTGATCGAGAACTCGTCGCCGCCATCCGTGGTCGTCATCATATTGAGCGTCGGCATATCGCGCTTCATCCACGAGAAGGCCACGCCCGGGATGAGCGCCGACTGCTGGAGGAGCCCGACGCGGGCGCCGTAGCCGATCGACAGCGAGCCATCGGGCGCGGTGACCGAGAAGTCGTCTTCCGTGATCTCCGGCACGTAGGTGGCGCCGCCGATGAGGTCGATGCCGCCAATGCGCGTGACGCCGAGGTTGAAGCCCTTCGTGAGGCCGAGCGCGAAGTCCACCGTCGGCAGGCCGAGGTACTGGTCCTTCACCGCATAGTTCTGGCTCACCGGCGTCGAATTCGCACCGACGTTGTCGATGTCGGGGAGCGAACCCATCACGGCGTTGGCGCGCAACGCGATGGCGAAGTGGAACAGGCCACCGAGGTTGGTGCCGATGCCGAGCGTGTGCGAGCCGCCGACCAGCGAGGTGCCAAGCTGCGGGGCCATATACAGCAGGAGGTCTCGGCCGGTGGCGCAGGCTTCGTTCGCTTCGGGGGCGCCCGTGGTGCAGCCCTGCGCCGCGACAGACGCCGGCGCGGAGACAGTGAGGGCAGCGACCGCGAACGAGGCAACCAGGATACGACGCATCGAGTTCAGCTCCTTGAGCTAGACGAGGTGAACCCGCCCCGTCCCGGGGCGGATGTGGCCGATGGTCCAATTGGCGACCCCGGCCTGTGCTGCAAGATCACGAATATAGGACGCGCCGGCTGTGTCGGTAATCACAATCATCCCGACACCCATATTGAACGCGCGGTACATCTCCGCGCGGTCGACCTGGCCGGCCTCCTCCAATACCCGGAACAAGGGTGGGATGTCCCAGGCGGTCGTGTCCACCACGGCGTCAAGATGTGACGGCAGCGCACGGTCGAGGTTGCCGGGGATTCCCCCACCCGTGATGTGGGCCATCGCGTGCACGTGATGCAGCGCACCACCAAGCAGCGGGAGGTACGACCGGTGCACCGCGAGCATCACGTCGGCGACGGTCTTGCCGCCGTGCTCCGGAAACACATCGTGCGGCCCGAGCTTGAGGCGCTCAGCCACGATGCGCCGCGCCAGCGAGTAGCCGTTCGTGTGCAGGCCGCTGCTGCCGAGGCCGACGAGCACGTCGCCGTCCTTCACGCCGGCGCTGGTGATCACCTGGTCCTCTTCCACCCAGCCGACGATGAAGCCGGCGAGGTCGTAGTCCGGCGGCGTGTACACGCCCGGCATCTCGGCCGTCTCGCCGCCGATCAACGAGGCGCCGTTCTCGCGGCAGCCCGCGCTGACACCCGCCACCACGCCTTCGACGACGCTCGGGATCAGCTTGCCGAACGCGACATAATCGAGGAAGAACAGCGGCTTCGCACCCTGCACGAGGATGTCGTTGACGCAGTGGTTGACGAGGCAGTGGCCGATCGTGTCGTGCCGGTCGGCCTCGATGGCCGTCTTGATCTTCGTGCCCACGCCGTCGGCGCTGGCGACGAGCAGCGGCTTCTTGGCCCCCTCGGGCACGCGGAACATCCCGCCGAATCCGCCGAAGGCGCCGCGGGCGCCCGCCGTGAACGTGCTCTCGACGAGCTTCTTGATGCGGTGCTTGGAGTCGTCGGCGGCGTCGATGTCGACGCCGGCGCTCGCATAGGTCAGCTTCTCGTCGGCGCTCACGCGTTCAAGGCCTGGTCGAAGGTCACGAGCTGGTGGAAGTCGGCCACGCGGCGTTCGATGTCCTCGCGCGAGACCTCGAGCAGGCGCTTGAGCGAGAAGCCTTCGACGACGAAGGACCCCATCGCCGAGCCGACGATCACCGCGCGGCGCATATTCGCCTCGCTGAGGTCGCCGGTGCGCGCCAACCATCCCATAAAGCCGCCGGCGAACGAATCGCCCGCGCCCGTGGGATCGAACACGCTCTCCAGCGGATACGCCGGTGCGTGGAAGATGGTGTCCTTGGTGAACATAAAGGCGCCGTGCTCGCCCTTCTTGATGAGCACCGTCTTCGGGCCGCGCTCGAGGATCCACTTCGCGGCGTGCACGAGGTTGGCCTTCTCGGTGAGCTGCCGCGCCTCGCCGTCGTTGAGCGTGATGAGGTCCACCTTGCCGAGCAGGGTGAGCAGGTCGGGACGTCGCGACTCGATCCAGAAGTTCATCGTGTCGCAGGCGACGAGCTTGGGCCGCTCGACCTGGCCGAGCACTTCCAGCTGCAGGCGCGGGTCGATGTTCGCGAGGAACACGAACTCGGCCGAGCGGAACTGTGCGGGGATCTTGGGCCGGAAGTGCGAGAACACGCCGAGGCGGGTCTCCAGCGTCTCGGCGGAGTTGAGGTCGTGGCGGTAGCGGCCGCGCCAGCGGAAGGACTCGCCCTCGGCGGTCTCGAGACCGGCGAAGTCGATGCCGCGGGCCTTCAGCGGCGCGAGCTTCTCCATCGGGTAGTCGCTGCCGACCACGCCGACGAGCTGCACGCTGGTCTGGTGCGAGGCCGAGGCGGCGAAGTAGTTGGCCGAACCGCCGAGGACTTCATCGGCCTTGCCGAAAGGAGTCTCGACGGAATCGAGGGCGACGGAACCGACGACGAGCACGCTCATCTAGATCTCTAAGTAGGAGAGGTCAACTGCAACTGCGTTCACCACGGAGACACGGAGGCACAGAGGCTGCAACGGCGAGAACTGCATTCGTGTGAAGTCTCGCGGGGATGTGTCGGAGCGTTCGCCCCAAAGCTCCTAGCAGTCTCCGTGCCTCTGTGTCTCCGTGGTGATTGCCGTTCAAGAGTACGAGTAGAAACTACATCCGCTCGGGCGCCGCGATGCCGAGCAGGCCGAGCCCGTTGGCGATCGTGATGCGTACGGCCTTGGCGAGGGCGAGCCGGGCCTGCATCACCTCCGGCGCCTCCCCGAGGACGTGGTGCTTGTGGTACCAGGTGTGCACCAGCCGCGCCGTCTCGAGCAGCCAGTTGGCGATGCGGTGCGGTTCGAGGTTCTCGGCCGCCGCCGCGACGAAAGCCGGCCAGTCGAGGATGGCCTTCACCAGCTCGCGCTCCTCAGGCGTGTCGAGCACCGCCCAGTTCACGCCCTCGCCCGTGATGCTCGCCGCGTCGATCTCGCCGACGCGGAAGATGCCGCAGACGCGCGCGTGCGCCATCTGGATGTAGTAGACCGGATTCTCCTCGCTCTGCGAGCGCGCGAGATCGACGTCGAACACCAGCTGGCTGTCGCCCTTGCGCATCAGGAAGAAGTAGCGCACCGCATCGCGGCCCACCTCGTCGATGAGGTCGCGGACGGTCACGTAGCTGCCGGCGCGCTTGGAGATCTTCACTTCCTCGCCGCTGCGCATCACCGTGACCATCTGGTGCAGCACGTACTCCGGGTAGCCCTGCGGGATGCCCATCTCCAGCGCCTGCAGGCCGGCGCGCACGCGGGCCGTGGTGCCGTGATGGTCGGCGCCCTGCACGTTGATCGCGCGCGTGAACCCGCGCTGGAACTTCGTCACGTGGTAAGCGACGTCGGGCACGAAGTACGTGTACGTGCCGTCGGACTTCCGCATCACGCGGTCCTTGTCGTCGCCGTACTCGGTGCTGCGCAGCCAGAGCGCCCCGCCCTCCTCGAAGGTGTGGCCGCTGGCCTGCAGCTGCGCGACCGTCTTCTCGACCAAGCCGTCGGTATAGAGCGAACTCTCGAGGAAGTATACGTCGAACTGCACGCCGAAGGCGCGAAGGTCGAGGTCCTGCTCCTTGCGCAGTTCGCGCACGGCCACCTGACGCACCTGCTCGAGGTTGTGTCCGCGGCGATCGTCGGGGTGCTCGGTCGCATAGCGCGAGGCGATCTCGCGGATGTACTCGCCGTGATAGCCACCCTCGGGAATCACCACCGAGTCGCCGGCGAATTCCTGCAGACGCGCCTGCACCGACAGCGCGAGATTCGCGATCTGCACGCCGGCGTCGTTGTAGTAGAACTCGCGCTGCACCTTCCAACCCTGCGAGGCGAGCAGCGCGGCGATGGCATCACCGAGCGCCGCCTGGCGGCCGTGTCCGACGTGCAGCGGGCCGGTAGGATTCGCCGAGACGAACTCGACGACCACCGGCTTGCCGGCGCCGGCCGTGCCCTGCCCCCAGCTCTCGCCGGCCGCCAGGATCTTCGCGACGCCCGACGCGAGGTCGGCCGTGTCGAGGCGGATGTTGATGAAGCCCGGGCCCGCCACGCTCACGTCGGACACGCCAGCGGCCTTGCGGTCGAGCGTGCTCACGAGCGCGTCGGCGATGTCGCGCGGCTTCTTGCCGAGCGGCTTCGCGAGCGTCATCGCGAGGTTGGTGGCCCAGTCGCCGTGCGCGGGATCGCGCGGGCGCTCGAGGTTTACCGTGGTCTCGGCCGGCGCGCCCAGCGCGACGGCGGCACGCTGCAGCGCGTCGCGGAGTTGCTCGAGGCCGCTCACGAGGCGGAGCTCGTGCCGCTGCCGCCCTTCGAGGACGAACCCGACGCCGGCGACGCCGAGGTGGTCGGGGCGGTCGCCGCGGCAGCCGCGCTCGCGGCCGGCGCGGTGGCGCCGCCCGACGACGCAGTGCCCGTGCCCTCGGCGCCCTTGGTGCCGGCGGCCTTCTGCTTCTCGCGCAGGTCCTTCTTGCCGTCCTTGCCGTAGTCCGTGATGTAGAAGCCCGAGCCCTTGAAGAGCAGCCCCGAGCCCGCGCTCATCCGGCGCGATGCCACGGCGCCACAGGTCGGGCACGGGATCTCGGGCTTGGCGTCGCTGATCTTGAGGACGAAGTCCTCGGACTCGTGCCCTTCAGGGCAACGATACTCGTAGGTCGGCATTGTGCGGAACAGGCGTAAGGTGTGGAGCCTGTTAAACTTAGCGGCCGTCGAGAAGGCGTTCAAGGCGCTTCGTCACCCGCCGAGGCAACGCGCTACGCGGGCCGGTACTCCCCCCACACGTCGCGAAGCACGTCGCTGATCTCCCCGACCGTCGAGCGCGCCTTCACGGCGTCGATGATGAGCGGCATCAGCGGCGCGCGCGCTGCGCCCGCCTGGGCATACGCGGGCGCCGCCTCGCGGATCGCCCGCAACGTCCGCGCAACCTCTGCCGAGTCGCGCGCGGCCTTCACCGCCGCGAGACGCTCGCGCTGCCCACGCTCCAACTCCGCGAAGTTCGGCGCCGGAATGATCGGCGGGTCCTCGCCATCGGCGAACTTGTTGACGCCCACCAGCACCGTGCTGCCGCTCTCGACGGCGAGCTGGAACTCATACGCCGAGCGCCCGATCTCCTCCTGGAAGAACCGCGCGTCGATGGCCGCCGAGCTGCCGCCAAGTGCCTCGACCTTCTCCAAGAGCTCGAGCGCGCGACGCTCCACCTCATCGGTGAGCGACTCCACGTAGTAGCTGCCGGCCAGCGGATCCACCGTCTGGGCGACGCCACTCTCGAACGCGACGATCTGCTGCGTGCGCAGCGCCAGCGTGGCGGCCTCGGCGGTGGGCAGCGCCAACGCCTCGTCATAGCCATTCGTGTGCAGCGACTGCGTGCCGCCGAGCGTCGCGGCCAGCGTCTGCACGGCCACGCGCACCACATTGTTCAGCGGCTGCTGCGCCATCAGCGTGACGCCGCCGGTCTGCGTGTGGAAGCGCAGCTTGCAGGAGGCATCGTTGGCGCCGAAGCGCTCGCGCATCAGGCGTGCCCAGTTGCGACGCGCCGCGCGGAACTTGGCGACTTCCTCGAAGAGGTCGTTGTGGCAGGCGAAGAAGAAGCTCAGCCGCGGCGCGAAGCTGTCCACCGCGAGACCGGCATCGACCGCGCGCTGCACGTAGCTGAGCGCATTGGCGAAGGTGAACGCGAGCTCCTGCACCGCCGTCGCGCCCGCTTCGCGGATGTGGTACCCGGAGATGGAAATCGGATTCCAGCTCGGCACTTCCGCCGCGCAGAAACGGAAGGTCTCCGCGATCAACGCCAGCGACGGCTCGGGCGGGAAGATATACGTCCCGCGCGCGATGTACTCCTTGAGGATGTCGTTCTGGATCGTGCCGCTGAGCGACGCGCGCGGGATGCCCCGCTCCTCGGCGACGACGATGTACATCGCCAGCAGCACGGAGGCCGTCGCGTTGATCGTCATCGACGTCGAGACCTTGTCGAGCGGCAGGTCGGCGAGGAGCTGATGCATATCCTCGACCGTGTCGATCGCCACGCCGACGCGGCCAACCTCGCCCAGCGCACGCGGAGAGTCGGAGTCGATGCCCATCTGCGTCGGCAGGTCGAAGGCCGTCGAGATGCCGGTCTGCCCTGCCTCGAGCAGCAGCTTGAAGCGCGCGTTGGTCTCCTGCGCGGTGCCGAAGCCCGCGTACTGCCGCATCGTCCACAGGCGCCCGCGGTACATCGTCGGTTGCACGCCGCGCGTGAACGGGAACTGCCCGGGTTCACCGAGCTGCTCGGCGTACTGCGCATCGGGCTTCGCGGGCCGATACACCGGCGCCACGGGGATCCCGCTTGGCGACAGCGCCTCGGGGAGCGGCTTCGCGGCGCCGCGCGCCGCAGACTTCTCAGTCGCGTCGGGCACGCCGCTCACCCCTGCCGCAGCATCTCGGCCGCGATCTCGACGTCGGCCTTGGAGCCGACGAAGTACGGCGTGCGCTGATGCAGCTTGGTCGGCTGGATGTCGAGGATGCGCTGCGTGCCGTCGATGGCCGCGCCACCCGCCTGCTCGCAGATGAAGGCCAGCGGATTGCACTCGTAGAGCAACCGCAGCTTGCCCTCGGGGCTCTTCGCGTTGGCCGGATACGCGAACAGCCCGCCGCCGAGCAGGTTGCGATGGAAGTCGGCGACCAGCGAGCCGACGTAGCGCACGTTCATCGCCTTGCGCTTGCCGTCGAGACCGCGGTAACGGCGCATCAACGCACGCACGTTGTCGGGCCAGAGCTGCTCGTAGGCGTCGTTGACGCTGAGGTAGCGCCCGTGCTCCGGGATCTTCATATCCGGATGCGACAGCAGGAACTCGCCGATCGACGGATCGAGGGTGAAGCCGTGCACGCCGTGGCCGGTCGAGTAGACGAGCATCGTGCTCGAGCCGTAGATGACGTAGCCCGCCGCGACCTGCGCGTAGCCGGGCTGCAGCGCGTCGGCGAGCGTGCCCTCCTCGCCCGGCGAGACCTTCTTGAGCACCGAGAAGATCGTGCCGACCGGCACGTTGACGTCGATGTTCGACGAGCCGTCGAGCGGATCGAAGAGCAGCACGTACTTGCCGCGCTTGAACTTCGACGGGATCTGGATCAGCTCCTCCTGCTCCTCGGAAGCCATCGCGCAGAGACGGCCGCCGTGGTCGAGCGCCTTGATGATGATGTTGTCGGCGATGACGTCGAGCTTCTGCTGGACCTCGCCCTGCACGTTCTCCGTGCCCTCGGCGCCAAGGATGTCGACGAGGCCCGCGAGGCGGACCTTGTTGGCGATCATCTTCGACGCGAGCGCGAGGTCGTACAGGATGCCGGAGAGCTCGCCCGTGGCGTCCGGGTAGTTGCGCTCCTGCTCGATGATATAGCGGTCGATCGTGACGACGCTGATGTCGGTGTGTTTGACCACGACGGATGACGGAAGACGGAAGACAGAAGTGCGAACGCTTCGAAAGGTCTCGCTTCCGACACCTTAGGGCAATGGCGCCGCGGGCTCGGCGATGCGCCAGCGATGGCCGGCGGCCTGGGCCTCCCAGTGCGCGCCGTCGGTGCGCAGCACGATCGTGCCGAGCTGGTCGCTGCGCAGCACGGTGGCGCCGTGGTCGAGCAGGCGGCGCATCACTTCGGGGCTGGGATGGCCGTAGGTGTTGTCGCGACCCACGGACACCAGCGCGATGCGCGGACGCACGGCATCGAGGAAGGCCTCGCCGGAGCTCGTGCGCGAACCGTGGTGCGCGGCTTTGAGCACGTCCACATCGAGGGCGGCGGCGGCGTGCTCCAGCAGCCACTCCTCCAGCCGATGCTCCGCGTCACCGGTCAGCAGGACGCTGCGGCTCCCATACTGCACGCGCAGGATCGTGCTCGCCTCGTTGGGATCGTCGAGCGCGGCCGTCCACGCGGAATCGGGCGCGAGGAACTCGAAGCGCACGCCGTCGATGTCGAGGCGCTCCCCCGGCCGCACGCGCGCCCAGGCGCTGCCCCGCCTCGCGGCTGAGCGCAGCATCGCCGCGTAGCCTTGGCTGCCTGCGACGAAGGCCGCGTCCCGCACCGCGCGCGGACGAAGGCCATCGATCACGCTCGCCGCGCCGCCGACGTGGTCAGCGTGCGGATGCGTGAGCACGAACAGCGCGAGCTCGCCGCCGCGACGACGCAGGTAGGGGATTACCGTTGCGCGGCCGGCGTCGCCGGAGCTCCAGCTGCGCCCTGCATCGACGAGCACCCAACGGCCGGCCGGCGTGCGCAGGGCGATAGCATCGCCTTGCCCGACGTCGAGGAGATGCAGCTCGAGCGCGCCCGTGCGCGAGAGCGAGGCATCGGGCAGCCAGGCCAGCAGCGCCACGCTCGCGCAGGCTGCCGTCGCCCAAGGCCTCCAGTGCCGCGTCCACGCGGCCACGACCACGGCCGTCGCGGCCAGCGCCGAGAGCAGCACGGCCGCGATGGTCGGAGCGACGGTCACCGCGGCGCCGGGCAACGAGGCCGCCATCGTCGCCACGAGGTCGAGCGCGCGCAGCATCGGCCGCGCGGCATCGGCCACGAAACGCCCCACGGCATCACCGGGCGCGAGCATCGCGAGAAACAGCGTCGGCTGGAGCAGCGCGACGACCGGCCCCGCGCCGAGATTGGAGATGACGGCGACGAGGCTGAGTCGGCCGAAGTGCCAGGCCACCAGGGGCGCCGTCGCCGCGGTGGTCAGTGCACCGGCGATCAATTCGCGCAGCAGCGTCGCGCGCCATCCGCGCAGGCGCCCCGCCATCGCCCGCCGCGCGATGCGGCCGGCGCCGATCAAGCCCGCGTAGCCGGTGACGCTCAGTTGCCAGCCGAGGTCGAGCACCGTGCGTGGCTGCACCAGCGGCAGCAGCGCGCCGATGGCGAAGGTGGCCCACGGCGAGGTCGGGCGTTGCAGCAACCGCGTGGCCGTGACGGCGGTGAACAGCGCCGCCGAGCGCACCGCCGCCGCGGGCGCGCCGATCGCCAGCACGTACACGCCGACGATGAGCACCGCGCCGACGCGGCCGGCGGTTGCCGGCAGGCGCGCCGCCTCGACGAGCAGCAGCAGCGCCGCGCCGATGATACCGACGTGCAAGCCGGAGATCGAGAGGATGTGCACGAGCCCGGCATCCGCATAGCGGTCGCGCAGCTCCGGCGTGAGGCCTTCGGTGTCGGCGATGAGCAAGGCCTTGGCGAGTCCGGCGTCGGCCTCGAAGCGACGCTCGATGGCCGCGGCGACGCGATTGCGCCACCGCGCGAGCGCTCCCGGCCCCTGCATCGGCGCCAGCGTGGCATCACGCAGCAACAGGCCGCGCTCGCCCCAGGTGGGCTCGGCGCGCGTCACGCGCACGAGGCTGCCGGCGACGGCGCTCCCGCTGCGCACGGCCAGCGCGACACGCAGACGGCAGGCGCCCTCCTCGATCGTCCCCGTGACGAAGGCGCTCGGCGCCGCGTCCCGCGCGAGCCGCACCTGCCACTGCCGCGCCTCGCGCGCTGCGGCAGCGCAGTGCCGATCCTGCCGCGCGAGGTCTGCCCCCACGCTCAGCGCGACCACCGCGAGCAAGCCGAGGGCGGCCGTGCCCTCGACGCGCCAGACGCGATCGGCCGGCAGCGCGATGCCGCGCCAGAGCAGCCAAACGCCAAGCAAGAGCGCGCCGACGAGCGCGGCGGCGACGCTGGCGCCGCGGAGGCCGAGCGCCGTCCCCGCGGCCCACACGAGGGCCGCCTGAAGCACGAGAGGCATCCGGGCAGCATTGGCGCCCGGATGCCTCAGTCACCCACCGCGAGACTGCCGCGCGGGGCGAATCCTTGCGGCGCGCCCTCGCCCAGCGCGAGGCCGCGCTGCGGTTCAGCCAGCCATCGGCAGCGTGCGACGTTCCTGCACCGGCGTGCCGGTGAAGGTCGCGCCGGTCGTGCCGGTGAGTTCAACCGTGAGGTAGGTCCCGACCATCTCGGGCCCGCCGGGCACGAGCACGGTCTTGAAGTCGCGCGAGCGCGCCTGCATCAGGTCGCCGCCCTTGCGCGCTTCCTTCTCCACCATCACTTCCATCCGCTCGCCGAGGCGCGCGAGGTTCTTCTCGCGCGAGATCCCGCGGATGGTGTTGAGCAGTTCGGTATAGCGCGCATCCATCACGGCGTCGGGGATCGTCCACTCGGCGGGCATCCGCGTGGCCGGCGTGCCCTCGCGCGGCGAGAACTTGAAGGTGAACGCGTCGTCGAAGCGCACCTCGCGGCAGAGCGAGAGCGTGTCGGCGAACTCCTCGTCCGTCTCTCCGGGGAAACCGACGATGATGTCCGTCGTGAGCCCGAGACCTGGCATCGCCGCGCGCAGCCGCGCCACGCAGTCGAGGTACTCCTCGCGCGTGTAGCGGCGCAGCATGCGCTTGAGCATCGACGTCGATCCCGACTGCATCGGCAGGTGCACGTGCTCGCAGACCGTCGGCGTCTCGGCCATCGCGGCGATCACGCGGTCCGAGAAGTCGTTGGGATGCGGACTCGTGTAGCGCACGCGGCGGATGCCATCCACCTTGCCGACGGCGCGGAGCAGGTCGGCGAAGTCGTGCGTACCGTCGTGGTACGAGTTCACGGTCTGCCCGAGCAGCACGACCTCGCTGATGCCGCGCTGGGCGACCTCGGCGGTCTCGCGGATCACGTCAGCCAACTTGCGCGAGCGCTCGGGGCCACGCGTCGTCGGCACGATGCAATACGTGCAGCGGTAGTCGCAGCCGCGCTGCACGGGGATCCACGCCTTTACGCCGTCGAAGCGACGCGCCGAGAAATCCTCGTAGTGCTCTTCGAGGTCGAAGTCCGTGGCGCTGAAGCGCTCGCCGTGGCGCGCGCCATCGATCAGCGACGGCAGCGAGCGGTAACCGTCCGGCCCGACCACCAACTGCACGCGCGTGTCGGTCTCGAGCAGGCGTGGCCCGAGCCGTTGCGCCATACAACCGGTCACGCCGAGCACGGCACCGGCCTTGAGGTCGCGGCGCAGCTCGCCCAAGCGGCCGATCACGCGCTGTTCCGCGTTGTCGCGGATGGCGCAGGTGTTGATCAGCACCACGTCCGCGCCGACCGGCGAGTCCACCGACACGTAGCCCTCGGCCTCCAGCCGCCCGTACATCAGCTCCGAATCGCTGACGTTCATCTGGCAGCCGTAGGTCTCGATATAGACGGTCTGGGCGGGCTTCTGCATCCGGGGAAATCTAACCGGGCTCAGGCCGCAGCCGGAGTCGGCGTGGCAGTCGGCGCCTCGCCCGGCAACCAGATCGAGAACGTGCTGCCCTGCCCCTCGACGCTCTGCACGGCGATGTGGCCGCCGTGGTTCTCCACGGCGACGCGGCAGAAGGCCAGGCCGAGGCCGCTGGAGAACACGCGTGGTGCGTTCGGCACGCTGAGCTGGGCGAACTGCGCGAAGATGGTCTCCTGATACTCCGCGGGAATGCCCGGCCCGTCGTCGGCGACGGTGAACAGGATGCCCGTGCCCTCGCGCCGCGCCGTGAGTTCGAGCGAGACGGGCATCGGCGAGTGCGTGATCGCGTTCTGGATGAGATTCGAGAACACGCGCTTGAGGATGGCCTTGTCGGCCTGGAACACGGGCGCGTCGTCGCTGACCTCGACGCGCGCGCTGGTCTGCTCCTGCCGGAAGCGCAGGGCCCAGTCATACTCGAGCTCCGAGAGGAACGCGAGCGGCGCGATGGGTTCCATCGCGAGCGCCAGCGGCTTCTCCTCCGCGCGCGCGACGTCGAGCAGGTTGTGGATGAGGCCGAGCAGGTCCTCGGCCTTGCCTTCGACGTCGCTGAGGGCGCGGGCCGGACCGTCGGGCACGGGGCCGAAGTCGCCGTCGCGCAGCATCTCCAGCGTGGCGAGCATCGAGGTCAGCGGCGTCTTGAGGTCGTGGACGACCATCCGCGTGATGTCGTCGCGGGCCTTCTGCACCTCGCGGAGGCGGCGCAGCGACTCCTCGAGCGCGTCGGTCGCACCCTTGAGCTTGAGCAGCGAGCGCACGCGCGCGCCCAGCACGTGCCGGTTGTGCGGCTTGATGAGGAAATCGTCGCCGCCGCTCTCGATGGCCTTGAGGCGGTCGCCCGCATCGTTGAGCGCGGACACGAAGATGACGGGAATGCGCGCCGTGCGCGGGTCGCGCTTGAGGCGGCGGCAGACCTCGAAGCCTGCCTCGCGGTCGGGGACACCCAGCGCGCCGGCGGGCATCGAGGCGTCGAGGATGCAGAGATCGGGCCGGACCTCCATCGCCAACGCGAGGGCCGAGGGCGCATCGCTTGCGTGCACGATGCGCAGTCCCAACGGGGCCAGCTGGTCCATCAACAGCTCGACGTTGGCCTCGACGTCATCGGCCACGAGGACGCAGGCCGCCGTCTCCATCACTCAGGGCCGGATGCCGAACCCGAACGAGAGCAACCAGGCGTTCTCCTTGGCCCCCGGCGCAGTGCGTTGGAGGCGCTGGGCCCCGATATCGACCTGCGCGCGCCCGCGGGCCAGCGGCAGGCCGACGCCGAAGGCGAGGCCGCGCTCGTCGACCTTGTTGCCGTTCACGCCGAACGGCAGCGTGCGACTGCGAAACCCGGCGCGCAGCAGCGCGTTGGCGCCGAACATATTCGGGCCCAGCGCCTCGACGCCCGCGGCGATCTCCGTGGCATCGAACACCGCCGAGGCACTCGCGCTCACGCCGTCGAGTTCGGACCACTTCACCTGCTCGGCGCGCAGGTGCGCCGACACGCCGCGGACGCCGAAGTACGCGACACCGAGGCCGAAGCGCGACGGCACCTTGCCGGTGGTGAACTCATCGCCCTCGAGCTCCATCGTAAGGTCCCCGCCGAACTTGGCGGACGCCGAGACGACGAGGTCGGGCACGAACTCGGCGACGGCACCGAGCGAGACGGCGCCACCGGTGTACCCGAACGCGTTCGTCTGCGAGATGCCCTGCACGCCCGAGGTGTCGGCGAAGCGGCGGGCGAAGAAGGTGCGGTTCTCGCCGGTCACGGCGTGCAGCGCGACGCCCAGCTGCAGCTTGGGCGAGACGATGTACCCGAGCGCGACGCGGGCGTCGTTCATCGCGCCCTCGCTGCTCACCTGCAGCTGCGATTCGGTGGGGATGCCCGTGACGAGGATCGTGTCGGTGATCTGGTTGCGCCAGGTACGGTCGAGCATCGGCGAGATGCCGACGGCGCCGACGAACTTGCCGAAGGCGCCGGTCGCCGAGACGCCCGGGAAGCGCAGCACCTTGGCGTAGGCGCTCTGCGCGCCGACGTTGGTCTCGCGCAGCTCGGGCTCGAAGCGCACCTGGATCGCCAAGCGGTTGGAGCGCGTCACGGCCGCCGGATTCAGCGGCGAGTTGGGATCGAGCTCGGCGTTGGCGCCACCGAGCGCGGTGGCGGCGCCGGAGAGGCCGCCGACGGGATATCCAAGCCCCTGCGAGCCAAGGCTGCCCTGCGCCTGCGCGAGCGGCGCGGCGAGGGCGAGCGCGACGAGGGCACTGACGACGCGCGGCATCACGGCTGCCCCAGGACGGCGCCCGGCGTGTAGGTGATGCGTAGCTTCGGCCGCAGCGCCGGATCGGCCGCGGCGGTCGAGTGGAAGCGCAGCGCCGCGGGCGTGCCGCCCTCGAGGTTCGAGCGCAGGATGATCGCCGTGGGTTGGGCGCGCGTCGGATTGCCGGTGTTCCACTGGCGGATGAGGTTGTTCACGTTGAGCCGGATCGTGTCCGACGCCGAGGGCACGATGAACTTGCTGGCGACGTAGATGCCCGCGGAGCTCAGCAGCGTGGCCGCGCGGTGCAGCGTGATCGCGTCGGTGTTGGCGACGATCAGGTGGCCGTCGAGGCGGATCGAGTCGTTGGCCGCGACGCCCGTCACCGGATCCTGCACGAGCTGCAACTGCGCGCGCAGCACGCCGACGGAATCGGTGACCCAGGCCGGGACGTCGAAGCGCAGGTAGACGCGCGATCCCGGCAGGCCGCCGACCGTGAGGGTGGCCGGCGCCAACTGGCTCGGCGCCTGCACGATGATGTGGTAGTCGGTGAGGTCGCTGGCGAGGGCCGGCGGGACAGCCGGCGTCAGCGAGTTGCCGGGGAAGCTGAAGCGCGTGCGCACCAGCGTGTCCGGCTCGGCGACGGTATCGACCGCGACCGAGACGTAGGCCAGCGTCGGGCCGTTGCCGAGGTCGGTGGGCGTGACGCGCAGCTGCACGCGCTCGGCGGCGCGGACGCGGAAGCCGATGCGTACGCGGTCATCGAAGGTGTTGAGCGTGCTGCGCAGGTATGCGGTGTCGATCGGCACGCGGATGCGCAGCGTGTCGGTGAACGCGGTGTCGCCCTGGTAGGTGCCGATGAGGCGCCCGGCCGTGAACAGCGGCGTCGTCTGGGAAGGGATCGTGTCGACGACACCCGGGTCGTAGACGTCGTAGGCGTCGATGAACCACTGCGCCGGCGTCGGGACCTCGGAGGCGCGCAGCAGCAGCGTCACGTAGGCCGAGTCGATCTTGGTGATCGGCGTCGGGGCGCTCTCGTTGATCTGCTGGAACTCGCGCGTGAGCGAGTCGAAGCGCGCGACGACGCGGATGTCGAGCGTGTCCGTCCAGTCGGCGAGCACCAGCGGATCCTCGCTGCCCTGGAACGGGAAGCCGAGGAGGTTGGAGTCGAGGACGATCGTGCCGTCGAGGACCGTGTCGCGGATCTCGATGTCCTGGCCCGGGCAGAGCAACGGGCAGGTGCCGCCGGTCTGCAGGTCTTCGGAGCAGGCACCGAGCGCCGCGACGAGCGGGAACGCGAGGAGGGCAATCCAACGGGGGAGACGCGACATCAGCGATGGAGCGAGGCGGGCGTGAAGGGATGCGGCAGCAGGTCGGCGAGCGACCAGTGCGTGACGCGGCCACTGGCGTCGATCGCCAGCACCGCGAGGCCGGGCGCGAACTCCGCAAGCGCCTGCCGGCAGATCCCACAGGGAGGAGTCGCCTCCGGGGCGTCGGTCGCGATGGCGACCGCCGTGAACTCCCGGTGTCCGGCGACGACGGCGGCGCCGAGGGCCACGCGTTCCGCACAGGTGCCGGCGGGATACGAGGCGTTCTCGACGTTGCAGCCGTCAACGATCGTGCCGTCGGCGCAGAGCAGCGCGGCGCCGACGTGGAACGTGGAATACGGCGCATACGCACGGCCCTTGGCCGCGCGCGCGCGTTCGGTGAGCAGGTGTACCTGCGCCGCCGGGAGACTCATCCGACCAACGGGGCGCAGAAGGAGGTGCCGCGACCGCGGAACGCGATGCCCAGCCACTCGGCGACCGTCGCGCCGAGGTCCGAGAAGGTCGGCCGCGCGCCCAGCGACTGCGGACGCACGCGCGCGCCCAGCGCCAGCAGCGGGACGTTCTCCCGGCTGTGGTCGGTGGACGGCGTGGTCGGGTCGTTGCCGTGGTCGGCGGTGATGAACAGCAGGTCGTCCTCGCGGAGGGCGGCGATGAGGTCTGGCAACGCGGCGTCGAAGTCGCGCAGTGCCTGATGGAACCCCGGAACATCGTTCCGGTGCCCGAAGGCTTGGTCGAAATCTACAAGGTTGGCGAACAACAACCCATCCGGACCGCTCCGCAGCCAATCGAGGATCTTGGCGATGCCGTCGGCGTTGCCCGAGGTGTGGCCACCCTTGAGGCCGCGGCAGGCGAAGAGATCGTCAACCTTCCCGACGCCCGTGCGCGGGATGCCGGCAGCCATCAGCGCGTCCAGCAGCGTGTCCTCGGACGGCGCCACCGAGTAGTCGCGGCGGTTCTTGGTGCGCACCCAAGCCCCCGGCGTGCCGACGAAGGGCCGCGCGATCACGCGGCTGGGATTGTGCGGCGCGACCAGCATCGCGCGCGCCGTCTCGCAGGCGGCGTACAGCTCCGCCAGCGGGACCGTCTCCTCGTGCGCGGCCACCTGAAACACCGAGTCCGCACTCGTGTAGACGATCCACTTTCCGCTCGCCTGATGCTCGGCGCCGAAGTCCTCCAGCACCTTGGTGCCGCTGCCCACCACGTTGCCGATCACGCCCCGCCCCGTGCGGCGCGCGAACTCGTCCAACACCTCCCGCGGGAAGCCATCGGGATACGTCGGGAACGGCTGCGCGAGATGCACACCGGCGATCTCCCAATGGCCGGTCGTGCTGTCCTTGCCGGCCGAGCGCGGCTCGAGCAGGCCCCAGGCGCCCCGCGGTGCAGCGGCGGGCGGCACGCCCTCCAGCGGCGCGATGTTGCCCAGCCCGGCGGCGCCGAGGTTGGGCAGCTGCAGCCCGCCGACGGCACGGGCGAGGTTACCCAGCGTGTCGGAGCCCTCGTCGCCGTAGGCGGCGACGTCGTGCGCGGCACCGATGCCCACGCCGTCCAGCACGAGAATCACTGCGCGCCGCGCCATCAGTCCGCTCCGGAGTAGATCCGCTGCAGCCGCTGCCGCAGACCCGTGATCAGTTCGTATGGCGAGAAGCCGCCCCGCGCCGCGACATCCTCGATGGTCAGCAGCTGCGCGCCGTCGCGGCCGAGCAGCGTGACCACGTCGCCGACGCGGGCACCCAGCCCCGTCACGTCGAACATCGTCATATCCATCGACACCGCACCGACCGCCGGCACCTCGCGGCCGGCCAGCAGCCCGAGTCCCACGTTGCTCAGGTGCCGCCGATATCCGTCACCGTACCCCACCGCGACGGTTGCGATCACCCGCGGTTCGGGCGCGGTCCACAGCGCGTTGTAACTCACGGTCTCGCGCGAGGCGACCTCGCGCAGCTCGAGGATCTTCGCGCGGATGTGTACCACGGGTTCCGGCTGCAGCGCGGCCCCGCGGCCGCTGCCGAGTCCGTACAGGAACGCGCCAGGACGGATCAGGCCCCAAGCCGAGGGCCGACGGCGCGCCGCGGCGGCGCTGTTCTCCGCGTGCAGCAGCGCCGGCGTCACGGGCAGGCTGGCTATCACATCGCGAAAGCGCCGTTCCTGCTTCTCCACGGAGCCGTCGTCCATCTCCGCGGAATGGAAGTGCGTAAAGGCCGAGGCGGGCGGGAAGGCGCGGATCGCGTCAGCCAACTCCCCCACGCGGTCCCAATTGATGCCCGCGCGATGCATCCCGGTCTCGATCGACAGCTGCCAGTCGCCGCCACCCAGCTCCTGCCAGCGGCGGATGCCTTCCACCGAGGCCAGCGCCGGCGTGAGACCCGCAGCCCGCAGGCGCGCGAGGTCCGACGGCAGGGTCGGCGTGAACACGATGATCGGCCGGGCGATGCCCGCCGAGCGGAGTTCCTCGCCCTCGAAGATCGAACTCACGCCGTACGCGTATGGGGCGACCGCCTCGAGCGCGCGCGCCACGGGCACGGCGCCCAGTCCGTAGGCGTCGGCCTTGATCATCGGAATGAGGCGCGACTGTGCGTGGTCGGCGATGGCCCTCGCATTGCGGACGAGTGCCGCGAGGTCCACCTCGACCCAAGCGCGTGGCAGCGCGTCCAGACTAGATTGCGTGGGCATCGGAGCACTCAAGATTACGGGACCCCAAAACGCGATGCAAGACAAAGCCACGCTTGAAGATGCGCTCGCGATTATGCGCGACCTCCGGACCCGGGATGCCTGGGACCGCGCGCAGACGCACGATTCCCTGCGCCCGTACCTCAATGAGGAGATGCACGAGCTCGACGACGCCCTCCGCGAAGGCGACGACGCGGCGATGTGCTCCGAGCTCGGCGACGTCCTCCTGCAGGTGCTCTTTCACAGCGTGATCGCCGAGGAGCGCGGTGCCTTCGGCCCCGAGCACGTGGCCGGCTCGCTGGTCCGCAAGATGACCGTGCGACACCCCTGGCTCTACGGCACGGACACGGAGCGCACGCCCTGGGAGCAGATGAAGGCCAAGTCGCGCAAGTCGCTGGCCGAGGGCCTCCCGACCGGCCTCCCCGCCCTGCACCGTGCGCATCGCCTGCAGGAACGCGCGGCCGGTGTGGGCTTCGATTGGCCGGACGTCGAAGGGCCGATCGCCAAGGTCGCGGAAGAACTGGAGGAAGTGAAGCAGCAGGTGGCCACGGACGGCGCGGTGTTCGACACGCACGGCGTGCCGAGCAACGACGCGCGGCACGCGCGCTTGGAGGAAGAGCTCGGCGACCTGCTCTTTGCCGTCGTGAACCTCTGCCGCAAGGCGGGCACGCATCCGGCGCTCGCGCTGGACCGCGCGAACGCCAAGTTCCAGCGGCGTTTTGAGGCCATCGAGCAGTTGGCCGCGGTACGCGGCATCGACGTGCGCACCGCCGGGCTCGAGGCGCTCGACAAGCTCTGGGACGAGGTAAAGGCGGACGAAGCGAAGGCGACGGGCGGCGGGGGCGCGCCGCAGTGAGCGAGCCGTCACGCAGGCCAGTGAGCATCCCCTCACTCCCGGTCCCCCAGGCCGCCACGTCGCTGCCCAGCTTCGGCTTCCACACCAGCGACGAGCAAGGCGCAGCCCGCCGCGGCTGGTTCAACACGCCGCACGGCATCGTCGAGACCCCCGCGTTTATGCCCGTGGGCACCAACGCCACCGTGAAGGGCCTCAGCGTGCACGAGCTGGAGGACACCGGTGCGCAGATGGTGCTCTCCAACGCCTACCATCTGTACCTCCGCCCCGGCGACAAGGCCGTGCGCGCCCTCGGGGGCCTGCACGCCTTCGCCCGCTGGAAGGGCCCGATGCTCACCGACTCGGGCGGTTTCCAGGTCTTCTCGCTCGCGCAGATGCGCAAGGTGCGCGAGGAAGGCATCGAGTTTCAATCGCATCTCGACGGCAGCAAGCACAACTACACGCCGGAGGCCGTGATGCGCATCGAGCGCAACATCGGCGCTGACGTGATTATGCAGCTCGACGAGCTGATCGAGGGCAAGTCCGAGGTCGGGCCGAGCCAGCAGGCGATGGAGCGCTCGCTGCGCTGGCTGGAACGCTGCCGCATCGAGTTCGACCGCCTTGAGCGCGAGGGCCGCGAGCCACTCACGCCGATCGATCTCCCGCCGGGTGCGCCCGCGTTGCACGCTGACTTCGACGCCGAGCGTGCCGCACCGCCGCAGGCGCTGTTCCCGATCGTGCAGGGTGGCATCCATCCCGAACTGCGCCGCGCGAGCGTGCGCGGCATCCTGCAGACGGGCGATTGGCACGGCGTCGCGATCGGTGGCTTGAGCGTCGGCGAAGCGAAGCCCGATATGTACGCCACCATCGCCATCTGCGATCCCGAGTTGCCGCGCGACAAGCCGCGCTACCTGATGGGCGTCGGCTTTCCCGATGACTTGGTCGAGAGCGTGCGCCGCGGCGTGGACCTCTTCGACTGCGTGGTGCCCACGCGGATGGGCCGGCACGGCACGGCGTTCACGCCGGACGGCACCGTGCAGATCCGCCGCGCCGAGCATCGCTTCGACAAGCGGCCGCTCGTCGAGGAATGCGACTGCCACACCTGCACGCACTACGACCGGGCGTACCTCCGGCACTTGTTTGCGGCGGAGGAGATGCTGGGGCTCCGGTTGCTCTCGCTGCACAACGTGCACTATCTGGTTGGACTGATGCGGCAGGCGCGCGTGGAACTGGCGGCGGGTCGCTACGAGAGTTGGGCGACGGCGTATCTCGAGCGCTATCGGGCACGCGCGGGGCGTAAGTAGGGGTACCCTGCTTGCCACCCGCGCCGCCGGCGCGCAGTTTGGCCGTATGCCGAAAGCGAACCCCGCCGAGAAGCTGCTCGCCACGCTCGAGCAGCGTTTCACCGCCAATGCCGCGCGGCACCCGGGACTCCCGTGGGCCGCCGTGCGCAAACGCCTCGACGCCAACGCCGCCGCGCTGAAGGTGCTGCAGGCGATGGAAGACACGGGCGGCGAGCCCGACGTGACGGCCGTCGACAAGAAGTCCGGCCGCCTCACGTTCACCGACTGCTCGCCGGAGAGCCCCGCCGGCCGCCGCAGCCTCTGCTACGACCGCGCCGCGCTCGATGCACGCAAGGAGGCGAAGCCCAAGAGCTCCGCCCTCGAGGTCGCGGCGAAGATCGGCATCCGCGTCCTCACCGAAGACGAGTACCGTGCCTTGCAGGAGCTCGGCGAGTTTGACCTCAAGACCTCGAGCTGGATCCTCACGCCGGCGCCGATCCGAAAGCTCGGCGGGGCGCTCTTCTGCGACCGGCGATACGACCAGGTGTTCACGTATCACAACGGCGCGCAGTCGTACTATGGGGCGCGTGGGTTCAGGGGTTGTGTCGAGGTCTAGGCGGGCCGGCGCGCTGGCGCTCGCACTCACCGCACTCACCGCACTCGCCTGCGGCGATGCCAGCGAGGCAGCGCGCAGGGACGTCGCGACCTGGAGCGTGGATAGCAGCGCGACGCTCACGATCGGCCGCGATGCCAGCGACGATGCCGGCGTCACCTTCGAGCTCATCACCGGTGCGACGCGCCTGCCCGACGGACGCCTGCTCGTCGCCGACCTCGGCGACGCGCCGCTGACGTTGTTCGACGCCGACGGCCGCCTGCTGCGCGTCGTCGCCCGATCGGGTCAGGGTCCCGGTGAGATCACCTACCTCGCGAGACTCTTCCGCTGCGGCGGGCGCCTGTTCACGTACGACATCGACGGTCGCCGGATTTCCGAGTTCTCGCTCGAGGGCGAGTATGTCGGTGAGTTCCGATTCGCGCTGCCAGATGGCCAGCAGGCTCCCTACGCATCCGCCTGCGGTTCGACCGGTCGCTTCCTGCACCTGGGATGGGGGGCACGCGGCGTGCCGACGGCCGGCTACCACCGCGACACGGTACCCGTGTGGATCACGGCAACACCCAGCGGCGCGCCGATGGTGATCGATTCCGTCCCCGCGTCCGAGCGATGGGGCCAGACCCATCAAGGCCGCATCGTCGGATCGCGCCCGCTGCCGCTCGGCAAGCAACCGCTGGCGGCCGTCGGCTCCGAGAGCTTCTACGTCGCGACCGGCGATGCCTTCGAGGTGCTGGTGTACGACAGCAGCGGCGTCTCGCGTGGCAGCTATCGACTGAGCGACAGCGTGCCCGCCATCACCGCCGCGGATGTGAAGGATTTCGTCGAGGAGCAGGTCGCCGCAGCGGGCGAGCGCGCGCGGCCCGGTATCGAGCGGGAGTACGCGAGCATCACCTTCCCGGAGCGCCACGGCGCGGTCGCTGGGTTGCTGGTGGACGCCGACGGCCTGCTGTGGATGCGCGGCTTCGCAGCGCCCACGGCAGCGGACGCCCTCTGGCACATCGTCGACACCGACGGGCGCGAAGTGGCACGCGTCGCGCTGCCGCGACGCCTTGTCGTCTTCGAGGTCGGGCGCGACTACGTGCTCGGCAAGCAGGTGGATGTCGACCAGGGCGTACCGATTCTGCAGCGCTGGCGCCTGCGTCGCGGCGTGGATCGCTGACACCGGCCGGCGCGCCCGTCAACGGGCCAGCGCCGCGCCGCGTTGTGTGACAGATTCCCCTGATGCCAATGCTCCGGACCGCTTCCCTGCTCGCCCTCGCGGGCGCCGTCGCCTGCGCGACGCCGCCTGCCGAAACGACGCCGTCCCCGGCCTCGGCCGTAGACGAGCACGCTGGGCACGCGATGCCCGCCGCCGACGCGCACGCCGGCCACGCGATGCCCGCCGCGCAGCCCGACGCGCACGCCGGTCACGTGATGCACGACCTGCCGCCCGTCACGCTGCCCCCGGGCTCGCTGGTCACCGAAGCCGACGTGCGCTTTATGCAGATGATGATCGGCCATCACGCGCAGGCCGTGTATATGACGCGGCTGGCCGAACACGCCGGCGCGAGTGACCGCGTGCTCAAGCTCGCCCACAAGATCGATCTCTCGCAGGCCGGCGAGATCGCGCTGATGCAGGGCTGGCTGGTGGACTACAAGCAACACGCGCCCGACACGGAGTCCTGGCGCCGGATGTCGATGCCCGGGATGCTCACCGCGGCCCAACTCGAGCAGCTCTCGGCCGCGCGCGGCCGCGACTTCGACCGGCTCTTCCTCGAGCTGATGATCAAGCACCACGAAGGCGCCGTCCAGATGGTCGCCGAGTTGCTGAACAGCCCGCGCGCCGCCCAAGAGGTGGATATCAACGTGTTGGCGAACGAGATCGAGGCCGCGCAGCTGGCCGAGATCGAACTGATGTGGCAGATGCTGGCGGAACTGCGATGACCCACTCCAAGGAGCAACTCTCGATGCGTGTGCTTGCCCTCGCTTCCCTCACCGC
>DAOMNV010000019.1:0-41103 GCA_035444005.1 Gemmatimonadaceae bacterium
CCGCATAACGTGAGCTTCTGCTGCAGCCGCTTCCATAAAATGCAGTGGTGGGGCGACCGTCAGGGCGCACCGCCACCGTCGGCTGCACTCGCCCCGCCACTGCTTCGCTAGCGCGGCTGTCGGCAGCAAGCGTCGTTATCGCGCGCGCGACGAACGCGCGACAGCACCAATACTTCCCTAGGATCTCGCCCTGTCAACATCCTCGCCACGCGAGCCGTGCCCCTGCATCGCGACGGAAGCAAAACCCATTAGTTCTGCATCGTTTCGCTGTTGACAGACTTTCTGATTGCGCTATCGTGGCTTCCTTGTCGCGATAACGTGGATTAGCTGAGAATTACGCACCCCATTCCCAGCAGTATCCCAAACACTGCCGCATCCCACCGGCAGCCGCAACCCTCATCGCCACACCACTTTGCGCGCGCGGCGCAACAACAGGAACCCCCGCGCATCCTTGCGAGAACCCCGCAGTATCCCCGGCCCGCGCGAGACCAGGACTACTGCCGCGTAGCCCGCCATCCCTACCCGCGAATACCGCGCACCAGCCCGGCCGCAGACCCCGCAAGCAACGCGGGAAACGCGATCGTCAGCACGAGAAGCGGCGCGCCGCCAACCTGCATCGCGTCGCCGACGACCTGGGCCACGCCGAACACGGGGCCGGCGGACGACTGCCACACGAGGAGGAGCATCCACGCGGCGGCGCCGGCGACGGAGCTGAGCAGGGGTACGGCGGCGTCACCGCGACGGATCCACGCGAACGCGCCGGCGATGATGGGGACGGCGAGCCAGTCAAATGCGAAGCTGCCGAGGACGAGTGCGAGGAGCAGGGCGGCGAACCAGAGCCCACGTTCAGGCGTCCGCATCAGCGTGCACCTCCGGCGGGGGTGAAGGAGAGCTTCGACATTGTCTGTTCCTGGGGCAGTTCGTCGGCACGGCGGGGGAAGCGCAACTCGGCGAGTTCGCCGCGGCGCCACAGCTCCATCCGGTCGGCGTAGCGGGTGCTGACGGGGTTGCCGCTCTGGCCGCCGGGGTAGGTGCCCCAACCCTTGACGTCGGGGCCGAGTTCGACGACGAAGCGCCACGAGGCGCCGTGGGTGCCGTTGGACTCGGACGGAGAGAGGGTGCCGGGGCCGGACACGACCTCGAGTCCGGTGCGACCGAAGCCGGGTAGGCGCAGGAGGTGATGCACGTTGATCTGCCGGACGTTGCCCCAGCGCCACTGGCTGGGGTCGTTGCCCTGCGAGGCGCGGGTGTCGGTCCAGGCGTCACGCAGCGCGCGGAGGACGATGGCGTCGCGGTTCTCGACGACGTCGGCGCTACGGCGGTCATCCCACCAGGCGTTGGTGGGATCGCGGAAGAGCATCACGAGGACCATCTGGCCGGGCGTGGCGATGCGACGGTCCTCACCGGGAATCACGAGTTCGTCCCACACGTGGCGGTTGAGGGCGTTGACGACGGCACCGAACAGCACGGCCCACGCGCTGCTCGGCGTGAACTCGGGGTCGCCGGTGCTCAGGTGCTGGAAGACGGCCTCGTCATCGGCGGTCCAGCTGCCGGCGGCCTGCGCGGCGACGCGGGCGTCGGCGATGGCGGTCATCACGAAAGGAGTGAGCTCGCTGCGCGGATCGGTATGGAAGCGCCGCATATCGTCGACGGTGACGGACGAATCGCCGCGGAGCAGGGCGTTGATGCGCATCGCGCGCCACGGCGACGGCCAGTCGGCACCCTGATAGCCGGCGCGCACGCTGGGGTCGAGCGGCTGCTGGTTGGCGCTGGCGAGGTAGCCCTGCGCGGGGTTCACGCTCTGCGGATACCATCCGACAGGCTGATTGCCGGTCCAATCGCTGGCGCGCGTGCTGCCGTCGAAGGCGACGTCGCCGCGCCCGGTACCAGGCCGGATCGGATACCGTCCGTTGCTGCGGATGCCGATGTTCCCGGCCCGGTCGGCGGTCAACATATTCTGCGCGGGCGTCTGGAAGCTCTCCATCCGCGCATAGAAATCGCGCACGCCGGTGGCGCGCATCGCATCGCGGAAGTTGTTGCCCTCGTCGCTGGGCTCGCGCGCGGTCCAACGCTGTGACACCCAGCCGAGCGCGGAGCGAAACATCGGACCGCGATGCGTGGCGTAGAAGGTGTCGACGGCGACGGTGCCGCCGTTCGGATCGCGATAGGTCTCGACGCGAGTCCGTAAGTCCTCCCAGTTGCCGTCGAGCATATACCGCGTGGGCGACGTCGAATCGTCGACGACTTCGCGATAGAAGTCCACGACGTCGTTGCCGGTGTTGGTCATCGTCCACGCCATCTCGCGGTTGAAGCCGATCGGGATGATCGGCGCGAGCGGGAATCCGACGCCATAGGTGTCGAGCGCGCCCGGCACGACGAGATGCGCCTCGTACCAGATGCTCGGCAGCGTGAGCTCGAGATGCGGATCGCCGGCGAGCAGCGCGTGGCCGCTGGCCGAACGGGCGGGGCTGACGGCCCAGTTGTTGGATCCGACGATGGCCTCGCCGCGCGTGAGCGACTGGGCCAACTGCCCGACGGCCTGCGCCATCGCGACGCGCGCGCTGTCAGGCCGCTCCGGCGCGGGGAGGCGCCAGCGCGCGTCGATGCGTGCCGCGCGACGGCCAGGCACCGGCTCGATGGGCTCTTGGATCGGCGCGGTCGGGTTGAAGATCGCGTCGGCCGCGGCCGCACCGACCAACTGCGCGACGGCGTGATGCGCGAGCTCGCCCTGCTGGAACGAGAGCGTCTGCGACATCCGGATCAGCAGGTAGTAGGTGTCCTGAGGATCGAAGCGCCGCGGCTTCCGCCCGAGTAGGCGATACTCGAGCGGCAAGTCCTCGGGCCGCATCTGCGCGATGTAGGCGTTGACTCCCTCCATATACGCGTGCACATCGCGCCGGACGACGGCGGTGTCGGCAATCGCGTTCCACTTCGCCAGCGCGCCCTCGGCCAGCGCGAGGCGCCGTGCCGAGCGGTCGAGCGGCAAGGCCCGCGCGCCGACGAGCTCGGAGAGCGTACCGGCGACGGCGCGCTGGATCATCTCCATCTGGAACAAGCGGTCGCGGGCGTGCACCCAGCCGAGCGCGCGCGCGGCGTCCGCTTCCGTCTGCGCGAAGATGTGCGGCACGCCGCGATCGTCGTAGCGCACATCCACCGGCGCGCTGAGCCCGGCGAGATCCAACGACTGCTCGGCAGGCAGCTCGGCGCTGCGCACCGTCGACCAGATGCCGCTCGTGGGACTGATCAACTGCCCAAGCGGCGGGACGGGCCCCACGGGACGCAGGCCGACGAAGAGTGCAGCCGCGAGGGCGACGGCGCTGAGGATCGTGGTGAAGAGGCGCATCTATGAAAGTAAGTGGACGGATGAGGGATGACGGATGTTGGATGACGGATGACGGAGGCGCTACGCCCGTTGCGCGACCGCACGGCCCCCGAAGGCGGCGTGGAGGCCGACCACGGTGAAGTAGAGCACAGCGAAGGCGAGGACGCGCTGCGGCTCGTCCGCCCAGAGGCCGCCGCTGTCCTCGCCGATGGGGCCGAGCATCTCGGGGCGCACGCCGAGGCGGGGGACCGGCAGCAGCACGGTCGCGAAGGCCCCGAGCAGGTAGCTGATGGCGCCGACGACCCAGCTCGCCTGCATCGCCTCGCGCTCGCGGCCGCTGGGCACGGTGCCGAAGAGGATGCCTAGCAGGCGATTCACGATGAGGCCCCAGAACGCGAACAGCGGCCACCAAGCCTTGGCGCCGAAGGCGATCGCCGCGCCGAACAAGGTGTAGAACCCAGCCAACCCGAGCGTGAGCATCACACGCTTGCTCCGTGGGGAATCGCTGAAGGCCACGCTGCCGAGAAATGCGGCCGAGTGGACGACGATGAACTCCAGCAGCATCAACGTCAGGAAGTACCCGGCCCAGTGCTCGCCAAGGATCGATGGGGCCACCCACGTGATGAGGGCGGCAATCGCGATGGCGAAGTCGGGGAGGGCGGCGAGGATGCGCAATTAAGACGGAAGACGGAAGACGGATGACGGATGACGGACGACTTACGACTTACGACGGACCACGGGAAGGAGAAGTGTGCCGCGGCCCGCCCGCTTGGGCTAGGCGCTGTCTCAAATCGGCACCGTGAATCTGTCACAAAATCCGGACACCCCGCGTAGGGGGTGCGAACGCAACTACTTGCAGCAACCACACTTGGGTTTTCCCCGACGCGTGGCGCGAGCCTTGCTCCCATATTCAATAGAAGTCCCAAACCCGTCCCATCCACGCCTGGAGTCCCTATGCTCCGCCCACGCACCGCCTTGGCCGCCCTGGCCGTCACCGTGCTCGCGCTCAGCGGCTGTTCGATCAAGCGCGTCGAGCGCATCGATCCCAATTCCGTCACGGACCTCTCGGGCCGCTGGAACGACGCCGACTCGCGGTTGGTCGCGAACGCGCTGATCGCGCAGTCGCTGGAGTCGTCGTGGGCACGCGACTACGCGGCGGCCAACGGCGGCACGGCACCGGCGGTGATCGTCGGCCAGATCCGCAACCGCACGATGGAACACATCCCCATCGGCACCTTCATCCGCGACATCGAGCGCGCCTACGTGCAGAGCGGGATGGTGCGCTTGGTGGCCAGCGCGGAGGAGCGCGAGGAGCTTCGCGGGGAGCGCGCCGACCAGCAGACGAACGCGTCGGCCGAGACCCGTGCGCGGATGGCTCGAGAACTGGGCGCCCGCTATATGCTGCAGGGCGACGTGCAGGCGATCGAAGACCAGGAAGGCCGCGAGCGCGTGGTCTTCTACCAGGTGGACGTGACGCTGCTCGACCTCGAGACCAACGTCCGCACGTGGATGGGCCAGCACAAGATCAAGAAGTACATCCAGAGCCGTCGGATCACGCCGTAACCGGAGCTGACAATGCGAATGATTCTTGTGCTGCTCGTCGCCGCCGCCTGTGCGCCCTATCCGCAGCGCGTGGACCAGCCGGTGACGATTCCCAACAACGCCAACGTGCCGCAGGTGGACGCCTCCGCCGCGGCGGGCGCGCAGCAGATGGAGTACGCGCGCCTCCGCTACTCGGCGGACTCCGTCTACGCGCTGGCGATCCGCGGCTGCCAGCCCGGCATCTGCGACGCGATCGGCCGTGGCGAGATCGTGCTCGGGATGACGCCGGAGCAGGTGATGGCCGCGTCGAAGACCGGGCCGCAGGCTTGGGTCGTGCGTCGCTTCGACGGATTCGGCACGATGGTGCCGGCGCACGCGAACGCCTCGCCCTACGATCGCGTGGGCCAGGTGATGGTCGTGCAGTTCGACGGCGGACGTACGGCCGTCGTGAGCCGCCGCGGACCGCAGGGCATTATGGTCGCGAGCACTCCGCAGGACGAGACGGCGCAGGCCCGCGCGCGGGCGCAGGCCGAGGCGTTGGTGCGCGAGGGCGATGACCTCGTCGCCGCCAATGATCTGAACGGCGCGCTCAACCGTTACGACCGCGCCAGCGTCCTCGATCCGGACCAGCCGGAGATCGAGTACAAGGCCGCGCGCCTGCTCGACCTGCAACTGCGTCCGCAGGAGGCCCTGATGCGCTACCAGCGCTTCCTGCTCTCGATGGAGATCGAGCGCATCCGCGCGCAGGGCGAGGCGAACGCACGGCTCGCCGAGGCGATCGCGCTGGCCCAGCAGCGGGTGATCGTGCTGCAGCGCGACACCCCGCGCTAACACCCTCGTGCGCTCCCACCGCGCGTGGTTCCTGCTCGCGTTGCCGCTGGTGCTTGGCACCAGCGGCTGCGCGGCCGCGAACGCCGCGTGGCGCGCCGGGCCGATGGGCATCGCGGCGGAATGGACGATCCGCGATCACCTGATGTACGGCCGCGCCGAGCAGGCGTGGATCGCGATGGACGACAAGAAGGTCGCGCCCACGGATGCGCTGCTGCGGCATCTGTATCGCGGCGTGATCGCGCTGCACGCCGGCGAATTCGACGCGGGGGCGAAGTCCATCGACCGCGCCTGGAGCGTGGTCGAGGAGCGCTACACCAAGCGCGTGTCGGCGGGCGCGGTCTCGCTGGTCACCTCGGACGCTGCGCTGCCCTACTATCCGCTCGCCACCGAGCACTACTTCATTCCGTACTACGGTGCGCTGAACTGGCTGGCGATGGGGGAGCTCGACGAGACGGCGGTCGAGGCGCGCCGGCTCGCGATGCTCCTGCAGAGTGACGGGCGCAAGCCGGCGCGCGAGCTGGAAGGCGCGCTGCGCTACGTGACGGGTGTGCTCTTCGAGGCGGCGGGGGAGAGCGAGGACGCGCGCGTGGCGTATCGCAACGCGGCCGCGCTGCTGGGCACGCTGCCAGGCGATACGGTTCCTGCCGGCGCCGACAGCGGCGACGTGGTCGTGATCGTCGAGGACGGATTCGTCGGCCGGCCGCAGCCGCAGACGCTGGGCATCTACACAAACGCCGACGAACTCGTGGCGCTGACGACGGGGCCGGACGCGGATCGCATCGTGGTCGCGAACCGCGTGGCCGCGCGTCGCAACGGATTCACCCGCGATCCGAGCATCGGCTGGCTCACCTACGAGGTGAACTGGGCGACCTTCGGCGATCCCACGCCAGGGCCGCACCCGATCGACGTGTACACGAACCCCGCGCGCTTCCACGCGTTGAGCGTCGACGTGACGGGCTCCGTGGCCGCGGACTTCTCGCGCGAGATGCCCGCCAAGCTCGCCCGCGGCATCGCGCGTGCGGCGGTGCGCTACGCGGCGATGCGCGCCGCCGAGGGCCAGATCGACAAGGCGATCAGCGGTGACGAGGACGAGGACGCTGACGAGAAGCGCGGCAATCGTGCGGGCCGTCTCTTCTTCGGCATACTGCTTGGCGCGTTCTCCGTGGGCTCCACGGTGATCGACCAGCCCGACCTGCGCGCCTGGCAGCTGCTGCCGCATCGCCTCACGGTCGCGCGCCTGCGGCTGCCCGTGGGCACGCATCCGATCGAGCTGCGCACGGGCGGCACGACGCAGTCGCTGGGCGAGGTGACGGTGCGGCCCGGCGGCGTGTCGGTGCTCACGCACCGCGCCTGGCCGGGCCCCGGCGCCCGCCGGACTATGGCATCACGCTGAACGACGCGTAGAGCTGCGTCGCGTTGCGCACGGGGCCGTTGAGCGAGTGGTTGACGCCGACGCGCGCGTTGGCGACGGGAATCCGCATCACCGAGATGCGCGGGATGTCGATCGTGAGCTCGCCGCCCACGACGCGCAGCGTCTCGCCGAAACCGTCGTCGCCACCGACGATCCAGTCGTGGAAGAACCGGAACGGCCCGGTGCTCTCCGCCGTGAGGATGCCGTAGCGCCGGCCGCCGGCGACGCCGAAGGGCAGGCCGAGGTGCTCGATGCGGTTCGTGAGGAGGAGCTGATCGACGAACGGCGACGCCGTGCCGCCGACGATGAAGCGTTCGGAGAACGGCGTCTCCTCGCTGGCTTCGCCGCCGCGGGCCCGCAGGGCGACGCCGCCCGCGCTGTGCGCGAGCGCGAGGCGCGTGTCGACGGTGTGACGCGCCCAGTCGCCGCCGTCTGCGGTGCCGGCGGACGTCGTCGCCTGCCAGCGGAACTCGACGCTGCTGCGCGGCCGCGGCGAAACGCTCAGGTTGCCGCCGAGCTGCGCGAAGTACAGCGAGCGGTCGCGCGAGGGTCCGGCGAGCGTGGGATTCTCGCTGCGTCCGACGCTGTAGCCGAGGCGCGTGTTGGCGCTGCCCCGCGCGCCGTGGCGCGTGAGCTCCAGCGCGAGCATCGCGCCGGTGAATCGGCGGTCAAACGGCTCCCAGCCGAGCCCGGCCTTGGATGGCTGCTCGGAGACGAGGTACTCGCCGCGGTAGCCTTGGATTTGGATCGAGGGACGGAATCCGCGCCAGGTATACGCGAGCCGCGCGCCGCTCCAACTGCCCTTCGGCGACGCACCGGCGAACGCAAAGCCGGTACTGCGGCCGACGGGATCGCCGAAGGTCGCGCCGGCTCCCCAGGTGCCGCCATCCGCGCCTTCGCCGCCGAGCATCAAAAAGGCGAGGCCGAAGGGGCCTGCGCCGTAGCGCTTCGGGTCGCGCAGCGGCGCCGCCGGAAACTCCTGCGCAAGGCGCGTGTCGACGCGCCGCACGGCGGGGAACTGCGTGTCGTCCAGCACGGGCGCCACCGGCAGTGCGCTGCCCGCGTCGTTCACGCGCAGGTCCCAGCCGCGACCGTGCAGGGCGAGCCACCAGATGCGTCCGTCAGGGCCGACCTCCGGCGCACCGGCCGCACCGATCGTGCGCACGGCCACGCTCACGGAACCGCCATCCAGCGGCAGTCGCTCGATCTCGATCGCACCGCTGGCGTCGCTCATCACGAGGAGCGTGGAATCGTTCTCCCACGCCGGGCTGTAGCGTGAGGCGGCGTCGTCCGGCCCCACGCTGCGCGCGGCGCCGCTGGCGATGTCGATCACCGTCGGCACCCAACGCGCGCCACGCTGGCGCGCCGTCGCGACGCGGCGGCCGTCCGGCGAGACGCGCGCACCGGCATAGCTGCCGTCGAGCGTGCCCTCGGCCAGCGTGCGCAGCGCACCGCTCGCGAGATCCACCACGACGAGCGAACACACGCCGGCGCCGCAGCGCTGCGCGACCGCGGAGCGACCGTCCGGCGTCGGGTCGGCGAGCTGGATGCCCGCGCCCTTCGTGATGCGTCGCACACCGCCGCCCTTCACGGTCCATTCGAAGAGATCGCTGCGCGAGCGGCCGTCGGCCAGCGGCACGCTGCGCGTCACGAGCAGGCGCTCGCCGTCGGGCAACCATCGCGGGGCGTCGTACGACGCGCCGTTCACCGGCCGCAGCAGCGCGACCCGGCGCAGCGGCCGCGGGTACGGGCGGTAATCGGCGAGGTCTTCCGGATCCTTCTTCAGCCGCTTGGCCAGCGTCACGGAGTCCCTGCGCGGGCCGGCGGTGTCGGGCAGCAGCGAGAACACGGCGATGCCACCGGGGTCGCTGTTCGTCGCGCGCCGCACGGCGAGGCGCTCGCCGTTGGGCGAGATGTCGGGACTCCCCACCGTCCACGCCCACTTCTGCACCAGCGTGCCCTGCGCGAGTCCGTTGCGACGGATCTGCTCGCGCACGGCGACAGCCTTCTCCGTGACGTCGGCGGCGAAGCGGCCGTAGAGCAACTCAGGCGAGTCGCCAAAGGTCGCGGTGAAGGCGGCGGGGAACTTGCGGCCGACGCGCGCCGTGGCGCGACGCCAGAGCTGCGGCAGCGACGAGTCCCCGCGCGCGGCCTGCAGCCATTCGAGATACGCCGAACCGACGAGGTAGCGCATCGCGCCGCCGTTGAAGCGCGCGACCTGGTCCAACTCGCCATAGCTCGGCAGGTAGCCCTCGAGCGCCAGCGTGCGGAGGATCGCCGGCCGCAGCGCGCCGTTGGGCCGACCGCTGCCGGTGAGCTCGCCTTCGATCACGGTGGCGTAGCCTTCGGACACCCAGGCCGGCGCGCCGGTGATGGGCCCCATCGGCACGATGCCGAGAATGCCGAGCGGCAGCGCGAAGGGCTTGCGCGAGGGACGCAGCAGGTGCGCGAGGTGCGCGTATTCGTGGACGGCGAGGATCTCGCCCCAGCCGCGTGAGTTGCCGATGACGCTGGTCGGCGCAGGCGGCGTGGCCCAGAAGCGCATCGCCGGATACGTCAGCGACGGCCACGCCGAGCCGTTGGAGACGTTGAGCGGATCCTCGACGAGCAAGTCGATCTTGCGCGGATACGTGTAGCCCACGCGCGTGGCGACGGCGCTGCGCACGCTTTCCATCTGTCCGGCGACCTGCCGCGCCCAGGCCTCGAGATCGGGCTCGTAGTGGATACGGAAGTTGTCCGTCTCGATGGTCTTCCAGCGCAACGAGGGGACCTCGACCTGCGCGGCGAGCGTGGCGCTGTCGGTCGCGAGCAACAGCGCGGCGAGGAAGGCGGGGAGCAGGCGGCGAATGGGCATCGGTCTCTGTGTGACGGTCGGTGAAGCTCAGTCGAACGCGGCGGCGAACTCCCGGACGATGTCGCCGGCGGGCTTGAGTTCGTGGATACCGGCCACCGAGCGGCCGGCTTGCCAGTAATCAGTGCGCAAATCCGACGAATGCAGCGACTTCTTGAGTCGGCGCACGGAGTTGAGCGCGTACCAGGTGCGCATCCAGTGCTTGGTCTTGCGGCCCTTGAGCATCCAGCGCGCGAACCAGCCGGCGCTCGTGCCCAGGCGCTCGATGTACGGGTTGCGGATCACGGCGACGGGAACGCCCGTCAGCCGCTCGGTCATCACGATGTCGTCCGCATCGGCGTCGAGGATAGCCTGCTTGTAGGCGTCGCTGGCCTTGCACTCGGGCGTGGCGATGAAGCGCGTGCCGAGTTGCACGGCGGCGTAGCCGATGCGCAGTTGCCGCGTGAACTCCGCGGCGTCGCCGACGCCGCCCGCCGAGACGATGGGGAGCCCGAAGGGCGACAGTTCATCGAACAGCGCCTCGGGCGAGAGCCGCCCCGCGTGGCCGCCGGCGAGCTTGTTGACCGCGACGAGGCCATCGACGCCGCCGTCCACGCCCTTCTGCGCCCATTTGCGCTCGGTGACGTCGTGGTACACCACGCCGCCCACCGCGTGCACGCGCTCGCAGACCCACTTCGGGTTGCCCAGCGAGGTGAGGAAGAACCGCAGGCCTTCCTCGAGCGCGATGTCGATCCACTGCGTCATCCGCTCGCGGTAGAGCTTGTTGTTGCCTTCGATCAGCGCGTTGAAGCCGATCGGCCGGTCCGTCAGCGTCTTGATGTGCCGCAGCCCCTCGCGGAAGTCGTAGCCGTGCACGTAGGTGAGCGAGATCGGCTGCACGATGCCCAGGCCGCCGGCGTCGGACACCGCCGCGACGAGCTCGGGATTGGAGCAGGGATACATCGGGCCGCAGATGAGCGGTACCGCGACGCCGGCGTGGCGGGTGAAGGCGGTCTCCATCAGCGCGTCGGGCCGAGGCGCCAGAGCACGCGCCCCGTCGCGACCACCACACCCGAGGGATCGTGGCACTCGGCCACGACCTCGAAGTCCTGGTCGGCCGTCACCGTCGGCACCGTGACGCGGCTCACGGCGCGGATCGTGCCGCGGGCTTTCTTGTGGTAGGTCATCGACAGCGAGGTCACGATGCCGCGCACACCCTCGGGCAATCCGGCCATCATCGCGAGGCCCGAGGCCATCTCGGCCACGTTCATCAGGGCGATCGCGTGTACGCTGCCGAGGTGCTGGCGGTTGGCGCGGATGTCGGGGATCTCGACTTCGGCGTGGCCGGGTTCGAGCACGCGGATGCGCGGCTTCACCGAGCCCGAGTAGGGGACCGTGCGGGCGAAGATCTTGGCGAAGATCCACTCGCCGCCGGGCAGCGGGGCGAGGCGTCGCCAGAGGGCGAGCAAGCGGGTGCCGGGGGCAGAGGCCATCCGGAAAAGCTGGTGGGCGGCGTGAGGGAAGGGAAGCAGGGGAATCGGACCGCGTCCCCCTTGTGACGGGAGCCTGCGGTGCGGTAGCGTCCCTGCGAGGTGTTGCGGGTGGATTTCACGTCGAGGCGGAGCGCGCGATGCAACGGGTGGGCAGGCTCGGACAGACAGCGATTGCCGTGGCCTCGGTCACGGTGCTGGCGATGGCGTGCGAGTCGCCGACGAAACCGCCGCCGGCGGTGGGCTCCGTGCTGCTCTCGCCCGGTGCCTTGGCCTTGGAGAGCGGTGATTCCGTGCAGATGTCCGTGCTGGTGCGCGATGCCAACGGGAACACGCTCTCGGGCCGCGAGGTGACGTGGTCGACCAATAGCCCCGAGTTGCTGACGGTGTCGGCCACGGGTAAGGTGCGCGCGCTCTCGAACCGCACGAACGCCGGCGCGTCGGCGCGGGTGGCGGTGAGCGTCGAGGGCGTGACGGACGATTCGGAGATCATCGTGCAGCCGGTGGCGGCGGCGACGCTGACGCTGGTGCCGCTGGACAGCGCGCTGGCCGAGGGGCAGTCGGCGACGATCGTCTTCGAGGCGCGCGATGCCGATGGCGGGTTGCTCAGCGGCCGGCAGCCGGAGTGGACGTCGCGCGATACGACGCTGGTCCGCGTGAACGCCGTGGGCGAACTGCAGCCACAGCCGTACATCGCGGAGTCGGCGCGCAGTGCGTACGTCGTCGCGACGCTGGGTGCGGCGCGTGATTCCATCGCGGTGGAAGTCGCGCCGTCGACGCTGGCGTCGCTCACGATCCTGCCGCAGCAGCCTGCGCTGCGCCACGGATACTCCAAGCGGCTGCGCGTCGTGGCGACGACGACGAGCGGCCAGCAGGTGACGGGCCTGCAGGCGACGTACACCTCGTCGAACGGCGCCGTCGCGACGACGACGGCGGGCGGCGTTGTCACGGCGTCGGCGAACACGGCGGGCAGCACGACGATCGTGGCTACGTTCGGATCGGCGGCGGATACCGTGCAGCTGACGGTGGATGCCTGCGGCGCGGGAGCGACGGGGACGTATCCGATCGACCTGCGCAACGTGGGGCCTGCATTGAGCGCCGAGGTGCAGGCGGCGTTTACCTGCGCGAGCGCGCGAATCCGGACGCTGATCCGGTCGGGCGTCTCGCTGGTGAACTTTGAGAACAACTACATCACGGAACCGGGGTGCTTTGGCTACACCATCAACGGGGGGACATCCACGACCGGCGTCATCATCCTGATGCGTGTGGCGGCCATCGACGGCGCCGGCGGCACGCTGGGCCGTGCCGGTCCCTGCGCCGTGCGGTCGACGTCGCGCCTCGCCGTCATCGGGCTGATGGAGTTCGATGAAGCGGACCTCGCGAACCTCGTCAGCAACGGCACGCTGGTGGAAGTGATCCTGCACGAGATGCTGCACGTCGTCGGCATCGGGCCCACGTGGCGCGATCCGGCGTTCATTCCGCATCTGTATAGCGGCGAGGTGGAGGATCCCAGCTTCTTCGGCGCCCGGGCAATCAGTGAATGCCGCACGGAGCACGGCGGCACGACCACCTGCGCGACCCGCGTGCCGATCGAGGACTGCGTCGGCATTCCCGGCTGCGGCAGCGGCACGCGCTACGGCCACTGGCGCGAGCTCGTCTTCGATCACGAGCTGATGACCGGCTACATCGACGTACCGCGTTCACCTCTCTCGCGGATGACCATCGCGGCGCTTGCCGACCTTGGCTATTCCGTCGATCTCGACCAAGCCGAGGACTATATGCTCCCCACGCCGGGCCTGATGGCGGGCTTCATCCTGGAGCCGAAGAACCTGCGTCTCGGCACCGCGCTCCCCGAGCCCGTGCGCCCGACCCGCAGCATCGACGCCAACGGCCGCGCACGGCCGATCCTCTATTGAGCGCCCAGGCCCCGCAGCCGCCCGTCGCCGCACGCATCCCCGTCGAGCGCACGCTCCACGGAGAGCGCCGCATCGACGACTACGCGTACTTCCGCGACCGCGAGCATCCGGAGACCATCCCGTACCTCGAGCGCGAGAATGCGTACACCGACGCGATGGTCGCGCACACCAAGGCGTTGGAGGACAGGCTCTACGAGGAGATCGTCGGCCGCATCAAGGAAGACGACGACAGCGTCCCCGTGAAGGACGGCGCGTGGTTCTACCAGTCGCGCAGCTTCAAGGGCAAGCAGTACCCGGTGCACCTGCGCCGTCGCGGCGCGCCCGACGCGCCGGAGGAGGTCGTGCTCGACGAGAACGCCGAAGCCGAGGGCCTGCCGTACTACGAGCTCGGCGGCTGGTCCGTCTCGCCGGACGGCAACTACCTCGCCGTGCTCGAGGACACGAACGGCTACGAAGACTTCGCACTGCGCATCCGCGACCTCCGCAGCGGCGAATGGCTCGCCGACCGCATCGAGAAGGTGAGCTGGGGCCTCGCCTGGGCCAGCGACAACCGCACGCTGTTCTACGTGACCTTCGACGCCGCCAAGCGCGGCGACGCCGTCTGGCGGCACACGGTCGGCACGCCGCGGACGAAGGACGTGCGCGTCTACCACGAGCCGGACGTCAGCTTCAACGTGCACGTCGCCCGCGCGCGCAGCGGCGGGTGGATCCTGCTCGGCAGCTCGTCGTTCACGTCGGCGGAGTGGTACGTGCTGCCCGCCGCGCAGCCGACGGCCGCGCCGCAGCTCGTCGCCGCGCGGCGGCCCGACGTCGAGTACGACGTGATTCCCGGCGCCGACGCCTTCTTCATCCACACCAATCTCGACGCAGCCGATTTCCAAGTGCTGCGCGCGCCGTTCGACGCGCCGGCGCAGTGGGAGCCGTGGCTGCCGCCGCGCGAGGGCGTGTTCGTCGAGGACGTGATGGCCTTCGCGCGCCACGTCGTCGTCAGCGAGCGGCGCGAGGGGCTGCGGCGCCTCGTCGTGCACGAGACGGCGAGCGGCGCCAGCCACGAGATCGAGTTCCCCGAGAGCGCCTACGGCGTGTATCCCGGCAGCAACCCCGAGTTCGACACCGACACGCTGCGCTTCACCTACAGCTCGCTGCTCACGCCGAACTCGGTGGTCGACTATCGGATGGACACGCACACGCGCGAGCTCAAGAAGCGCGACGAGGTGCTCGGTGGGTTCGATCCGACGCGCTACGCCGTCGAGCGCACGATGGCCGTCGCGCGTGACGGCACGCGCGTGCCGGTGTCGATGGTCTACCGCAAGGATCTCGTCCGCGATGGCTCGCGGCCGCTGCTGCTCTACGCCTACGGCTCCTACGGCTACACGATGGAGCCCACCTTCGGCTCGGCGCGCTTCTCGCTGATCGACCGCGGCGTGACCTACGCCATCGCGCACATCCGCGGCGGCCAGGAGATGGGGCGGCACTGGTACGACGACGGCAAGATGCTGAGGAAGATCCACAGCTTCACCGACTTCATCGACGTCGCCGAACACCTCGTGCGCGAACGCTATACCTCGGCGGACCGCCTCGTCGCCCACGGCGGCAGCGCCGGCGGCCTGTTGATGGGCGTCGTCGCGAACCTGCGGCCGGAGCTCTTCCGCGCCATCGTCGCCGACGTGCCCTTCGTCGACGTCATCAACACGCTGCTCGACGCCAGCATCCCGCTCACCGCGCAGGAATGGCTGCAGTGGGGCAATCCGCAGGTCGAGGCGGAGTACCGCTACATCCGCCGCTACTCGCCCTACGACAACGTGCGGGCGCAGGCGTACCCGGCGATGCTGGTGATCAGCGGGCTCTACGACCCGCGCGTGGCGTTCTGGGAGCCCACGAAGTGGGTGGCCAAGCTGCGTGCGCACAAGACCGACGCGAATCCGCTGTTGCTGCGGATGCAGATGAGCGCCGGCCACGGCGGCGGTTCCGGACGCTACGAGCAGTACCGCGAGGCGGCGTTCCGCTACGCGTTTATGCTCGACCAGCTCGGCGTGACGGCGTAGCGCGGCGCCGTGGCCGCGCTACGCATCGTGCGCCGGCTACTGCCGCTGCAGGCGCACGCTGCCCGACCCGGTGGAGACGCGCAGGCGCCCGTCGTTGCCCGTGCCGATGCGCCCGCGCAGTTCGTTGCGCCGCACCTGGTCCATCGTGACCGGGAAGTCCGTCGAGATGCCGCCCGAGCCGGTGCGCACGTCGAGCTCTACGTTGGGATCGCTGGGCAAGCCGAGCGTCACGCTGCCCGAGCCGGTGCGGGCGGTGAGGTCGCGCGGCACGCGGAGGAGCCCGAGCCGCACGGAGCCGGAGCCCGTCGACGCGCGCACGTCGCTGCTCGTGAGCGACTCGATGCGGATGCCGCCCGAGCCCGTGCTGCCGTCGAAGCGTTCGGCGCGCAGCTCGCGGCCTTCGATGCCGCCTGAGCCCGTGCTCGCGCGCAGTTCGGCCCCGCGCACGCCGATCAGCTCGACGTCGCCGGAGCCCGTGGATGCCTGGACGCGCTCCCCTTCAATGTCGTCGAGGACGATGCGCCCGGAGCCGGTGCGCGCCGTCAGGCGGCCCCGTGCGCCTCGGGCGCGGATCGGCGAGGCGTGGGTGCGCAACTCGAGCTCGCCGTTCACGTTCACCACCTCGACCGTCCCCACGCCGACGTTGAGCGAGAGGCGCTGGCCCTGCGGCACCTGGATGCGCAGGTCAGCGTGGCCCTCGAAGCCGCCGCCCGTCCCGCTGATGCGCACGCGGCGTCCGCCGCGATCGTCGTCCCGGCCGTTGGAGAACGTGCCGTCCTCATCGACCTGCAGCGTCGTATCGAAGCGCTGCGAGCCTTCGCGGTCGCGGTAGAGGATGTCGCGCGCGGGATAGCGCACGATGAGCCGACCCGCCGAGGCTTCGACGGTGAGCCGCGCGCCATCGTCGCCGCCGCGCGTGAGCTCGACCACGACCTCTCGACCGCTCCCGGCCACCAGCTCGGCGCGGCCCGCGAGATTCCAGATGCGCACGTGGTCGCCGCTGAGCACGTGGCGTTCGGAGGACTGCGCCAGCGCGGCGGAGGGCAGTGCGGCGAGCAGGGCGAGGGCAGGGAGCAGTTTCGTCATCACGGGACTCGGTCAGAGGGACAGTTGCACAACGGCCGTAGCGGGCGTTCGGTGTCAGCGTCGTGTGGGTACCACGGCGCGAGCGGAGCGCCATCCGGGAACTCAGACAGTCGCCGTCGCCGTTCGGTTTGAATCGTCGTCGCGACCGCGCCGTCGCGGACGTCACCCTAGATTCTCACCGATGCTCGCCGCGCTCGCCCTCCTGCAACTCAGCCTGGCGCTGGTCCTGCTGCGCCGCCTCGGCGGCGGCCGCACGCGACGTCCGCCCGAGGCACCGCTGCCGCAGGGACTTCCGGCGTCGGCCGCGTCGTCGAACGCCGCGCACGACGCCGAGTCGGAAGGACTCACGATCGTCGTCGCCACGCTCAACGAGGCGTCGCGCATCGCGCCCTGCCTGCGCGGCCTGCTCGCCCAAGGCGCGCCCGTTCGCGAGATCCTCGTCGTCGATTCCGGCAGCAGTGACGGCACGCGCGAGATGGTGGCGGAAGCCGCCGCGCGCGATCCGCGCATTCGCCTGCTCACGGATCCGCCGCTGCCCGCCGGGTGGATCGGCAAGGCCTGGGCGCTGCAGTTCGGCACGCAGCAGGCGTCGCAGCCCTGGGTGCTGGGGATGGATGCGGACACGGAGGCGAACCCCGGTTGCGCCGCCGCGGTGCTGCACGCGGCCCGGCGCGAGGGATTCGACGTGGTGAGCTTCGCGCCGCGCTTCGATGGCCAGACGGCGATGGAGCGTTGGCTGCAGCCGGCCTTGCTCGTGACGCTGATCTACCGCAGCGGCGCCGTCGGCGACCCGCGCATCAAGCCCGACCGCGTGATCGCCAACGGCCAGTGCTTCCTGGCGCGGCGCGCGACGCTGCTCGCGCACGGGGGCTATGAGCCGGTCAAGGACAGCTTCGCCGAGGACGTGAGTCTGGTACGACACCTCGCGTCGCGCGGTGCGTCGGTGGGATTCCTCGACGGATCGCGCCTCTACCGCGTGCGCTCCTACAGCGGCGTGGGGCAGATGTGGCGCGAGTGGGGACGCTCGCTGGATCTCAAGGACGCGACGTCGCGCCCGCGACAGTGGCTCGATACGGCATTCGTCGTGCTCGCGCAGGGAATGTGGTTGCCGGCGGGGTTTGCGCTGACGCTGGCTTGGCCCACGCTCCCGGCCTCGCCGTGGACGACGCTGCTGCTCACCGGCACGGCTGTACTCGTCGCGGTGCGCTGGCTGCTGCTGCTCGCCATCGCGCCGAGCTACGAGCGCCGCGGCATCACGTGGTGGCTCTCGCCGCTGGCCGATCCTCTCGCCGCGCTGCGGCTCGTCATCAGCACCCTGCGCCGCCCCACGCGCTGGCGCACGCGTGTGTACGGATCCGCGCCTGCGACGTGAACGACAACTACTGGTCACCACGGAGACACGGAGACACGGAGGCTGCAGGAGGAATGCACGTTGGGGGTCCGCGCCGATGATTCGGTGCGGACCCCCACGTCCTGCGGCCCTGCAGTGGCAGTCTCCGTGCCTCCGTGTCTCCGTGGTGAAAGCAGTTACACCTGCTTCACCTCGGACACCAGCTTCACGAGCGTATCCTTGGCATTGCCGAACAGCATCTGCGTCTTGTCGCCGTAGAACAGCTCGTTCTCGATGCCCGCGAAGCCGGCGCTCATCCCGCGCTTCATCACGATGCAGCGCCTGGCATAGTCGGCGTTGAGGATCGGCATCCCGAAGATCGGCGACGAGGCATCCGTGCGCGCCGCCGGGTTCACGACGTCGTTCGCGCCGATCACCAGGCAGACGTCCGTGCGCTCGAACTCGCCGTTGATCTCGTCCATATCCACGAGCTTGTCGTAGGGGATGTTCGCCTCGGCCAACAGCACGTTCATATGACCCGGCATCCGGCCGGCCACGGGATGGATGGCGAACTTCACCGTGCCGCCACGCTTCTCGATCAGCTCCATCAGCTCGCGCACCTGGTGCTGCGCCTGCGCCACCGCGAGGCCGTAGCCCGGCACCACGATCACGCTCTGCGCGTAGGCCAGCTGCAGCGCCGCCTCCTCGATGTTCGTCTCCTTCACCGTGAGGCCGGCCGCGCTCTTGCCGCCGGCCGTGGTCACGGCGCCGAAGGCGCCGAAGAGCACGTTGGTCAGCGAGCGGTTCATCGCCTTGCACATAATCTGCGAGAGGATGATGCCCGAGCTGCCGACCAGCGCGCCGGAGATCACCAGCACCTCGCTCTTGATCACGAAGCCGGTCATTGCCGCCGCGATGCCGGAGTACGAGTTGAGCAACGAGATCACCACCGGCATATCCGCGCCGCCGATCGGGATCACCAGCAGCACGCCGAGCAGCAGCGCCAGCCCGATGAGCGCGTAGAAGGCCCAGAGCGGCACTGCCGGCGTGGCGACGAGCCAGACGATGATGCCGACGATCGTCGCGAAGAGCAGGGCATTCACCGTCTTCTGGCCCGCGTAGACGATCGGCTTGCCCGTCATCACTTCCTGCAGCTTGGCCCAGGCGATCGCCGAACCCGTGAGCGTCACCGCGCCGATGAGCACGCCCAGCTGCGTCGAGATCGACACGTCGAAGGTCTTCGCCGCACCGATCTGCACGCCGTGCAGGTACTCGGCGCTGGCCACCAGCAGCGAGGCGCCGCCGCCGACGCCGTTGAGCAGCGCCACCATCTGCGGCATCGAGGTCATCGCCACCGTGCGCGCCATCCACAGGCCCAGCGCGCCGCCGACCAGGAGGCCCGCGACGATCGTGCCGTACTCGATGGTCTTCGTCGAGAGCAGCGTGACGACCACCGCGATCAGCATTCCCACCGAGGAGAGCTGGTTGCCGCGGCGGGCCGTGTCGGGGCTGCCGAGTCGCTTGAGCCCGGTCACGAAGAGCACCGCGGCCAAGAGGTACAGGAACCGTTCGAGGGAGAGGGAAATCACTTGCCGCCCTCCGTCGGAGACTTCTTGAACATCTCGAGCATCCGGTCGGTGACCGCGTAGCCGCCGACCACGTTCATCATCGCGAAGACGATGGCGAGGAAGCCGAGCACCTTGCCCATCATCCCGTAGTCGGAATGTCCGGCGATGGCCATCGCGCCGACGACCGTGATGCCGGAGACGGCGTTGGCGCCGCTCATCAGCGGCGTGTGCAGCGTCGGCGGCACGCGGCCGATCAGCGACGCGCCGAGGTAGGTCGCCAGGATGAAGACGACGATGAAGCCGATGAGATCCATTAGGCCGTCCTCCCCGTGACGAGCATCGCGCCCGTGATTTCGTCGGCACGGTCCACCTTGAGCGTGCCGTCCTTCTGCAGCAGGTGCTGCACGAAGGTCAGGATGTTGCGCGAGAGCATCTGCGAGGCGTGGAAGGGCATCGAGGCCGGCAGGTTCACCGGGCCGATCACCTGCACGCCGTTCACGTCCACGGTCTCGCCGGCCTTGGTGGCCTCGCAGTTGCCGCCGCTCTCGGCGGCGAGGTCAACGATCACCGCGCCTGCGGCCATCGTCTTCACCGTCTCGGTGGAGATGAGCCGCGGCGCCGCGCGGCCGGGGATCTGCGCCGTCGTGATCACGAGGTCCATTCCCTTCAGGTGATCGCGCAGCGCCTGCTGGATGGCTTCCTGCTGTTCCTTGGACTGTTCCTTGGCATAGCCGCCGGCCGTCTCGCTGTCGGCGGCGATGAGGTCCTGCGCGACGACGCTCGCGCCCAGCGAGCGGATCTGCTCGGCGGCCGCGGCGCGGATGTCGAAGCCGCTCACGACGGCACCGAGCCGCCGCGCGGTGGCGATCGCCTGGAGGCCCGCGACGCCGGCGCCGAGCACGCAGACCTTCGACGGCGCGATCGTGCCGGCGGCGGTGGTCAGCATCGGCAGGAACTTCGGTGATGCCGAGGCGCCGATCAGCACCGCCTTGTAGCCCGCGACCGTGGCCTGCGACGAGAGCACGTCCATCGACTGGGCGCGCGTGATGCGCGGCACCAGCTCGAGGGCGAAGGCGTTGACCCCGCGGGCATCGAGCGCGGCGATGGCGTCGGCGCTGGTCGAGGGTGCGAGCAGCGAGATCAGCTGTGCGCCCGTCGCGAGCTGTGCGATCTCTGCGGCGGTCGGCTTCTGGACCTTGCAGACGAGATCGGCGGAGAAGGCAGAAGCCGCGTCGACCAGGGTGGCGCCCGCGGCTTCATAGAGGGTGTCGGGGAATCCGGCGGCCGTGCCGGCGCCGCGCTCGACGCGGACGGTGACGCCCGCCTTCACGAGGCGGCCGACGCTCTCCGGGACGAGGGCGACGCGCCGTTCACCAACGGATGACTCCTTGGGAATGCCTACGATCACCGATCGAATCCTGGTTGGTTGTTGGCGTTGAATCAAACCCAAACCGCGTGCTTCGGAAGGGGGAATATCCCGGCCCGTCGGCGAGGAAAGTCCCGACGTGCGACTGCCGCGGCTGCCGCGGAAGGGTCGCATTCGGAGCCCGACGAGACCCGAAATGCGGTTCATTGGAGTTCAGAGCCAAATGGCCGGTCTTGCAAGTTGCGCGACGTGGCGCGCGACCGCGCGGCCAGAACAAGCTGCCGCGTCACGTTGAAACGACGCGGTGGCATCGATACATCACGCTGTGACGTCACTGGAAAGTAGGCAGTGAACAGAAATGTGATGCAAGAATTGTGACCGGCTGAGCTAAGTGTATGCAGTGACCATATTTGCGTCAGCTGTGGAGGCTCGATGCACGCGACTGGCAGCTAAGTATATGTGGGATAGAGAGATGATTTGGCATCGCCATTGCTGTTCTTCGCCGCTGCAGGGCGCTGTGTGTTTAGATCGTGAGCTGCCGTCGCCTGGGTGCCCATCTCGTTACCCTATAGATGAGTAGGCGTCTGGTGATGGCGGCAATCATACAGTGACACACGATGTGACAGTTCCGTTGCCGTTCGAAAGTTGTGCAGTGTATCGTTCCTTGTGTTCCACCATTCTTCATCCTTTCAGAGGAGTTCAAGATGTCCCGTTCCATCCTTCGCACGTTGGCGGCGGTCGCGCTGGTCGCGGCGACTGCCACGATCTCTGAGGCCCAGGTGAGCTGCTCGATTCAGCCCGGCTCGGCCTCGCCGCAGACCTGTAACTTCACTGGTGCCGTGACGGTGCCTACGCTGGCCCGCCTCGACGTCAGCGGTGACTCGCTGGCTGGCTCGGCCCTGGCGCTCACGTCGCCCGACTGGGCGACGTACCTGTCCGCTCCGGCGGCGACGCGCACGCTCAGCCAAGTCGGTCTGGTGGTTCGCGCGAATACGTCCTATGCTGTGCAGATCAACTCGGCGGCGTCGTGGACCGTGCCGGCTGGCGGCGCGCGTGCGCTGGCTGACCTCACCTACACGGCGGTGGCGGGTGCCTGCCCGGCTGCGAACACCATCAATACGGCCATCACCGCGTCGCCCGCCGCGCTGTTCAACGGCGCCTCGGCGACGGCCAGCAGCACGCGGAACCTCTGCTTCGCGTTGGCCTGGAGCGGCGCGCTCGACGGCGGCGATCTCGCCCCGGGTGCCTACTCGCTGCCCATCACGCTGACCCTCTCGGCGCCGTAAGGCGGCCGGATCAACCGATACCTCTGAGAGTGACAATGCCCCGGAACCTCGCCCGAATCCTGCTGCGACTTGCGCCCCGCGCGCTGGCCGTGATGGCGTGCGCGGTGTCCGGGGCAACGTCGCTCCAGGCGCAGTTCACCATCGAGAACCTCGAGTTGCACATCCCCGGCGGGACACGCGGCTCCGTGACGCAGCTGATCCCGCTGCGCTCCGAAATCGACCAGGTGCAGCAGGTGCGCATCTGGATGGGCGACTGGACCCGCGATTCGCTCGGCGGCAACCAGATCCTCGAGTACGCGACGACGGAGCACAGCTGTGGCGGCCGAGTCTCGGTGTTCCCGTCGAACCTGCAGTTGGGCCCCCGCGCCACGGAGTACGTGCGCGTGACGTACGATGCGCCCGCGAACCCCGATGACGGCTGCTGGGCCATCGTGCTCTCCGAGACGGTGCGTCCGCCCAGCCAGGTGGAAGCGGAACGGAGCGCCAGCATCACCATCAGCACCATCGTCGGCGTGAAGATCTACGTCCACGCCGCAAATGCGGTCGCCAACGCCGAGGTGGTTTCGGCAGATGTCGAGGAGTTCTGGCTGCCGCTCGATCCGCCCTCGACCGATTCGACGATCGCGCGGCAGCTGGCCGTGCGTCTCGCGAACACGGGGACGGCGCATCTGATCGTGAAGTCGCAGGTCGAGCTCCGCGACGAGCGGGGCAACCTCGTCCATCGCCTCACGGGCGACGATGCCTACGTCACGCCCGACGCGTTCCGCGACATCCTCGTCCGCCTGCCCGCGCTGCCGCGCGGTCGGTACGCCGCCATCGTGCTCCTCGATTTTGGTGCCGACGAGATTTCGGCCGCCCAGGTCGAGTTCGAGATCCCGTGACCGTGTCGCGCATCGCGTCTCGCCTCGCGGTGCGGCTGCTGCCCGTCCTCCTCGTCACGCTGTTCAGCGCGACGCTGCAGGCACAGGGCAACCGCCGCACGCAGATGACCGTCACGGGCTTCTCGCTCACGGCCTCCGGCACGACCGTCGCGGACTTCGATGCCGGCGCGATCACGCTGGGCTCCACGAACTTCAACGTGAACCTGACGACGAACTCGGGGGCGGGCGGCTTCTCGCCGCGCCGCACGCGCGTCAGCGTCCGCTGCCTCACGCCCTGCCCGAACTCGGGGTCTGCGCCGCTGGCCGGCCTTCAGTGGCGGCGCGCGGACCTCGCCGCCTGGAACACGCTCACGACGTCCTTCGTGCTCGTGGAGGAGCGCGTCGCGGCCTACAATGGCGCGAACGACCCGTGGCAGAACTCGATGGCCTGGCGTTACCAGCTGTCGTACACCGGTACGCCGGAACGCCCCGTGACGCGGTTCCGCATACAGTATCAGTTGCAGGTGACGGCCCCGTGACGCGCGCCGCGATCTGCCTCGTGGGCCTGCTGATGCTCGCGGCTGCCGCGCCGCGGCGCGCGGACGCGCAGTTCAACTTCACGCAGATGAGCATCTCGGGCTTCCCGTTGACGCAGACGGGGACCAGCGTTGCCGACTTCGACGCCGGCGCGATCACGCTGGGCACCACGACGTTCACCGTGGACCTGACGCTGAACATCTTCATCGGTTTCTCGCCGCGCGTGACGACGGTGCGCGTGCGCTGCGCCACGCCCTGCCCGGCGTCTGGCTCCGCTGCGGCCTCGCGACTCGAGTGGCGCCGCATCAACCTCGCCACCTGGAACGTGCTGACGACGAGCTTCGTCGACGTGGAGACGCGTACGGCAAGCTACAACGGCAGCAACGATCCCTGGAGCAACTCGATCGCCTGGCGCTACCGGTTGGGCTACACGGACACGCCGGCATCCACGGCGACGCAGTTCAACATCCAGTTCCAGCTGCAGGTGACGGCTCCGTGATGCGTCCCCTGCTCGGCCTCCTCGTTTCGTTGGCGCTCGTCGGGTGGAGCCCGCCGGCCGCCACCGCGCACGCGCACCTGCCCACGACGCGCACCACGTCGCCGACGCGCGAGGTGAACGCCCCCGTCTCGGTGTCCGGTGCGCCGCGCAGCCTCGTGTCGCTGGTCGTGCCCGTGCCGGTGCAGCTCGAAGGCGAGCAGCGCCTGAGCTTCTCCGTCGAGATCTCGGGACGCGTGGAGGTGCTCGGTCGCCAGTACGGCGACCTCAACGTGCTGCCGGGACAGCCGCACCGGCCGGTGCTGCTCACCATCCGCGTGCCGGCCGAGGCGCACGTGGGCCTGCTCGACGTCGCAGACATCGTGTTCAGCGCGGAAGACGGGCGCCAGGTGGTCGTGCCGATCATCCTTCGCGTGCCGTCCGTGCTTGCGATCCGGATGACGGGGCAACGCGAGTTGCAGGATGTCGCGGCGGGCGACCGAGTGGAGCTGGTGTATCGCGTGCAGAACCTGGGCAACACGCCCGAGACGTTCACGGTGGCCCTGCAGGTGCCCGCCGATTGGCGCCGCACGCTGCCGCGCACGCTGAGCGTGCCGCCTTTTGGATCTGCCGAGCTGCCGGTGAGCCTGCGCGTGGCGCCGGGTGCGGCCGGAAACGACCACATCGTCGCGGTCTCGCTGCTGCGCGCGGGCGCGGATACGGCGATCGCGACGGTCAGCACGGTGCTGCGCTCCGCGCCCGAGGTGATCCGTCCCACGGGCCTGCGCCTCGACCCCTTCGTCGCCGTCGCGGCGACCGCGAACGGGACGGGGGCGAGCTCGGGCCTGCGGCTCGAGGGGCCGCTCTCCGACGGCATCCGCGTGATGGCGCAGGCCTCGCCGCTACCCGCCGTGGGCCAACAGGATGCGGTGCTCGCGCAGATCGGCGCGGTGCGCCTGCCGTTCTTCGCCGCGGTGACGGCGGAGAGCTGGGCGATGCAGGCCGGTGCGACGCAGCTGAGCGTGAACGAACTGGCGGGCGTGAATCTCGGCGGCCGCGGCGTCACCGCGACCTATGACGACGGCGCGCGCACCGGCTCGCTGATCGTCGCGCGCCCTGGCTTTGACGGGCGCGACGACGGTCTCTTCCTCGGCGCCAGCGCCGGTCGCTACACGGCGCTTGGCCAGTTCACGGGATTCGCCTCGACGCTGCGTCAGGAGACTGCGGGCTTCGCGCTCCGCGAGCTGACGGCGTTCGGCGCGGACTATACCACGCCTGCCTTCGGTAGCCTGCAGCTCAGCGGCGGTGCGGCGCTGCGCGCGCACGCCGGCGGCAACTCTATGGGCCTGCGTGCGCAGCTGGCGCACGAGCGCGACGGCGAGTCGCTGCGACTTCGCGTACTGCACGCACCCGGTGGCTCGGGGGCTTTCGCGATGCAGAGCGACGAAGTCATCCTCGAGGGTCGGCGGCAGTTCACCGCGCGCCTCAGCGTCTCGGGCGATGCCTACCGCAACGCCGATCGCGGCGGCCAGTTCGCCGACGTGTTCGCGCACGGCGTCTCTGCCGGACCGCGCCTGATGCTCGGCGCCCGCTCGATGATCGGCCTGCGGGCCTTCGTGCAGGAGAACGAGGTGCGGCCGAATGGCGTCGGTGTGGGGCGCTTCGGCACGGACTCGCGCGGCGTGAGCGTGAACGCGCACAGCACGCAGAAGGGCTGGGATCTCCAGTCCGACGTGACGACGATGTCGGTGAACCGCACGGCGCAGCTGTTCAGCGGTGCGCTCGACGAAGTGCGCGCCTTGCAGACGCAGGCCAGCGTGACCGGCCACCGCGAGGTCGCGGCCCTGGGGCAGGTGGGCCTTGGTGCGTCGCTACAGGTGGCGGAGTCGGGGGTGGGCCTGCCGCAGCGTGCGGGCTCCGTGTTCGGGCGCTGGACCGGCCTGCCGGTCTTCGTGTTCGGCCAGCTGGTGCTCGCCGAGTCCGAAGTGCGAGTCTATACGTCGGACGTCGGGGGCGCCCAGACGGCGATGAAGCTCGGGGCACGCACGCAGTTCCGGAACGGGCTGGCCATCGACGGCTCGCTGAGTCGCAGCCCGTTCATTCGCGACGCCAACGGCCGCGCGGGCTGGGTGGCTGCGCTTCGCGTGGCGGTGACCACCGAGGTGCTGGCCGGCGATCGCCTGCGCGCTCCCGGGACGGTGTTCCTCGACGAGAACGGGGACGGGCGCCGGAATCCCGAGGAGCGTGGTGTGAGCGGCGTCGAGATCCGTTACGGCAACACGCGCGTCTCCACCGGCCGCGACGGTCGCTATCGCCTGCCGGCGAACCTGCGCGGCCGCATCCAGGTCGATGCCCGGACGCTCCCGCGCGGCTTCGTCGTGGCGCCGAGCGTGGCGCTGGACACCGTGGAGCGCCGCGACATCCCGCTGGTCGCCACGGGCACGCGTGACGTGCAGCTGCAACTCGAGGCTGACGCCGAGCTCCGCGTGCCGGATGTGGACCTCGCCAAGGCGGACGTGTGGCTGCGGGACGAGAACGGCTTCGAGTGGGTGGGTGAGCACGTCGAGGGCGGGCGTTTCCGCTTCAGCGAGGTGCCGGTGGGTCGCTATGTCGTGCGCCTCGGCTTCAGCCGTCTCGAGGAGCCCGTTCGCGCGGACGAGCCGACGGTGGATATCCAGCGCGGCAGCGACCAGCCGGTCGTGATTTCCGTGCGCGGGCGCAGCGTGCGCATCATCTCGCCGCCGCGCGGTGGTCGGGGAGGAGCGGGGGTGGCGCCTCGCGTGGCGCCGCGGCTCACGGGCAAGGAGGGGCAGTGAGAATCCGGCTCCGTCTCGCGACGGCGGTCGCGCTCTCGCTCGCTGCCTGTGCGGACAGCACCGAGCCGGCGGGCCCTACGGTCAATCTCGTGGGGAACTGGGCCTACTCCGGCAACCAGGCGACCCCGAGCCTTGAGCTGCTCGGGACCCTGGTCGTCTCGTCGCAGTCGGGGCGCGACATCTCCGGGTCGCTGACCTGGGAGGAACGAGACGGACTCGGTGGGGTGAATTTGCGGTCCGCGCAGGTCACGGGCCGCGTGATCGGACTCGAGGACACGGACTTCGACGCGCTCGCCGTCGACGCAACGCGTCGGCACGTGGCACGTATCTCTACCAATGGCGACACGATTTCCGGGGTCTGGATCGCCACCAGCATCAGCCGCAGCGGGAGCTTCAAGGCCGTGAGGACGGTCAACTAATGGTCACGTCCATTCGACTTCGTGCGATCGCGCTCCGGTTCGCCGGCTTGCTGGGCCTCGCCGTGGCCTTGGCCGCACCGGCGCGGGCCCAGGTGAACTGCACGGTGAACAACCAGAACAGCTGCACTGCGGGCGGCGCCAACACCGCCATCAACATCACCATCTCTCGCGTGGCGCGGTTGACGAGCCCGAGTGGAACGCTGACCCTGCCGCAGCCGAACGTGAACCAGTTCGACGCAGGATTCGGCAATCCGCTCAACGTGACGTTGAACGTGCGTGCAAACGGTAACTGGGCACTCGCCATCCGAGCTGGACAAAATACCTGGACGGCGACCCCGGGGACGGCTCGTCAGGACAAGCCGGTCGGAGACCTTCAGTGGTCAACGTCTGGATCCGGCCCGTTCACGAATATGTCTACGAGCTTGGTCTCACTTGCCTCGGGAGGGGCAACCGCATCGGCGAGTCCGCCGCTGTTCCTGCGGGCGAGGTTCGCCTGGGCCAGCGATCGTCCCGGCAACTATTCCATCCCTGTACAGATCGTCCTGACCACGCCCTGAGTAGGGCAGGGCGATGAGTCTTGCCAAGTCGGCGCGCTTCCGCTAGCATCACCGGAGCGCGCCGAATTGATTCTCGCCCACGAGGGAACTGCCATATTGGCGAGACCACTCAATCGTCGATTAGGCGCTGCCAGGCGGCGAAGCGAGCTAATGTGTGCGCGACTCGGAGAAGCAGCTGACCATATCGCTGGTTTGTGGAAAACCAGATTCACGGCCCCGCTTCCGTTACCCAAAATATTAATTGATTATCCACAAGTTGTTTATTTGTGGCCGATTAGCCTGCATACCTATTGTGAATTCTACACAGCGTCGTCGTGAATGCATATGCAATTTCAAGTGCATAGCGCAGTGGAGATCTGTGTAGATTTATGGTTAATCACAAAGCCAATTGCGGCCGGAAAGTTGTTGAAAACACTCGGAGCCGAATACCGGTGCCGAGTTATGCGGAACTGACAGACTGAAACGCCATCGCCCGTAGCCGCGACACTCGGATTGCCATCGGCGGATGCGTCGCGAACAGGTCTGCGAGACGCCCCTCCTTACGGTTCGACAGCCGCCCCGTCGGGTCCACGATGCACAGGTGTGCGATCCCCTGCGAAATCGAGGTCGTCGGCGCGTGGTGCCCCTCGATCTTCGCCAGCGCCTCGGCAAGAGCTGCCGGGTTCCGCGTGAACTGGGCGGCCATCGCGTCCGCGAAGTACTCGCGGCTTCGGCTCACCGCCATCGCCATCAGCCGGACGATGATCGGCGCCAAAATCCAGGACAGAAGCCAGACAACCAGGACGACCAGCGCCAGCGGATTCCCGCCCTTTCCGTTGCGGCCCGAGCCGCCTGAGCGCCCGCCGCCCAGGCGGCCGCTGTGGAACGTGGTCCGGATCATCAAGTCCCGGATGAGCAGGATGGACCCGCCGAGCCCGGCGATGAGGGTCATCAGCTTGGTGTCTTCGTTCTTGACGTGCCCCATCTCGTGGGCGACGACGGCCTGCAGCTCGTCCCGGTTGAGCAGTTCGAGCAGCCCGGAGGTGACGGCCAGGTGGGCCTCGCCGGGCTTGGTGCCCGAGACGAAGGCGTTGGGGTCGGCGTCGGGGACGATGTAGACGGAGGGCATCGGGAGGCCGGAGGCGACGGACATCTCCTCGACGACGTTCAGCAGCTGCCGCTCCTGATCGGTCTTGGCATACACGAGGGGGTTGGCCCCGACCTGTTTGACGACGCGTTTGCCGCCGTTGCGCAGCACGTCGAAGGTCAGCACCAGGGCGAAGAGCCCGAGCACGGTCCCGGCCCAGGGAAACCGATGCCGGTACAGGGCCTGGCCGGCGGGGTCCACGAGGTCCTGGGTGTAGAGGTAGACGGCGAGGTCGCCGCCGAGCCCGAGCCACAGGAAGAAGAGCAGGAACAGCGCGACCAACCACCGGGATTTGCGGCGGTTGGATTGTTGCTGCTCGAACAGGTTGAGGGTCGTCGGTGGAGCCATAATCGGAAGACGGGAGACGTGAGACGGGGGACGTGAGAGGTCGAACGGCAGGTCTCCCGTCTCAAGTCCCCCGTCTCAAGTCCGTGTCACGCACCGCGCCTGAACTCCACCTTCGGCACATTCCGCTCCGCCGCTTCCTCGATCTCCCACAGCTCGGCCGGCGTGGCGTTCGCCATCCCGGCGACGAGGTTGGTGGGGAACTGCTGCTGCTTGGTGTTGTACTGGGTGGCCGTGTCGTTGTAGAGCTGCCGCGCGAAGCTGACCTTGTTCTCGGTCGAGGCGAGCTCCTCCTGCAGCGACTTCATATTGGCGGTCGCCTTGAGGTCGGGATACGCCTCGACGACGGCCATAAAGCGGCCGAGCGCGCCGGTGAGCTGGGTCTCGGCGGCGGCGACCTGCTTGACGTGCTGTGGGTCGAGGCCGGCGGCGGCCTGCACGGCGGTGTTGCGCGCGGCGATGACGGCCTGGAGCGTGTCCTTCTCGAAGTCCATCGCCGACTGCACGGCGCTCACGAGGTTGGGGATCAGGTCGTGGCGGCGCTTGAGCTGGACGTCGATCTGCTTGAGCGCGTTGGCCGTCTGGTTGCGCAGGGCGATCAGCCCGTTGTAGGCCGAGATCAGCCAGAACACGAGGACGACGGCGACGATGCCGAGGATGAGCACAGCGGTCTCCGGGAGTGGGTACGCCGAAAAGCTACGGGGGGCGACGCCAATTGGCATCGCCCCCCATCCGTACGCACGCGGGCCGGCGCGGTGTCAGGCCCGGCGCTGCGTGGGAATCGCCGTCAGTTGCCGGCCTTCGCGGCCTTCTTCTTGGCCATCGCGTCCATCACCCAGGTGGCGGGGATGATGAACAGCGGCGTGAGGAAGAAGCCGAGCAGGATGTTGATCCAGGTCAGGCCCACGTAGTACGCACCCATCCCCATTCCGGCGATGAGGGTACCGAGGGGACCACCGATAGACTGTTCCACGCGATTCGCTCCGAGGGATCCGGGGTGAAGTCGGCGCGCACCGGTCCCGGTGCACGCTGGCTGGCGAGTATGTTAGCGAGATGCCGACGCAAAGTGAAGCGCTGGAATCCGTCCACCGTGCCGTGGCGGCGCTGCCGCCGGGCCGCTGGCTGTTGGCGGTGAGCGGCGGGCGCGATTCGATGGCGCTGTTAGACGTGTTTGCGACGCTCCGCGGCGACGAGGTAGCGGGGGTGGCGAGCTTCGACCACGGCACGGGTCGGGCGGCGACGGCGGCGGTGGCGCTGGTGGAGCGGCGAGCGCTGGGGCTCGAGCTGCCGGTGATGACGGGCGCGCTGATGCCGGGCACGGCCGGCAAGCGCGGCGGCAAGGCGACGCCCGCGGGCGACGAGGCGTCGTGGCGCGAGGCACGTTGGCGCTTCCTGCGCGGCTGGGCGGCCGAGCTGCGCGCGACCGTCGTGACGGCGCACAGCTGGGACGATCAGGTCGAGACGGTGCTGCTGCGCTTGCTGCGCGGGTCGGGCCCGCGCGGGCTCGCCGGGATGCGCATTTTCGATGCGACCGGCGAGACGATGGTGACGCGCTCGGCGTCGCCAGCGGATACGGCGATCGCGCGTCCGTTCCTCGGCGTCCGCCGCCACGAGATCGCGGCCTACGCGGAGGCCCGCAGGCTGGACTGGGTGGACGATCCGAGCAACGCCTCGCTGGCCTTCGCGCGCAACCGCGTGCGGCACGAGATCCTGCCGGCGTTGGAACGCGCTGCGCCGGGCTTCGGCGCGTGGTGCTGGACGATGTCGGGCCGAGCGGCAGCGTTGCGCGCCGAGCTGGCGGCGTGGGTGGATGCGTCGCTCGCGCCGGTGTTGGTGGAGCCCGGTTGCGTGGCGGTGCCGGCGGCGCCGCTGGCGGCACTCACGCCTGATGAGGCGGCGTTGGTGTGGCCCGAGGTGGCCGCGCGGGCGGGGTTGGCGATGGATCGGCGTGGCATCGCGCGCGTGGCGGGTTGGGCGCCGACGGCGCAGGTCGGCGGGCTGGTGCAGCTCTCGGGCGGCGAGCTGCGGCGCACCGGGCGCACTTTCGTGATGCGGCGTCTATATTGATGTAGATGACGTCAACTTCCGCCTCCGGCGATCCACGCCTCCGGGGTCGCGCCGTCAAGCGCGTCGCCTACGACCAACAGGCCATCGCCACGCGCGTCCGGGAACTCGGCGCCGAAATCACCGCTTCGTACCCAGATGGCGAGCTGCTGGTCCTGGGCTTGCTGAAGGGGAGCTTCGTGTTCCTGGCCGATTTGGTCCGGGAGATCGAACGGCCCCTGCACGTGGACTTCCTGGTGGCGTCGTCGTACGGCGCCGGGACGATCTCGTCCGGAAACGTGCAGTTGGTGTATGACCCGAAGACGGAACTGGCGGGGAAGCACATCCTGTTGGTCGAGGACATCGTGGACTCCGGCCGTACGCTGCAGGTGTTGATGGACCTGTTGCGGCAGCGGCAGCCGGCCTCGATCGAGATCTGTGCCCTCCTGCACAAGCACATCGCGGAGCATCTCACGCATCCGGTGAAGTTCGTCGGGTTCGATGCGCCGCACGAATTCCTTGTCGGCTACGGACTGGACCACGCGGAGGATTTCCGCCACGTCCCGTACGTCGCGAGTCTGGAGTAAGAGATGGCCAACGCGCCTCAGCAGAAGCCCGGCGGGTTTTCCCGCGCGTCCCGCACCCTGTCGCTCTGGGTGCTGGCGTTCCTCGTGCCGTTCGTGTTCTTCCAGATGACGTCCGGACGGAACGAGCAGTCGCCGCTGGTGGACTACTCGGTCTACGATTCCCAGTTGGGCGCGGACAACATCTCGCGCGTGACGATCGTCGGCGGCACGAAGATCAACGGCGAGTTCAAGAACCGCGTGCTGGTGGAAGGGCGCGAGCTGCGGCGCTTCTCGGTGCTGCTGCCGGTGCCGAACAGCGACGCCGAGGTGGAGCGCCTGCGCGCGAAGCAGGTGGCGATCAAGGCCGAGCCGCCGCGGGTGTCGATGGGCACGATCCTGCTGCAGATGCTGCCGTGGATCATCATCATCGGCATCTGGGTGTTCCTGCTGCGCCAGATGCAGGCGGGCGGCAACAAGGCGTTCTCGTTCGGCAAGTCGAAGGCCAAGCTGCTCTCGGGCGACACGCCGAAGGTGACCTTTGCCGACGTCGCCGGTGCGGACGAGGCGAAGGTCGAGCTGCGCGAGATCATCGAGTTCCTGAAGGATCCGGCCAAGTTCACGAAGCTCGGCGGCCGCCTGCCGAAGGGCGCGCTGCTGGTGGGTCCGCCGGGCACGGGCAAGACGCTGCTCGCGAAGGCCGTGGCCGGCGAGGCGGGACGTCCGTTCTTCTCGATGTCGGGCTCTGACTTCGTGGAGATGTTCGTGGGCGTCGGCGCCAGCCGCGTGCGCGACCTCTTCGAGCAGGGCAAGGCGAACGCGCCCTGCATCATCTTCATCGACGAGATCGACGCCGTCGGTCGCCATCGCGGCGCCGGCCTGGGCGGCGGTCACGACGAGCGCGAGCAGACGCTGAACCAGCTCCTCGTGGAGATGGACGGCTTCGAATCCAACGACGGCGTGATCCTCATCGCCGCGACGAACCGTCCGGACGTTCTCGACCCGGCGCTGCTGCGCCCGGGCCGCTTCGACCGGCAGATCGTCGTGGATGCGCCGGATCTCAAGGGCCGCATCGGCATCCTCAAGGTGCACGTGCGCAACAAGCCGCTGGCCGCGGACGTGGACATCGAGCGCCTCGCGCGCGGCACGCCCGGAATGGCGGGCGCCGACCTCGCGAACCTCGTGAACGAAGCGGCGCTGCTCGCGGCGCGCCGCAACCACGACAAGATCTACTTCGCCGACTTCGAGGACGCGAAGGACCGCGTGATGCTCGGCGCCGAGCGCAAGTCGCTGGTGATGAAGGAAGACGAGCGCCGCCTCACGGCCTACCACGAGGCGGGCCACGCCGTCTGCGCGATCCGCGTGAAGGGCAACGATCCGCTGCACAAGGTCACGATCGTACCGCGTGGCCGTGCACTCGGCCTGGCGTTCACGCTGCCGGAAGACGACCGCGTGTCGGTGACGCGCGAGCAGCTCGAGGCGCGACTCGTGATGGCCTACGGTGGCCGCGTGGCCGAGGAGCTGATCTTCGGGCGCGAGCGCGTGACGACGGGCGCGGCGAGCGACATCCAGCAGGCCACGGGCATCGCGCGGCGCTACGTGTCGCAGTGGGGCCTCTCGGATGCGATCGGTCCGATCCTCGTCGGCGACAACGAGCAGGAAGTCTTCCTCGGCCGCGAGCTGAACAGCCGTCGTCAGGTGAGCGAGCGCACGGCGCAGCAGGTGGACGACGAGGTCGCGCGCGTGATCAACGAAGCGTACAACCGCGCGGTCGACACGCTGACGACGCATCGCCCGCTGCTCGACGCGGTGGCCGCCGCGCTGCTGGAGCGCGAGACGCTGACGCGCGAGGACATCGCGTTCCTCGAGCGTGGTGAGGAGTTGCCGCCGCGGCAGGAGCCGCCGACGACGCCGGCGATTCCGGCGACGACGGTGACGCGGGAGGCCGAGGCGCGGCGGGTGCCTCCCGTGATCGGCGGACCAGAACCTTCTCCTGCGTGAGGGGACGAGGGGACGAGGAGCGAGGAGCGAGGGGAAGGAGCGAGGAGGGAGGAGAGAGGGTGAGGGAGGGAGGGACGAGGGGGGAGGACTCCCTTCGTCCCTCCTCGCGCGTGTGCAACCCTCTCGGCGCTCTCGCTGTCTTACCGGCGACTCCCACCAGGTTGTGTGAATGCGCGTACCTCCGATCTTCTTGCTCCTCGCGGCCGCGAGTGCGGCCTGCTCCTCGGACGCCCGTGCGCCGGAGTCGGCGGCGGGGCTAACGACCGTCTTCGACTCGACGCGTGCGGATTCGGTGATCGCGCGTGTTGTCGGTGAGGTGCCGCCCGAGCGGCTGCGCCGCGCGGTGGACGAACTGCGCATCGCGCCCGCGGCCGACGACACGACGCTGTTCGCCGAGGTGACGGAATTCGATGTGGGGCTCAAGGGTGAGCTCTATGTGTTCGACAACCCGAACCGCGTGCTGTTCATCTTCGACTCGACGGGTGCGCTGCTGCGGCGCGTCGGGCGGCAGGGCGCCGGGCCGGGCGAGTTCAATGCGAACAACGGGATGGTGGTGCTGCGCGACGGGCGCCTCGCGCAGTGGGACGCGCGCAACGGCCGCGTCTCGTTCTTCTCCGCTGCAGGCGACTTCGAGTACAGCTGGGTGGTGCCGACGGGCTTCAGCACGTCGTTTGGCATCCGCACGGATACCTCGGGGCAGCTCTACGCGTACCGCCCGGTGACGCCGCCGCGCGACGGGGAGATCCTGGGGCGGATGGGGCTGCGTCGCTTCGGCGACGACGGCGTGCTGATGGACACGCTGACGCCGCCGGACCTGCCGTGGACGCGCGTGGTGTACACGGCGTCGGTGCGCGACAACACCTCTTCGATGGGACCGGCGCACGGTTCGCGCTTCCATTGGCAGTGGCATCCGGACGGCCACTTCGTGAGCGTCGCCACCGAGCGCTATGCGATCGAGCTGAGCCGGCCCGAACGTCCGCTGCGCATCGTCCGCGACGCGCCGGCGATTCCGGTGCCGGACGCCGAGCGGCAGTGGGACCAGGCGCGGATCACGTTCAACCTGCGGATGACGGATCCGTCGTGGAGCTTCAACGGCCCGCCGATTCCGGCGACGAAGCCTCCGGTGGCGGGGCTGCACGTGGGGCGGGACGGACGGATCTGGGTGCGGGTGTCGGTGCCCTCCGTGGAGATTCCCGAGGCCGAGCGCGACACGCCGAACGGTCCGACGAGCGGCCCGCGTCCGCCGGTGCGCACGCATCGCGATGTCAGCACGACCTTTGAGGTGTTTTCCCGAGACGGTGCGTTCCTTGGACGCGTCGAGCTGCCGGCCAACATCCAGTGGATGGAGGCTGATGGCGATCGGGTGTGGTATATCGGGCGGGACGCGGATGGGCTGGCGGCGGTGGTGAGGGCGAGGATTGCGCCGGCGTTCTGACAACCGAGGGGCAGAGAGGCCGAGGAGCGAGGAGCAAGGGAGAGGAGGGAGGACGGAGGAGCGAGGCCGGAGGCTTTGAGGAGGGAGAACTCTCTTTCAGGGCCACGGTGCTCGCTCCTCGTCGCTTTCGCTCCTTCCCCTTGTTCCTCGCTTCTCGCTTGTCCAGTTGCTTCGCTACTTCCACGTGGCGCTAAACGCCAGTATTTTCAATGGGTTATGGACTTTCAGGGCGTGACAGCGCGGGTCGCGGAGATTCGCGGGAGCATTGCGGACGCGGTGCAACGCGGTGGGCACGGCCAAACGGTGCGGATTGTCGCGGTGACGAAGACGCACGGGCCGGAGGCGGTGCTGGCGGCCGCGGCGGCGGGCATCACCGATGTGGGTGAGAACAAGGTGCAGGAGGCGCTGGGCAAGCAGGAGGCGCTGACGGCGGCGGGCACGATGCCGGCTGGAATGCGCTGGCACCTGATCGGGCATCTGCAGACGAACAAGGTGAAGGCCTTGCCGCACTTCGGGCTGTTTCACGCGATGGACCGGGCGAAGCTGGCGAACGAGATCTCGGCGTTGGGCGCAAAGCTCGCTCGTGAGATCGACGTGCTGTTTCAGGTGAATGTCGTCGGTGAGGACACGAAGGGTGGCTACGCGCCATCCGACGTGGCGGCTGAGGCGGAGCGGTTGCGGGCGATGCCGGGGCTGCGCATCCGCGGCGTGATGACGATGGCGCCGTTCGATGCGCCGGAGTCGGTGTTGCGCGAGGTGTTCCGCGGGGCGCGTGCGGCGCGCGATGTGTTGCGTGCGGCGGGCCATCCGGCGGAGGAGCTGTCGATGGGAATGAGCGGGGACTACCTGATCGCCGTCGAGGAAGGGGCCACGATGGTCCGCCTCGGCACGGTCCTGTTCGGGGCGAGGGGCGGATGAGCGAGCATCTCGAGGGTGGCGACGACATCTTCCACCTGACACCGGTGGACGTGCGGCGCTATGACTTCGGCAGCGCGATGCGCGGCTACGACCGCCAGCGCGTGGACCAATTTCGCGAGCAGCTGGCGGAGGAGCTCGAGCGCCTGATCCGCGCCAACGGCGAGCTCGAGGCCAAGGTCCGCAACGTCCACGAGCAGCTCAAGCACTATCGCGAGCGCGACAAGGCGATCAACGAGGCATTGGTCTCCGCGCAGCAACTGCGCGAAGAGGTGAAGGAGCAGGCGGCGCGCGAGGCCGAGCTGATGCGGCGCGAGGCGGAAGCGGCGGCGCAACAGATCGTCGCCGAGTCGCGGCAGCAGATCGCGACGCTGCAGGGCGAGATCGAGCAGCTCGACCGCGCGCGGCGCGCGTACCTGGCGCAACTGCGCGCGATCGCCGAACGGCACATCGCCGAGGCGGACGCGCTGATGCAGCATCCGCAGGGCTGACGATGGCGTGGATGACGCCGGCCGATGTCGCGCGCGCTGCGGATGCGATCCGCCAGCGCACGAGCGTCGTGCCAGACGTCGCGATCATCCTCGGCACCGGCCTCGGGGGCCTGGCCGCGGCAATCGACGTGCAGGCGGCGATCCCGTACGAGGAGATCCCGGGGTTCCCGGTGTCCACGGTGGAATCGCACAGCGGGCGGTTGCTTTGCGGCGCGCTCGGCGGCAAGCGCGTAGTGGCGATGCAGGGGCGCTTCCATCGCTACGAGGGCTACTCGCTGCAGCAGGTGACGATGCCGCTGCGCGTGCTGCACGCGCTCGGCGCGCGCACGCTGGTGGTGAGCAACGCCTGCGGCGGAATCCGTGCGGATTGGGCGCCGGGCGACCTGATGGCGATCGCCGACCACATCAACCTGCTGGGCGACAATCCCCTGGTGGGGCCGCATCACGCGGAGTGGGGCGCGCGGTTTCCGGATATGTCGGCGCCGTACGATGCCGAGTTGCGCGCGTTGGCCGCGGAGGTCGCGGCGGCGCAGGGCACGACGCTGCGCAGCGGCGTCTACGCGGCGGTGATGGGGCCGAATCTCGAGACGCGCGCCGAGTACGTGATGCTGCGCACGATGGGCGCGGACGTGGTGGGAATGAGCACGGTGCCGGAAGTGATCGTGGCGCGGCAGCAGGGGATGCGCGTGCTGGGCATCTCGATCATCACGGACGCCTGTGCGCCGGAGACTTTGGAAGAGGCCTCGCTGGAGAAGATCCTGGCGGTGGCCGCGGTAGCCGAGCCCAAGCTGACCGCGCTGGTGCGCGGCGTGGTGGAGCGGCTGTGACGAACACTGGAACTGGAATGCGATTTCGCACGATTGCGCCGGACCTGACGGCCGACGCGCTGGAACAGGAAGTGCAGCAGCGCTGGACGCGCGACGGCGTGTTCGCCGCGGCGCAGGCGCAGCGCGCCGATGCGCCGGCCTGGGTGTTCTACGAAGGCCCGCCGACGGCGAACGGCAAGCCGGGCATCCACCACGTGTTCGCACGGACGGTGAAGGACCTGTTCTGCCGGCATCGCGCGATGCACGGCTATCACGTGCCGCGCAAGGCCGGCTGGGATACGCACGGGCTGCCGGTGGAGATCGAAGTCGAGAAGCAGCTCGGCATCAGCGGAAAGCAGGACATCGAGCGCATCGGCGTCGCGGAGTTCAACCGTCGCTGCCGCGAGAGCGTGTGGACGTACAAGGGCGACTGGGAGCAGGTCTCGGAGCGGATGGGGTATTGGTTGGACTACGCCGATCCCTACGTCACGTACACGAACGAGTACGTGGAGAGCGTGTGGTGGGCGTTGAAGACGCTGCACACGAAGGGGCTGCTCTACCAAGGGCACAAGATCCTGCCGTACTGTGCGCGGTGTGGGACGGCGCTCAGCTCGCACGAGTTGGCGCAGGGCTATGAGGATGTCGAGGACCCTTCGGTTTACGTGGCGCTGGATCTGACGGGAGACGTGAGACGTGAGACGGGGGAAACGGCCACTCAAGTCTCACGTCCCACGTCTCACGTCCGCCGCCGCATCATCGTCTGGACCACCACCCCCTGGACCCTCGTCTCCAACGTCGCGCTCGCGGTGCATCCTGAGTTGCACTACGTCGAGCTGCGCAAGAAGAACGTCGACGACTGGACGATCATCCTCGCCGAGGCGCGGGCGGGGGCGGTGCTCGGCGCGGATTATACGGAGCGTTGGGACCGCGTAGCGCTGCTGAAGGGCAGCGAGCTCGTGGGGATGAGCTACAAGCGTCCGCTGGATTGGGTGGAGTATCCGGACGAAGGCAAGACGCAGGTCATCGTGGGCGAGGAGTTCGTCTCGGCCGACGATGGCTCGGGCGTGGTGCATATGGCGCCGGCCTTCGGCGCGGACGACTACGCGGCGGGGCAGCGGCACGGGTTGGCGTTCGTGAACCCGGTGAACGCGCGCGGCGAGTTCCCTGCGGAGATGCCGGTGGTGGGCGGCAAGTTCGTGAAGGCGGCGGACCCGCTCATCATCGACGAGCTGGAGAAGCGCGACCAGCTGTGGAAGGCGCAGAAGTTCGTCCACTCGTATCCGCATTGCTGGCGTTGCGGCACGCCGCTGCTGTACTACGCGCGCAGCAGTTGGTTCGTGCGCACGACGGCGTACAAGGACGAGATGATGGCGCGCAACGCGGCCGTGAACTGGAATCCGCCGGAGGTCGGGGCGGGGCGGTTCGGCTCGTGGCTGGAGAACAACATCGACTGGGCGATCTCGCGCGACCGCTACTGGGGCACGCCGCTGCCGGTGTGGGTGAATGACGCGGATCCGGCGGAGATGGAGGTCATCGGTTCGTACGCGGAGCTGGCCGAGAAGGTGGGCAAGGCGCTGCCGTCGGACTTCGATCCGCACAAGCCGCACATCGACCAATACACCTGGCCGGCGCCGAGCGGGACGGGCACGATGCGTCGCGTGAGCGAAGTGATCGACACGTGGTTCGACTCCGGTTCGATGCCCTTCGCGCAGTGGGGCTATCCGCAGCAGCCGGGCAGCGCAGAGAAGGTCGCGCGCTACTTCCCGGCGGATTTCATCGCGGAGGGCGTGGACCAGACGCGCGGGTGGTTTTACTCGTTGCTGGCGATTGCGGCGGGATTGGGAGATTCCCTGCCGAACAATGATTTTGCGACTGGACGGATGACGGATGACGGAGGCTTGTCGGGTGCCGCATCAGGCATCGGCGGCACGTCGGACGCAGCATCCGTCATCCGTCATCCGTCCCCTGACGCATCCGTCATCCGTCATCCGTCCCCTGACGCATCCGTCATCCGTCATCCGTCCCAAGCCGCACCCTACCGCGCCGTCGTGGTGAATGACCTGGTCTTGGACGCCAACGGCCAGAAGATGTCCAAGTCCCGCGGCAACACGGTGAATCCGCGTGGCGTGATGGAGAAGCACGGCGCGGACGCCGTGCGCTTGTTCCTGATGGCGAGTTCGCAGGTGTGGGTGCCGCGGCGCTTCGACGAGTCGGTGATCCGCGAGACGGCGGGACGCTTCCTCGTGACGCTGCGCAACGTGTACTCGGGGATCTTCGCGCAGTACGCGAACTTCGGCTGGGAGCCGTCGGCGCGCGATCCGCAGGTGGCGGACCGTCCGGTGCTGGACCGCTGGGTGCTCTCGCGCTTGGCGGCCGTGGAAGCCGAAGTGGACGCGGCGCTGCTGCGCTTCGATGCGACGGCGGCGGCGCGCGCGCTGATGGACTTCGTGACGGAAGACGTGGCGAACTGGTACGTGCGGCTCTCGCGCGCCCGTTTCTACGAGGTCGGCGGCGACGACAATCGCGCGGCGTTCGCGACGCTGTACGAGGTGCTGGTGGTGACGTCGCGCTTGCTGGCGCCGTTCGCGCCGTTCATCGCGGACTGGATGCACCACGAGTTGACGGGCCAATCGGTGCACCTCGCGGCGTTCCGGCGTGGCGGGGCGGTAGCGGGCGGCGCGGCAGCGCCGGATGCCGCGCCCATCGAGCGCGACGAAGCCCTGGAGCGCGCGATGTCTGCGGCGCGTACGTTGGCGACGCTGGGCCGCGCGGCGCGCGAGACGGCGGGCATCAAGGTGCGGCAGCCGCTGGGCGCGATGACCTGCGTGACGCCGGGCGTCTCGGTGGAGTGGCACGCGATGATCGCGCCGCTGGTGGCCGCCGAGCTGAATCTCAAGCAGGTGAGCTTCGCCGACTCTGCCGCGGACTGGGTGCGGCTCGAGGGCAAGGCGAACTTCCCGGTGCTCGGCAAGATCGTCGGCGGCGCGATGAAGGCGACGAAGCCGATCGTCGAGGCATTGGATCAGGCGCAGCTGCGCAGGATCGAGGCCGGTGGCACGGTGACGGTCGAGGTGCCGGGTTATGGCGCGCTGGAGCTCGATGCGACGCGGGTGACGATCACCGCGAAGGCGTCGACGTCGTTGGTGGTGCAGCAGGGCGAAGGGCTGTCGGTGGCGCTGGATCCGACGGTGACGCCCGCGCTGCGCGCCGAGGGGATGGCGCGCGAGGTGGTGAGCCGCGTCCAGCGGTTGCGGAAGGAAAGCGGACTCGCGGTGAGCGACCGGATCCGCCTGGCCATCGCAGCCGATGCCGAGGTGCAGGAAGCGCTTCGCGCGCACGCCGCGTGGATCGCGCAGGAAACGTTGGCCCGGGACTGCGTCATCGCCGACGCGCTCCCGACCCCCGCGTGGGCGGCGACCGCCGAGGTGGAGCTCGACGGTCCGGCCGCACGCATTGCCCTTACCCAGGACAGCTGATATGGCGACCCCGACTCCCGGCGGCGAGAAGAAGTTCAAGCCCTTCCCGAAGAAGCAGATCGCGTACTTCGAGAAGCGTTTGCTGGAAGAGCGCAGGCGCGTGCTCAAGGAGCTCGGGCATTACGACGAGACCTTCGGCAACACGCCGCAGGGCGCCGACGGCGACCTGAGCGCCTACTCGTTCCATATGGCGGACCAGGGGACGGACGCGATGG
>DAOMNV010000020.1:0-41080 GCA_035444005.1 Gemmatimonadaceae bacterium
TTTTCGAAGGAGCTGATGGATGTCCTCTATGGCCATGCACCCATCCGGATAACGTATGCTTCTGCTGCGAGCGCTCCCATAAAATGCGGTTGTGGGGCCTCGCCAAACCTTACAGAAGATGAAGGCGAGGCCCCACAACCGCCACCGCACCTGCGCTCGTCGGCAGCAAGCGTCGTTATGTGGCCCCGCGCCGTTCGTCGGCGCATGAGGGATTGGCGGACGCGGTGCCCGGCGTCGGCACGAGCCGCACCGTGGCGTAGGAGCGGCCCCGCTTGCCGGGATAGAAGATCAGTGATGCTTCCTCGAAGCCCGGCGCCACGACGCGCACATGCGTGTTGGTCTGCCGCAGGTTGTGCATGCGGATCGCGCCGGTCTCGTCGGTGACGGCCGTGAGGACCTGCGGCGAGTCGATGCACACGAGCGCGCGCACGGGCGCGGCCGTTACGACGTGCACGACGCGCAACTGCACGGTGGACGAATCGAGGGCGACCGGCGGCGCCTCGAAGCGGACGCGCTGGTTGTACGGCACGTCTTGGGCAATGGCACTGGAACTGAGCGCGCTCAAGAGGAGCACGGTGCTGGCACAACGGCCTAGCAGTCGGAGCATCGGAGCCTCGCGGAAGGAGATGTCCAGACTATGCGAGGCGGGCATTAAGCTGTCGTGGCGCCGAGATTAAAACTTTCTGAAATCGCGAACTCGGCTCCGGTCCACATAACGTGGATTAGATGGAAATTACGCACTCCCATCCAAGCAGTATTCCAAACCTGCCACGCATCCCGCAAGTCGCGCAACCACCAGCGACAACACGACCTAGGCCGCGAGAGCAAAAAAATATTCCCCCCGTGATACTGCTTCTTCCCCGCAACAAAGCACCAGACAAGAAAACGGCGCCCGAAGGCGCCGTTCTCGCGTTCCAGGCAGCAGCCAAACTACCGCCGACTCGGCGGTCCGTGGGTCGCGAACACGCTCGTCGCACCCGCCGCGGTAAACGCCAACACCTGATACCGCTCATACTGACTTGGCGGGCCCTGCTCCATCCCAGGGCTCCCGATCGGCATCCCGGGCACGGCGATCCCGCGGACGCCGGCCGGCTTGTCGCGCAGCAGGCGCTTCACATCGTCGGCGGGGACGTGCCCCTCGACGACGTACGAGCCGACGACGACGGTGTGGCAGCTGGCGAGCCGCGGTGGGATGCCCATCTCGCGCTTGACGGTATTGAGGTCGTCGGTATTGACCTCGCGCACGGTGAAGCCGGCGCCCTTCACGTGGTCCACCCACTGCGAGCAGCAGCCGCAGCTGGCGCTCTTGTACACGGTCATCGCGGGCAACGCCTGCTGTTGCCGAGCTTGCGCAGCAAGCGCACGCACACCGAACACACCGAGCGCGGCGAACGCGCCTGCCTGCAAGAACCGACGGCGATCATAAGTCATCACTTCCTCCTCAGCGGCTCACGCCAGCAAGCGCGGTCACGATCAACAGCGCGAACTGCGTGCCCTTGAAGCTGTCCGGGGTTTCCTGGTAGAACTCCTCGGTGCCGTGCGCACCGCCGCCTCGGCCACCACCATTGATGGTGATGGCGGGGATCCCCAGCGAGATGGGGAGGTTGGCGTCGGTGCTCGACGCCTGCGTGCGCGGCGTCCACATCAAGCCATCGTCGAGCAGCTTGGCGGCCTCGACGGCGGTGCGCACGATGTACGCGTCATCGCTCTGCCCGCCGGTGGGGCGGATGCCGATGGTGTCGTACTTGACGGTGATGGGCGCGCGGGAGTTGGGCCAGCGCGCGATCTCCTCCTGGACGGCGGTATCAACGGCGGCGCGGATGCGACGGTCCATCTCCTGCAGATTGGCCTGGCTCTCGGAGCGCATATCGACGTCCATCTGCGCCAGCGGCGTGATGGTGTTGACGCTGGTGCCACCACGCACGATGCCGACGTTGAACGTGGTGCGCGCGCCGGCAGGAACCTGCAGGTCGGCGATGCGCGCGATCGCGCGGCCCATCGCGTGCATCGGGTTGGTCATCCCGAACGCGCCGTAGCTGTGCCCGCCGGGGCCCTCGAACGAAATCGTGTAGCGATGCGATCCCACCGCGCGCGACACGATGCCGGCGCCACCGCTGCCATCAACCGAGATGAAGAAGTCGACCTGACCCTTCATCTCCTCGGTGAAGATGTGCCGCACGCCGCGCAGGTTGCCGGGACCCTCCTCGCCGACGTTGCCGACGAGGTAGAGCGTGCCCTCGGGCACGACGTTGCTCTCCTTGAGGATCTTCGCGACGGTGAGCACCACGGCAAGACCGCGGCAGTCGTCACCGATGCCAGGGCCGGCGATCCGGTCGCCGCTGCGCGTGGTCTTGACGTCCGTGCCCTCGGGGAACACGGTGTCGAGATGGCCGGCGATCATCACGCGCGGACCCTGCCCACGCCCGATGCTCGCGATCACGTTGCCGATGGCATCGATGCGCGCCTCGGGATAGCCGAGCGCGACGAGTCGCCGCCGGAACTCCTCGGCACGCGCCTGCTCCTTGAACGGCGGCGCGGGAATCTCGCAGATGGAGATCTGCTGCTCGAGCGTCCACCCCTGCAGTTGCTGCGCCTGGGCAAGCGCGCGCTGCACGGCGGGCTCGGTGTTGCGCAGGCGGACGGTCTGGGCGGACAGCGACGTCGCGAAGATGAGCAGCGCGGCGGTGGCAGAGATTCCCTGACAGGCAGCGGCCATCGCGCGGCGCGGCGTCCGAAGAGGGCTGTGGTGAGAAGTGGGCGAGTGCATATTGTGGAATCTACCCCCGCCAGCCTATGCAAGACTATCCGTGGTTCCAGCATTATGACGCGGGCGTGCCCAAGACGATCGGCCAGTACCCGGCCGGCACGCTGCTCGATGCCATCGACGAAGCCCTCCGCGAACGGCCCCACGCCCCGGCCTTCCTATATAAGGGACGTTCGGTCAGTTGGAAGGAGCTGAACGATGCCTCGGACGCCTTCGCGATCGCGCTCGCCAAGCTCGGCGTGCTCCCCGGCGACCGGGTGGCCTGCCTGCTGCCCAACTGCCCGCAGTTCTTCATCGGTGAGCTCGCCGCCTGGAAACTCGGCGCCGTCTACGTGCCCCTGAACCCCATCTACACGGAAGACGAGCTCGTCGGCCCGCTGCAGGACACGGGTGCGAAGGTGGTCCTCGTGCTGAGTGCGTTCTACGAACGGATGAAGGCGGTGCAGCGCCGCGTGCCGGCAGTGCAGCACGTGGTGGCGACGAACATCAAGGAATGGTTCCCGCCGCTGCTCAAGCTGATCTTCACGTTGCTCGTGGAGAAGAAGGCCGGGCACCGCGCGACGACGCGCGACGGCGACGAATGGCTGCCGACGTTGCTCGAGCGCCATCGCGGCAAGATTCCCGTCGACCCGCGCCCGTCGCCCGACCACGACGCGCTGCTGTTGATGAGCGGCGGAACGACGGGCACGCCGAAGGCCGTGCGCATCCATCACGGTGCGCTGGTGCAGACGGGCACGCAGGTGAATGCCTGGTTGGGCGCCGTGCTGCCGAAGTGGGAAGGCGTCTACTGCCTGCCGCTACCGATGTTCCACTCGTACGGCGCCTGCGGCGTGCAGTCGGTGTGCTTTCTCGGACACAACCCGATCGCGCTGGTCCCCAACCCGCGCGACATCAACGATCTCGTGAAGACCATCGAGACCACGCAGCCGGCGGTGTTCTGCGGCGTGCCGTCGCTCTACAACGCGCTGCTCAACCACAAGCGCGTGCAGGCGGGCAAGGTGGACTTCCGCGCGATGAAGGCCTGCGTCTCCGGCGCCGCACCGATGATGCTCGAGACGATGAAGCGCTTCCAGGACGTGACGGGCGCGCGCATCCTCGAGGGCTACGCGCTCACCGAGAGCGCGCTGGCCGCGACGGTCTCGCCGCTGCGCGGTCCGCAGAAGCCGGGCTCGGTGGGCACGCCGCTGCCTGACGTGGTGATGATGATCGTCGATGCCGATGATCCGACGAAGGTCCTGCCGCCGACGGAGGTCGGCGAGATCCTCATCAAGGGCCCGCAGGTGATGCGCGGCTACTGGAACAACGATGCCGAGACGAAGGCGATGCGCAAGCCGGGTCCCGACGGCGACACCTGGCTCTTCACCGCCGACCTCGGCTACCTCGACCACGATGGCTACCTGTTCATCGTGGATCGCAAGAAGGACCTCATCAAGATGCGCGGGATGCAGGTCTGGCCGCGCGAGATCGAAGAGGTGATCGCGGCGCATCCGGCCGTGCAAGAGGTCGGCGTGCGTGGGTTCAATGACGCGGCGCAGGGCGAAGTCGCCGTGGCATTCGTCGTGCGCCGCACCGGTCACTCGGTGACGGCGCAGGAGATCCGCCAGTGGTGCAAGGAGCGGATGGCGCCGTTCAAGGTGCCGGCGCGCGTGGTGTTCAAGACGGAGCTGCCGAAGAGTATGGTGGGGAAGATCCTGCGGAGATTGCTCACAGAAGAGCAGACGTGAGACGTGAGACTTGAGACGTGAGAGTTGAGACGTGAGACTTGAGAGGCTGCTGCTCGGGGTGCTGCTCTCGTTCGCCTGCGCAGCACCGAGCGCGCGACCCGCGCCGGAGGCGGCGCGGCGGCTCATCCTGATTTCGTTCGACGGATTCCGCTACGACTACATCAACCGTCCCGCGGCGCACAACCTGCGCAGCCTTGCGGCGCGCGGCGTGCGCGCCGAGCGGATGATCCCGAGCTTTCCGTCGAAGACATTCCCGAACCACTACACCGTGGTCACGGGGCTCACGCCCGAGCATCACGGCATCGTCGCCAACGCGATGCGCGATTCCACGCTCGGGAGCTTCACGCTACGCGATACGCTCGCACAGTCGGAGCCGCGCTGGTGGGGCGGCGAGCCGATCTGGGTGACGGCTGAGCGGCAGGGGCGCCGCGCGGCGATCGTGGGATGGCCGGGATCCGAAGCGCCGGTCCAGGGCCGCCACGCGAGTTGGTGGAGTCGCTACAACCACGACCAGCCGCGCGCCGAGAAGGTGCAGATGCTGCTCGACTGGCTGTCATTGCCGGCGCGCGAGGCGCCGTCGCTGTTGATCGCGTACTTCCACGAGGTGGACGGTGCGGGGCACACGTACGGACCGGCTGCACCGCAAGTCGACAGCGCGATCGCACAGGTCGATTCGGCACTCGGCGCGTTGATGGCGGGAATCGAAGCGCGCGGCTTGTCGGATGCGGTGGACATCATCGTCGTGAGCGACCACGGGATGACGCCGACGTCGGTGGAGCGCACGATTGCGCTGGATGATTACATCGACCTGAACGACGTGGATGTGATCGACTGGAATCCCGTCGGTGCGCTGGAGCCCAAGCCTGGCGCGATGGAGCGCGTGTACGCGCAGCTGCGCGGCGCGCATCCGGCGTTGCAGGTCTATAGGAAGGGCGAGGTGCCGGCGCATTTCCATTTCAATGCGCATCCTCGCATCACGAGCCTTGTGCTCGTGGCGGCGGATGGGTGGACGATCACGACGCGCGCCCAGGTGCAGCGCTGGCGGCAGACGGGTTGGCGCGGCGGCGGGAATCACGGCTTCGACCCGGATCTCATCGCGATGGGCGCGACGTTCGTGGCGGCGGGGCCAAGCTTCGCGACGGGCCGCGTGCTGCCGCCGGTGCGCAACGTGCACGTTTACCCGTTGATGGCGCGCGTGCTGGGGCTTCGTGCGGCACCGTCGGACGGCGTCTTGGACTCGATTGCTGCGACGTTGCGGTGATTGTTCGAGCCTACTGCGGCACGCCGCGCTGAGCGAAGCGCCGCGAGTCTAGAACTCGCGGCGCTTCATTTCCTTGAACATCCGATCCCGCTCCTGGTCCTTGTCGTCGGTCACGCGCTGCGGGGCCGTCGCATCGTAGGTCTTGTGCTCGACGTTACGCGGCTTGGCCTGCTTCTGCATCTTCTTGACGAGGTTCGCAATCGACTTGTCGTCGAGTCCGGACATTCCGCCCACTCCGTAAAGGTTGCGTATATGCTACTGCAGAAAACGCATTCGCGCACGTCCACCTTGGTCAAAATTCCAATGCCGCTCCCCATTGCTCGCTTTCTCGTGCTGACCATCGCCGTCCTGGCCGCCCCTGCGGTGCTCGCCGCGCAGGCTGGGCCGCCGCCGGTAACCGTGAACCAGCCCGCCCTCAGCTTCGAGGGCGCGCGGCGCATCGCCGCGGCCGCCGCCGAGGAGGCGCAGCGCAACGGATGGGGCGTCTCGATCGCGGTGGTCGACACGCACGGCGAGCTGCTGTTCTTCGCACGGCTTGACGGTGCGCACCAGCAAAGCGTCGACATCTCCCAGGCGAAGGCCCGCACCGCGGCGCGCTGGCGTCGCGAGACAAAGGCGCTCGAGGACGCCGTCGCCGGCGGCCGCACGGTGCTGATGGCCGTCGAGGGGATGCTGCCGCTCGAAGGCGGCGTGCCGATCCTGCTCGACGGCCGCGTGATCGGCGGCGTCGGCGTCAGTGGGGTGACGTCGCAGCAGGATGCGCAGGTGGCGAAGGCCGGGATTCGCGCGGTCTTCCCACAATAGACGCTACAGCCGCCGCCGACCTTCGACGCGCGCGCGGAGCGCCCGCGCGCGGGTTCAGCGTCGTCGCGCGAGCTGGGGCTGCAGCGTCTCCACGATCCAGCGATGGCCGGGCGCGAGTTCCAGCGCCCGCGCCAGCTCCGCGCGCGCCTCGCCGAGCTTGTCCTGCTTCTCCAGCGCGATCGCCAGCCAGATGTGCGCATCGGCGCGGCCCCACGTGGGTTGCGGGCTCGCGCTGCGGTCGTTGGCGAAGAGCGCGAGCGCACGACGGAGCTCCGCCTCGCCGCGCGCCGCGCCTCCGCCGGCGAAGGCTGGCGCATTCGTGCGCGTGATGCCGTTGAGCAGCGCCACGCGGGGATCGGCGGGTGCCGCGGCCACGGCTTCGTCGAGCAGGCGCAGCGAGGCGCGCCCGTGGCGCATCATCGCCAAGCCACCGGCCGCGCCGGCGAGTTGGCCGGTCAGCGCGCCCTCCAACGCCTGCGCCGCCGCTCCGCCACCCAGACTGCGCGCACGCCCCGCTGCCGCCACGGCTTCCTCGAGCATCGCCTTCGCCGCACTCGCACGGTCCTCGACGATCAAACCGCTCGCGCGCCGATGCAGCGCGTACGCGAAGTCATAGTGCTGCCAGGCATCGCCGCGTCCCGCCGCCGACTGCGTCGCCGAGCGAAGCGCAACGACCGCGCGATCGATCGCCGCCCAGTCGGAGGCGATGACCGCTTGCTCGATCGCCGCGCGAACGGAGTCGCGGTCGAAGGACTGTGCGGAGACGGGACGGAAGACGGAAGCGACAAGGAGCAACGCAGGAATGACGCGCCGCAGCGATCTGGTCGAGTTGCACATCGGAATCACAAGGCTACTCCTCATCCGTCGTCCGTCTTCCGTCCCACTCACATCCGTGGTGAACGCCTGAACTCCGCATCCCGTGCCCACTCCGGCCACACATTCGAGTTCGCCAGTTCCCGCGTCAGCTCCAGCACGATCGTCGTGAGCTGCACTGCGCCGCGCAGGTCCCAGTCCGCACGGTACTCGTCACCCGGCTGGTGATAGCGGTGCGTGGTGTAGTCCTCGGCCTGCTGCGCGCCCCATTCGCGGGGGCGCCCGACGAAGTCATCACCCTCGCCGATGCTCACGGCAGGCACGCCGACCTTGGCGAAGGCGAAGTGGTCGGAGCGGTAGAAGTAGCCGCGCTCGGGATGCGCGTCGGGTGAGATGCGCATTCCCTTGGGTTGGATCAGCGCGGCGATCTGCGGACCCAGCGTGCTCTTGGTGTCGCCGAGCACGGTGAGGTCGCGGGTCTCGCCGAGGACGTTGCCGCCGTCGACGTTGAGGTTGGCGACGATCTGTTCCGTGGGCACGACGGGATTCAGCGCGAGGAAATCGGAGCCGAGCAGCCCGCTCTCCTCGGCGGTCACGAAGGCGATGAGCACCGAGCGCTTGGTCTTGGGCCCGTGCGCCAGCGCGTGGGCCAGCGCGAGCACGTTCGCCGTGCCGGAGGCGTTGTCGAGCGCGCCGTTGTAGATGCTGTCGCCGTTCACCGCGGGGCCGATGCCGAGGTGGTCCCAGTGCGCGGAGATGAGGATGTGTTCCTTCGACGCTTCCGGGTCCGAGCCGGCGATGCGGCCGATCACGTTGTGGCTCTCGAGGTGCTGCACGGTGTTCGTGAAGCCGACGTCGAGCGTGATGCCGGTGGCGACGGGCCGGAAGTTGCGCGACTCGGCGTCGCGGCGCAGGCGCGCGAGGTCGAGGCCGGCCTGGCGCAGCAGCGCGGTGGTTGCGTCTTCGGTGATCCAGCCGCGGAAGCTGAGCGGGGCGGGGAGCTGCGGGCTGCGCGGGAGCATCCGCTGCTCCTTGGCCCAGCTGCCGACGACGGTCGCCCAGCCGTAGCCGGCGCGCTCGGTGTTGTGCACGATGAGCATCCCGGCCGCTCCGCGCCGCTCGGCTTCCTCGAACTTGTAGGTCCAACGGCCGTAGTACGTCATCGCGGGGCCGCCGAAGAGCTGCGGTTCGCGCGCGGGTGCCGGTGGATCGTTGACGAGCACGAGGAGGATCTTGCCGCGCACGTCGACGTCCTTGAAGTCGTCCCAGCGGAACTCCGGCGCGCTCACGCCGTAGCCGACGAACACGACCTCGGCGCGCGCGGCGCTAGTCTCGGTGGACGATCCGGCCCAGAGCACGACGTCGTCGGGGTCACGCAGCGTCGCCGTGGCCTTGCCGCTGGCGTTGGCCCGGATGCCGCCACGCTCGGCGGCGACGACGTCGATCGGCACGCGTTGCAGGTAGGAGCCGTTCACCGCGGGCTCGAGGCCGAGGTAGCGCATCTGCGCCGCGAGATACGATTCCGTGAGCGCGCCGCCGCGCGTGGCCGGTGCGCGGCCTTCGAGCAGGTCGCTGGAGAGGAACTCGATGTGCGCGCGGATCTCGCGCTCCTTGATTTCCTGCGCAGTGAGCGTGGGCAACGCGAGTACGATGCCGCCGAGGGCGGCGGCCAGGCGGGACCGGATCATCGTAAGCTCCTCAGCGCGGGGGCGTATGCTGGTGCTGCTGGGCGTTGGCGGCCGGCGCGGCGTTGGCCGCCGGCGCACCGAGCGACCACACGTACTTGGCGACTTCGCGCAACTGTTCTTCCGGCAGCGGGAAGGCGGGCATAATGCCGAAGCGCTCGATGGCGTGCGCCGGCATCTTCGAGCGCGCGGCCTCGGGCTTGGTCACCCACTGCACGATCGCTTCCACGCCTTCGGCTTCCGTGGCGAAGGCCTGGCGGTAGTGGCGCGCGATGTGCGTCATCGGCGGCGCCTTCTCGTAGGGCGGGTTGAGCGTATGGCAGGTGGCGCAGACGACGCGATAGGTCAGTTCGCCGGACGGGACGTCCTGGGCGCCAGCGGTGGACGCCGCGAGCGCGATGGCGGCGGCTGCGACGAAGCGGATGGAGCGCATTGGCAGTGTGGGGATGGAAGTGGATTGTGAGAGCTGCTGTATACTACCCGCGGCGGGCCGCAAACGCCGTCGGGTTTCACCCGTCGCGCGCGGATGCGCCCCCGCCCCTTCCGCCACAGGGTATCTTGCCCAAGATGCGACGATGGATCGCTGCCTGTACGCTGTGGATGTGCTTGCCCCTCACGGCGAGCGCCCAGGTCGCCGGCGACCCTGGCGGAGCGGGAGCCGTTGCCGAACGCGTGCCGCGCGTGTTCACGACGCCCAATGACATCCGTCTCGACGGCGTGCTGGACGAAGCCGAGTATGCGCAGGCGGATTCGATCTGGGAGTTTCGGCAGAAGGAGCCGGTGGAAGGCGGCACACCCAGCGAACGCACGGTGGTGCGGTTGCTCGCCACGCCGAAGGGCCTCGTGGTGGCCTGGTGGGTCTACGACCGCAACGTCGCCGGCATCGTGCGCACGCAACTGCGTCGCGACGCCGAGCTGCGATCGGACGACTATGTGTCGCTGATGGTCGATGGCCTCTCCGACAAGCGCAGCGCGTTCTACTTCCGCACCAACTCCAACGGCGCGATGTGGGACGGCGAGCACGTCACCTTCGAGAGCGGTAACGAGGAGTGGGACGGCATCTGGGACGTGCGCACGCAACGCAATGACGATGGTTGGACGGCAGAGATGCTGATTCCCTGGGCGACGTTGCGGTACCCCGATGACGTGACGCAGATGGGGATGAACTTCCGCCGTTTCCTGCCGCGCACGAACGAGGAGTTGCTCTGGCGGGCGTGGCGTCGCACCGAAGGGCTGCGCTTCCTCGAGCGCGAGGGGACGATCGCCGGCTTCTCCGAACTCCCGCCGCGCGCGCGGGCGGAGTTTCGGCCGTATCTGTTGGGGCAGGCCGCACCGGTGGAGCGCAGCTTCGCGCCCAACGGCAGCTCGACGCCGATCCGCGCAGCCAACGCCTTCGGTCGTGCCGGGCTCGACGTGAAGCTTCCGCTCACGCGCACGCTGACGGTGGATGTGACGGCCAATCCCGACTTCGCGCAGGCCGACGTCGACCGGCAGATCGTGAATCTCACGCGCTTCCCGCTGTTCTTTCCCGAGCGACGGCCGTTCTTCACCGAAGGCGCGGGCATCTTCAGCTTCGGCCGCGAGCAGCAGACGCAGATGTTCTACTCGCGGCGCATCGGACTCGGCGCCGACGGCGCGCCGCAGACGATCCCGGCGGGGCTGCGCGTGCAGGGGCGCTTCGGTCGCTATCAGCTCGGCGCGATCGCCGCGGTGACGGACGGGGCGGAGTCGGTGCGCGACGGCGTGCTGCGCCTGCGCCGCGACGTGCTCGGGCGCGGCTACATCGGTGCGATGGGCACGGTCAGCGATCGCGCGAGCCGTCCCGGTGCCGCGGCGGGCGGCGTGGACTTCCGGCTGCCGTACATCATCGGCTCGGGCGACAACCTCGAGTTCCTCGGCAACGCCGCGTGGAGCCGCGATAGCGTCGGCGGGACGGTCGGTGCGCACTATCGTTTCGCGGTCGACTATCCCAACGACCACGCGGACATCGTGATGCGCTACGACCGCGTGGAGCAGGCCTTCGACCCGGCGCTGGGTTTCGTGGTGCAGCGCGGCATCCATCGCCTCGCTGGCAGCACGGCGATCACGCCGCGCCCGCGCGATGCGCGGCGCATCCGCCGCTGGGAGTTCAACCTGCTCAACTACAACGTCGTGTGGGCCGACGGCGGCGTGCTCGACAACGCCTTGCTCACGGCACGACCCTTCGGGGCGCAGTTGCAGAGCGGCGACCGCATCGAAGTCAACGTGCATCGCATCTTCGATGCGCCGACCACGGCGTTCACGTTGGTGCCTGGCACGTCGGTCGCGGCCGGCGAGTACTGGTGGACGCGGGCGGAGCTGGTGCTCGAAGGCGCGAACCTCCGGCCGGTGGTGCCGCGGTTGGAGACGTCGATCGGCGACTTCTATACGGGACGCCGCTTCGACTTCGAGACCTCGCTGCGCCTGCGGCTGCAGCCGCACTATGAGTTCTTGGGTGAATTCGAGCGCAACGACGTGCGCTTACCGGGCGGAGGCTTCGTCGCGCACACGGCGCGCGTGCGCGCTGACTATGCGGTGAACCCACGCCTGACGATCACGGGTTTCGTGCAGTACGATGACCAGTCCGACCGCGCGGCGCTCAATGCCCGTCTGCGCTGGACGCCGTCGCCGGGATCGGACCTGTTCGTGGTCTGGAATTCCGTGTGGCCGACCGTTCCCGAGCGTGCGTTTCAGCTGATGGAGCCGCAGCGCGGGGCGTTGGTGGTGAAGTACACGCACTATTTCCGGTACTGAACTGCAACGGCAATCACCACGGAGACACGGAGGCACGGAGGAAGCAACTGCAGGAAGCCTTGGGGGCCCGCGCCGATGTTTCGGAGCGGGCCCCCAAGAATTCTTGCTGTAGTCGAGCGGTCTCCGTGTCTCTGTGTCTCCGTGGTGAACGCAGTCCCGCGGAGCGGAAGGCGCCGGACTATTGGTCGTTCTCGTTCATATTCGGCCGCGGCGTGGCGCGCGTGGTCGGGTAGCGGATGCCCAGCTGCTCGAGATACGTCGGATAGCGCCGCGCATCGTAGTAGTACTTCTGCAGCTCCGGCTTGTAGCGCGCCATAATGTCGGCGTTCATCCAGATCGGCGGCTGGTCCGTCGGCGAGATGAAGGGCGTGTACTGCACCTCCTTCGTCTGCACTTCGCGGAAGTACTGCCAGGCATCGGCCACGACCTGCGGCCGCATCAGGATGTCGAGGATCGTCAGCGCCTGCACCTTCGCGCCCTGCACGGCGCCCTTGTGGGCGATCGGCGTGGCCGAGGCGATCGAGCTCGACCAGTTATGGCCCGGCAGGCCGGGGATGTTGCTCGGGTAGCGCAGCGTCACCGTCGGCACGTTCCAGCTCACGTCGCCGATGTCGTCCGAGCCGCCACCGAGGCGTTGCGACTCGGGACGCGGGCCTTCGAGCGTGAAGTCCGAGGCCGTGAGCAACCCGCGCGGCGTGCCGCCCAGCTCCTGCTGCAGCGCCCGCGCCAGCGCCTGGTCCTCCTCGCTCCACTGCGGCGGGCCCACGCGCTGGATGTTGGCGAAGGTCGCCTCGGCGATGGGCTTGGAGAAGTGGGCGCTCCAGCCGGAGCCGACGACCATCACGGTGTCGAGCTCGACGTTCGCCATCATCGCCGCGCCGCGCGCGATGCGCTTGCCGGCCTCGAACAGCGCCATCGTGCGAGGGTAGTCTCTCTCACGGAAATAGAACCAGATGCTCGCGGTGGGCGGCACGACGTTTGGCTGGTCGCCGCCATCGAGGATTACGTAGTGCGAGCGCGTCGGCAGCTCGTTGTGCTCGCGCTGGTATTCCCAGCCCGTGCCCATCAGCATCGCGGCGTCGAGCGCCGATCGGCCGCGCCACGGCGCGCCGGCCGCGTGCGCGCTGGACCCCCTGAACCGGAAGATCGCCGACACCAGCGCCGACTGGCCGCTCTGGCCCCAGCTGACGCCGAGCGAGTTGCCGACGTGCGTGAACAGCGCGACGTCGGCGTCCTTGAACAGCCCTTCGCGCACGAGGAACGCCTTGCCGGCCATCTGTTCTTCCGCGATGCCGGGCCACAGCACCAGCGTGCCGGGGATGCGCTCGCGAATCATCAGCTCCTTGACCGACAGCGCGGCCGCGATGTTCACCGCCTGGCCGGTGTTGTGACCTTCGCCGTGGCCCGGCGCGCCGGCGACGAGCGCCTCGTTGTACGCGACGCCCGGCTTGTTGTTCGACTGCGGGATACCGTCGACGTCGGAGCCGAGCGTGATGACCGGCCGCGCCCCGGCGGGGCTCACCCAGCGCGCGACCCAGGCGCTCGGCATTCCGGCATAGCCGCGCGTGATCTGGAAGCCGTTCTGCTCGAGGATGCCCGTGAGGTAGCGCTGCGTCTCGAACTCCTGGAAGCCGAGCTCCGAGAACGAGAACAGGTGGTCGACGATCTCCTGGACGAGCTTGGCGCGGCCTTCGACGCGCGTGAGGGCCTCGGCCTTGAGGCGCTCGATGCGGGCGGAGTCGGGCGCGGCTTGGGCACCGAGCGCGGCGCTGCCGAGCGAGATCGCGGCGACGACGGCCACGGTGCGGCGGAACAGACGGGACATCAACGGCTCCTTGGTGGGGTGAGACTCCTCAGGCTACGCAGGAACGTCGCACGGGGTTGAGCGTGGGGGGCGGGGAGGCCATCGTGAGGGCAACGTCGTCTCGCGTTCCCGCGTACCCATAAGATGAAACTGTCCATCCTTTCCCGCCGCCTCCACCGCTGGGGCGCAGTCGCCGTCGGCCTCCCGTTCCTGCTCGTCATCGTCTCGGGGCTGCTGCTGCAGGTCAAGAAGCAGCTCCCCTGGGTGCAGCCGGTGGAGCAGCGCACCGACGTACCGGTGCCTGGCCTGGCGTGGGAAACGATCCTCGCCGCGGCCCGCTCCGTTCCGCAGGCCGCCGTGACGGACTGGGAGGACATCGACCGCCTGGACGTGCGTCCCTCGAAGGGCATCGTGAAGGTGATCACGAATACGCGTTGGGAGCTGCAGCTGGCGTTGGCCGACGGTGCGGTCCTGCAGACGGCGTATCGCCGCTCGGATCTCATCGAGCAATTGCACGACGGCTCGTTCTTCGGCGACCCGGCCAAGCTCTGGATCTTCCTGCCCAGCGGCATCGTGGTCTTTGCGCTGTGGCTCACAGGCCTCTACCTGTTCGTGCTGCCGACGCTGACGAAGCGCAAGCGCGAGCGGCTTGCGGCGGCACAGGTGGAGAAACGCATATGACGAAGCGATCGGTGTTCGGGTTGCTGCTGGCGCTCGGTGCGTGGGGCGTTAGCGCCGAGGCCCAAGCAGCGGGACGCGCGGCGACGCGCGGCGCGCAGCAAGCGTACGTGCCGGGCGCGACGTGGGAACGCCGCACGCCGACGGCAGCGGGCGTCGACAGCGCAAAGCTCGCGGCGGCAATCGCCTTCGCCGTGCAGAACGAGGCGCGCGCGCCCCGTGATATGGAAGAGAGCCATTATCGCAGCTTCGGGCGCGAACCCTTCGGGCAGGGGATCGGGCCGTTCAAGCCGCGTGGTGAACCCACGGGCGTGATTCTCCGCGGCGGCTTCATCGTCGCCAGCTGGGGCGAACCCGATCGCGTGGATATGACGCACAGCGTCACGAAGAGCTTTCTCTCCGTGGTGACGGGCATCGCCGTCGATCGCGGCCTCGTGCGCAGCGTCGACGAACCTGTGTGGATGTCGCAGGCGCCGACGTACGCGCTGCGCCTGCAGGCGCCATCGGAGCCGGGTGCGCGCTACGGGCAGTCGATGTTCATCGATCCGTGGAACACGCCGCACAACCGCAGCATCACCTGGGATCACTTGCTGCGGCAGGTCAGCGACTGGGAAGGCACGCTGTGGGGCAAGCCGGAGTGGGCGGACCGTCCGGCGCAGGACGCGAGCACCTGGACCACGCGCGCGCGGCACGCGCCAGGCAGCGTCTACGAGTACAACGACGTGCGCGTGAATGTGCTTGCGCTGGCCGCCACGAACGTGTGGCGCCGACCCTTGCCCGAAGTGCTCGATGAGTACGTGATGACGCCGATCGGCGCCTCGCGGACCTGGCGCTGGAACGGCTACGACAACGCGTGGATCACGCTCGACGGGCGCGCCGTGCAGGTCGTGAGTGGCGGCGGGCACTGGGGCGGCGGGATGTTCATCAACGCCTGGGATATGGCGCGCTTCGGCCTGCTCACGCAGCGCGGCGGCGTGTGGGGCACGCGTCGTATCTTCTCGGAAGACTGGCTGCGGCGCTCGCTCACGCCGACGCCGGCGCAGCCGACGTACGGCTATATGAACTGGTTCCTCAACACGGACAGGAAGTGGATGCCGAGCGCGCCGGCGAGCGCGTTTGGGCACGTGGGGAACGGCACGAACCTCGTGTTTGTCGCACCGGAGCAAGATCTGGTGGTTGTCGTGCGATGGATCGAGAATCGGGCAGTGAACGAGTTCTTGGGTCTGGTGATGGACGCGGTGAGGTAGGGGACGGAAGACGGATGACGGATGATTGATGAGACGTGAGACGTGAGACGTGAGACTTGAGACTTGGGAGTTGAGATGAATCGCTCTGCGTGGGCTGGGCTCCTTCTTGTCGCTTCCGTCCTGTCTGCGTTCGGACTGCGCGCGCAGCGCGCGCCGGAGTGGTCGCTGCTGATTTCCGGCGGCACGGTGGTTGATGGCAGCGGTGCGGGGCGCTACCGCGCCGATGTTGCCATAGCTGGCGATCGGATCGTGCTCGTGTCGCGGACGCCGCTGGATCGCGCGCGGGCGGCACGGGTGATCGACGCCCGCGGGCTGATCGTCGCGCCGGGGTTCATCGACCTGCACGCGCATCTCGAGCCGCTGCTCGCGATGCCCGATGCGAAGAGCGCCGTGACCCAGGGCGAGACCTTCGCGCTTGGCGGGCCCGACGGCAGCGGGCCGTTCCCGCTCGCGGCGTACCTCGACTCGGCGCAGCGCGCGGGGTTGGGGATGAACGTCGGATACCTCGTCGGGCACAACACCGTGCGGCGGATGGTGATGGGCACCGAGAACCGCGCGCCGACGTCGGACGAGCTGGCGCAGATGGTCACGCTCATCCGCCGCGGGATGGGCGATGGTGCCTTCGGTATCAGCACGGGACTGCGCTACGTACCGGGGTTCTACTCGACCACTGCCGAAGTCGTCGCGCTCAGCCGCGCGGCGGCGGACTCCGGCGGCATCTACACCTCGCACCTGCGCGAAGAAGGGCTCGGCTTGATCGAAGGCGTAGCCGAGGCGATCACGATCGCGCGCGAGGCGCGCATTCCGGTCGTGCTCACGCACCACAAGGCGGTGGGAGCGCTGATGTGGGGCAAGACGGCGGTCACGCTCGCGATGGTCGACTCGGCGCGCGCAGACGGACTCGACGTGATGGTGGATCAGTATCCGTACACGGCCAGCCAGACTTCGCTGAGCGTGCTGATTCCGCCCTGGGCCTTGGCGGGCGGACGGGAGTCGCTGCGTGAGCGCCTGGCGCAGCCGTTGCTTCGCGACAGCATCGAGCGCGGCATCGTCGAGCTGCTGCGCACGGACCGCGGAGGCGGCGATACGCGACGCGTGCAGTTCGGCTCGGTGAGCTGGGACCGCTCGCTCGAGGGCAAGACGCTGTACGACTTCGCCGAACGGCGCGGCGTCGGTCCGAGTCTCGAGGCGGCGGCGAAGCTCGTGCTCGAGGGCGAGCTCAACGGCGGCGCCTCGATGGTCTACCACATCATCGACGAAGGCGATGTGCGCCGCGTGATGCGGCATCCGCAGGCGATGATCGCTAGCGATGGCCGGCTGACGCGGCCGGGGCAGGGCGTGCCGCATCCGCGGGCGTACGGCACCTTTCCGCGCGTGCTCGGTCACTACGTGCGCGAGCAGGGCGTCATCTCGCTCGAGACGGCAGTGCACAAGATGACCGGGATGCCGGCCAGGCGGCTCGGGCTCGATGGGCAGCGTGGCTGCCTCGCGCAGGGTTGCTACGCCGATGTCGCGATCTTCGACGCAGCGACGGTGGGCAGTCCGGCGACCTTCGAGAATCCGCACCAGTACGCCACGGGCATTCCGTTCGTGCTCGTGAACGGCGTGCCGGTGGTGGACGGCGGCGTGTTCACCGCGGCGCGGCCCGGGCGGGCGCTGCGACGGCCCTAAGGCGTCGCTGGCGCAGCGGGACGCTTCATCCAAAGGGAAACCCCCGACCACAGTGATGCGGCCGAGGGTCTCCAACTCGCTGGTGAAGTGTGGGGTCCGGTTCGTCGCTGCCTGAGCAGCCGGATCCACCGCTTCTTGCCAAGGTTGGACGGCCAACCCTGGGTGCTGCCCTGTCGGACCGCTACGGTCGTGTCCAGCGACCTCTCGACCGGTGCCTTGGTTCGAACTGCCTTGGCACATTCTCCCTGACGGCGTCCCGCGAGGAAGATCCATTCGCGCCCCAGCCGTCGCGCGAATGCACGGGTAACATTCACCTCGCCGCGCGCTCCCACAATGGCGAAACCCCCGACGTGGCGTCGGGGGTTTCGCGTAAGGCGTAGCGACAGCGGCGCGACAGCCGCGCAACCACGCCGCGCACTACATCCGCGGACGCTGCGGCTTCACGTATTGGTCGAGCCAGTTGAGCATTTCGAACAACGTATGCCCCACGCTTTCGCGCGCGGAGTAGCCGTGCGACTCGTGCGGCAACTGGATGTAGCGCGAGGTGCCGCCGTTGCCCTTCAGCGCGGCGAACATCCGCTCCGACTGCATCGGATACGTGCCGGTGTTGTTGTCCGCCATCCCGTGGATGAGCAGGATCGGCGTCTTGATCTTGTCGGCGTACGTGAACGGCGACATCCGCTCGTACAGGTCCTGCGCCTGCCAGTAGCTGCGCTGCTCGCCCTGGAAGCCGAACGGCGTCAGCGTGCGGTTGTACGCGCCGCTGCGCGCGATGCCCGCGCGGAACAGCGAGGTGTGCGCGAGGAGGTTCGCCGTCATAAACGCGCCGTACGAATGGCCGCCCACCGCGATGCGCTGCCGGTCGGCGACGCCCATCGCGACGATCTGGTCGATTGCCGCCTCGGCGCTGGCGACGAGCTGCTCGACGTAGCTGTCGTTCGGCTCCTTGCCGTCCATCCCGACGATCGGCATCGTCGGGTCGTCCATCACGCCGTAGCCCTGCAGCAGCGCGAACAGATGCGACGAGCCGCCGGGCCGCGTGAAGCGATACGGCGAACCGATCACCTGCGACGCGGCATCGGCCGAGCCGAACTCGCGCGGGTAGGCCCAGAGGAGGAAGGGAATCGCGCCGTCGCGCGCGCGGTCATAGCCGGGCGGCAGGTACACCGTGGCCTGCAGCTGCACGCCGTCCTTGCGCGTGTAGCGCACAACCTCCTTGCGCACCGTGGCGAACTCCGGCGCCGGATCCTCGAAGCGCGTCACCTGCATCGGCGCGATGCGGCGCACGAGGTTGCGGATCCAATAGTTGGACGGCTCGGTCTGCGACTCGCGGCTGGTGAGGATCTCCGTGCCGCGCGCGTCGAGCACGTCGACGACGCTCTCGTAGTACGGCGCCTCCGACCGGAACAGGCGCTGGGTGCGGCCGTTGGCGAGTTCGTAGCGGTCGATGAACGGCCGGTCGCCTTCGGGCGAAGCGCCGGTGCCCGTGAGGAACACCGAACGTCCGTCGGGCGTGAGTCGCAGCACGTTCTGGCCGAGCGCGTTGCGCGTGGTGAGGAAGTTGCCCGGATCGCCGTAGCGGTCTTCGCTCGAGCGTTCCCAGAGCATCCGCGGCGCCGTGCGGCCGCTGGGATCGAACAGCCAGACGCGCGCCTTGCGCTCGCGCGAGTTGCCTTCGCGCGCGATGGCGAGGTCGGCGCGCGCCCAGGTCACGCCACGCGAACGCCACTCGGTCTCGAGCAGCGTGCGCGGTTCGCCGCCAAACGGTGCGTCGAGCGCGAGCAGGCGGTCGCGCTTCGCCGCCTCGCGCGTCGGGTCGCCGCCGTCGAGCGCTTCGACCCAGGTGAGCGTCGCGGCGACATCGGCCCGCCACGACGGATTGCGCGGCCCGACCTGCGCGGCGTCGCCGCCCCAGGGCACACGTTCGATCAACGGACGCGAGGCCAACGTGCGCGCCACGCTGCCATCCGGACGCCACACTTCGATCTTGGTCGGGAAGTAGCTGAGCGGCACCGAGTAGCTGAACGGCCGCGCCAGCGTGGTCACGAGGATCCACTGTCCGTCAGGGCTGGGATTCACGTCGCTGACCATCGCCGCCGTACCGACGGGTGTCGCACGTCCGTCGAGCGCAAAGCGCACGAGCTGGCTCGTGGCATAGTGCTCGAACAAGGCTTCGTCGTGCGTGCTCTTCAGCAGGTCTTGGTACGTGGCGACGCGGTCCGCGCGCCCAGAGAGCGCTTCCTGCACGATCGGGCCGCTCGGCACCGTCGGCGCGGATGGCTCGGCGCCGCGCGTGTCTGCCACGGCCGTGCACACGAGCTCGGCGTCGGTCATCCAGTTGCAGGGCGCACCGAGCACGGCATTGAGGCGGCGCGCACTGACCTGACGCGCGTTGCGCGCGGTCGGATCGGCCACCCACAGCGTGAGTGCGTCGTCGGTGCTCACGACGAACGCCAACAGCTTGCCGTTCGGCGACCAGCTCGGATAGCTGATGCCACCTCCGGCGGGCAGCTGCATCTGGATCGGCTGCGCCTCGCCGCCGCGCATCGGCATCACGCGCATCCCGCGCGACGGGTTCTGTCGCGACGGCCCGCTGGTGCGCGGGTTGAGGCGCAGGCCCGCGAGCCGATACTCCGGCTCCGAGAGTACTGCGATGCTCGGCAGGCCCGGCCGGTCGAGCAGCACGAGCATCGACTTGTCGGGGCTGGTGAGCAGCGTGGGCTTCGCGGGCGCATCGAGGATGCGCGCGACGGCGGCCGGCGGCTGCTGGTAGCCCTGCTGCGCGCCGACGGGAGCTGCAACGGGCGCGACCGCAGACGCGAAGGCGACGAGCGCGAGCGCCGCGGCGCCTGCGGTGAACGGACGCTGCGTGGGGACAGACACGAACGCGTACTCCGTGGTAGGGGTCTGCCCCAAGATACGCCGATGCGCGGTTCGGCGTTCGCCGCTCCCCGTTCGCCTAGAACTCGATGCTGAACCCGATGCTCGGCAGCAGCCCGATGCTCGTGTTGCGCAGCACCGCTTGCTCGCGCTGGTTCCACTGCAGCCCCGAGACGTTCTCGCGACCATAGACGTTCTGGATGTCGAGTTAGCCGACGAGCTGCGTGCGCCGCAGGCTCCAGCGCCGATCCACACGCAGGTCGAGCGCGTGGAACACGGGCAGGCGCTCGCCGCCGTTCCACTGCGTGAAGTCCTGCCGGCCGGCATCGGGTCCGCTGGTGATGAACGGCGTCGTCGGCAGTCCGCTCGCGATGCGGAACTTGCCCGAGAGCTCCCACTTGGGATTCGGGCGCCAGCCGAGCACGACGTTGGCGATGGCGCGCGTGTCGAAGCTGCCCGGCCGCGCGACGCCATCGGCGCCGTCGAAGGTCGTGCGCGCGACGCTCACGCTCGCCAAGCCGAAGATCGGGATGTCGCTGAGCTGCTTCTGCACGAACAGCTCGGCGCCGACCGATCTGCCCTTGGCCGTCGCATCGAGCGGCTCGAGGCCGAAGGGGATGTCGCTGGTCACGTCGTCGAAGCCGCTCGGCGAAAGCACCGCCTGTGGACGAAAGACGCGGCGCGGATACTGCGCGTAGCCCTTCGCGAACACCTCGAATTGCAGCTTCACGTCGTCGCGCAGGAGATGTTCGACGCCGGCCACCGCTTGGTCCGCTCGGAAGGGATCGAGCAGACGGTTCGCGGGATCGCCGACCAACCAGATGAAGCTCGGAGTCTGCCAGTAGCGGCCGGCGCTGGCAGTCAGTGCAGTGCGCTCGGTGAGCGCGTAACGCAGGCCGAGCCGCGGGCTCGCGCGCATCGTGCCGTCGAGGAATCCGTAGCGATCGCCGCGCAGCCCGAGCGTGGCGCGCAGCTTGGGCGTGGCTTGGTAGGCGATGGATCCGTACAGTGCCTGGCGGTCCGCGGTGAACGTCGTGTCGACGCTGAGCGGTTGCGGCGTCCCCGTGGCGTCGGTGCGCAGCGCGCCGGGCAGCAGCAGGTCGTAGGAGAGATCGCTTGCGTAGCGCGCCACGGCGCCGAGGTTGAGTTCCGTGCGCGCCGACGCCTGCAGCGTGAGATCCGCGCGCAGCGACTGCTCGCCTTCAGTGCTGAAGGCGCGGAAGATCGTGTTCGGCGGGTTCAGCGAGTCGTTCTGGATCGTCTCGAAGGACGTCCAGGTGCGGCCGAGCGTGACGTCGAAGATCCCGCGCGGCACGAGACGACGCCAGGTGAGCCCGGAGAAGTACTGTCGCTGCGACGGCGCGGCGACGCGCGAGTTGTCGTAGCGCTGGTCAGCGTCGTCGTTGAAAAACGTGACCGTGCCGTCGGCGCCGATGAACAGGAACGAGAGCTTGTCGCGCGCGCCGATGTCCTGCACGGCCTTCACCTGCAGGTCGCTGTACGCGGGGACGAAGCCGAAGCCCGCGGCCTTGAAGAGCAGGTCGAGGTAGCTGCGCCGCGCGCTCACGTAGAACGAGCCGCGATCGCCGAGCGGGCCTTCGGCGACGGCGAAGCCGCCGGTGGCGGAGAGCGTGAACTCGCCGCCGAACTGCCGGCGGTTGCCCTCGCGCAGCGTGATGCTGGTGACCGATGCCGTGCGGTCGCCGTACTTGGCGGCGAAGCCGCCCGCCGAGAACGTGGCCTGCTCGACGGCATCCACGTTGATGAGCGAGAGCGGGCCGCCGGTGGAGCCCTGCGTGCCGAAGTGGTTGATGTTCGGCACTTCGATGCCGTCGACGAGGAAGAGATTCTCGAACGGCGCGCCGCCGCGCACGACGAGGTCGTTGCGGCCCGGCTGCGTGACGCCGACGCCGGGCAAGAGCGCGACGGCGCGCACGACGTCTTCCTGCACGCCAGGTGCGCGCCGGATCGATTCGCTGTTCAGCGTCTGCGTGGAGGTCGCCGCCTCGACGGCCGGCGTGAAGTACGCGGCCTTCACCTCGACGGCGGCGACGTTTACCGGTGCGGGCAGGAGACGAATCGCCAGCGTCGTCGGCCGGCCGCTGCCCACCGCGACGTCAGGGATGATCACCGGCCGGTAGCCGATGGCGCGCACCTGCACGCGCCAGATGCCCGGCGTGACGCCGAGGATCGTGAAGCGGCCCTGCTCGTCAGCGACCGCGCGCCGCTCGGAGCCTTCTACCACCAGCTGCGCGCCGGCGATGGGCTGCTCCGTGCCCGCGACGACGACGGTGCCCGTGATCGTGCCGCTCGGTTGCGCACCGAGCGCTTCGAGTGGCACCTGCAGCAATGCGACTAGCGCGAAGAGGACCGCGGTGGCGTAGCGACGTTGACGTGACATATCCAATGAACACTCGGCGTCGAGCGCCGGTTTCGGAACTGTCCAGCATCCGGCCTGGGCCGGCGCTGTATTAGCGGATTGGCACAGTGCCGGCCTGCGTGCCAAGTTCTTGACCACTTGGCCCCCCACGCCACGCATTCCAGAGAGGACCCGACCGTGAAGCGCACGTCCCCGCGTCACCCGACCATCCGCGCCGCGCTCGTCGCGGCCCTGCTGCTCCCCGCGCTCGGCCGAGTCGCCGAGTCCCAGCAAGCGGCGCCAGCACCGACGCGCTCGGCCGCGTCGCCCGCCGGCATCACCCGCGGTGCCAGCGTCGAGGGCATCACCGAATACACGCTGGCCAACGGAATGAAGCTGCTGCTGTTCCCCGACCAGTCGAAGCCGACGGTCACCGTGAACATCACCTACCTCGTGGGCTCGCGGCACGAAGGCTACGGCGAGACGGGGATGGCGCACCTGCTCGAGCACCTGGTGTTCAAGGGCACGCCCAAGCATCCGAACATCCCGCAGGAACTCACCGAACGCGGCGCCTTCCCCAACGGCACCACCTGGTACGATCGCACGAACTACTTCGAGACGATGCCGGCGTCCGACGCCAACCTCGAGTGGGCGCTGGACCTCGAGTCCGACCGGATGGTGAACTCGTTCATCGCGCAGAAGGATCTCGAGAGCGAGTTCACGGTGGTGCGCAACGAGTTCGAGTCGGGCGAGAACAACCCCATCGGCGTCACGGTGCAGCGCGCGATGTCGGCGGCCTTCGACTGGCACAATTACGGCAAGAGCACGATCGGCGCCCGCGCCGACATCGAGAACGTGCCGATCGAGCGCCTGCGCGCCTTCTACCGGCGCTACTACCAGCCCGACAACGCCATCCTCGTCGTGGCTGGCAAGTTCGACGAAGCCACGGCGTTGCGGCTGATCGCCGCCAAGTTCGGGACGATCCCGAAGCCCGAGCGCTCGCTCGAGCGCGGCAACCTGCTGTTCTCGACCTACACGCGCGACCCCGACCAGGACGGTGAGCGCGAGGTGACGGTGCGTCGCGTCGGTGACCAACAGGCGATCATCGCGCTGTACAAGATTCCCGCCGGCACGCATCCAGACTTCGCCGCCCTCGACGTGCTCGCCCAGGTGCTCACGCGCACGCCGGGCGGCCGGCTCCACTCGGCGCTCGTGCAGCCCGGCATCGCTGCGCAGGCCGGCAGCCAGAACTTTCAGCTCCGCGAACCGGGCGTGTTGCTCGGCCTTGCCCTGCTGCGCAAGGAGCAGTCGCTGGACTCGGCGCGTCGCGTGCTCATCGGCACCGTCGAAGGCTTCGGCGCCCAACCGATCACCGCCGAAGAGGTGACGCAGGCCAAGGCCGCAATCAGCCGCCAGATCGAACTCTCGATGAACAACTCGCAGAACATCGCGCTCGACCTCTCCGAGTGGGCGTCGATGGGCGATTGGCGCCTGCTGTTCATCCATCGGGACCGCATCGCGGCCGTCACGCCGGCCGACGTGCAGCGCGTGGCCACGACGTACTTCAAGCCGGAGAACCGCACGATCGGCACGTTCATCCCCACCGACGAACCAACCCGCGTGACGATCCCCGTCGTCTCCGATGCCACGGTGGACTCCGTCGCCCGCACGTATCGCGGCCGCACCGCGGTGGCCGCCGGCGAGGCCTTCGATCCCACGCCGACCAACATCGACGCCCGCACCGTGCGCGGCCAGCTCGCCAACGGCTTCAAGCTGGCGATGCTGCAGAAGCAGACGCGCGGCAACCAGGTCGTGGCCCGCATCTCGCTGCGCCACGGTAACCTCGAGACGCTCAGCAACCGCAACCACGTCGCGGCGTTTATGGCGTCGATGCTCGACAAGGGCACCGAGACGCGCACGCGGCAGCAGATCCGCGAGGAATTCGACCGCCTGCGCGCGCAGGTCTCGATCGGCGGCGCGGGCAACAACATCATCGCGTCGGTGACGACGACGCGCGACAACCTCCTGCCGACCCTGCGCCTCGTCGGCGAGATCCTCCGCACGCCGACCTTCCCGGCCAACGAGTTCGACGAGCTCCGTCGCGCGCAGCTCGCGGCGATCGAGTCGCAGAAGTCCGAACCGGTCGCGCTCGCCGCCACGGAGTTCAGCCGTCGGATGAGCCCGTATCCCAAGGGCCACCCGCTGGCGACGACCAGCTTCGACGAGGACATCGCGAACCTCGAGGCGATGACGGTCGAGCAGGTCCGCGCCATCTACACGGAGCTCGTCGGCGCGAGCTATGGCGACCTCGCGATCGTCGGTGACTTCGACCGCGCCGAGGTCGAGGCCTGGGCGAAGGAGACCTTCGAGGGCTGGCGCAGCCCGAAGCCCTTCGCGCGGGCCGAGCGCCAGTTCTTCGACGTGCCGCAGTTCAACGTCTCGATCGAGACGCCGGACAAGGCGAACGCCTTCTTCATCGCCGGCCAGAACCTGCGCCTCCGCGACGACGCGGCGGACTACCCGGCGCTGACGATCGGCAACTTCATCCTCGGCGGCGGCTTCCTCAACTCGCGCCTCGCCACGCGCATCCGCCAGCGTGACGGCATCAGCTACGGCGTCGGCTCGGGGGTGAGCGCACAGGCGCTCGACGAAGTCGGCTCGTTTATGGCCAACGCGATCTACGCACCGGAGAACGTGCTGCGGCTCGAGACGGCCTTCGGCGAGGAGATCGGTCGCATCCTGAGCGAAGGCATCACCGCCGAGGAACTGGACGCGGCGCGCAACGCCTGGCTACAGCAGCGCGTGCAGATGCGAGCCAACGACGGCTTCGTGGCGTCGATGTTCGCCGCGCAGTACATCACCGGCCGCACGATGGCCTTCGAGCAGCAGCTCGAGGACAAGGTGCGCGCGCTGACGGTGAACGACGTGAATGCGGCGATGCGCCGGCACATCAGCCTTGCACGGATGTCCACCGTGAAGGCCGGTGACTTCAAGAACAAGCCGCCGGTGGCTCCGCCGACCCGTCCGTAATCGCCTCGAGCATCCGGGTGCGCACGTCGTCGGGCACGCGCCCGGCGGCGTCGCGCAACCGGGCGAAGGCGGCCTGCGCGCCGGCGACGTCGCCGGTGCATCGGCGGGCCAGCACGGCCGCATCGAGCAGCAGCGCCGGCGGCAGCCACGCGCGCCCGCGGTCGCGCTCGGCGATCTGCGTGCGCACCTCGGCCGCCGCCGCCGGCCAATCGTAGCTCACGGCCGCGCGCAGGAATCGCCAGGAGGAGCGCAGGCCCTCGGGCGCGCGCTGGCGCTCGAGATAGCGCTCGACGCGCGCGTACCACTCGCGGTCCACCACGCCCATCGTGCCCTGGTGCCGGTCGCGCTCCACCTGCAGCAACTCGGCGAACCACAGCGGCCAGTCCGGCGGTGGGCGATCGCTGGCCACTTCGAGGGCGATGCGCGCATCGCGCAGCCGCGCGGCCCGCACGCCGACCAACACGGCGCTGCTGTCGTCGTCGCGCACCGCGCGGCGCATCTGCACGGACTTCGCCTGCGCGTCGAAGCGGGCGTGCGAGAGCGGTGCGCGGTCGAGTCCCAGCGGCGCGATGCGCCGGCCGGCCAGCGCGTCGGCGAGCACGAAGCGATCGGCCTGCATCGAGGCGAAGGCGCCCGCCTCCACGCCGAGGAAGCGCGCCCGCTCGGCGCGCAGGTCGAGCTGCGGGTAGAAGTCGCTGTTCGACGCCGCGGTGGCGGCGAGCACGGGACCGAGCTGGCGGTGTCCCACCAGCCAGGTCGCATCGAGCGCCGCGTCGGGCAGCGGACGGAAGCGCGCGAGGTCGAGCGCGATGTCCTCGCTGCGGAACACCGACCAGTCCGGCGCGGGCAGTGCGTCCTCGTTCGATGCGACGACGAGCACGTCGACGTCATTGGTGAGATACAGCTCGTACGAGCGGAACTGCGTGGACAGCGCCTTGAGCACGCCGAGCACCAGTGCGTCCTCGATCTCGTAGAGGTGCAGCCACTGCCCGAACACGCCGCCGGGCGCGAGTTGGCGTGAGGCGCGCGCGTAGAATTCCTCGGTGAACAGCGCGGAGACGCCGCTCACCCAGGGATTCGACGGTTCGGAGACGATGACGTCGAACTTCCGTGGCGCCGTCGCGAAGTAGGCGCGGGCGTCGTCGATCACCGAGACCGCGCGCGGATCCTCGTAAGCGCGCGCATTGGCCGGCACGAATCGCTCGGCGGCCTCGACCATCTCCGGTTCGATCTCCACCGTCGTCACGCGTTCCATCGCCGGCGAACCGAGGAGGAAGTGCGTGGTCATTCCCGCACCGTGGCCGATCACCGCGGCTTCGCGCGCGGCGGGATGGTGGGCCAGCGTGATCAGCGCGAGCAGGGCCTGCGTGGCGTTGTCGCTGGCCATCGCCGGTCGCTGCGCCTCGGGCCGCGGCGGCTCGAACCACACCGCCTGCAGCGACGCGTCGGGCTTGCCGTTCGTCGCGAGCGTGAAGCCGCTGTCGCTGCCCATCTGGATGCTGACGCTGGCCGTGCGGCCGTCGCGGTAGAAGATGATGTCGCGCGCGCCGCGGCCGCCGACGTTGCCGTAGCGGAACACGCCGCTGGCCAGCACCGAGGGGTCGAACCCGGGGCTCAGCGACGAGACGAGCACCACCGCCGCGGCCGCCGCCGTCGCGAGCTGCGCCGTGCGCCGACCGCCCGCGCGCAGCGGGGCGGCGGTCCAGAGCAGCCAGCAGCCCAACGCGAGATCGAGCGCGCCGCCGAGGATCAGCGTACCGCGCACGCCGAGCGCGGGAAGCAACCAGAGGCCTGCGGCGCCCGCGCCGACGATCGCGCCGAAGGTGTTCCACGCGTACACGCGGCCGATCGCGCGCTCACCTTCACCCGTGCGAAGCACGGCACGCGTGATCAGCGGCAGCGTCATCCCGGCGCAGATCGTGGCCGGCAGCATAATCGCCATCGCGAGCGCGTAACGTCCCACGTGGAAGGCCACATAGCCGCTCTCGCTGCGCTGCAGCGTCTGCATCAGCGCCGCCATCCCGTCGAAGGCGTCGAGGTACCAGCCCAGCGAGAGGATGGCCGCCGCGCCCATCGCGACCTGCACGAGGCCGAGCTGGTGCAGGGGATCGCCCGTGCCGTCGGCGCGGCGTCGCACCGCGAACGCACCGATGGCCAAGCCGAGGATGAACGCCGAGAGCATCAACTCGAAGGCGTGCGTCGCGCTGCCGAGGACCAGCGAGAGCATCCGGATCCAGGCGATCTCATAGATGAACGAGGCCACCGCCGTGCCGAACGCGAGCGTGAGCAGGAGTTGAGCGAGTCGTCCGGACGGCAGCGGAGCCCTGTCTGGCAACGGAGCCGTCGGCAGTTCACTTCCGTCATTCGTTGCCCGTCCCGAGGCTCCACCGATCACCCACGCCGCCGCCGCGACGAGGAGATTCACCGTCGCCGCCGCCACCAGCGTGCCGGGCAGCCCGGCGAGCGCGAGCAGCCAGAAGCCGGCGAGCAACACGCCGACCGCGGCGCCAAGGGAGTTGGCGAAGTAGAGCACCGCGATCGTGTGGCCGCCGCGTGCGCTGGGTACGAGGCGCAGCGCGCCGGCGGTCATCAGCGGGAAGGTCGCGCCGAGCAGCAGCGACTGCGGCAGTATCAACAACGCGGCCAAGGTCCACTTGGCCAGCGTGACGCTCACGCCGCTGCCGAGGGCGGGAAACAGCGTGTCGTAGGCGAAGCCGCTGGTCGCGACGAAGACGTCGTGGAAGGCGAGGCCGAGCAGTCCGACGATGGCCTCGATGGCGGCATACCAGCGCAGCGGGTTCGCGATCTGTGCGCTACGCCGCGCGATGGCGGCGGCGCCGAGGGCCATCCCGCCGAGGAAGATGACGAGGACGAGGACCTGCGCGTAGGCGCCGTGGCCGACGAGGAGCCCGAGGTAACGGCTCCACAGCGACTCGTAGACGAGCCCGGCCGCACCGGAGCAGATGAAGAGCAGCGTGAGGAGCAGCGTCACGCGGGGAATCTAGCGCCGCGGGGGGCCGTTCTCCTCGACGTAGACCTTGGTCCAGTACACGACCAGCGCGCAGGGCTTGTCTTGGTTGTTGGGCCAGGCGAATCGCTTGTAGGCCTCGGGCACGCGTTCGTACACGTCGTAGTACTCGATCGCGTAGATGTGCTCGGGGTAGATGACTTCCTCGCGGGCCGTGCGGAAGCGGCCGTTGTACGCCTCGGTGAGGCAGCGCCAGCCGGTGGTCGAGGCGACGGTCCAGTCGAGGCGGCCGCGCTCCACGTCGCGGAAGGGTTCGCGGCGCAGGCCGGTCATCCCCTCGAACATATCGGCCATATGCTGCGCCCGGATGGCCTCGAGCTCCTCCGGACCGCGGAACTGTCCGATGCCGGCGCGGCGCCGGCACTCGAAGCCCGCGTACTGCGTCGCCGCACAGCCGTCCTGCGAGACGATGCGCAGGGTGTCGAGCGTCGGGATGGCGCGGAGCAGCACGAAGCGCGGCTCGCGCGATGTGCCGTCGTCGTTGATGCGCACGACCTGCTCCTGCGCGCGCCAGCCGGGCTGGCGGGCCATCAGCACGACCTGGCCCCAAGGCAGGCCGCGGAGGACGAAGCGACCGTCGTTGCCGGTGCGCGTCGAACGTTCCTGCTGCAGCGCGAGCACCTCGATGCCGCGCAGCGGATTGCCGGCGGAGTCGGTGACGATGCCGCGCACGACGGCGGTCTGCGCGGACAGCGCGCCGGGCACGACGGCCAACGCCGTCACGGCGAGGACGCGCAGTAGGGAGCGGAGGATCGGCATCGCGTACGTCATACGGGGAATTTACGCCGATGCGCCCGGAATGTGCCTCACCGCGGCTCGAATCCCCACGGGGCCGGCGGTGCGGGGACGGGCTTGGTGAGGTCGAACTCCACACGGAAGCGGCGGTCCGAGCCCTCGCGGCGCAACTGGTACACGAACTGCGTGGGCGTCAGCTCGACCGTCCAGACGTTGGTGCGCGCCGCGGGCAGCAGGGCCGCCGTGAAGCTGTCGGCGGGGAACTCCATCCGCATCGCGGTGCCGCTCGCGCGCGAATCGCCGCCGTACTGCGTGACGCGATCCTCGCTGCCGTCCTCGTGCCGATGGTCGTGCTTGAGCCGCAGGCCGCTTGCCGTGCGCGTCAGCACCCAGGTGCGCGAACGGTCCGCGCCCACGTGGAAGGGCACCCGCAGCGTGTCGCCGCAGCCGCGCACGTGCATCACCAGCCGCTGGCTCGAGAACGCCGTGTCCGCCGGTTGCGGATTGACGATGCGGCCTTCGTAGGCCTTGCCGCAGTGCGCGCGCAGGCCGTCGAGGAAGGCATCGGGTGCGGCCTGCGCGTCCAGCGCGCTGGCCGAGAGGGCGATGATCGCCAGCGTCGAGAGAGTGCGAAGTGTCATACGGTACAAGCTACAACAACAACGATGTCACCACGGAGACACGGAGGCACGGAGACTGCAACGGCAGGAACTGCAGTGCTTGAAGGGTCCGCGACCGAGGCATCGGTCCGGACTCCTTCAGCATCCTCGGGCAGTCTCCGTGCCTCCGTGCCTCCGTGGTGAACGCAGTCCGCAGTTACTTCTTAAGCTTGTCGAAGAACGTCTTCCGCGCCTTCGCCACCTTGGGCGCGACAACCACCGCGCAGTACGGATTCTGCGGGTTCCGCTCGAGATAGTTGTCGTGGTACGCCTCGGCCGGCCAGAAGGTCTCCAGCGGCTGCAGCTCCGTCACGATCGGATCGTCCCAATGCGCCTGCGCCGCGGCCAGTTTCTCCCGCGCGACGCGCGCCTGCTCGTCGTCGTGCGTGAAGATCGCCGAGCGATACTGCGGGCCCACGTCGTTGCCCTGCCGGTTGAGCGTGGTCGGGTCGTGGATCGTGAAGAACACGTCGAGCAGTTCCCCATACGAGATCACGTCGGGATCGAAGCGCAGCTGCACCACCTCGGCGTGCCCCGTCTGCTTGCCGCAGACCTGCTCGTAGGTCGGGTTGGGCACGTGCCCGCCGGCATAGCCGCTCTTCACGCCCTCGACGCCGCGCAACTGCAGGTACACCGCCTCGAGGCACCAGAAGCAACCGCCGGCGAGCGTCGCCGTCTCGAGCGTCACGCACCCTCCTGCGCGATTGTCGGGAACAGCGCCGCGAACTGCGCATATCCCTCGACGGTCAATCGCGCGGCCGGGATGAAGCGCAGCGACGCGGAGTTGATGCAGTAGCGCAGGCCCGTCGGCGCGGGCCCGTCGGGAAACAGATGGCCGAGATGCGAATCGCCGTCGGAGGAACGCACTTCGACGCGCCGCATCCCGTACGAGCGATCCTCGTGCTCCGTCACCTGGCGCGCGACGAGCGGCTTGGTGAACGACGGCCAGCCCGTGCCGGAATCGAACTTGTCGGTAGACGAGAACAGCGGCTCACCGGAGACGACATCGACGTAGATGCCCGGCTCGTGATGGTCCCAGAACTCGTTGCGGAACGGCGGCTCGGTCGCGCTGCACTGCGTCACCTCGTACTGCAGTGCGGTCAGCTTCTCGGCCAGCGCGGGATTCTCGGGCTTCTGCTTCATCTGCGGAAAAGTAGGGGGACACTGCAGCAATCCCACAGAACACGGACGGCGTTCCCGACGCCACCCCATCTATAAGGAAAGCGAATGAGGGGAAACCGGACATCCGCTTGCAATTTACCGAATAAAAGCCGTACTATGCTGGACGAGCATCGCTCGATTCCAATGGAATGTGTCACTGAAACCGAAACATAGGTCGACACGTTGTAAGCAAGCAGTCGCTTGCCTTACGGGGTCCGCAGTCTCGCACCAGCCACTCGACGGATGACAGAACCCACAAAACAGCAGCTCATCGACGCCGCAATTCGCGTCTACGGTGAAGCCGGATTCCGCGGCGCCACCACACGACGCATCGCCGAGGAAGCGGGTGTCAACGAAGTGACGCTCTTTCGGCTTTTCGGTTCGAAGGGCGCACTCATCGAGGAAGCGCTGCGCACTCGCGCCGAGTCCGCGGCGCGTCCGGCGCTGCCGCTCGTCCCGGTCGATCCGCAGCGAGAGCTCAGTGAATGGGCGGCGGCGGATCACGCCTATATGCTCGAGTCGGCGGGAATGATCCGCTCCTCGCTCGCCGACCTCCATCAGTACCCGCAGTGCGCCGGTTGCACGGCCCTGCATCCCGAGGGTTCCTACGCGGAGCTCTCGGCATACCTCGAGCGCCTCGCGCAGCAGCGGATGGTTCCGCCGAATGCCGAAACGAAGTCGGCGGCCGCGATGCTCCTGGGGACACTCTTCGCCGACGCTATGGGGCGTGACTTGATGCCAGAGATGTTTCCGCCGCGCGCCGAGGCGCCGGCGACCTATGTGCGACTCTTCCTGCGTTCGATCGGCGCCACCGTCGCCGCCCTGCTGCTGCTCCTGACGCCGCCCTCGCTCGACGCGCAGTCCACGGCATCGGTGCCCGCATCGCAGGCGGCGCCCAATGCGCTCTCGCTTGGCGATGCGCTGCGGATGGCCGAACAGCGCAGTGCCGACGTGCGCGCCGCCGCTGCCGGCGCGGATCGTGCGCGCGGCCAGCTGCGCCAGGCCAACAGTGCGCTGCTGCCGCAGATCAACGGCAACGCGAACTACCAGCGCGCGCTGCAGTTGCAGTTCCAGGAGATCGCCAAGCAGTTCCCCGACACCAGCTCGGGCGGCGGCCCCGGTCTCGCCGACTCGCCGCTCGCCCGCATCTTCGCGGCACCCAACACGTTCATCTTCACGCTCAGCGCGACGCAGAACCTCTGGACCGCCGGTCGGCTCAGCGCGCAGCGCGCGGGCGCCGAAGCCGGGCGCGACGCCGCCGACATCGCGCTCGGATCGGCGAAGGCGCAGGCCCTGCTCGACGTCGCGCAGGCCTACTACGACGCCGTCGCCGCACAGCGCTTCGCCGAGATCGCCGATTCCACGCTGGCGCTCACCGAACGCACGCTCGCGCAGGTGCGTCTCGCGCGCGAAGTCGGCACGGCGTCGGAGTTCGACCTGCTGCGCGCACAGGTGACGCGCGACAACCAACGCCCCACGGCAATCCAGGCCCGCGGAGCGCGGCAGGCCGCCGAGCTGCGCCTCAAGCAGTTGCTGCGCCTGCCGCCCAGCCAGGCGCTCACGCTCACGACGCCGATCCGCGACGAGGGCGCGGCGATGGCTGCCGCGCTCGCGCCGGTCACGCTCGCCGACGCGCGGCAGCTCACGCCGGACACCACCGCCAGCGAGCGCGCGACGGTGCGTCAGGCGCAGGCCCAGCTCAACGCCGCGGAGCAGTCGCTCACCGCCGCGCGCCTCGCGCGCCTGCCGAGCGTGCAGCTGAGCTCGACGTACCAGCGTTTCGCGTATCCGCCCGACGGCACCTTCCTGCCCAGCGATTTCGATCTCTACTTCCCCAACTGGACCGTCTCGCTCGGCGTGAGCTTTCCCGTGTTCAACGGCGGACTGACCTCGGGGCAGAAGATGGTCGCGCAGGCGAACGTCGCCGAAGCGCGGGCGCGGCTCGAGCAGACACGCGACGGCGCGGAAGTCGACGCCCTGCTCGCCATCACGGCCTACGAGCAGGCGGCTGCGGCGTACCAGGCCGCCGTCGGCACCGACGCGCAGGCCGAGCGCGCCTACGCGATCGCCGAGGTGCGCTTCACCGAGGGCATCTCGACGCCGGTCGAACTCACCGAAGCCCGCGTGCAGCTCGAGCAGGCGCGTTTGCAGCGCGTCACGACCGCGCGCGACCTCGAGATCGCGCGCCTGCGCCTCGCCCTGCTGAAGGACCTCCCGCTCGCCGTGGGAGGCATCCGCTGATGTCGCACGCCACGTCACGCTCCACGCACACCCACACACCCGCGCTGCGGGGGATGATTCCGATGTTCTCGCGTACGTTCGCCACCACGACGCTTGCCGCCCTCACACTCATCGTTGCCGCCGCTTGCGGGCGCGGCGACGCCAGCGAGGCACCGCCCGCCGCAGCGATCACCGTCAACGTCGGGCCCGAAGGCATCGCGGTGGCCGAGCGTAGCTCGCTGTCCATCGGTCCGCTGCTCTCCGGATCGCTGGTCGCCGAGCGCACGGCGCAGATCCGCGCCGAAGTGCCCGGCGCCGTCGTGAGCGTGAACGTCGATCCCGGCGCGGCCGTCACGCGCGGCACCTCGCTGGCCAAGATCGACGATCGCGCGATCCAGGACGCGTACCTCGGCGCGCGCAGCGGGTTCACCGCCGCGCAACAATCCGCCGACCTCGCCGCCCGCGAGCTCTCGCGCGCCGAACGCCTGCACGCCGCCGGCGCGCTGGCCGATCGCGATCTCGAGAACGCCCGCCGCGCCGATCTCGGCGCCCGCTCCATGCTCGACGACGCGCGGGCGCGGCTCTCGCAGGCCGAGAAGGCCCGCGATGCCGCGAACGTGCTTGCGCCCTACGACGGCGTCGTGTCGGAGCGCTTCGTGAATCCCGGCGACATCGTGAACCCCGGCGCCCCGCTGTTCGCCGTCGTGGACCCGAGCACGATGCGCCTCGAAGCCGCCGTGCCGGCGAGCGATCTGGCGATGCTGCGGGTCGTCGCGCCGGTGCGCTTCACGGTGACGGGCTATCCCGGCCGCAGCTTCGAGGGTCGCATCTCGAGCATCAATCCGCAGGCCGATCCGCAGACGCGGCAGGTGCGGCTCTTCGTGCGCATCCCGAACCAGGGACAGAACCTCGTCGCCGGGCTGTTCGCCGAGGGCCGCGTGGCCAGCGAATCGCGCGAGGCGCTGCTCGTGCCGACGGCGGCCGTCGACGAACGCGGCCTGACGCCGGTCGTCATCCGCCTCCGCAACGGCAGCACCGAACGCGTGCCGGTCACGCTCGGCGCGCGCGACCGCGCCCGCGATGCGATCGAGATCGTCGAGGGCCTCGCGGCCGGCGACACCGTGCTCGTCGGCGCCGCGCTCGGCATCACGGTCGGCTCCCGCGTGCAGGTGAGCGCGCCGTCCGATACCTCGACCCGCCGCTGAGGCGCCACTCCCGATGCTCATTTCCGATTTCGCGATCAAGCGGCCGCTGATCACCATCGTCTCGATGGTGGCGCTGGTCGTCTTCGGGCTCTTCGCGCTCTGGCGCCTCGAGACCGACGAGTTCCCCGACGTGCAGCAGCCGATCATCAACGTCGCGATCCCGTATCCCGGCGCCTCGCCCGATGTGGTGGAGCGCGAGGTGCTCGACCGCGTGGAGGAGGCCGTCTCCGGCATCTCCGGCGTGGACCGCATTATGGGTTCCGCGCAGGACGGCTTCGCCAACGTGACGGTGTTCTTCGTGTTCGAGAAGGACCTGCAGCAGGCCTCGCAGGACATCCGCGACAAGATCAGCGCGATCCGCTCCGAGTTGCCGCTCGAGATGAAGGAGCCGGTGCTCACGCGCTTCGACCCGGCCGACCAGCCGATCATCGAGATGTCGCTCAACTCGAGCACGCTCGATGCGCCGGCGCTCACGCGCATCGCCGACCCGGCGATCACGCGCGTGTTGCGCGGCATTCCCGGCGTGGCCGAGGCGGTGGTGCTCGGCGGCGTGGAGCGCGAGCTCACGGTCGAGGTGCGGCCGGAGGCGCTGGAGGCGGCGGGCATCACCGTCGCGCAGGTCGTGATGGCCCTGCAGGCGCAGAACCTCGCCGCGCCGGTGGGCCGCATCACGGGCGCGCTCGATGAGCGTTCGATCCGCCTCAAGGGCAAGCTGGAGACGCCCGAGGACTTCCTGCAGCTGGTCGTCGCCGAGAAGGGTGGCCGTGCGATCCGCCTCGGCGAGGTCGCCACGGCGCGCGATGGCACGGCCGAGCCGCGCACGGCCGCGATGTACAACGGCCGCCAGGCGGTCGGCATCCAGGTGAAGAAGTCGAAGGGCTACTCGACGACCACCGTGGCCGAGCGCGTGGTGGCCGCGGTCGAGGAGCTGCGGCCCAGCCTGCCGGCGGGCACGACGATCGACATCGTCCGCAACGCCGGCGACCGCGTGCGCGACTCGGTGGCCAACGTGCAGTCGACGCTCGTCGAAGGCGCGGTGCTCACCGTGCTCGTCGTGTTCCTCTTCCTCAACAGCTGGCGCTCGACGGTCATCACCGGCCTCGCGCTGCCGATCTCCGTGCTCGCCAGCTTCATCGCCGTGTGGGCGTTCGGCTTCACGCTCAACACGATGTCGCTGCTCGGCCTCTCGCTGGCCATCGGCATCCTCATCGACGATGCCATCGTGGTGCGCGAGAACATCGTGCGCCACGTGGAGATGGGGAAGGACCACTTCCGCGCGGCGCACGAGGGCACGGACGAGATCGGCCTCGCCGTCGCGGCGACCACGTTCTCGATCGTGTCGGTGTTCGTGCCGATCGGCTTTATGGCCGGCCTCTCGGGGCAGTGGTTCAAGCCCTTCGCGCTGACCATCGCTTGCGCGGTGCTGGTGTCGCTGTTCGTGTCGTTCTCGCTCGACCCGATGCTCTCGGCCTACTGGCCGGACCCGGAGATCGAGCAGCACGAGCATCGCAGCTGGCTCTCGCGCAAGATCACGCGCTTCAACGAATGGTTCGACCGGATGGCCGGCAGCTACACGAAGGTCATCGGCTGGGCGCTGGACCATCGCCTGGCGATCATCGTGCTGGCGGGCGGTTCGCTGTTCGGCGCGCTGTTCCTGCAGGCGACGTTCGGTGGCTTTGGCTTCGTGCCGGTGAGCGACAACGCCGAACTCGTCATCCAGGTGGAGACGCCGCCGGGCTCGAACCTCGAGTACACGCGCCTCAAGACGGAAGAGGCCGCGCGGCTCGCCCGCGCGCATCCGGAGGTGCGCTACACCTTCGCCACCGTCGGCGCCGGCGGCGGGATGGATCCCTCCGAGGCGCTCGGCGCCGTGGACCTCGGCTCCGTGTACGTGCGGATGACGCCGAAGACCACGCGCGAACTCTCGCAGGACCAGTTCGGCGCGCTGCTGCGCGAGGAAGTGAAGTCGATCGGCGGTGCGACGGTCGCGGTGTTCACCAGCGGCTTCGGCGGCGCGATCAAGCAGGTGCAGCTCGAGTTGCGCGGCTTCGACGGCCGCCAGCTGCAGGTCGTCGCCGACAGCGTGCTGCAGTTGGTGCGCGCGATCCCCGGCGCGGTTGACGTGAGTCTCTCGACGAAGGGCCAGAAGCCCGAGCTCGAGATCACGCTGGACCGTGCGCTCGCCGGCTCGATGGGCGTGACGGTCGGGCAGATCGCGCAGTCGCTGCGGCCGGCCTTCGCGGGCGTGGATGCCGGCGACTGGATCGATCCCGCGGGCGAGAACCGCAAGGTGCGCGTGCGCCTCGCGCCGGAGGCACGCACGCGCGTCAGCGACATCGAGCGCCTGCCGATCGCGGTGGGCGGGCAGGGCGGCGCGCCGATGCAGATGATGCCGCTGGGCCAGCTCGCCACCGTCTCGCAGGGCCTCGGCCCGGCGAAGATCTCGCACCTCGACCGCGACAACGTGATCGTCGTGCAGGCCAACGTCTCCGGGCGTTCGCTGGGCGAGGTCACCACCGACATCAGCCGCGAGCTGGACCGGATGCAGATCCCCGAGGGCGTGCGCTGGTCCTTCGGCGGCGAGGCCAAGGACCAGGCGCAGGTCTTCGGCGACATCCTCGCGGCGCTGGGCATCGCGCTGCTGCTGATGTACCTCATCCTCGTGATGCAGTTCGGCTCGTTCCTCGAACCCATCGCGATCCTCGTCTCGCTCCCGCTGTCGTTGATCGGCGTCGTGTTGGCGCTGCTCATCACGAACGACACGCTGAACATTATGTCGATGATCGGCGTGATCCTGCTGATGGGCATCGTGGCGAAGAACGCGATCCTGCTCATCGACTTCGCGAAGTGGGGGCAGGAGCAGGGGATGCCGCGGCGCGAGGCGATCATCGAGGCGGGGCGCGTGCGCCTGCGGCCGATCCTGATGACGACCTTCGCGATCATCGCCGGGATGATTCCCGTGTCGCTGGGGCTAGGCGAGGGTGCGGACTTTCGCGCGCCGCTCGGCCGCGCCGTCATCGGCGGCACGATCACCTCGACGCTGCTTACGCTGCTCGTGATCCCGACGGTCTACGAGATCCTCGACGAGTGGCGCGAGAAGGTGGCGGGCTGGTTCAAGTTCCCGGTCCGGCCGAAGACCGACGAGTATATGATCCCGACGAAGACGCCCTGACGCCGTTCAGCGGGTCGCTTCGGCGAGCATCCCGTCCCAGATGGGCACGGTGACCCGCCAGAAGAACCGCTGCTGCCGGCCTGGTTTGGCGCTGCGCCCCTGCAAGCGGGCGAGCCAATCCAGGCCGCGCGTGCGTCTGAGGGGCGGCGGTGCCGTGCCGACGTCGGCGAAATCGCCGGCGAGATACGCACGCACGCCGCTGCCGCGGTGCCGCACCACGGCCACCGGTCGCGCGGGGAAGCCCATTGCGCGCAGGCGCGCCTTCGCCGCGTCCGTCACGTGCAGCGCGAAGTGCGCCAGCGCGATGCCGCTGTCCGACGGCGTCACGCCGGAAAACCAGTACCAGTAGGGCTGACCCTCGCGCACGCCGCGCATCAGCGGGTCCTCGCGCACCGCGACCTCCAGCGTCACCGGCCAGCGCGCCGTGAACTCCGAGGAGTCGATCACCACGATGCGGTCGTCGACGTCGGAGAAGACGACAAGTCCGGGCCCGCTGAAGCGCCACGGCTTCCAGTGCACGCGCTCGTAGCGCTCGCGCATCCACGTCGCGATCTCGTCGTCGCTCGCAAGGTCGCCGTACCAACGCCCGAGCCATCGGTCGAAGCGCACGCCGAGCAATGCGCCGAGCCGGTCGCCCGCGGCCGTGCCCGCCGTGGGATCCTCCAGCGTGTTGAACTCCGCCACCACGCTGCCGCCGCGCGCGACGAAGTCCTCCAACGCATCCACCTCGGCGTCGCGCATCCCGCCGTAGATCAGGCGCGACGGCCCGAGCGCCGACGTGCGGGCGCTGTCCGTCGCATCGGGAAAGTCGCCGCTGTAGACGCCGTAGGCGTCGGCGACGTACACGAGCCGCGCGTCCGTGAGGTCTGACGGCTCGAGGTCGCGGCCGCGCGCGGCGACGGGATCGTATCCCACGTAGTCCGACTCCGGCCGCCACGCGACCTCGCCGCGCGGGTCCTGCACGCGCCGGGAGTCGAGCCACCAATGCACGCGTTCGTGCTCGCGCCATCGCGGGTGCGGCAGCGTCTTGTCGACGACCACGACCCCGACGTCCCGCGGCGGCGTCAGCCGCCACCACAGCAACGGCACGAGCAGCAGCGCGAAGGCGAGCACGGCCAATGCCGTGCGCACCACGGGAAACCGGCGCCGGGTGCGTGGCGCTGCCGGCAGCGCCGGCACGAACGGATCGGTCATCCCTGCGACGCCTCGCGCAGCAAGGCCCAGGCGTCGGCGACGTGCCGCTCCTCGGTGCGCAGGTTGCCGATCGCCAGCCGCAGCGTGTAACGGTCGGCAAGCTTCGTGTGCGAGAGGAAGACGCGCCCGCTCGCGTTCACGCGCTCGAGGATCGCCGCGTTGTGGCGCTCGAGCGCGGCTTCGTCGGTCACGCCGGCCGGTCGGTGCCGGAAGCAGGCGACCGACATCGTCACCGGCGCGAGCAGCTCCCAGCCGTCCCCGGCTTCCACCCAGCCGGCGAAGCGTTGCGCCAACGCACAATGGAAGCGCAGGCGCTCCTGGATGCCCGCGAGCCCGAAGGCGCGCAGCACGAACCAGAGCTTGAGCGCGCGGAAGCGCCGGCCGAGCTGGAACGAGTAGTCGGAGTACGAGAGCGCCACATCCTGCTCGCGCGTGCGCAGGTACTCCGGCGTGAGCGAGAACGCACGGCGCAGCACGTCGGGATGCCGGGTCCACAGGACGCTGCAGTCCATCGGCGTGAACAGCCACTTGTGCGGGTTCACCACCAGCGAGTCGGCCCGCTCGAGGCCGGCGAACATCGCGCGGCGCTCGGGCAGCAACGCGAGCACGCCGCCGTAGGCGGCGTCGGCGTGCAGCCACATCCCATACCGTTCGCAGAGCGCGGCGATCTCGGCGATCGGGTCCACCGCCGTGCTTGACGTCGTACCCAGCGTCGCCACCACGGCCAGCGGCTTCATCCCCGCGGCGAGGTCGGCCTCGACCTGCGCCCGCAGCGCATCCACGCGCATCCGCTGTTCGGCGTCGCTGGCGATGCGCACGCAGTTGGCGCGGCCGAGTCCCAAGGTCATCACGGCTTTGTCGACCGACGAGTGGGCCTGGTCGGAGCAGTAGACGCGCAGCACGGGGACGTCGGTGCGCCCGGCGAGTCCGCGCTCGCGGATGTCGAGCGAGGCATCGCGCTCGCGCGCGGCGGCCAGCGCCTGCAGCGTGCTCGTGCTCGCAGTGTCGGTGAGCATCCCGAACCACTGGGGCGGCAAGCCCATCGCGTCGCGCAGCCACGCGGTGGTCACCTGCTCGAGCTCGGCCAGCGCCGGCGACGTGCGCCAGAGGATGCCCACCTGGTTGAGCGCGGCGCTCACGAGTTCGCCGAGGATGCCCGGCACCGACGCCGTGTTCGCGAAGTAGGCGAAGAAGCCCGGGTGGTTCCAGTGCGTCACGCCCGGCATCACGACGCGGTCGAGGTCGTCGAGGATGCGGTCGAGCGGCTCGGCGGCGACCGGCATCGCCACCGGCAGCGCCGCCGCAATCTGGCCCGGCGCGACCTGCGCGAGCACGCTCTGGCGCTCGGGGTGGCCGAGGTACTCGGCGATCCACGCGGCGAGGCGTCGCGTGTGCGCCTCGAACTCGGTCAGCGAGATGTCGCCGGTCTGTCCGGGGGTGTCAGGAAACATCCCATAAATGTAGGAGGGTCTCAACGCAGGCTTGCGGACCACCGTATTATGATTTTGTCTATGTCTATGCGCCCGGCGGTCGCGGTCTCCTGCGTGGTACTCCTGTTAGCCGGCTGCGGCGGACGCACCCGGGATGCGGGGCTGCCGATTGGCTCCGCGATGCTCGGGAAGCGCGTGGTTGGCGAGCGCGGGATGGTCTCTGCTTCGCAACCGGATGCGGCGGCGGCCGGCGCGGAGATGCTGCGCCGCGGCGGCAACGCGATGGATGCCGCGGTGGCTGCGGCCTTCGCGCTGTCGGTCACCGACATCTCGCAGACGGGGTTGGGCGGCGGTGGCGCGCTGGTCTGGTACGGCGCGAGCGAACGCCGCAGCGACTACCTGCTGTTCTATCCGCGCACCGGCGCCGACAGCGCGTGGGCGGTGTTCGATACGACGCTGACGCCTGACCTGCGGACGGCGCGCGGCGCGGCGGTGCCGGGAATGGTCGCCGGACTGCTCGACGCGCACGCGCGTCACGGGCGGCTCGACCGCGCGACCGTACTCGCACCGGCGATCGCGCTCGCGCGCGACGGCTTCGTCGTCACGCCGCTGCTCTCGCGCACGATCGTCTCCGCGCGCCAGCGCCTTGCGGCGGATTCGGCGGCGATGGCCCTGCTGATGCCGGGCGGCGATGCGCTGCTCCCCGGCCAGCGCTTGGTGCAGCCTGCACTCGCGGCGACGCTGCAACGCATCGCCGCGCTTGGCGCTGCGGGCTTCTATGAAG
>DAOMNV010000021.1:0-16640 GCA_035444005.1 Gemmatimonadaceae bacterium
CCGGCATATTCACGGTGCCGTCAAACGTCGCCGTCGGCAACTGCACCGCATCGCGCGGGGTGCCGAGCGCCGTGAAGGCCGCTGCCTGGAAGTTATTGGATTCGGACATCGGTTATCCCTGCTTGCGGACGAGCACGATCCCGTTGGTCGGGCCGGCGACGGAACCGCGGATGTAGATCAGGTTACGCTCCGCATCGATCTTCTCGACGCGCAGGTTGATCTGGGTGTGACGCTCGGCGCCGTAGTGGCCCGGCATCTTCTTGCCCTTGATGACGCGCGACGGGTCGGTGCCCGGTCCGATCGAACCCGGACGGCGGTGCTTCGTGTTGCCGTGCGTGTTGGGACCGCCGCCGAAGCCGTGGCGCTTCACCACGCCCTGGAAGCCACGCCCCTTCGACGTGCCGGTCACCTTCACCATCTCACCCGGGGTGAAGATGTCGACCTTGATCACGTCGCCGACGTTGTACGTCGGGACCTCGGGGTTCTTCCCGGGCGCATCGTCGAGCCGGAACGACCGCAGGACGGCCGGCGGCGCCTCGAGGCCCGCCTTCTTGGCGTGCCCGACTTCCGCCTTCGTCGCGCGACGCCCCTTCGGCGTGCGCTCGCCCTTCTTCGACTCACGGGCCAGGCGCTGCGCGCCATAGCCCAGCTCCACGCTGGCAAAGCCCGCCTGCTCCGGCGTGACGACCTTCGTCACCGGATTCGGCGTGGCCTCCACCACCGTGCAGGGGATCTGCTGCCCCTGTGCGTCGAAGATCTGGGTCATCCCCAGCTTCTTGCCAATGATACCAATCATTACTTGCTCACTCGTTCGGTTAGTCGCGGCGTAGCCGAGCCACTTGCTCGGTCCACTGGTGCCGGAGGACTGTCAGACATTGGACGGATGACGGAGGACGGATGCGAACTGCAGTGGCTTCTAGCATCCGTCATGTAGCATCCGTCCAGCGTCTGTGCGCTACTCAACCTTGATTTCGACGTCGACGCCGGCGGGCAGGTCCAGCTTCGTGAGGGCATCAACCGTCACGGCCTTGCTGTCCAGGATGTCGATCACCCGTTTGTGCGTCTTCAGCTCGAACTGCTCACGCGACTTCTTGTCGACGTGCGGCGAGCGGAGGACGGTCCAGCGCTGCGTCTTCGTGGGGAGCGGGATCGGGCCGGAGACCTGGGCCCCCGTCTTCTCCGCGGTCCGCACGATGTCCGCCGAGGCCTGGTCGATCACGGCGTGATCGAATGCCTTGAGACGGATGCGAATACGTCCAGCCATTGATTCTCCACTGGTCGCACCCGGGGAGCGTTCGCTCCCCGAATGCGCCCGATTGTTGTTAGGCGAGGATCTTGGTCACGACACCCGCGCCGACCGTGCGGCCACCCTCGCGGATGGCGAAGCGCAGCTGCTCCTCCATCGCGATCGGGATGATCAGTTCGATCGTCATCGAGATGTTGTCGCCCGGCATCACCATCTCGGTGCCGGCCGGGAGCTCGATCGCGCCCGTCACGTCCGTGGTGCGGAAGTAGAACTGCGGGCGGTAGCCCTTGAAGAACGGCGTGTGGCGGCCGCCCTCTTCCTTCGTGAGGACGTAGACCTCGGCCTCGAACTTCGTGTGGGGCTTGATCGAACCCGGCTTGGCGAGCACCATCCCGCGCTCGATTTCCTTCTTGTCCACGCCGCGGAGCAGCAGGCCGACGTTGTCGCCCGCGAAGCCCTCGTCGAGGAGCTTGCGGAACATCTCGACGCCCGTCACGACCGTCTTCTTGTCGGAGTTGTAGCCCACGAACTCGAGCTCCTCACCGACCTTGCACTTGCCGCGCTCGATGCGGCCCGTGGCCACCGTGCCGCGGCCCGTGATCGAGAACACGTCCTCGACCGGGAGCAGGAACGGCTTGTCGACTTCGCGCGTCGGCTCCGGGATGTACGTGTCGAGAGCGTTGTAGAGCTCCTCGATCGTCGCCACCCACTTCGGGTCGCCGGCGATGGCGTTCGACGCCGAGCCGCGGATGACCGGGGCGTTGTCGCCGTCGTAGTTGTACTTCGAGAGCAGCTCGCGGACCTCGAGCTCGACGAGGTCGAGGAGCTCGGCGTCTTCGACGAGGTCGCACTTGTTGAGGAAGACCACGATCTTCGGCACGTTCACCTGGCGGGCCAGGAGGATGTGCTCGCGGGTCTGCGGCATCGGGCCGTCGACCGCCGACACGACCAGGATCGCGCCGTCCATCTGCGCGGCACCCGTGATCATGTTCTTGACGTAGTCGGCGTGACCCGGGCAGTCGACGTGCGCGTAGTGGCGCGCATCCGTCTCGTACTCGACGTGCGACGTCGCGATCGTGAGGATCTTCGTGGCGTCACGACGACCCTGCGACTCGGACGCCTTCGCGACCTCGTCATACGCGATGTACTTCGTGTTGCCGAACTTGTCCGCCGAGATCTTGGTCAGGGCGGCCGTGGTGGTCGTCTTGCCGTGGTCGACGTGACCGATCGTCCCGACGTTCACGTGCGGCTTGTTCCGCTCAAACTTTGCCTTGGCCATTGTTGCGTCCTGAAGTGGTGGTAGTGAGTTACAGCGAATGCAGTTGCGGTGCGCTTCCGACTTCCGTCTTACTTGACCTTCGCGATGATCTCGTCGGCCTTCGCCTTCGGGACCTCTTCGTAGTGCGAGAACTCCATCGAGTACACCGCGCGGCCCTGCGTCATCGAACGCAGGCGCGTCGAGTACCCGAACATCTCCGACAGCGGCACGGTGGCGCCGATCACCTGCGCCTCGCCGCGCTGCGTCATCCCGCCGATCTTGCCGCGGCGGGCCGAGAGGTCGCCGAGCACGTCGCCGAAGAACTGGTCCGGCGACACGACTTCGACCTTCATCATCGGCTCGAGGATGATCGGCTGCGCCGAGCGCGCCGCTTCCTTGATCGCCATCGAGCCCGCGATCTTGAACGCCATTTCCGAGGAGTCGACGTCGTGGTACGAGCCGAACACCAGCTCGACCTTCACGTCCACCATCGGGTAGCCGGCGATCACGCCGTTCTCGAGGGCTTCCTTGATGCCCTGCTCGACCGGCTTGATGAACTCGCGCGGGATCACGCCGCCGACGATCTTGTCCTCGAAGACGTAGCCCTGGCCCGGCTCGGCCGGCATCGCGTTGATCACGACGTGGCCGTACTGGCCCTTGCCGCCCGACTGGCGGACGAACTTGCCCTCGACCTTGTCCACGCGCTTCTTGATCGTCTCGCGGTAGGCCACCTGCGGACGGCCCACGTTCGCCTCGACCTTGAACTCGCGCAGCATACGGTCGACGATGATCTCGAGGTGCAGCTCGCCCATCCCCGAGATGATCGTCTGGCCCGTCTCGGCGTCCGTGTGGACGCGGAAGGTCGGGTCTTCCTCGGCGAGCTTGTTCAGCGCGATGCCCATCTTGTCCTGGTCGGCCTTGGTCTTCGGCTCGACCGCGACGTCGATGACGGGCGTCGGGAACTTCATCGCCTCGAGGATGATCGGCTTCGCCTCGTCGGAGAGCGTGTCGCCCGTGCGCGTGTCCTTGAGGCCGATCGCGGCGGCGATGTCGCCGGCGCGCACTTCCTCGATCTCGTCACGCTTGTTGGCGTGCATCTGCAGGAGGCGGCCGATGCGCTCGCGCTTGTCGCGCGAGCTGTTGTACACGTGGGCGCCGGCCTTGAGCACGCCGGAGTACACGCGGAAGAACGTCAGGCGGCCGACGAAGGGGTCGGTGGCGACCTTGAACGCCAGCGCCGCGAACGGCGCGTCGTCGGAGACCTCGCGCGTGTCGACCGTGTCGTCGTGCTGCGGCGCGTGGCCCTCGATCGCCGGGACGTCGTTCGGCGCCGGGAGGAAGTCGATCACCGCGTCGAGCAGCGCCTGCACGCCCTTGTTCTTGAACGAGGCGCCGCAGAGGATCGGCACGAACTTCATCGCGCAGGTCGCGACGCGGATCGCGTGGCGGATCTCCTCGACCGTCAGCTCCTCGCCGCCGAGGTACTTCTCCATCAACGCTTCGTCGTGCTCGACGACCTTGTCGATCAGCGCCGCGCGCGCGGTCTCGACCGCGTCCTTGAACTCGGCCGGCACGTCGACGACGGTGAACGTCTTGCCCAGCGTCTCGACGTCGAAGATGTACTGCTTGCGCTCGACGAGGTCGATGTGGCCCGTGAAGAGCTCGCCCGAACCCACCGGCAGCTGGATCGGCAGGGCGTCCTTGGTCAGGCGGTCCTGGATCATCGCCACGCAACGCTCGAAGTTGGCGCCGACGCGGTCCATCTTGTTCGAAAAGATCATCCGCGGGACCTTGTAGCGGTCCGCCTGGCGCCACACCGTCTCCGTCTGCGGCTCCACGCCGGCCACGGAGTCCAGCAGGGTCACGGCGCCGTCGAGCACGCGGAGCGAACGCTCCACTTCGACGGTGAAGTCCACGTGCCCCGGCGTATCGATCACGTTGATGCGGTATTCCGGCCCCTCGCCCTTCTTGTCCGACTGGCCGTGGCGCATCCAGAAGCAGGTCGTCGCGGCCGACGTGATCGTGATGCCGCGCTCCTGTTCCTGCTCCATCCAGTCCATCGTGGCCGCACCATCGTGCACCTCGCCGACCTTATGCGACTTTCCCGTATAGAACAGGATGCGCTCGGTCGTCGTGGTCTTGCCGGCATCGATGTGCGCCATAATGCCGATGTTGCGATAGTACTTCAGGTCGGTCGTACGAGGCATCGAATCAGTCAGGCTTAGAGAAGACTCAGTGGGAACAAAAACGCGGCTGGACCAGGCATTCCCCCCTTGCAGCATCCGGGGAACCGGTGTCCATCCGCATCCGCCGGGTACAGCCGCCACTCGAGCGCGACTGGGGACCCACGGCGCGTCAGGGGCCAACACGAACCATCCCCTGACGTTGAATTGTCCTGCGTGCTTTTCGGGAATCGCGGCGCTTTGACCATCCAAAGCGGGATCGATCGGGCTGTCCACTCCCCCCGCGCGTCACCGGACGAATCCGTGCTAGCCGACGTAGGCGGGCCCATAGTTCCGGAACGCAGTGCTCCGGGGTGTTCGATGCTGCCGAACACCTGCGACGACGAATTGCCTTTTGGGGGCGATTCGACGTAGCCCGAGAAAAGTACCCGGTTCGCACCCGAAGTCAAGCGGGAGCAATCACTTGCGGCAAGCCGCCCAGCCCCGCGTGGCCGCTCGGCCGCCGGCGTCCCCGCCGGAGCGCCGCCAGCTGGGGGCTAACAGGCTGTCTGGCATAGCGTTACGTTCTTCGCCGCAATGCACCACCTCCCCCGTTCCGCAGGAGTCCCAATGCGCCGACCGTCCCGCCCCGCCCTGACCACGCTGATCGCCGCCGTACTCGCCGCCGCCGCGCTCGCCACACCCGTCGCCGTCACACAGGCCCAGCAGGGCTTTATGGCCACGATGCACCGCGACATCGGCGATATGGAGAAGAAGCTCGTCGATCTCGCCTCCGCCATCCCCGAATCGACCTACGCCTGGCGCCCCGCGCAGGGCGTGCGCTCCGTCGGCGAAGTGCTGCAGCACATCGCCGCCGACAACTACATCCTACCCGTGTATATGGGCACGCCGGCCCCCGCCGCCACCGGCATCACCGCGGAGTACGGCACGGCCGTCGCCTACGAAACGCGCAGCGGGCTCACCAAGGCCCAGATCATCGCCGACCTGCGCGCCTCGTTCGCCCACCTGCATCGCGCCATCAACACGAACACCGACGCGAACATCACCGAGAACATCGACTGGTTCGGCACGCAAGCCACGCGCCTGCAGGGGATGACGGGCACGGTCGGGCACCTGCACGAGCATCTCGGGCAGCTCATCGCGTACGCGCGGTCGAACGGCGTGAAGCCGCCGTGGAGCAACTGATACGACGGAAGACGGATGACGGATGAGCGAAGCCGGGCAGACCGACGATTCGGCCCCGCCCTGGCTTCGCGCGCTACTCGATTCGCGGCAGCTCGGGGTTCGCGAGCGCCCTGATGCGAACGTGGATGATGGTCGCGCAGAGCAAGGGGAAGAACAGGATATGCGCGATGATCGTCCCAGCCGATGCGACCTCATTGCCGGCGAGCATATCGGCGAATGCATTGAGCGACATCACGGGCGGAAGCAAGAAGTCGATGGCCATTCGCAGCCTGTCCGAATACTCCAGTGAAGACTGCGCGACACGATTCACGAACGGCAGCGCCAGCCAGAGGATGGCAAGTCCGGCCGTGCTCCTGCGCGACAGCGTCGCGGTCGCCGCAACCGCCAGCCCGCAGACCACCATCCAGAGCAGCGCGCGCGACCAGAAGCTGAACAGCCCCTCCTGCGCAGGAGGGAGGATGCCACCCACGACGACGCCGACACCCAACAGGAGCGCGAAGCCGACGTAGATCGCCATCCCTCCCCCGAGGAGCGACCACATTGCCTTCGTGTCTGGCTCGCCGCGCTGGGCGAGCATCGCCCACACGGGCGCCCGCTGCGCAAACGCGAAGCCGTCGGCGATCGACTTGATGGCGAGGAGCGGGTAGCCGTAGAACACGACCTGACTGAGGAAATCGATGCTCCGCCTCCCGACGAGCACCGCAAGCAGCATCGCGAGCAGCACCCCGCCGAACATCGGCCGCCAGTCGCGCAGGGATTTGTAGAGCGTCAGCGACGATTGGAGGTTCACGCTTCCTCCACGAGCCGGCTGTACGCGGCGCGGAGCTCAGCCGCCGATCGCCCCGCCGGATCGACGGAGCCTTGCAGGCTGCCGCGCGCCATAAACAGCAATGTGTCGGCGGTGAGCGCCATCTGGTCGAGATGATGGCTGAGCATCAGGACGGCGGCGCCATTCGCGGCCGCGGCACGCACCGCGTTGCTCAGTCGCTCGAGTGCCGCGGGATCCAAGCCGGCTTCCGCTTCGTCGAGCACGATGAACTTCGGCTGCGCAGAGAGCGCATACCAAAGCTGGCAGATGCGCCATTGCCCCTTGGAGAGCACACCGATCGGCCGATCCATCAGCGCTGCGAGCTTGAGCGCCTCGCCGACCGCCGCGACCGATGGATCCGACGGATCCGTGCGCAGCGCAAGCAGCTCGCGCGGCGTGATGCGGTCAAAGCCGCGGGCTCCGTCCTCACGGACGAAGCCGACTCCGTTGCGCTGCCGATACATCGATGGCCCGAGGCCTCCGACCGTGACCGACCCGCCGTCCGGCGTCGTGAACCCCAAGAGCAACCGCGCGAGCGTCGACTTCCCGGAACCGTTCGGTCCCGCGATGCCCACGACGCGCCCGCTGTGAAGCGTGAGATCGACACCCGCGACGGCGCGTGCCGTGCCGTAGCGCTTCACGAGGCCTGCAGCCGTCACGAACGCATCGCTCACTTCGCACACTCGGAGAGGAAGTCGGAAGCCGCATAGTACGATAGCATCGCAGGCGCGTCAGCGCCGGAAACACGGGGTGCGTCGATCGCGACGATGCCGTGCGTGGTGACGAAGATCTCCTCGATCGTGGGGCGCGCGAGGACCGTGCGCGCGAAGCTGCGCCCGCAGTAGAGGTCCACGAACTGCGCGGCCTCTCGGCCCTGCGCCACGACGAGGAATCCGCCGTCTATCGGCAACGCGCCTCGCACCGCAGGGCGCCCCCCGGGAACGCGAGCCTCACGGAGCATCTGCGGCGCCCGCGCGTCGTTCCGCACGCGATCGAGACCGGCCCGTTCGTTGGCGTTGAGCTCGCGCACGGGCACGTTCTCGAGCGTATCCACCGTCACCCGCGCCGCGGTCACCGTGATGACGCGCGCAGGCTCGGCACCGCCGATGACGATGCGATCGCCGAGCGCGCGGGCGCTCACGAAGTCGGCAACGAACATTCTCGGACGGCTCGGCCCCGCGCGCTCAAAGCCATAGCGGCGCGTGACGCGCCCCGCCGTGTCCACGACCGAGACGATCACGCTGTCGGCGGCGGCGTCCCCAGCCAGCACGAGCAGGGAATGCACCGTCACCCATCCGCCGCTCTCGGATTCGCCAAGCGCGACGGGACGGTGGCGAGGCGCAAACGCGCGAATCGTGCGCTCGAGCTTGTCCGGGTCGGCCGCATCCATCACGCGGAGCGCGCCGTCGACGCCGAGCAGGGAGAGTCCTGCGGAATGTTGGGTGTACGCAAACACACCGCTCTGCCCGAACCTCCGCGGCCGCGAAACACGACGCGTCTCGGACGACGGCGCCAGCGGCAACTCCCACACCTCGTCGGCGGATTCGTCGAGGACAAGCAACGAGTTCCGTCCAGACACGACGTCGCGTGGCGAGAGCAAGGTACCGTCCGATGCAACCAGCGCGCGCTCGAACTGCGGGCGCACTACCTCGATGCTCGGGACATCCTCCTCGGCAACGCCCTGCTGCTGGTCCCCGCCGCAAGCGGCGAGAACCAGCAGCACCAGCGCCTTCGATGATGCACGTAGCGTCATCGCGAGTTCAGCTCTGGAAGAGTACCGAGGGCGCACAGAGAATGCCGTCCGACGCGTAGCGCGCATAGCAGAGCGCCTCGGCGTACCAGGGAAGGTCGTCCACGCACTTCTTGAGCTCGTTCGCCGCGTCGTCGACGCACTTCACGGCATCCTGCGTGAGCGACTGTGCCTCAGCCTTCGCGCTGCCGCCGAACATCATCCCAACCGCCAACGCCAGCGCGAGCGGCAAGCGAAGCCAACGACGTCCGTTCATAGCAACCTCCTCGTGTGGGAAATGAACCTGCCGGAGCGCGGACGATGCGTCGGACCGACGGAGAATGTGTCATAATTCGATTGCCACCGAACGCTAGGAATTGCCGAGAGGGCAGTCGCGCAGCCTAGGAAGCTCGCGTCACCGCAGCGTCACTCGGCACCCCGGCGTGCACGAAAAAGGGGCGGGCCGAATCATCGGCCCGCCCCTCTCAAGTCTCACGTCTCAACTCTCAAGTCTTTCGACTTACCACCGATAGTGCGCGAACGCCTTGTTGGCCTCGGCCATCCGGTGCGTGTCGTCCTTCTTCTTGATCGCGTTGCCTTCGCCCTTCGCGGCGGCGAGCACTTCGGCGGCCAGCTTCTCGGCCATCGACTTCTCGTTGCGCTCGCGCGAGTAGCTGATCAGCCAGCGCATCGCCAGCGCGGTGCGGCGGTCCGGACGGACCTCGACCGGCACCTGGTACGTGGCACCGCCGACGCGGCGGGACTTCACCTCGACGACCGGCTTGAGGTTGGTCAGCGCCTGCTTGAAGACCTGCACGCCCGGCTGCTGCGCCTTGGCCTCGACGACGTCCATCGCGCCGTAGAAGATGCGCTCGGCGGTGGACTTCTTGCCCTGGTACATCAGGACGTTGATGAACTTGGAGACAGTCTGGCTGTCGTAGCGCGCATCCGGCAGGATGGTGCGCTTCACGGCACTCTTGCGGCGGCTCATTACTTCTTACCTCCAGCCGGGGCACCAGCCTTCGGCTTCTTGGTCCCGTACTTGGAGCGGCTCTTGTTGCGCCCGTTGACGCCGGAGGCGTCGAGCTTGCCGCGCACGATGTGGTAACGCACGCCCGGAAGGTCCTTCACGCGGCCACCACGGATGAGCACGATCGAGTGCTCCTGCAGGTTGTGGCCTTCGCCCGGGATGTAGGCGCTGACTTCGAAGCCGTTCACGAGACGGACACGCGCAACCTTGCGCAGCGCCGAGTTCGGCTTCTTGGGGGTGGTGGTGTACACTCGCGTGCACACGCCACGCTTGAACGGATTCTCCTTCAGAGCCGGCGCCTTGTCCTTCTTGACGACTTCCTTGCGGCTCTGCCGGACCAACTGATTGATCGTCGGCATCTTACCCTAAGGTGTTCGGACTTCTGTAACTACGTGGATCGCCCGGTCGGGCGGCACGGAACAGAGCCTAGCAAGCTAGCCCCGCGAAGGCGGGCGGTCAACCGCGACGGGCCTCCGGTGTGCGACCGAGGGGCGGCCGTCCGCCGACGAAGCCCCCGGAACGGACCCTTCGCGGACCCCGGCGCCCGAGACTGCGTATCATACGCAATGCCACGCCGTCGCCTGCCCAGCCGCCCGACCAACCTCGTCGCCGCCCTCGTCGGCACGGCGCTCCTCGCCCTCGCCGCCTGCAACGAGGGCCTGCCGACGACGCCCACCGGTCCGCTCATCCTCGAGCCGGGCACGCCCATCACCATCAGCGGCGCCACCAACTCCCAGCGCACCTACCAGCTCACGGTGCCCGAGGGCACGGGCAAGCTCCGCATCCTGCTCAGCGGCTTCACCGGCGACGCCGATGTCTATATGCGATTCGGCGCCGCGCCCGAACCGGGCCAGCTCGACTGCGCGTCGGAATCCGGCTTCAACGTCGAGGAGTGCATCATCGAGGCGCCGGAAGCCGGCACCTGGTACATCCTGATCTACGGCTACTCGGCCTTCTCCGACGCCGATCTCCAGGCGGACTTCTTCGCGCAGGTCGGCGAGCGCCCTCTGGCCGACGGCGTCGCGACGACGGGCATCAACGGCGAGTCGGGCGACTTCGAGATGTTCGCCATCACGCTGCCTGCGGGCGTGGACTCGCTGGTGGTGGAGCTCGCCGGCACAGGCGACGCCGACCTCTACCTCGGCTTCGACCGCTTGCCGCTGCTCAACTCCTACGAGTGCGCGTCCTTCACCGAGACCAGCGCCGAACGCTGCCTCGTCGTGACCCCGCCGGCGGGACGCTGGGTGGTGCGCGTCGACTCGTACCTCGCGTTCTCCGACGGATCGCTCACCGCGCGCCTCTACGCCCCCGCGCCGCCGCCCGCCGCGCAACAGCCCTAAGCGCAACCGTCGCGCGCGCAGCGGCCCGCTGCGCTACATCCCGACCAACGTGTCCACGGGCAACGCGTCCTGCGCGCGAACCCGCTGCTCGTACGCGCCGCAGAGATGCGCGATGCCGTTCGCGTAATACGAGATGAGCTCCCGCCCGCGCGGCAGGATGACGAAGGACTCACCCTCGCGGTGCAGCACGCGACGCATCCGCAGCATCGGGTAGGCGCGCTCGAACGTCTCCGCGGCCTCGCGCTGCGGCTCCACCACCTCGGCGCCCTGCGCCAGCAGCGTGTCGCGCAGTTCCTCGATGCGCGCGAGCAACGCACGTTCCTCGACGATCTCGCGGTCGAAGGTCTGCAGCGCCGCGCAGACCAAGGGCACCGCCGTCACGGGAATCACCGCGCCGATGCGCTGCATCAACGCATCGCAGAAGCGCTGGACCTCGGCGAGACGCTCGTGCCGCTCGCGCGTGAACAGCGGACGCCCCTCGGCCGCGAGCGCGTCCAACCACGGCGCCACGGGAATCGGCTCGCCGACGATCACCGCCGCGCGGCCGTAGCGCTTCCAGCGCCCGCTGCCGAGGCGCCCGAAGCTGCCGACCGCGAAGCCCAGCGTCTCGCGGAACTGCGCCCAGCGCGAGGGCGCGCGCGCGCCCTCGGCGACCCGCAGTTCGCGCAGCAGCGAGCGGTCCTCGAGCACGCGATCGTAGTTGAGCCCGACCGGCACGATGTACATCCGCTCGGCGAATCCCGGTTCGCGTGCGGTGCCGAGCATATAGTCGAGCATCCCGATCTTGGCCGGGCGCAAGCGGCCGTCGCGCGAGAGCCCGCCCTCGGGAAACAGTCCCTGCGTCACGCCGTTGCGCGTGATGAGCTGCACGTAACGCTCGAGCACGCTGTGGTACAGCGGCTCGCGATAGCGGCGGCGGATGAAGTACGAGCCGAAGGCCTTGAACAGGTACTCGAGCGGGAACACGCGGGCCCACTCGCCGACGGCGTAGGAGATGGCCACCTGCCCGGCGAGGCCGTAGGACGCGAGCACGTAGTCGGCGTTGCTGCGGTGGTTCATCACGTAGATGACGATGCTCTCGCGCGGCAGGGCCTCGAAGGCCTTGGGATCGCGGATGCGCAGCGACGTCTTGTAGAACAGTCCGAGCGCCGCCTTGGAGACGGCGTAGCCGAACTGGTAGTACATAAAGAGGTTGAAGCTCGGGACGATCTCGTCGAGATAGCGTTCGACGCGGCGCCAGACCTGCGCACGCTCGACGCCGTGCTCGTCGGCGTGTGCGCGGACGGCGTCGGCGATGCGTTCGTCGGCGAGCAGGGACTGTACGATGTAGCGCTTGCCCGTGAGCTTGAAGCGGTCGATGCGGGCGCGGAAGCGCAGCAGGGCGCGGCGCGCGACACGGGCGGTCCAGCGGCGCCAGAGCCACAGCGACGCGGCGGCGAGCGCGACGGCAATCGCGACGCGGAGCATCAGGACGGCCTGCCCGTCGCGAGCGTCAGCCGCATCGTCTCGCCCGGCGGCAGCGCCTGCCACTGCGCGATCAACGCATCGCGCTGCGCGCGGATCGCGGTGAGCTCCGATTCCTCGAGCGTGTGTGGCAGCGCGAGCGTCGCGGCGGCCAGCTTGTCGCGCAACTGCGCGTTGAAGCCGTCGGCCGGCATCAGGTGATCGCCGGGCGCCGTGGTGCCGCGCTCGACGTCCAGCAATCCGACCAGGGTCTCGGCCCACAGCGCCTCCGCCGGCAGCGGGCCGCGCGGATACGGCGGCAGGAAGTCGTCGAAATCCCATCCCGCGGCGACGAGTCCGTAGAAGGCCTCGCGCAACGCGAGGCAGGACTCCACCGCGAAGTGCGTGAGGTCGTGCGCCGCGAAGAACGCGGCGTGACGCTCCTGGCGCTGCCAGGTGCGCGAACCATCGGCTCGCTCGAGCGTGAACGCGGTGCGGCCGTCTGCGTGCTTCTTCAGGAGCAGGGTGAGCACGGCGAAAATATACTTGTGGGATGTCCCACTCTCCCCTCTTCGCGCGGCGTGCGTACACCGCCGCGGCCGTGTACGGCATCCTCGCGCTGGCCCCGCAGTACTTCCTGGAGCAGCAGGTCAACCGCGACTTCCCGCCGGCCATCACGCATCCGGAGTACTTCTACGGATTCGTCGGTCTCGCGCTCGTGTGGCAGTTCGCCTTCCTGCTGATCGCGCGCGATCCGCTGCGCTACCGTCCGCTGATGCCCATCACCTGGCTTGAGAAGCTGAGCTTCGGCGCAGCGGCGGCGGTGCTGATGGCGATGGGCCGCATCCCGACGCCCGTGTTCGCGCTGGGACTGGTCGATCTCGCGCTGGGTGCGCTGTTCGTGGTCGCCTGGCTCAAGACTCCGCGCGCCGCGACTTGAGCTCGGTGAGCGCGGCGCGCGCACCCTCGGCCTCGCGGCTTCCGGGATGCCCGTCGATCAACCGGCGCAACTCAACCATCGCACGGCCCTCGTCGCGGAGGGGGCCGAGGTAGAGGTCGACGATCTTCTGCTGCACGTAGCGTTGGGTGTCGGCGGCGCCGGAGCCGAGTGACCGCGCGCGCAGGTAGCGCTCGAGCGCGGCGGCGGGATCCTTGCGCAGGCGCAGGTGGAAGTCGGCGGCGCGCACCTGCGTGAGCAGGCTCTCGGGATGTTCGGCGACGGCCGCGTCCCACGCGGCGGCGGCGCCATCGAGGTCGCCGCGCACCTCGAGCGCCTCGATGTGCGAGAAGGTCGGCGTGTACTTCGTGGTGTCGCCGCCCGGCGCGTACACCGAGCCCGCCAGCCGCGCGCCGGCGCCGAACAGCGTGCGGGCAATCGCGAAGCCTGTACCGTAGCCGATTGCGCCGCCAACGAGCGTGACGGCCAGCGAGTCGGGGACGTACCCCTTCACCTGCAGCAGCGACGTGAAGAACAACCCCAGCGCGCAGGTGATGACGCCGTGCACCACGCCGTTGGTGGTGTAGCGCGCCGCCGCGTTGTCGCGGGGGTTGTCGTGGGAGTAGGGCACGCGGAATGTTCGCGCCCATCGCGCACGGCGGCAACTCCCGTTTGATTCAACGGGTGCGCACTCCACTGAGGCTCTTCGTCGCCATCGCGGTCCTTGCCGGGCTCGGCGCCTGTCGAGGCGCGGCATCCGCGCCGGTGCCGGTTCCCACCGCGCGCGCGGCCTACGCCGTCGCCGGCGCGGACACGCTCTACCTCGACCACTTCGCGCCGCCCATTGGCGCTGACTCCGCCGCACGACGTCCGGCCGTGCTCCTCCTGCACGGCGGCGGCTGGACCGACGGCGATCCGAGCTGGGTGCATCCCGCCGCCGCGGCCTTCGCCGTCGGCGGCTTCGAAGCCTTCGCCGTGCAGTACCGCCTCAGCGACAGCGCCACGACGCCGCTCGAAGCGATCGCCGACGTCTGCACGGCGCTGCGCTGGACCCGACTTCAGGCCGACTCCCTCGGCATCGACGCCGAACGCGTCGCCGTGTACGGCGTGTCGGCGGGCGGCCACCTCGCGGCGAGCACGGTCACCATCGGCTGCCCCGCGTCGCTCGGCGAGCGCGGCGCGGATGCGCTGCTGCTCCTCTCGCCAGCCGTGGACGTCGAGGGTGATGCGCACTTCGGGCGCCTGCTGCGCGGGCGTGCGGCGGCGCGCGACGTCTCGCCCGCCGCGAACGGCCGCGACGGAATGCCGCCGACCGTGCTCATCCAGGGCGCCGAGGATTCGCTGACCCCGCTCGGCGGTGCGCAGCGATTCTGCCTCCTGCTCGCCGCGCAGCGGCAGACCTGCGACCTGCGCGTCTACGATGGGCTCGGACACCTGCTGACGCGCAATCTCGCCGAGCAAGAGCACGCGTTCGACCCCGATCCGCTCGCGCGCGCGGATGCCCTGCGGCACCAAGTGCGATTCCTGCAGCGTCTCTGGCTCGGCGCGGCACCCTGAGCGCCCGCGCGGATTAGTTTCCCGCTATGGCTTCGTCCGTCGATGTGCTGGTCGTCGCTGCTACCGAACGCGAGCTCGCGGACGGTCTGCCCTGCCCCACCCTGCTCTGCGGCGTCGGGCCGGTGGATGCAGCCGCGCGCGTCGCGGCGATGCTGGCGGACCTGCGCCCCGCCGCGATCCTCCACGTGGGAATTGCCGGCGCGCGCCGTGCGAGCGCGCTCGAGCCGGCGCAGCTCGTGATCGGCAGCGTCGCGCGCTACACCGACCTCGAGGTCCCGGCGAAGTTCGCGCCGCAGGAGGTCGCGCCCGATGCGCGGCTGCTCGACGCCGCGCGACGCGCACTCCCCGAGGCACGCGTGCTACCGATCGCCACCGTGGCGCGCGTCGGCGCCAGCGTCGGCTGCGACGTCGAGGCGATGGAAGGCTTCGCCGTGCTGCGCGCCGCGCAGTTGGCGGGCGTGCCGGCGCTCGAGCTGCGCGCCATCTCAAACGAAATCGAAGAGACCGACCGCAGCCGCTGGCACTTCGACCGCGCCTTCGCGGCCCTCACCGCGGCGACGCCGCGACTCGTGGAGGCGATCAGCGCGTGCGTACGCTGACCTTCGGCTACTCGCCCTGTCCCAACGACACCTTCGCCTTCCACGCGTTGGCGCAGGGGCTCGTCGAGGCGCCGTTCCGCATCGAGCCGGTGCTGCTCGACATCGAGGAGCTGAACCGTCGCGCGCACGAAGAGGCCTTCGACCTCACCAAGCTGAGCGTCGGCGCGTTCGCCGCCGTGGGCAATCGCTACACGATGTTGCGCAGCGGCGCGGCGCTCGGGCACGGCGTGGGGCCGCTCGTCGTCACGCGCACGCCGATGTCGTTGGCCGAGGCCGTGCGCGGGCGCGTGGCGATTCCCGGCAAGGAGACGACGGCGTTCCGCCTGCTGCGTCTCGCGGCCCCAGCGCTGCGCGACACGGTGGAGCTGCGCTACGACAAGATCCTGCGCGCCGTCGCCTCCGGCGAAGTGGACGCGGGACTCATCATCCACGAGAGTCGCTTCACCTACCACGAGCACGGCCTGCACAAGGCGCAGGACCTCGGCGAGTGGTGGGAGCGCGAGACCTCGTTGCCGGTGCCGCTGGCGGGCATCTGCGCACGAGCAGACCTCGATGCCGAGACGCGCGCGGCCGCCGAGCTCGCGATTCGCGCGAGTGTGCAGTATGCGTTCGATCATCCACAGGCCAGTGCCGAGTACGTGCGGCAGCACGCGCAGGAGATGAGCGCGGAGGTGTGCGCGCAGCACATCAAGCTGTACGTCAACGAGTGGTCGCTCGATGTCGGGGATGAAGGGCTGGCCGCGATTCAGCGCTTGGTGAACGCCCGTGCCTGAGGGAATTGGCCGCCTCGAGGGCATCTGGCAGAAGCGCGCGCATCGCGGGCCGATGGACGCGCTCGACGTCGGCGAGCTGATCGCCGGCGAGGGATTGGCCGGCAGCGTCGGCCGGAGCCGGCGGCGCCAGGTGACCATCATCGAGCGCGAAGTCTGGGACCGGGTGCAGGAGGAGCTGCAGGCGGCGATTCCCTATTCGGCGCGGCGGGCCAACCTGATGATCAGCGGGATTCGGCTCGAGGAGACACGCGATCGCGTGCTGCGCATCGGGGAGACGCTCGTGAAGATCGGCGGGCACACGACGCCTTGTGAGCGGATGGACGAGGCCTGCGAGGGGCTGCGCGCGAAGCTTGCGCCCCACTGGGGTGGTGGGGCGTTCGCGCAGGTGATTCGCGGGGGAACCGTTCGCGTCGGAGACCGTGTCGAATGGGAGACTGAACCGGAGCGCATATGACCGCAGCAGCCTCGACGTTCGCGCGCACAGGAATCACCTCGCTGACGGTGATCGCCTGCACCGCGCTTGCACCCCTCACCGTCGCCGCACAGCGAGCC
>DAOMNV010000021.1:16650-37929 GCA_035444005.1 Gemmatimonadaceae bacterium
GACACGCTCCGCTTGCCGCTGCTCTGGTCGGTGATCGAGGGCGAGCATCCCACGGCCGACTCCCTCGGCGAGATTACCGGCATCGCGATGGACGCGAGCGGCAACGTGTACGTCTCCGATTTCGCCGAACACAAGCTGTGGGTGTTCGACGCACGAGGGCGTTCACAGCGGGGGATCGGTCGGAAAGGCGACGGACCGGGCGAGTTCCAGGCACCGACGGGCATCGCCATCGGGCCAGACCGCAAGCTGTATGTACGAGACCAAGAGCACGTCACGCGCTTCGCCGCCGACGCGGAAACCGGTCGCCTGAGTCGCTACGAAACGCGCTACAACGGCGGCGCGATGAACGACTGGATGTCCACGCTGGCCAGCCGGTTTGACGCGCAGGGGCGGCTCTACTACCCGAACTTCAACTTGATGGACCGCAGTCGGCAGATGGGCCAGTGGTGGATCCTCGACGCGGCGGGCCGGCGTGTGGATTCCATCGGTGTGCCGGTGATCGAGGGCGTGCCGCCCGGCTGGGCCGTGGTGCGTCTCTCGGCCAGCGGCGGTCGCATCCTGCCGGGGCTCAACCACGTTCCCTTCGCGGGGATGCCGAGCTGGGACGTCACGCCGCGCGGCACGGTGCTCTACACCAGCGGGCGCGAATACCTCGTGCGCGAAGTGGACCGCAGCGGACGGCTCCTGCGCGAGTTCCGGCGCTCGACGCCGGCGATTCGGATCTCCGCGAACGAGCGCCGCGACTCGCTGGCCGCGCTTCGTGTGCGGCTTGATTCGATCTCCAACATCCCGCGCGCGCAGATCACCGGCGTCCCCGACGAGGTGTGGGCGCAGCGTCTTCCCGAGACGTATCCGCCAATCATCGACGTCTTCGCCGCGCCCGATGGCTTGGTGTGGCTACGCCGCTGGGTGCCGAACGGTCACCTGCGCAGCGTATTCGACGTGTTCAATGCCGACGGCAGCTTCCGGACGGTCGTCGAGCTGCCGGCGCACTTGGTGCCAGGCATCACGCCTTCGCTCACGCTGGATGCGGTCGCGGGAATCGGCATCGATTCCGAAACGGGCGCGATGACGGTGCTGCGCTTCGGACGCGCGCCTTAACGAGCGCGCGTCACGCGCAGCATCACGAGCTCGTCCTCGCCGTCGGCGTTCTGCCGCTTGCCGAGCAAGTGCGCCACACCGACCTCGAAGGCGACGAAGGCGCCTGGGACGCGCGGCTCAGCCACCAACTGTCCCTGGCGCGTGTAGACGCGGAAGCGCGTCTCCGCCGCGCCGTCTGGTGAGGTCACCAGCCAGATCAGTCCGTCCGGATCGACGAGCACGCGGGTGAAGTGCGGCAGGTGCTCCGGCAGCGGGATGCCCTTCACGAACGCGATGGCGTCCTCGCGGATCGGGGCCGGCACCAAGGCAACGGCCGACACCGCTGCGCGGGCGTAGTCATCGGCCGTCGGGCGACGCAGGGGCCCGGCGGCGCTGAACTTGAACAGCTCGCGGCCATCGGGCGCGAGCCCGACGACGTCGCCGGTCGCGCCATCGGCGACGACGAGATCGTTGGCCGCGAACGCAAACGACGTACTCGGCGAGAGCGGACGCGGCACCCCGCCCATTCCGCCCTGCGGCGAGATGCGGCCCATCACCCACTGGCCCTGCGAGATCGACTCCCGCAACCGGCGCGCCTCGCCCTCCGGAGCGACCGTGATGAGCGCGGCGCCCATCTCCACCACCTGATACTGTCCGCCGTTCGGCGACTCGCCACTGAGCGCCGGCGGGACGTCGCGCCGAGGCGCCATCGACTGGAGCAACGCGAGGTGGCCGCTGCGCGAACACGACGCGCTCAACGACGAGGCGCCTTGCGCTACCGTGCGCGTGACCGGCGTCTCACTCAGGGCAGCGGCGCTCGAGTAGGCGCTGACGCGGCCCGAGGCATCCCACACCGTCAGCGCACCGCCATCGCAGACGCCGAGCCAGATGGGCAGCCGGTACTCGCCCGGGCCCGCACCGCGGCGGCCGAGGACGCGCTCGAGCTTGCCGGCGGGACTGAGGACGCGCACGCTCGACTCGGCGAGGTCGGCGACGGCAATCTCGCCGGTGGAGATGCGCGTCGCCCACGCGGCGGTGGCGAAGCGGAGGTCGCCGGATTCGGTGGTGGCGGCGACGCTCAACTCGGGCGTGGCCTCTACGCGCACGCGTTGCGCCTCCGCGTCGAACGCCATCGACGACATCGCACACAGCAGCAGCGCACTCCTCAGCATCCCTTCCTCCGGCGGTTAGTACGACTCGGTCGGCTCAGGATACGCAGGCGGTCTCTCTTCCGCCAGCGCGGCTTGGCGCAATCGATAGTTTTCATACGTGCTCCCGTCGCTGACCTTCGACAACCGCTTCATCCGCGAACTCCCCGGCGACTCGCTCACCACCAACGAGCGCCGCCAGGTGCTCGGCGCCGCGTGGAGCGCCGTGCAGCCGACGCCCGTCGCCAAGCCGGAGCTACTCGCCCACGCACACGAAGTCGCCGCGCTCGTCGGCTTCGGCCCGACCGACCGCGAGTCGCCGCAATTCGCCGAGGTCTTCGGCGGCAACGCGTTGCTCGGCGGGATGCAGCTGTACGCCGCCTGTTACGGCGGCCATCAGTTCGGCCACTGGGCCGGCCAGCTCGGCGACGGCCGCGCGATCTCGCTCGGCGAGGTGGTGAACGCGCGCGGCGAGCGCTGGGAACTGCAGTTGAAGGGCGCGGGCCCGACGCCGTACTCGCGCACCGCGGATGGCCGCGCAGTACTGCGCTCGAGCATCCGCGAGTTCCTCTGCTCCGAAGCGATGCACCACCTCGGCGTGCCGACGACGCGCGCGCTCAGCGTGGTCACGACCGGCGAGCCGGTGCTGCGCGATATGTTCTACGACGGCAACCCGCAGATGGAGCCTGGCGCGGTGGTCTGCCGCGTGGCACCGAGCTTCATCCGCTTCGGCAACTTCGAGATCGCGACGGCGCGCGGCGACGAAGCGCTGCTGCGCCAGCTGGCCGACTTCACGATCGCGCGGGACTTCCCGCACATCGATGCCGCGGACCCCGCGCGCTACGCACAGTGGTTCCGCGAGGTCTGCACGCGCACGGCGACGATGATCGTGCACTGGATGCGCGTGGGCTTCGTGCACGGCGTGATGAACACGGACAATATGAGCGTGCTCGGGCTGACGATCGACTACGGCCCGTATGGGTTCCTCGACGACTTCGATCCGCAATGGACGCCGAACACCACCGATGCCGGCGGACGACGCTATCGCTACGCGAACCAGCCGGCGATCGCGCAGTGGAATCTCGAGCGCTTCGCCGATGCGTTGCGTCCGCTGTTCGCCGACATCGAACCGCTGCGCGAGGGGTTGAGCGCCTACGTGGACGGCTTCAATACCGAGTACCGCGCGATGCTGGCGTCCAAGTTCGGATTCGCGGACTTCGGCGCGGCGCACGAGGCTTTGGCGCAGGAGGGACTCGCCCTGCTCAGCGACGCCGAAGGCGACTACACGCTGTTCTTCCGCGCGCTCACTGACTGGCAGGGCGCGGTGCCGGGCGACGATGCGGCGGCTGTCGCTGCGTTGGGCGACTTGTTCTACGATCCGGCTAAGCGGGACGCCCACGCGGCGGCGATCGCCGGCTGGCTGCGGCGCTGGCACGCCGCGCGCTTCGCGCCGGGCGTGGATGCGGCTGCGTTGCAGGCGGCGATGGACCGCGCGAATCCGCGCTTCGTGCCGCGCAACTATCTCGCGCAGCAGGCAATCGACGCGGCTACGAACGGCGACGCGTCCGTGCTGCACGAGCTGCTCGACACGCTGCGCCGCCCCTACGACGCGCAGCCGGGTCGCGAGGCCTTTGCGGCCAAGCGCCCCGACTGGGCCCGGCACAAGGCCGGCTGTTCGATGCTGTCCTGCAGCTCGTGATCACCAAGGCGCAGGCCTGGCGTTGGGCGCTCCGCGGCGTCGCGGCGCTCCTGCTCGCGCCCATCGTCATCTCGCTGAGCTTCAACTTCTACCAGCCGCCGACCACGGCCGTGATGTTGCGGCGGAGCGTCCAGCGTTCGCTCGAGGGCAAGCGGCCGCGATACCCTCGACGCGACGTGGTGCGCCGCGATGCCATCGCGCCGTCCCTGCGCCGCGCCGTGCTCGCTGCCGAGGACGATCGGTTCTACCTGCATTGGGGACTCGACCTCGTCGAGATCAACAAGGCCATCGAACGCGCCGAGCGCGGCGGCCGCCTGCGCGGCGCGTCGACGATCACGCAGCAGGTGGCGAAGAACATCTTCCTTTGGGAAGGGCGCTCCTTCGTGCGGAAGGGCCTCGAGGCCTATCTCACGCTGGTGCTCGAGCTGACGCTGCCGAAGGAGCGCATCCTCGACCTGTACCTGAACCTCGCCGAGTGGGGCGACGGGACCTTCGGCGCGGAGATGGCCGCGCGGCGGCACTTCGGCGTGAGCGCGGCGCGGCTTTCACCCGAGCAGGCGGCACGTCTGGCGGCGATCCTGCCGAGCCCGCGTCGCTGGTCACCGATGGGCGGGGTGGCCTCGCGGCGCGCGGTGATCATCCTCGATCGGATGCGATACGCGGCGCCGCGGGACTGAGCCCGCGACGCCGCGTCGTTGGTGCACCGTGCGCGTCGCGACCGCGCGACGCTTCTCAATTAGAAGCGCAGGCCGACGCCCAGCGTGACCCAACTCGACGCGCCACTCTTGAACGGCTTGTTGTACGACGCCGTCGCCTCGAGCATCAGGAAGCCGACGGAGAAGTTCGGCGCGAAGGCCCACTCCTGCGCGTCGGTCATATAGCCGAACTCAGCGCCGAGGTCGAGCAGCGGGATCGGCGAGAAGTGCGGGCCGACCTGCAGCATCAGCTCGCTCACGTCGTCGATGAGCGGATTCGCCGACTTGAACTGCGTGTAGGTGACGGAGCCCATCATCTTCACGACGAGCAGCGGCACGCCGGCGCGGAAGTAGGCGCCGAAGCCGGCGTCGTGCGAGTCGGCGAAGTCGCCCTGCGGCAGCGCGGCGTGCGCGCCGACGCGGAGGTCGAGCAGCGGGATCTGGGCCTGCGCCGGCGCGGCGGCGAGGGCGAGGAAGGCGGAGACTGCGAGCAAGCGACGGAGCATCGGGACCTCTCTGCGAATGGGGAAGTCAGCCACTACGCTGTCCAGACGACCGGCGGGCGCCGGGCGTCATCAAGGGGTGCTGCGCACCCGATACAGCCGTACCCGCTCTACGCCCAGCGAGTCACGGTGACGGCCCACCAGCAGATCGCGGGCAAAGCGGAGAACAGTGACCTCGCGCGGGGTCTCGGCGGCACCGAGCAGCGATCCGTCCCGATCGAGCACATCCCAGCTGCGCGTCGAGTCGAGCGGCATACGGAAGCGCTCGAGCCAGATGCGGCCCGCCGGATCCACCTGCACGCCCACGTAGAGCGGTGCGTACTCCGGCAACGGGATGGCCTTGTTGTAGAAGGCGTCGTAGCGTGCGCTGTCGCGTTGGCCGGTCATCGCCACGGCCGATTGGCGCTTCCACTCGTCCCAGATGTCACCCACGCGCACGCGCGGGCGGTTCCAGACGTGCTGCGCGCGGAGCGTGCCGTCGATACCGTGAATTTCCAGTGCCGGAGCGTTGCCGGCGACGATGATGAGACGGTCGCCGTCGACCGCGACGAGCGGCTCGGCGCTCAGCGGCAGGTACGGGAAATGCACGATGCCTTGATGTTCGTTGACGATGCGCGTGCGGCTCGGCAGCGAGATGATCGAGTCCTGCATCGCGCCGAGCGAATCGTATCGCATCAGTTGGTAACCGGACTGCAGCACCTGGCCGGGTTCGCCGCGCAGCGTGCCGCCGCCGGTGAACGCCTGCACGATCCAGTCGCCGTTCGTCGCCAGGCCCCGGAAGAACGGGCGCGGCGTGTCTGGATACAGCGTGAAGCGCCGCGTCTCGCGATACTCGAGATCCGGCGAGAGCACGTGCACGCGGAACGCACCCTCGTCGACGGCGATCACCTGGCTGTCGTTCAGGTGCAACCGGCCCTGCGAGAACTCGGCGAACTCCATCGGACCGGCGCCGCGCCGTCCGATGGTGGAGAGATACGTACCCGTCGAATCGAACACGCGCAGCTCGGACGAACCCGAGTTCGAGACGACGAGGCGACCGTCCGCCGTCACGAGCGCATCGAAGACACGGTCGAGCTGGTACGGTTCCTCGCCTTCCTCGACGCCGACCGAGACCACCGGCGTCGGATCGATCGTGAGGCCGGAAGCATCGTCGACGCTACGTTCGCCGCCGCCGCAGGCGGTGCCTGCGACGGCGAGCGAGAGGCCGAGCCAGAGGCGGCGCGTACGAATCGCGCCCATCAGCGACGCTGCCCGATGCGATACTCCTTCGGCGGGATGTTCCCCTGCAGGTGCGTCACGAAGTAGTCCCAGCGGCGGCGCATAATGTACTGCCCGTCCACGCCGAAGCCGTGGCGCGCGTTCGGCAGCATAATCATATCGAAGTCCTTGTTGGCCTTCATCAGCGCGTCGGCGACGAGCAGCGTGTTCGACGGCGGCACGTTGTCGTCCATCATCCCGTGGATGAGGAAGAGCTTGCCGCGCAGGTTGGCCGCGTGCGTCTGGTTGGCCTCGGCGGCGTAGTTGTCGCTGTTGCCCTGGCGCACGAGCAGGCCCTGGTAACGCTCGCCCCAATCGTCTTCGTAGTTGCGATTGTCGTGGTTGCCCGACTCGGCGATGCCGACCTTGAAGAACTCCGGCGCGCGGAACATCGCCGCGGCCGTGGCGAAGCCGCCGCCCGAGTGGCCCCAGATGCCGACCTTCTCGATGTCGATGAAGCGATGCCGGCGCGCGAGCTCCTGCATCCCGGCGACTTGGTCGGGGATGCCGTTGTCGTTCATCCGGCCGTAGTAGGCGTCGTGGAAGGCCTTGGAGCGCTGCGGCGAGCTGCCCATCCCGTCGATGAGCACGACGACGAAGCCGAGGTCGGCGAGCGCCTGGTGATCGCCGCGGGCGGGCGAGAAGGAACGCGAACCCACCGAGCCGCCCTGCGGGCCCGGGTAGATGTAGTTGATGATCGGGTACTTCTTGGTGCTGTCGATGTTCGTCGGCGTGAACATCAGGCCGTAGAGGTCGGTCTGGCCGTCGCGCGCCTTGACCGTGAACGGCTGCGGAGCCTTCCAGCCGGCGGCCGTGAGGCGCGAGATGTCAGTCCGCGCGAGCTCGCGCACGACGCGGCCCGTGTTGCCGTCACGCAGCACCGTCACCGGCGGCACGTTGGCCTGCGAGTAGGTGTCGATGATCCAGCGTGCGTCCGGCGACATCTGCACGGAATGGTTGCCCACCTCCGGCGTGAGATGCACGAGCTGGCGGCCGTCGAAGTTCACGCGGTACAGCGAGTTGAAATACGGGTCACGGCCCGCCTCGCGGCCCTGCGCGGTGAAGTAGATGCGGCGGGCGCGCTCGTCGACGTGCACGATGCGCGTCACGTTGCCGTCACCGGTGGTGATGCGGTTCTTGAGCTGGCCGGTCCGGAGGTCGAAGAGATAGAGGTGCATCCAGCCATCGCGCTGCGACCACTGGATGAGCTCGTTGCTGCCCGGCAGCACGCGCCAGAGCGCGTCGTCGGTCGAGGCATCGCCGATGTGCGTGGGGCTGCTCTCGTCGTACAGCGTGCGCACCTCGCCGGTCGTGGCATTGGCCACACGCATCCACATCTGCTTGTGGTCGCGCGAGGACGAGACAAACGCGATCTGCGAGCCGTCGGGATACCACTGCAGGTCGCAGAGGCTGCCGCCACAGGCTATGTGGTCGGAGACGCGCGAGCGGTGCTGGTCGGCCGGCATCTGCAGGCGCGTCACCGAGGGACGGCCGTTGCCGCCGTCGAGCGCGATCACCACGCGATGGATGCGGAAAATCACCGAGTCGCCCGGCAGCGGGTAGCGCCAGGCCTGCAGTTGCGGCGCGCCGACGTTGGTCGTGGTGAGATACATCATCGACACGCCGCGCCCGTCGTGCTGGAAGGTCGCGAGGCGCTTGGAATCCGGACTCCAGGTCACCACCGGATTGTCGCTGTGCGTCCAGCCCGCGTTGTTCGTCGCGTAGCCGAAGTCCTCGATGCCGTCCGTCGTGAGCGCCGTCTCCACGCCCGTGACGAGGTCCTTCACCCAGAGGTTGTGGCTGCGGATGAACACGGCCTTGCTGCCGTCGGGGCTCACGCTCGAGCGCGGCGGCGCGGCGTGCGCCGGGCGGGCGGGCGGCGTCGCCTGGCAGGGGTCCTGCCCCTGCACGCAGACGCGGCTCTGGTTGCGCGCCGGATCCACGATGCGAAGCTCCGCGCCGGACGGCGTCTGCACGCGATACCACACGCGGCCGTCGGGCAGCCAGGTGAAGCCCGCGGCCGCGCCGCTCACCAGCGGCAGCACGTTCTGCCCCAGCCAGCGCTCGGCCCGCTGGTAGTCCTCGGCGGTGAGCTGCACCGGGTGGTGCATCGTGTGCTGCTGCGCCGACGCCAGCTGCGGCGCGGCGAGGAGGGCGAAGGCAACGATCGGGCGGAGCAGTCGCATAGGTCTCATCTATATGAAAAGGGGAGATCTGACCTCGAACCCTCGGAACTTACCGGACGCGGCGGGAGGACGCAGGGGCAGGCGGGAATCGCCGCAGGGGCTTGCGCGTCAGAAGAATTAACTGAATAGTTAAACTTGATGACCAAAGCCAAGGATCCCCCAAAGCGGCGCCCAGCGGCCGCGAAGTCCGCAAAGACCTCAAGAACCGCGAATGCCATTCCGGCGGCCGACACCGAGACGCGCATCCTCGACGCCGCGCGCGTCGTCTTCACGCGCGCTGGCACGGCCGGCGCTCGGATGCAGGACATCGCGCGCGAGGCCGGCGTCAACCAGGCGCTGCTGCACTATTACTTCCGCAGCAAGCAGGCACTCGCCGACCGCGTCTTCCGCGAAGCGGTGACCACGCTGCTCGCCGCGCTCCCCGGTGTCATCCGGCAGGACGCGCCGCTGGAGGAGCTCTTCCGCAGCTTCGTCCGCACCTACATCGACACCGTGCGGAAGACGCCCTTCCTCCCTGCGTATATGGCGGCCGAGGCGCATCACAATCCGGAACGCGTCGTAGCCGTGATCGAATCCATCACGGGCACGGATCCCCACGACAAGTCCCCGCAGCTGCTGCGCAAGGTGCAGGCGCTGATCGACTCCCGCGTCGCCGCGGGCGAGATGCGCCCCATCCGCGCCGAGCACCTGATGGTCAACACGATGTCCCTGCTCGCCTTCCCCTTCGTCGCACGTTCGATCCTCGGCAGCGTCTACGCGATGGACGACGCCGCGTTCGACCGCTTTCTCGACGAACGGCGCGACGAGCTTCCCCGCTTCCTCCTCAACGCGATGCGACCCTGATGCCGAGGCATTCCATCTCCCACGTCACGCGGGTTGCCGCGGGCGCACGCGCACTCCGGCGCACGCTCGCGGCGCTTCCGGTGCTGGCGACGATGCTCACGCTCCCGGCGCGGCTGCCCGCGCAGGCGGAGACCACGCGTGCGCCGGTCGAACTCCGCGACCTGCTGGGTGGCCTCGCGCGCAGCGACCGCCGCGCCGCACAGCTCCCGCTGCTCGAACGCCAATCCGCGCTGCGCACGCGCAGCGTGGACCGCGAGATCCTCCCCACCGCCACGGCATTCGCCGCCGGCCAGTACGTCTCCGACGTGCCCAGCATCGGCGGCACGCCGATGGTGCCGTACCAGCAGTACGATGCATACGTCACGCTGCGGCAGCGGCTCTTCGACCCGACCCGCAGCGTGCGGCGCGACCTCGAATCGGCCCAGCTCGACGAAGCCGAGGCACGCGTACACAGCGCGCTCTGGCAGCAGCGCCAGCAGTTGAGCGACGCGTTCTTCACGCTGCTGGCGCTCGACGCCGAACGGCGCAGCGTAGAAGCCACGCGCACCGAGCTCGAGACGCAACGGCGACTTGCCGCCACCCGCGTCGATGCCGGCACGGCACTCGCGAGCGAAGTCGCTCTGCTCGATGCCGCGCTCCTGCGCCATCGGCAGACGCTCGACGACATCGACGCGAACCGCAGCGCCACGCACGCCGTCCTCGTCTCGCTGGCCGGCACGCCCATCGCAAGCGACGCCCCGCTCACGTTGCCTAACCTCGACGCGGCCGTCTCCGCCGCGCGGCTCGCGCTCGATACGATCGCGGCGCGACCTGAGTACGGGCAATTCGATGGCACCCGCGCGGTCCTCGCGGCCCGCAGCAGGCAGATCGCCCGCGCCGACCTGCCGAAACTGGCCGCCTTCGCCCGCACGGGATACGGTCGCCCCGGCATCAATCCGCTCGCCCGCGACTTTCAGTCGTACTGGGTCGCCGGCCTGCAGCTCGAGTGGACGCCGCAACTCTGGGGCGCGTCATCCCGCGACGCCGAGGTACAGCGGCTCCAGCAGGAGATCATCGCCACGGAAGAAGCGCAGTTCCGCGAGAGTCTCCTACGCGCCGTCCAACGCGACCTCGCGGCGATGGATCGCCTCGGGCGCTCGCTCGAGAGCGACGACGCCATCATCGCGCTGCACGAGCGCGTCGCCGGGGAAACGCGACGGCGCTTCGCCGAGGGCGGCATCACCGCCGGCGAGCTCGTGGACCGCGAGACCGACCTGCTCACCGCGCGCACCGCGCGCGACCTGCACCGCGTGCGCCTCGCCGAGGCGCAGGCGCGCTTCCTTACCACCGTCGGACAGGAGATCCCCTGATGCGCCGCTTCCCTTCGCTGCTCGTGCTCGGGACGCTGGCGCTCGCCGCCTGCGCCGATGACGACGCCCCCGACGCCTACGGCAACTTCGAAGCCGACGACATCGCCGTCGCCGCGCAGGTCGCGGGCCCCATCCTGCGCTTCGACGCCGTCGAGGGCCAGACGCTCGCCGCCGGCACGCTCGTCGCCGTCATCGACACGATCCCGCTCGCGCTGGAGCGCCAGCAGCTCGTCGCCCAGCGCGGCGTGATCGGCGCGCGTCGGCGCGAGACCGCCGCACAGCTCGCCAGCATCGAGGCCCAGCTCGCCATCGCCGAACGTTCGCTCGCGCGCGTGCAGCGCCTGCGCGAGGGCGATGCCGCCACGGCCACGCAACTCGACGGTGCCGAGCGTGAGGCCACCGTGCTACGCGCGCAGCGCGAGGCGCTCACGGCCGGCGATGCCTCCCTCGGCTCCGAGCTGGCGTCGCTCGACGCGCGTCTCGCTGCCGTCGCCGACCGCATCGCGCGGGCGCAGGTGCGCAGTCCGGTCGCCGGCACCGTTCTCGCCACCTACGCACGCCTCGGCGAGACCGCGCAGCCCGGCCAGGCGCTGTTCTCCATCGCCGACCTCGGCACGCTCACGCTGCGCGCCTACGTCACCGGCGACCAACTCACGTCCTTCGCCCTCGGCCAGCGCGTCACGGTCCGCGTGACGGCCGGCGACTCGTCGCTCGCCCTGCCCGGCGAGATCGCGTGGGTGTCGTCACGCGCGGAGTTCACGCCGACGCCGATCCAGACGCGCGACGAGCGTGCCGACCTCGTCTATGCCGTGAAGGTGCGCGTCGCCGATCCGCAGGGGCGGCTCAAGATCGGGATGCCGGGCGACGTGACCTTGGCGGATCGGCCGTGAGCGACGCAGCCGTCGTCGTCGATGCCGTGACGAAGCGATTCGGCTCCGTGACGGCGCTCGACGGCGTGTCGATCTCCGTGCGCCCCTCCGAGCTGTTCGGGCTCGTCGGTCCGGACGGCGGCGGCAAGACCACGCTGTTCCGCGTCCTCACGACGCTGATGCTTCCCGACGCCGGGCGCGCGACGGTGTTCGGGCTCGACGTCGTGCGCGACCTCTGGGCGATCCGCGCGCAGGTGGGCTATATGCCCGGGCGCTTCTCGCTCTACGGCGATCTCTCGGTGGAGGAGAACCTGCGCTTCTTCGCGTCGGTCTTCGGTACCAGCATCGACGCAGGCTACGCGACGATCGCGCCAATCTACCGGCAGATCGAACCGTTCAAGGACCGCCGCGCCGCCGCGCTCTCGGGCGGGATGAAGCAGAAGCTCGCCCTCTCCTGCGCGCTGGTGCACCGCCCCAAGCTGCTGTTCCTCGACGAACCGACCACCGGCGTGGACGCCGTGTCGCGCCGGGAGTTCTGGGACCTCCTCGCGGAGCTCAAGACCAGCGGCCTCACGATCGTCGTGAGCACGCCGTATATGGACGAAGCCGCGCGCTGCGACCGCGTGGCGCTCATCCAGCAGGGCCGCGTGCTGGCCATCGATGCACCCGCCCGCATCGGCGCGCGCTTTCCCCGACCGATGTTCGCCGTGCGCGCTCGCCAGCGGGCCGCGCTGCTGGCCGCGCTGCGTGCCTTCCCCAGCGCCGCATCGGCGTATCCCTTCGGCGAGGACGTGCACTTCAGCGACCGGCGCCCGCACATCGCCTCCGACACGCTCATCGGCGAGCTGCAGGCGCACCTCCACGCGCTCGGCATCACCGACGCCCGCATCTCGCCGAAGTCTCCGGGCATCGAGGATGCGTTCATCGAGCTGATGGGCCAGCCGTCGACGGAGGCCGCGTGAGCGTGGCGATCCGCGTGCGCGAGCTGACGCGTCGCTTCGGCGCGTTCACCGCCGTCGACCGCATCGACTTCGACGTCGCGCAGGGCGAGGTCTTCGGATTCCTCGGCGCCAACGGCGCCGGCAAGACGACCGCCATCCGGATGCTGATCGGCCTGCTCGCGCCGTCCGAGGGCGAGGCGCAGGTCGCGGGCTTCGATGTGTCGCGTGACGCCGAGCAGGTGCGACGGCGCATCGGCTATATGAGCCAGCGCTTCTCGCTCTACGAGGACCTGACGGTGCTCGAGAACATCGCGCTCTACGGCGGCATCTACGGCCTCGACGACGCGGCAATCGCGACACGCGGCGCGGCGCTCATCGCCGAGCTCGCGCTCGGAGCGCACGCCGATTCGCTCGTCCGCACCTTGCCGCTGGGCTGGAAGCAGAAGCTGGCCTTCTCCGTCGCCTTGCTCCACGCGCCGGGCATCGTGTTCCTCGACGAGCCCACGGGCGGCGTGGATCCCGTGACGCGGCGGCAGTTCTGGGAGCTGATCTACGCGACGGCGGCACGCGGCACGACGGTCTTCGTGACGACGCACTACCTCGATGAGGCCGAGTACTGCGATCGCGTCGCGATTATGGTGGACGGCCGCGTGGCGGCGCTCGGCACGCCGGAGGAGCTCAAGCGCGAGTTCGCCGCGGACACGCTCGATGACGTCTTCGTGCGGCTGGCCCGCGGCAGCGGAGTGGCCGCGTGATTCGCGCCCTCGCCGCGCTGCGTGCGTTCGTGGTCAAGGAGTTCCGGCACATCCTGCGCGACCGGCAGACGCTGCTGATCTTACTCGGCCTCCCGGTCGCCCAGCTCACCCTGTTCGGCTTCGCGCTGCGCACCGACGTGCGCGACGTGCGCCTTGCGTTCATCGCCGAGGCGCCCGACCACGAGACCGCGGCGCTGCGGACGCGATTCGCCCGCAACGGGCGCTTCACCGTGATGGACCTGCCGCCCACCTCGGCGGCGCTCGACGCCGCGTTCCGCGCGGGGCGGGCCGACGTCGCGCTGCTGCTGCCCGCCGGACTCGCCGAACGCCTGCGCGACGGCCGCCCCGCCGACCTGCAGGTGATCGCCGACGCCTCCGACCCCAACACCGGCGCGACGATGCAGATGCACGTCGTCGCCGTGCTCACCGGCTGGCAGCAGGAACTGGCCGCGCGCGGCGGCGTGACGATCGAGCCGCGGGTGCGGATGCTCTTCAACCCCACGCTCGAGAGCGTCAACCTCTTCGTGCCCGGCCTCATCGCGCTCATCCTCACGATCGTCACCGCGTTGATGACCGCCATCTCGCTGTCGCGCGAGAAGGAGCGCGGGACGCTCGAGGTACTGCTCGTCTCGCCGCTGCATCCCTGGCAGGTGATCCTCGGCAAGGTGGCGCCCTACCTGCTCCTCGCGTTCATCAACGTCGTGTCCGTCCTCGTCGCGGCCTGGCTGGTGTTCGCCGTGCCGTTCCGCGGCGCGTTGCTCACGTTGATGGCAGGCAGCACGCTCTATGCGATGGTCGGCCTGTCGCTGGGCGTGCTCATCGCCGCCGTGACGCGCACGCAGCTCGCGGCGATGCTCGCGGCCGTGCTCGGGACGATGCTGCCCACCACCTTGCTCAGCGGGATGATCTTCCCGATCCCGTCGATGCCGGCGCCGCTGCAGCTGCTGGCGAACATCGTCCCCGCCCGCTGGTTCATCGAGATCTCGCGCGGCGTGATGCTCAAGGGCGCGGGCTGGGCCGAGCTCTGGCCGCAGTTCGCGATACTCACCGTGATGTGCCTGCTGCTGATCTCGGTGGCCATCCGCAAGTTCTCGGTGCGACTCGACTGATGCGCGCGCTCCGCGTCCTGCTCCGCAAGGAGTTCCTGCAGATTCGTCGTGACCCGACGATCCTGCGCCTGCTCTTCGTGATGCCGGTGATCCAGCTCTTCGTGCTGGCCAACGCGGCGAGCTTCGAGGTGAAGGAGAGTCGGCTCTGGGTCGTCGACCAGGATCGCAGCCCGCGCTCCGAGGCGCTGGTGGAGCGCCTGCGCGGGAGCGGTCGCTTTGCAGTCGCGGGGCGTTCGGCCGGGTTCTCGGCCGCGGACGACGCCCTGCGCAGCGGCCACGCCGACGCGATTCTCGGCCTGCCCGCGGGCTTCGGCCGCGACATCGAACGCCGGCGGCACGCGACGCTGCAGCTGGCCTTCAACGCCGAAGATGGCGCGCAGGCCGGCGTCGCGAGCTCGTATGCGACGGAGATCGTCGCACGATACGCCGCCGAGCTGGGCGCCGAGATCGACCCGCGCCGCTATCCCTCACAGGCCGGGCGCGCTGCGCCGCAGGCGGGCGCGCCGCAGCTCGACGTCCAACGGCGGTATCGATTCAACCCCGCGCTCGAGTATCGCTGGTATATGGTGCCGGGCATACTCGTCCAGCTCGTGACGATCGGCGGCACGTTTATGACGGCGCTGAACATCGTCCGCGAGAAGGAAGCCGGCACGCTCGACCAGCTCAACGTCACGCCGATCAGCCGCACGACATTCATCGCGGCCAAGCTGCTGCCCTTCTGGCTCATCGGCCTCGTGCAGCTGAGCGTGGGTCTCGTCGTCGCGGCCGCGGTGTTCCGCATCCCGATCGAAGGATCGCTGGCACTCGTGTACGGCGCAGCCGCGCTCTACCTCGTCGCGGCGCTGGCGGTAGGGCTCTGGGTGTCGGCCGTCGCGGAGACGCAGCAACAAGCGGTGTTCGTCGCGTTCTCCCTGCTGATGATCTACATCCTGATGAGCGGACTCTTCACGCCGATCCGCTCGATGCCCGACTGGGCACAGGGCATCGCGGCACTGAACCCACTGATGCACTTCATCGCGCTGATGCGGGGCGTGATGCTCAAGGGCGCCGGCCTCGCCGACGTCTGGCGGCAGCTGGCCGCGCTCGCTGCCGCAGGCGCCGTCCTGATGACCATCGCCGTGCGACAGTACCGCAAGGGCGGCGCCTGAGCGTCGCCGCACGGCGGCTGGCGGCCAGCCAGCTCCCGCGATAGCGTCAGGCGATGCAAGACGAACTCGCGCCCACCAAGGACGTCCGCCGCGTCATCCTCGCCTCGTCTCTCGGGACGGTGTTCGAGTGGTACGACTTCTATCTCTACGGCTCCCTGGCGGCGATCATCTCGCGCCAGTTCTTCTCCGGCGTCAACGAGACGGCGGGGTTCATCTTCGCCCTGCTCGCCTTCGCCGCTGGCTTCGCCGTGCGGCCCTTCGGCGCCGTGGTGTTCGGCCGCCTCGGCGACCTCGTCGGCCGCAAGTACACCTTTCTCGTCACCATCGTGCTGATGGGCGCGTCGACCTTCCTCGTCGGCCTGCTGCCCACCTACGCGAGCATCGGCATCGCCGCGCCGATCATCCTCGTGCTGCTGCGCCTCGCGCAGGGGCTGGCGCTGGGCGGTGAGTACGGCGGCGCGGCGACCTACGTGGCCGAGCACGCGCCGCAGGGCAAGCGCGGGCTGTACACGGGCTGGATCCAGACCACGGCGACGCTCGGACTCTTCCTGTCGCTGCTCGTCATCCTCGGCTGCCGCACGTTGCTCGGCACCGAGCGCTTCGACGCCTGGGGCTGGCGCATTCCGTTCCTCTTCTCGGTGGTGCTGCTCGGCATCTCGACGTGGATCCGCCTCTCGCTGGACGAGTCGCCGGTCTTCACGCGGATGAAGGCCGAGGGCCGCAGCTCGAAGGCACCGCTGCGCGAGAGCTTCGCGCACTGGGCCAACCTGAAGATCGTGCTGCTCGCCCTGTTCGGCCTCGTCGCCGGCCAGGCGGTGATCTGGTACACCGGCCAGTTCTACGCGCTGTTCTTCCTCACGCAGACGCTCAAGGTCGAGGCGCAGTCGGCGAACCTGATGGTGGCCGCGGCGCTGCTCATCGGTACGCCGTTCTTCGTCGTGTTCGGCTGGCTCTCCGACAAAGTCGGCCGCAAGCCGATCATCCTCGGCGGCTGCCTGCTCGCGGCGCTGACCATCTTCCCGCTGTTCCGCGCACTCACGGCGGCGGCGAACCCGGCGCTCGCCGCGGCGCAGGAACGTGCGCCGGTGGCCGTGGAGGCGGATCCCGCCGCCTGCGCCGTGCAGTTCAATCCCGTCGGCACGAGCGCGTTCACCGCGTCCTGCGACGTGGCCAAGTCCTCGCTGGTCCGCCGCGGCGTGCCGTACCGCAATGTCGGGACCTCGGGCGTGGCGCGGATAGCCGTCGGCGATCGCCTCGTGGAGGCCTTCGAGGCCAACGCCCCCGGCGCCGACAGCGCCCGTGCGCGCTTCGAGTCCGAACTCGACGCCGCACTCACCGAGGCCGGCTACCCCAAGGCTGCCGCGGCCAGCGAGGTCCGCGTCGTGCGCGTCATCGCCATCCTCGTCGCGTTGGTGCTGCTCGTGACGATGGTCTATGGGCCGATCGCCGCGATGCTCGTCGAGCTCTTCCCGACGCGCATCCGCTACACGTCGATGTCGCTGCCGTACCACATCGGCAACGGCTGGTTCGGCGGATTCCTGCCCACCACCGCGTTCGCCATCGTCGCCGCCACGGGCGACATATATGCCGGGCTATGGTACCCGATCATCATCGCCTTGGTGACGACGATCATCGGTGCGCTCTTCCTGCCCGAGACGCGCGGCGTGGACATCGACGCGGACTGAACCCCGCGTGCGATGCTAGAACCACTCCGCGCGCATCTCCAGCGCCGCGGCATCGTTGCGTAGCAGGAGCGCAGCGTCGGCTTCGTGCTTCGGGAGTTCGAAGCCGAAGTAGAACCGCGCCGCCTGCAGCTTGCCGTGGAAGAACTCCGCGTCGCCAGCTCCACTCGCCAGCGCCGCCTCGGCGACCACCGCCTGGCGCAGCCACAGCGCGGCGTACACCACGCGCGACGTGAGCTCGAGGTACACCGACGCATTGGCCAGCCCGCGCGTCGCATCGGCAGCGGCCGCCTTCGCGAGCGACTGCGTCACGGCGCCGAGCCGCTGCACCGCCTGCGTCAGCTGCGCCGCCAACGGCGCGAGCGCCTCGGACGTCGCGCCCTCGGCGAGCCGGCCCAGCTCGTCCACCAGCGTCAGGAAGCAGGCGCCACCGTCCTGCATCACCTTGCGGCCCAGCAGGTCCAACGCCTGGATCCCGTTCGTGCCCTCGTGGATCTGGTTCAAGCGGTTGTCGCGGTACAGCTGCTCCACATCGTACTCACGCGCGTAGCCGTAGCCGCCCATCGTCTGCAGCGCGCTGCTGATGCCTTCCTGCCCGTAGATGCTCGGCCAGGACTTGGCAATCGGCGTGAGCACTTCGAGTAGCCGCGTCGCGCGCTGCTTGCCGGCATCGTCGCCGGTCTGCTGCTCGTCGACCAATCGCGCGCAGAGGAGAATCAGATGCAGCGAACCCTCGGCGGCGGTCTTCGCCGTGAGCAACAGGCGCCGGATGTCCGCGTGCTCGATGATCGTCACGGGCGGCTTTGCGGGATCCTTCTCGCCCGGCAGGCGACCCTGGCGACGTTGCTGCGAGTACGCGAGGCCGGACTGATAGGCCGCATAGCACATCGCCATCGCCGCACGCCCGACGCCGATGCGCGCCTCGTTCATCATATGGAACATATAGGCCAGCCCGTGGTGCGGCTTTCCCACCAGTTCGCCGATGCACTCGCCGCGCTCGCCGAAGTTGAGCAGCGTGCTCGTCGTGCCGCGCCAGCCCATCTTGTGGATGAGGCCGCCGAGCGCCACGTGGTTGTCCGCACCGGAGGCGCCGGACGCATCCAACCGACGCCGCGGCACGATGAAGAGCGAGATGCCCTTCGTGCCGGCTGGCGCTCCCTCGATGCGCGCGAGCACCAAGTGCACGATGTTCTCGGTGAGTTCGTGCTCGCCGGCCGAGATCCAGATCTTCGTGCCCTCGATCCGATACGTGCCGTCAGGGTTCGGGATCGCCTTCGTGCGCAGGTCGCCGAGCGAGGAACCGGCATCAGGTTCGGTGAGCGCCATCGTGCCGGAGAAGCGTCCGCTCAGCATCGCCGGCAGCCAGCGCGTCTTCTGCTCCTCGCTGCCGAAGGCGTCAATCAAATTCGCCGCGCCGGCCGTGAGCATCGGATAGCTCGCCGTGCCGATGTTCGCCGCCTCGAGTTGCGCGATCGCCGCCGAGGCGATGACGTGCGGCAACTGCATCCCGCCGCGCGATTCATCCTGCGTCGCGGCGATGATGCCGGCATCGGCCGTCGCATCCCAGGCAGGCTTCACGCTCGGCTGCAGCCAGACCTTGCCGTCGCGGATCTCCGGCTCCTGCTGGTCGTTGGCCTTGCGGTTCGTTGCGTAGAACTCGCGCGCGACGCCCTCCGCGGTATCGAGGACCGCATCGTAGATCTCGCGCCCCTGCCCCTCGTGGCGAGGGCGCGTCGCCAAGGCATCGGCACCGAGGAGGTCGTAGAGAACGAACTGCAGATCGCGGCGGTTCAGCATCGTCGGGCCCGTGAGAGAGACTGTCGAAAGCTACCGGCAGACACGTCGGCCGCGCTATCGGGTTCTTGAGCAGGCGCGGCGATTCCGTGACAGATTCCAAGCGATGACCGATCACCGAACCGACCCCACATCGCGGCGCGTGACGACGGGCACACTCGCCCTCATCGCGCTCGTGGCGGTCGTGCTGTACTTCCTGCTTTGGCCAGTGTCGATCCGGCCGGTCGCTTGGGAGGCGCCGTCCAACCCCGGCTACACCGGCGTCTTCGCCGCCAACGAGCGCCTCTCGCCGATGCAGCCGATCGACGTGCTCGGCGAATCGGGCCCCGAGTCCATCGCCACGGATGCGTCCGGGCGAATGTACTTCGCCACCGCATCCGGGTGGATCGTGCGCACGGATTCCGCTGGCGCCAACGCCGAGCGCTGGGCCAACACCGGCGGCCGCCCGCTCGGGATGGCCTTCGATGCCAGCGGCACGCTCTGGGTGGCCGACGCCAACCGCGGCCTCCTCGCCGTGTCGCCGAGTGGCAGCGTGCTCGTGATGGCCACCGAGGCCGGCGGCGCGCCGATCCGCTACGCCGACGACCTCGACGTCGCGCCTGACGGACGCGTCTATCTCACCGATGCCTCGACGCGATTCTATCCTCCGCGCTACGACGCCCTGCAGGCGAGCATCCTCGAGGTGATCGAACATCGCGGCAGCGGCCGCGTGATCGAGTTCGATCCGCGCTCCGGACGCAGCGCCGTCATCGCCGCGGGCTTGGTGTTTCCCAACGGACTCGCCGTCACGCACGACGGCAGCGGTCTCCTGGTGAACGAGATGGGCAAGTACCGCGTGCTGCGCATCGAGCGCGAGGGCGTCGCCCGCGGCGCCATCAACGTGGTCGTCTCCGACCTGCCCGGATTTCCCGACAACCTCACGCGAGGCCAGGATGGCCGCTATTGGATCGCGCTCGTCTCTCCGCGCAACGCGCTCGCCGACTGGATGTCCGACAAGCCGATGCTGCGCAAGATGCTGCTGCGCCTGCCGGCCGTCGTGCGGCCAGGCCCTGTGCACTATGGCCACGTGATCGCGGTCGACTCCACCTGGCGCATCGTGGCCGACCTGCAGGATCCCAACGGAAAGCTCGGATCGCTCACGCACGCACTCGAGACGCCTGGTGCGCTGTGGCTGGGATCCCTCTCCGCACCGACGGCGGCGCGCCTGCCGTGGGCGCCGCCCGCGACGGCCAGCGATCAGCCGACGCGCTGAATGCCGGCGCGACCGTGCTCGACGCGCCACTGCGACGCCGTGCGCACCGGCGCGCCAGGACGCGTGACGAACTCGACTTCGCGGTAGTCCGTCCGCCATTCGCGCTCGTTCACGTCACACACGTAATAGCCGCGCCGCCCAGTCTGCCACTTGATGTACGGCAGCTCGGCGATCCGCTGCCGCACCACCTCCGACGTCGCGTATCCGTCGCCGCCCGATGCGATGCTCGTCCCGACGAACTCCGCGGCCACCACCGGACGCTCCGCGCGGTCGAAGCCCGCGTGCAGCTCGTTCACCCAGTTGGAGTGGATGTCGCCCGTGAGCACCACGGTGCGGTTCGGCGCGCGTTCGGCGATCGCGCCGAGTATGCGCTCGCGGCTGCGTGGATAGCCCGACCACTGGTCCATCGACACGCGCTGCTCGGGCCCCAGCGCCTCGTCGTATGGCGCCATCATCACCTGCTGGCCCAGCACCTGCCAGCGCGCGCGGGATTCGCCGAGCCCGTCCGTCAGCCAGCGTTCCTGCTGCGCCCCGAGGATCGAGCGCGCGGGATTGTCCCAGTCGCCGCAGGGCACGTTGCGGTTGCCGTCGTCGCAGGCCTGGTCGTCGCGGTACTGGCGCGTGTCGAGCATCCAGAAGCGCGCCAGCGCGCCCCAGTTGGTCGTCCGGCGGATGTCGAGGTCCGCCCACGACCGCGCCCGGGGCACGCGCACCGGCTGATGCTCCCACCAGGCCTGATACCCCGCCGCACGCCGCGCACGCATCTGCTCGGCGCTCTCCATCCGGTTCTCGCCGAACTCGTTGGCGTAGTTGTTGTCGATCTCGTGATCGTCCCAGGTCACCAGCCACGGGCACATCGCGTGCGCCGCCTGCAGCGCGGGGTCCATCTTGTACTGCGCGTAGCGTACGCGGTAGTCATCGACCGAGATGATCTCGCGGCCCACGTGCGAGCGTACGACCTGGTCGCGG
>DAOMNV010000022.1:0-36732 GCA_035444005.1 Gemmatimonadaceae bacterium
GAAGGCCATCGCCGTGGCCGAACTCGAACGCCTGCGCGCCGCCCACACGGCGGCCACCGCGACCCGCGATGCCGCGCACGCCGAACTCGAGCGCGCCGAAGGCTACGTCAAGCATCTCGTCGGCGACGGCCCAACAGGCGACGCCGACGAACACGCGGCGCTCGTCCGTGCGCCCTTCGACGGCGTGGTCACCAGCCGGCAGGTGCTGCCTGGCCAGGTCGTGCTGGTCGGCCAGCCGCTCGTCACCGTCGCGCGCGGCGCAGGACTCGGCCTCGTGCTGCGCCTGCCTGAGGAAGCCATCGCCGGCGTCGCCGTCGGCGAACCGGTGCGCTTCACGGTTCCGGCGTACCCGGGCCGCAGTTTCGATGCGCGCATCACGCGCGTCGCGCCGGTGGTCGACTCGCTGAGCCGCGCCGTCGAGGCCTGGGCTCGCGCCTCCGGGGAATCGCAGTCGCTGCTGCGCGCCGAGATGACGGCCGATGCCGAATTGCTCGGCGCCAACGGCGCGCGCACCCTGGTCGTGCCCGCCGAAGCCGTGCAACTGATGGAAGGCGATACGGTGGTGGTGAAGGGCACCCGCCTCGGCGAGGGAATGCTGATCGAGGCCGTGCGCGTACGCGTCGGCCGCCGCACCTCGCAGCGCGCCGAGATCCTCGATGGCCTCGTGGTCAGTGATTCCGTGGTGACGAATGGCGCGGCGCTGGCCAAGGCCGAGATCCTCAAGCGGCAGGGCGCGGGCGAGGGAGGCCACCACTAGTGCTCAAGCGCCTGGTCGACTTCGCGCTGCACCAGCGGTTCTTCGTCATCGGCGGCGTCCTCACGATCGTCGCCTTCGGCTTCTACGCGCTGACGCACATCCCCTTCGATGCCTACCCCGACCTCACGGGCACGCGCGTCGAGGTGATCACCAGCGCGCCCGGAATGCCGCCGGAAGACGTGGAGCGGCTGGTCACGTATCCGCTCGAGTCCACGCTGATGGGCATCCAGGGCGCCGAGAACGTGCGCTCGGTGAGCAAGCAGGGGCTCTCGCTGATCACGGTGAGTTTCCCCGACAAGGTCGACGTGTACTTCGCGCGCACGCTGGTGCAGCAGCGCGTGGCCGATGCCGTCGGCGCGCTGCCCGCGGGCATCGAGCCGGGCCTCGGGCCGGTGAGCACGCCGATGGGCGAGCTCTACCAGTACACGGTGACCAGCGACTCGATGTCGCTTACCGACCTCAAGACGCTGCACGACTACACCATCCGCCCGCGCCTGCGCGTGATCCCCGGCGTGTCGGAGGTGAATTCCTGGGGCGGCTTCATCGAGCAGATCCACGTCGTCGGCGATCCGGCGAAGCTCGCCGCACGCGACCTCACGCTGCAGGAGCTGCACGACGCGCTCGATGCCAACAACCGCACCTTCGGCGGCGCGTACGTGGAGACGGCCGGCGAGCGCTTCACCATCCGCGGGATGGGGCGCGCCGAATCGCTGGACGAAATCGGCCGGATGGTCGTCGCCACGCGCGGCGGCGCGCCCGTGCTCGTGCGCGACGTCGCCCGCGTGGAGCGCGGCGCGCTGCCGCGGCAGGGCGCCGTCACGCAGGATGGCAAGGGCGAAGTCGTCACGGGGATGGTGCTCAAGCTCAAGGGCGCCGACTCCCGCCGCGTGATCCGTGACGTGCGCGCGCGCCTCGACGAAGTGCGCGAGGGCCTGCCCAGCCACGTGCACATCACGCCGTTCTACGACCAGACGCAGCTGATCCAGCGCACCACCAAGACGATCACCAAGAACCTCATCGAAGGTGGCCTGCTCGTCATCGCGGTGCTGTTCCTCTTCCTGAGGAACTGGCGCGCCTCGCTGATCGTCGCCTCGGTGATCCCGCTCTCGATGCTCTTCGCCTTCGGCGGGATGCATCTCTTCGGCTACGGCGCCAACCTGATGTCGCTCGGCGCGCTCGACTTCGGCCTCATCGTCGATGCCTCGGTGGTGATGGTCGAGAACTTCGTACGGCGTCTCGAGGAGGGCACGCCCGAGGATCGACGTTCGGTGTTCCTCTCGGCCGCCGTCGAAGTCGGCCGCCCGATCCTCTTCGGCATCGCGATCATCGTCGCGGTGTACATCCCGATCTTCGCGCTCGACGGGATGGAAGGCCGGATGTTCAAGCCGATGGCCTTCACGGTCGTCACGGCCGTGCTCGGCTCGCTGCTGCTCGCCCTCACCTACGTGCCGGCGGTGGCCTCGATCGCGCTCAAGCACGACCACGAGGAGCGGCACCGCGTGCTCGACGCGATGCGCGCCGCGTACGCCCGCGGCCTCGCGCGCGCCATCCTCCACGCCCGGCGCGTCGTCGGCGTCTCGGCCGTGGCCGTCGTCGCGGCCGTCGTCTCGCTGGCCTTCATCGGCACCGAGTTCATGCCGAAGCTCGACGAAGGCAACATCCTCATCACCTCGCGCCGCCTGCCGAGCATCTCGCTCGAGGAGGCGACCCGTCTCTCGACCGAAGCCGAAGAGATCATCCGGCAGTTCCCCGAGGTGATCACCGTCGTCACCAAGGAAGGCCGCCCCGACCTCGCCACCGAGGCGATGGGCCTCTACGAGGGCGACACCTACGTGATCCTCAAGCCGCACGAGGATTGGATCTCGGCCACGACCAACGAGGAGCTCGTCGCGCTCTTCGACTCCGCGCTGGCCAAGATCCCCGGCCTCGAGATCGCATTCACGCAGCCGCTGGCGATGCGGCTCGACGAAGCCGAGAGCGGCATCCGCACGGACCTCGGCATCAAGATCGTCGGCCCAGACCGCGAGGTGAACGAGGCCCTCGGTGCGCGCATCGAGCGCATCGTCGCCCAGGTGGAAGGCGCGGCGGACGTGTCGGTGGAAATCGCCGACGGCAGCGGGCAGTACCGCGTGCAGGTCGACCGTGCCGCGTTGGCCCGCTACGGCGTGCAGGTGGCCGACCTGCAGGCCGCCCTCGACCTCGGCACCGGCGTCGCCGTGGCCACGGAGCTGGTGGACGGTCCGCGCCGCATCGGCGTGGCCGTGCGGTTGCCCGAGGGCGCACGCAGCGACCTCGAGGCCCTCAAGCGCATCACCGTGCGCACGGCCGGCGGCGCACGCGTGCCGATCGGCTCGCTCGCGACCATCGAGACGGTGATGGGCCCCGAGCTCATCGCGCACGAGGACGCCCAGCGCCGCACGCTGGTGATGAGCAACGTGCGTGGCCGCGACCTCGGCAGCTTCGTGCAGGAAGTGCGCGCCCGCGTCGCCGCCGAGGTGCAGCTGCCGCAGGGCGTGTTCCTCGAGTGGGGCGGTCAGTACGAGAACCAGACCCGTGCCCTCGGCCGCCTCGCACTCGTCGTGCCGGCCGTGGTGCTGATCATCTTCCTGCTGCTGTTCCTCTCGTTCAACTCGGTCACGCAGGCGGGACTCGTGTTGCTCAACGTGCCCTTCGCGCTGGTCGGTGGCGTCGCGATGCTCTGGCTGCGCGACCTCAACCTCTCGCTGTCGGCGAGCATCGGCTTCATCGCGCTCTTCGGCATCGCCGTGCTCAACGGCGTCGTGATGGTCGAGCACATCAACGCCCTGCGCCAGAAGGGCCGCGCACTGGAGGACGCCGTGCTCCACGGTGCCGTCGACCGCCTGCGCCCCGTGCTGATGACCGCGCTCGTCGCCAGCCTCGGCTTCGTGCCGATGGCCCTCGCCACCAGCGCCGGCGCCGAGGTGCAGCGCCCGCTCGCCAGCGTGGTGATCGGCGGCTTGGTGACGAGCACATTCCTGACGTTGTTTGTGTTGCCGGTCCTGTATCGGGCGCTCGCCACGTGGGAAGCGCGGCGCGCGGAGAGCTGAGGGGCTGTGAGTAGCGAGGATGGTTGTACATTCACGGAAGGGCGCCTCCCTTTCATTCCCTCGTCCGCTCGCTCCTCCCGCCTCGCTCCTCTCCCTCGCTCCTCGCTCCTCGTACTCTCCCGTGCCTGATACTCTGCTCAAGTACCGAGAGGAGTTTCCTATCCTCTCCACCTGCACCTACCTCGTCTCCAACTCGCTCGGCGCGATGCCCAAGGGCGTCCCGGGCCGGTTGCAGGAGTACGCAGACGCCTGGCGCACTCACGGCGTCCGCGCCTGGGCCAAGGGCTGGTGGGAGATGCCCGTCACCGTCGGTGACGTGGTCGCGCCGCTGATCGGAGCGGCGCCGAGTGAGGTCGGCATCGTGCCCACGGTGACGATGGCGCAGGCCACCGTGCTCTCGGCCGTGCCCATCACGGATGAGCGGGACGAGATCGTGATGACCGAGCTCGATTTCCCGAGCGTGCGCTACGCGATCGAACACCTCGCGCCGAAGTTCGGCGCCCGCGTGGTCGTGGTGCCCAGCGAGGACGGTATCAGCATCGACCAAGCGGCCCTGCACGCCGCAATCACCGAACGCACCGCGCTGGTCTGCGTCAGCCACGTGCTGTTCCGCTCGGCGTACATCATCGATGCCGACGCGCTGGTTGCCCACGCCCACGCGATGGGCGCGCTGGTCTCGCTGGATGCGTATCACTCCGTGGGCGTGATTCCCGTCGACGTAAAGCGCAGCGACGTGGACTTTCTCGCCGGCGGCGTGCTCAAGTGGCTCTGCGGCGGGCCCGGCGGCTGCTTCCTCTACGCCAGCCCCGCGATGAGCGAGCGCCTCGCGCCGGCGCTCACCGGCTGGCAGGCGCATCGGCGACCCTTCGCCTTCGACACCAAGATGGATCCCGCCGACGGCATCTGGCGCTGGCTGGGCGGTACGCCCACCGTGCCCTCGCTCTACGCCGCCACCGAAGGGCCGCGCATCGTGCACGAGGCCGGGATGGCCAACGTGCGCGCCAAGAGCCAGCGGCAGACGGCGTTGCTCGTCGAACTCGCCGACGCGCGCGGCTACCGGCTCACCGCACCGCGCGACGCCGCGCGCCGCGGCGGCACCATCGCCTTCGACGTCCCGCACGCCGCAGCCGTCGCCCAAGCCCTGCTCGCACGCGACGTCGTCATCGACTACCGCCCCGGCGCGGGCATCCGCGTCGCGCCGCATTTCTACTCCACAGACGACGAAGTGCAGCGCGTCGTCCTCGAGATCGACGACATCCTCGCCACCGAGGCGTGGAAGCCCTTCGCCGATTCGCGCCCGACCGTCACCTGAGACCCTTCCCAGCGCCGCTACGAAGGGGTAGCTTCGCATAGGTTCGCCGTCCCCACTGAACGCCATTCCCAAGACGATGCCGACGCCGCCGAAGAAGCTCCGCAAGCAGTACGTCAACAACGAGTTCCCCACCGCGATCCTGCGCTTCGAGGACGGACACGAGATCTCGGTCAAGCGCGGCACGGGCAAGGCCTTCGATTGCTACGCGGGCGAGAACATCAAGATCCTCGCCGTCTTCGATCCCGAAGCCCGCGAGCGCGACCTGATGGACACGCGCCGCGCCGACGACTTCGACGACGCCTGAGCCCGCCGCCCGGTGAGCGCATCGCGCGCAGTCCGGGTCGCTGAGGAAATCGCCGCGGCGCGTCTTGCGCACCGTGGCGTCGTGGCCCTGGAGAGCTCCGTGCTCGCCCAGGGCCTTCCCATTCCCGAGAACGCCGAGGCCGCACGCCGGATGACCGACGCGGTGCGCGCCGCCGCGGCCGTGCCCGGCATCACCGCCGTCGTCGGCGGCCAACTTGCGCTCGGCCTCACACACGACGAACTCGAGCGCTTCCTGCGCCGCGACGGAGTCCACAAGGTCTCCGCCCGCGACCTCGGCGGCGCCATCGCCCGCCAAGCCGACGGCGCCACCACCGTCGCGGCCTCCCTCGCGATCTGCCGCCTGACGCAGACGGCCGTGTTCGCCACCGGCGGCATTGGCGGCGTGCACCGCGAACCGGCCTTCGACGAGTCCGCTGACCTGCTCGAACTCTCCCGTACGCCGGCCATCGTCGTCTGCGCCGGTGCGAAGTCCATCCTCGACCTCCCGGCTACGCTCGAACGCCTCGAGACCTACGGCGTGCCCGTCATCGGCTACCGCACGGACGAGTTTCCCGGCTTCTACACGACCGAGACGGGCCTGCGCGTCAGCACGCGCGCCGATTCCGCGCTGGAGATCGTCGACATCGCCGCCGCGCACTGGGGCGAGGCCGGACAGTCGTCGGCCGTGCTCGTCGTGCAAGCGCCGCCAGCCGCCGATGCGCTACCGCGGCAGCTCGTGGACACCGCCGTCGCCGCCGCCGTCCGAGACGCGGCAGGGCAGGGCATCCGCGGCGCCGCCCTCACGCCGCACCTGCTCGCCGCCATCGCCAAGGCCACCGACGGCCGGTCGATGCGCACGAACCTCGCCCTGCTCGAATCCAACGCCGCCCTCGCCGGTGAGATCGCCAGCCATCTCGCCGCGCGCGCAGCAAACCCGCCCTGACGGAACCGTCGGCCCGTCTGTTGACTTTGTGGTCCGTGCTGTAGGTTAGGCGTAACCCCTTGCGAGCTGGAGGTCAGTGACCCGATGCCCTCTCCGTTCCTGAGTTCCGAGGAGTACGACGAGCGCGCACACCAGCTCTACAACGACGGCAACTACGACGAGGCGCTCACGCTGCTGCGTGAGGGCCTCGGGCTTTACCCCAACGCCGTCGAGCTGCACGTCGGCGTCGGCTACGCCCGCCTCGCCCGCGACGAATTCGCCTGGGCCCGGCGTTCCTTCGAAGAAGCGCTGATCCTCGATCCCGAGCACGAAGACGCCCTCGCCGGACTCGGCGAGGTGCTGCTCAAGCTCGGCCAGGACGAAGCCGGCCTCAAGAGCTTCCGCCGCATCCTCGAGCTCGGCTACAACGACGACATCGAACTGATGCTGCAGGTCGGGCGCGCGCTCTTCCGCGAAGGCTATATGGAGGACGCCAAGGACTTCTTCGAGATCGCCGTCCAGCAGACGCCCGAGAACGCCGAGGCCGTCGCGATGGTCGGCTATGCGCAGCATCGCCTCGGTGACGAAGCCGCCGCCGCGGAGACGCTGCGCAAGGCGCTGCAGCTCGATCCCGAGCACAGCGAGGCGCGCATCTACCTCGGCAACCTGCTCTACGATCAGGGCGAGTACGAAGCCGCGCTGTATCATCTCGACCGCACCAAGCCCGAAGACCACTGGGACGAGCTCGGCATCTGGCGCCTGCTCGAACTCAAGAAGTCGCACCTGCGGCTGCGCGAGGACGACCCCTCGCTGAAGATCTGGGAGGAGCGCCTCGTCGAGCTGCAGCCCACGCTCGACCCGCTCGACGAACTGCTCAGCGAGATCGAGCAGCGGGCCGCCGAGCAGGAGCAGGAGGCCGCCCGCTCGCAGTTGGAGCTGTTCGGCGCGCTGCTCAACGAGATCAGCGAGCAGAAGGGCGCGCCCGTGCAGCACCGCGTGGTCGGGCGCGACGGCCGCCCCTACGAAGGCAGCTGGGAGGAGATCGTCCGCGGGATGCGCGATGCGATGCCCGGCCAGGCGCAGCGCTCGCTCGAGGAGTTCATGCAGGCCGAGGCGCGCCGCGGCCTCGCGCTCACCGGAATGCTCATCCCCACGCGCGACGCGGAGAGCTTCCTCCGCGCCAGCGCCGACGCCGGCCTCCTGCGCATCGAGCGGTGATCGTCCTCGACAACGTCAGCAAGACCTACCGGCCCCTGCGCGGGCCGGCCGTGCGTGCCGTCTCCAACATCACGCTCGAACTCAAGCGCGGCGAGGTGCTCGGCATCGCCGGCCCCAACGGCGCGGGAAAGAGCACGCTCATCGCGATGCTGCTCGGCTTCCTCTCGCCCGACGACGGCCACATCGCCATCGACGGCCTCGCCCCGCGCAGTTACGTGCAACGCAATGGCGTCGCCTACCTGCCCGAACTGATGACCTGGCCGCTGACCTGGCGCACCGACGAGGCCCTGCGCCGGATGGCCATTCTTGCCGGCATTCCTGCCGAGCGCCGCGCCGCGGAGGTCGAGCGCGTCATCGCGGCGGTCGGCATCGGCGAACACCGCCGCAAGCGGCTCAAGGCCCTCAGCAAGGGCAACCTGCAGCGCGTCGGTCTCGCCCACGCCCTGCTCACGGATCGGGAGATGGTCATCTTCGATGAGCCCACGCACGGCCTCGATCCGGTCTGGACCGCCCGCTTCCGTGACATCGTCGGCGGCATCCGCCGCGACGACCGCGCCGTGCTCATCGCCTCGCACAACCTCGATGAACTCGAACGGCTCTGCGACCGCGTCGCGATCGTCGACCACGGCGCCATCCAGCGCGTCGTCGAAGTCCGCGCCGGGGCCGGCATCAGCGCGCCGCGCCGCTGGCGCATCCGCGTGACCCAGGCCCCGGACGCAATCGCTGCCGCATTCCCCGGCGCAACGGTCAATGGTATGGACATCGAGTGCACCGCCGACGTGGCGGGTCTCAATGCCGGCTTGGCGGCTGCCATCACCGCCGGAGCCCTCATCACGGCAATTGCCCCCGCCGAATCCTCGCTGGAAGAGGCATTTCGCTCTGCGGTGACACTCCGATGACGCTCCGGCCCCTTATTGCCTACGTGCCCTGGCAACTCCGCGAAATCTTCCCCCGCGCCCTCGTTCCCCTGGTGCTGTTCGCCGTCTTCGGCGGCATCCCCGTCGCCGTCGCACTGCAAAGCGCGGGCAACACCGCGCCGCGCGATGCTGAGGCAGTCGGCGGACTCCTGCGCGCCGTCTACCTCGGTGTCGCGCCGCTCTGCCTCACGCTCGGTGCGTTCCTCTTCATGACCCGCAGCATCGCCGAGGACCGCGAGCGGAGCTACGTGCGCTTCCTGTTCGCCCATCCCATGGCGCCAGCATCGTTCTATCTGTCGCGCTACGTCGTCGGACTGCTCACGTTCCTCGTCTGCTTCCTGCCCGTGCCGCTGGTGCTGCGCGCCTACGGCGCCGATGTCTCGGCGCTCGGCGCGATGCTCGCGATGCTTTGCGTCTTCGTGCTCATCGGTGGGCTCACCACGCTCTGCGCCGCACTCGCCAACAAGGACGGCCTGGCGCTGATCATCGTGTACGTCGCGACGCAGTCGCTGCAGCGCCTCGCCACGCAGGACGTGCTGCCGGGGTGGGTGCAGCCCATCGCCCGTGGCCTGCCGCCGATCCAATCGCTGAACCTCGTCACGACGTCCCTCCTCGAAGCCACCGACTGGCCCGTCACCGACATGATCCACGTGCTCGGCTACGGCGTCGGCCTCCTCGTCGCCGGACTGCTCGTGCTGCGGCGCGCGCCGCTGGTCCGCTGACGCCCCCGATGCAGCCACAGATCCTCACGCCCGACTCCGTCCAGCGCGTCCGGCTCCCCAACGGACTCACCATCGTCGCGCGCCGCGATCGCACCGCGCCCGTCGTCGCGATCGTCACCTGGGTGAAGGCCGGATACTTCGACGAGCCCGACGACACCGTCGGCATCGCGCACGTCCTCGAGCATATGTACTTCAAGGGGACGCCGACGCACGGCGTGGGCGAGATCGCCCGCGCGACGAAGCTCGCCGGCGGCTACCTCAACGCCGGCACGATCTACGACCACACGCACTACTACACGGTGCTGCCGGCCGACGGACTCCGCGCCGGACTCGACGTCCAGTTCGACGCCTACGCGAATTCCGTGATCGATGCCGGCGAGCTGAGCCGTGAGCTCGAGGTCATCATCGAGGAGACCAAGCGCAAGGCCGACTCCGCGGGACCGCTGGCCTTGGAGACGATGTTCGAGGTCCTCCACGACAAGCATCGCATCCGCCGCTGGCGAATGGGCCGCGAGCACGAGCTCCGCGCCCTCACGCGCGACCAGTTGCTCGCGTTCTATCGTCACTACTACCGGCCGTCGAACACGGTGCTGGCGATCGTCGGCGACGTAGATCCCGAAGAGGCGATCGCCGAGGCGACGAAGCGCTACGGCCAATTGGAGGATGCGCCCGTCGCGCGCGATCGCGGACCGCTCGACACCGCGCCCGCCGGCTTCCGCCTGCGCGAGTGGGCCGGCGACATCGCCCAGGCCGAACTCGTCTTCGGTTGGCGCACGCCGGGCGCCGACCACCCCGACGCGCCGCTGCTCGACTTTCTCGCCACCGTGCTGTCCGCGGGCCGCGCCGCACGCCTCGTGCGCGCAACTCGTGACCGTCGCCTTGTCTCCAGCATCCAGGCCTACAACTACACGCCCACCGACATCGGCGTGTTCGTCGTCCACGCCACCGGGGCGCACGACAAAGCCGCCGACGCCGCCCGCACGATCGTCGATCAACTGCGCCGTGTGCGTAGCGGCGAGCTCGGCGACGCCGAGATCGAGCGCGCCCGCCAACTCGCCGAGGCCCAGTGGTTGCGTCGTCTCGAGAGCGCCGAGAACCAGGCCAAGTTCCTCGGTGCCTGGGAGCTCGCCGGTGGTTGGGAGCGAGGCATCGCCTACCAAGATGCCTTGCTCGGCGCCGATCGCAGCGCGCTCACCGCCGTGGCCAACCGCTATCTCAACCTCGACGACGCCAGCCTCGTGGCGTACCGCCCGCGCGCCGGTGCGCCGCTCGGCGCCGATGCCGATGCCGTGCGCGCGATGCTCGAGGCACCGGGAGTCGCGCCGCTCGAACCTTCCGCCGCGCCGACGCCCGCCATCGTGCCGGCGGCTCGCGCCGCACGCCACGAGCGTGTCGTCGACGGCATCCACGTGTTCCGCACGGCCGCCGGATTGCCGATCCTCGTGAAGCCGCGACCCGGTGCGGCCCTCGCGCACATCGGGACCTTCATAGCCGGTGGCGTCATCGAGGAGTCGCCGGAGAACTCCGGCATCACCACGCTCACGGCGCGCACGATGCTGCGCGGCACCGCACGGCGCGATGCCACCCAGTTCGCCGAAGACGCCGAGCGCCTCGGCGGCTCCTTCGCCGCCAGCGTCGGCACGGAGGCGATGCAGTGGACCATCGGCGTGCCTACGCGGCACCTCGCCGATGCCGCCACGCTGCTCGCCGAGCTCTGGCTCGAGCCCGCGCTGCCTGACGATGGCGTGGAAGCCGAGCGCGCCATCGCCCTCGCCTCGCTCGGCGCCCTGCGCGACGATATGCATCGTCAGCCAATGCGCCTCGCCGCCGAGCGCGCCTGGCCCGACCACCCCTACGGCCGCTCCACGCTGGGCACCGAGGAGACCGTACGCGGCTTCACCGCCGCAGCGCTCCGCGACTGGCACGCCCGCAAGCTGCTGCGCGCCAACGCGGCCATCGCCGTCGTTGGCGACGTCGATCCCCAGCGCACGGCCGACGCCATCGCCGCGCGCTTCGACGGCGTGCAGGTGACCGAGCGTCCGTCCATCGAGCGCCCGCAGTGGCCCACGCAGATGGCCGCCAACGTCGAGCCCCGCGACCGCAAGCAGACTGCGATCTCGATGTTCTTCGAAGGCCCCGCCCGCGACAACCCGCGGCGCTTCGAGGCCGAGATGCTTGGCGGCGTCGCCAGCGGACTTGGCGGACGCTTCTTCGAGGAGCTGCGCGATCGGCAGTCGTTGGCCTACACCGTGATCGCGCGCCCGTACATCCGCGCCGCAGGGGGCACCTTCGCCGCATACATCGCGACCTCCGCCGACAAGGAAGAGACCGCTCGCGCCGGATTGCTCGCCGAGTTCGCCAAGCTGCGCGAGCGCGTCGTCGAGCCGCAGGAACTCGAACGCGCGCGTCGCTATGCGATCGGCGCCTGGCAGATTCGCCAGGCCAGCGGCGCGGCCGTGATGGTGGATCTCGCCGACGCCTTCCTGTGGGGCGCGCTGGAAGAACTGGCGCGCTATCCGCGCGACCTGCAACGCGTCACGCCGGAGCAGATGCGGACGCTCGCCGCGCACTGGTTCGATCCCGAGCGGCGCATCGAAGGCGTGGTGCGCGGCCGCGCCTAGCGCGGCATTCGCCGTGCGATCGAGCTAGCGCCGCGCCGCCGCACCGTGCCCGAGCGCCGCATTGAGCCAGCGCACCATCGGCAGCAGCACGGCATAGTCCTTCATCACCAGCGACACCAGCTTCGGCGAGAGCGCCTCGGCGTCCGTCAGCGCGCGCGAGGCCGTGAACGAGTTGAAGCGCAGCAACTCGGCAGCCGGATGCGCCGGATCCACCCCGCGCGGCACGCGCGTCAGCTTCACGCCCGCTTCGTCGTCGCTCAGCGCCCCGAAGCGCTGCACGAACGCCGGCGCCTTCAGCAGCTTCGCGAAGGGACGATGGTCCTCGAGCAGTCGCTCGCGGATGATGTTCAGCGCCGGGCGCGGCGGCATCCAATAGCCCGCGGCGACCATCGAGGCACCCGGCTCGAGATGGAAGTAGAACCCCGCGCCGCCGTGCGCCTCGCCGACGCTCTTGCCCACGCCGCGGCCCGCATCGCGATGGAAGACCCACAGCGCCGCGTGCGTCTTGTACGGCGACTTGTCCTTCGAGAAGCGCACGTCGCGGTGGATGCGGAACAGCGCGCGCTTCGGCGGCGCGACGAACTCCGGCGCCAACGTCGCGAACTGCACGTCCAGCTCCTCGGCCAAGCGCTGCAGCGGCTGCTTCACCGCGCGCTCGTAGACGGGGCGGTTCTCCTCGAACCAGACCTTCTCGTTGCGCTTCTTGAGTCCCTTCAGGAACTTCAGCGACTCGGCCGGGAAGCCGGAGAACGCACTCACGGCTGCGGACGACGCGGCGGGTTGGGGAGCCGCGGCCCGTTCGGCGCGCCGACCACGGTGGTGAGCGAGCGATGCCCGTTCGGCCCCACGGCGCGCACGCCCACCCACACGTCATCGAGCTGCTCGTCGAGCAGGAAGGTCGTGACGTTGCCAGTCGGGACGATGCGCGTGTACGTCGGCGCCGTCGTGCGGCGCACGAGCAACTCGTAGGCGACGACGCCAGGCACGGTATCCCAGCGGATGTTGAAGCTCTGCCCGCCACTCTCGCGGTCGCGGCTGTACGCCGTGCGCACCGGCCGCGACGGCGCCGCCGCCAGCGACACCACCGTCGCGAGGTTCAGCCGCGCGACCTTCGCGATGTACCCGAAGTTCACGTGTTCGAACACGTCGGTGACCAAGTGCTGACGCTTGTAGTTCTCCAGCCGCTCCGAGAAGCGCAGCGCCGGCACGCCGCTGCGGTGGAACGGCGCGTGGTCGCCGCCGCGGCCCAAGCGGTCGAGGCGCAGCACCGGCAACACCTCGAAGTCCGGCTGGTACAGCGCACCGAGCGCCCACACATAGCGCGCCAGCTCACCACCGCCCACCGCAAGCGAGTCCACCGCGAACACGCGCACCGAGGTCGAGTCCACACGGCCGTCGTCGGCCACCACGTTGCCGATGATGTCGTCGGTGAACGCCGCCGTCACCGTCTTGCCCTCGCGCTGCAGCCGCTCGGCGAACTGCGTCGAGCCCAGCAGACCCTGCTCCTCGCCCGTGTAGAGCACGAAGGCGATCGTCGCGTCGAGCCCCTGCGGGAAGTGCTTGCCGACCACGCGCGCCAACTCCATCACCGCCACCGTGCCCGAGCCGTCGTCATCGGCGCCCGGCGCATCGCCCTCGGCATCCATCGGGTTCGCCGACGAGCACACGCAGGAGTCGAAGTGCCCGCCGATCACCACCACGCGGTTGGGGTCCTTGCCCGGCAGCCAGGCGACGACGTTCACGATCGGCCAGCGCGGCCGCTCGATGTGCCGCGTGATCACCGCCGTGCCCGTGTCGTACTCGACCTTGAGGCAGTCGCCGCAATCGCGCGAGTACTGCTGCAGCTGGCCGTAGATCCAGCGTCGCGCCGCCCCCACGCCCCGCGTGTTCGAGACCGTGTCGCTCATCGTGTGCCGCGTCCCGAATGACACCAGCACCGAATCCAGCGCCCGCAACCGCGCCGGCGACACATCCGCCAACGCCGCGACGATCTTCGGGTCGCGCTGCAGCCCGAGAGTGGAAGGAGCCTGCGCAGCCAAAGCCGGCGCGAGAGTCAGGAGGGCAAGCAGCAGCAAACGCATCGGCGAATGGAGGAACGAGGTGAAGAGAAGCAAGGAGCGCGGGAAAGGACGGAGCCGGGAGTGAGAGGCCGGAGCAAGAAAGGACGGAGAGAGACAGGCATCCGTCATCCGTCATCCGTCCCATCTCAAGTCTCACATCTCACATCTCCCGTCTGCTAAAACATCGACATCGCCAAGAACGACCGCAGCGAGTCGTTCGTCGCGCGCAAGCGTCCGCTCAGCAGTCGCACGCAGCTCCACAGCACCTTGTACGCGATCTCGCGATTGAAGTCGAGCAACAGCTCGAAGTCGCTGCGCGAGATCGTCAGCACCTTGGTGCCGCCATTGGAGATCGCGTCGGTGGAGCGCTCGGAGCGGTCGAACACCGACATCTCGCCGAACAGTGCGCCGGGCTTGAGCACCGCCAGCGCTTCCTCGCCGCTGCCGGGCACCACGCGCGAAATGCGCACGTCGCCTTCGACGATCAAGTACAGCCGGTTGCCGGCCTCGCCTTCCTTGAAGATGTACTCGCCGCTCACGAAATCCTTCGTGCGGCAAACCTCGGCGACGCGCGCGAGCTCGCCGTCGTCGAGATCTTGGAAGATGGCGACGCCGCGCAGCAGCGCGACCGTGTCCGGCATCTTGGCCTCGGGTGGTGCGGGAAGGGTGACCCTGCGAAGCTACCCCGTGGAAACTAGGGTGGGCAAGCGGTGGTGTCACATCCGCGCCGCGGGATAGTTTGGAGGATGTTCCGCTCCCGACACCCTGCGTGGCCATTCACGGTTGCCCTCGCGACCGCGCTGCTCGCGGCGGGACCGCTGGCGGCGCAGGCCACGGTCTCCGACCCGCGACGCGTGCCGCTGCGCCCGCAGTGGGAGCTGCGCGCCGAGGGCGTCGCCGCCGAGTCGCCGTCAGCACTCGCCGGAGTCGGCGTCAACGTCCGGGCCGGCTGGTACGTGCGCCTCGGCGCGTCGCTGGCCGCCGGCGCGCGCAGGATCGACGACGGCCCCATGGTCGGCCAGGTCCGCGCGGATGCCACCCTACGATTCCTGCTCGATCCTTTCGCGGAGCGTCGGCGCGGCCTCTACGGCGGTGTCGGACTCAGCGCCGCGCAGCTCGGTGGCGGGATCGGGGCGCGGCCGCCGGTGCTGCTGCTGCTCGCCGGCCTCGAGGGCCAGCCGCGCAACGGCCGCGCCTGGGCGCTCGAACTCGGGCTCGGCGACGGGCTGCGCGTGGCCGCGGTGCGGCGCAGCGCACGGCGCGACGGCTATCGGTGACGCGCCGCGTCCGGAGCGCCCGGTGCGTGAATCAGGCTCGCAAAGCACGAAGCCCCGGCACGAGGCCGGGGCTTCTGGGCATTACGCGGCGCTGACTGCGTCGGCCGTCGCCGGGTTCCGCACCGGCGGCGCTGCGAAGCGCTCACCAAGGACGCGGAGGTCGGCGATCTGCTGCTTGCTGAGCTCGTGATACCGCTCCGAGAAGTACGCCATCGTCTCGTCGAACCACTCGGTCTGGTGCTCCGGAAGGGCACCGATCACGCCACAGCCCATAATGTGCTGGAACAACTCATTGCGCGCGTCGTCGAACGGCGACGTCGCTGCGGTCCGTGCCGGACCGCGACTCTTCTGTCTGCTCATCTCGTCCCGTGTAAGGTGAGAATGGACGGTTCGTTCCGCCCATCCATTGAACATAATCGGTCCGTCGCCATTCTCATACCCCACGCGATGACATAGTTTGCGGGGGTTCCTGTCATTTCGTGTCCCTCCCGGAGAGAGCTCGTGGCCCGTAAGTCGTCCGGTTCCAACAAGTCGTTCGGTGCGATCATCGCCGTCGCCGGCGTCGTCGGCGTGGCCGTCCTCGGCTACGTCGTCTCGCGCCCCCGCCAGGTGCAGCAGATCGACCCCAGCACGCTGCCCACCGTGGCGGCGGCCGGTATCCTCAAGGGCAATCCCGATGCGCCGGTCCAGGTCATCGAGTTCGCCGACTTCGAGTGCCCGGCCTGCGGCAACTTCGCGATGGTCACGATGCCGGACGTGATGAAGCGCCTGGTCGAGACGGGGCAGGTGGCCTTCCGCTTCTACGACCTCCCGCTCGAGATGCATCGCAACGCGGTGCCGGCCCACAACGCGGCCCACTGCGCCAACGAGCAGGGCAAGTTCTGGGAGATGGCGGACCAGATCTTCGCCGGCCAGTTCGACTGGAACACCCAGGCCTCGCGAAACCCGAAGCGCATCTTCCAGGGCTACGCCGAGCGCGTCGGACTCGACGTCGGCAAGTGGAGCGAGTGCGTGGACTCGGGGCGGATGCTGCCGCAGATCTACGCGAACCGCGCCGAGGCGGGCAAGTTCCGCGTCCGCTCGACGCCCACCTTCGTGATCGGCGGAACCGTCGTCGAGGGCTCCATCCCGTACGACGAGTTCAAGCGCTACGTCGACGCCGCGCTCGCGCAGGCGACCACGATGGCTCAGCCGCGGTAACTGCGGTCACCACGGAGACACGGAGACTGCGGGAGGAATACTCTGGGGGCTCGAACCGACATTTCGGTACGAGCCCCCAAGAAGTTGCGGTTCCTGCGGTTGCAGTCTCCGTGTCTCCGTGGTGAAAGCCGTTCAGCTTTCGTCCTTCTCGTACTGCTCCTTCAACGCCGCCACCACGTTCGGGTCCGCCAGCGTGGTCGTATCGCCCAGCGCCCGCCCCTCGGCGATGTCGCGCAGCAGGCGCCGCATAATCTTCCCCGACCGCGTCTTCGGGAGATCCGCCGAGAACAGCACGTCATCCGGCCGCGCGATGGCGCCGATCTTGGTCGCCACGAAGTCGCGGAGTTCGTCGCGCAGCGCGGGGTTCTGTTGGAATCCATCGCGCAGCGTGACGAAGGCGCAGACTGCCTGCCCCTTGAGGTCGTGCGCCTTGCCCACCACCGCTGCCTCGGCCACCGCCGGATGCTCCACCAGCGCCGACTCCACTTCCATCGTGCCGATGCGGTGCCCGGCGACGTTGAGCACGTCGTCCACGCGGCCGAGCAGCCAGAAGTAGCCGTCGGCGTCGAGCTTCGCGCCGTCACCGGCGAAGTAGAGGTCCGGCCGCCCCGGCCACTTGGAGAAGTACGTCTCCACATAGCGCGCGTCATCGCCCCAGATCGTGCGCAGCATCGAGGGCCAGGGCTTGGTGAGCACGAGTAAACCGCCACCACTCGTCAGTTCATTGGCCTGTGCGTCCATCAGTCGCGCCGAGTAGCCGGGTAAGGTCTGCGTCGCCGAGCCGGGCTTGGTCGCCGTGAGGCCCGGCAGCGGGGAGATGACGATCGAACCCGTCTCCGTCTGCCACCAGGTATCCACCACCGGGCAGCGGTTGCCGCCGATGTGCTCGGCGTACCACATCCAGGCCTCGGGATTGATCGGCTCGCCGACGGAGCCCAGGAGGCGCAGCGTGGAGAGATCGTGCCGCTGCGGATGCTCCACGCCCCACTTCATAAAGGCGCGGATCGCCGTCGGGGCGGTGTAGAGGATCGTCACGCCGTGCCGCGCGATGATGCTCCAGAAGCGGTCGCGCTCGGGCCAGTCGGGCGCGCCTTCGTACATCACGCAGGTCGCGCCGTTGGCCAGCGGGCCGTACACGAGATACGAGTGCCCCGTCACCCAACCCACGTCGGCGGTGCACCAGAACACGTCCTCTTCCTTGAGGTCGAACACCGACTTGGTCGAGCTCGCGACGCCGGTGAGATAGCCTCCCGTGCTGTGCACGATGCCCTTCGGCTTGCCCGTCGTGCCGGAGGTGTAGAGGATGAACAGCACGTCCTCGGCGTCCATCGGCTCGGGCGCGCACTGGTCGCTCGCATGCTGCATCAGCCGGTGATACCAGTGGTCGCGGCCTTCCTTCATCTCGATGTGCGCTTCGGTGATCGGCCCCGAGGCACGGCGCTGCACGACGACGACGTGCTTGACCGACGGGCACTCCTCGAGCGCCTTGTCGGTGTTGCGCTTGAGCGGAACGATCTGTCCGCGGCGATACCCGCCGTCGGCGGTGATCACGACCTTGGCCTGCGCGTCGTTCATCCGGTCGCGCAGGGACTCCGGCGAGAAGCCGCCGAACACGACGGAGTGAATCGCGCCGATTCTCGCGCAGGCGAGCATCGCGATTGCCGCCTCGGGAATCAGTGGCAAATAGATGCCGACGCGGTCGCCCTTCTGCACGCCGAGCGACTTGAGGACGTTCGCGAAGCTGCGGACTTCGCGCGCCAGCTCCCAGTAGGTGAGCGTGCGGCGGTCACCCGGCTCGCCTTCCCAGACGATCGCGGCCTTGTTGCGGCGCGCGGAGTCGAGATGCCGGTCGAGGCAGTTCTCGCTGACGTTGAGCTGGCCGCCGAGGAACCACTTGGCGTGCGGCGGCTGCCAGTCGAGGACCTTCGTCCAGGGCTTCGTCCACTTCAGCGTGGCCGCCTGCTCGGCCCAGTACTTGAGGTAGTCGGCGTCGGCGGCGTCGTGCAGCGCGCGGTCGTTGACGTGGGCCTGCGCGGCGAAGGCCGGCGGCGGCGGGAACGAGCGGTTCTCAACGAGGAGGTCGCGGATCTCGGTCATCCGTCAATCCTAATCCGAAACGCTGACGTCTTCATCAACTGAGGACGGGGGTTCGCCACAACGCCACAGAGGGAGAAGCGAGACCGAGGTAAGCATCCGTGATGAGATCACTCGTCTGTATCAAGAAATGACACCGCCTTGAAATGCGCCACGAATGCCGCAGCCTGCGGCAAAAACCGAAGAAATCACGATGTGACGGACGCGATCGGCTATATACGACAACGACTTACGCGCGGTCTCCAGTGGCACGCATCTCGCCCTATCGTGCCAGTGGCGAGCAGTTCGCCACACCGACAAGAGCAAACCCGTCGCGAGGCGGGGACGCAAAGCCAGGAGTCTCGTGACTGCGAGATCGTCCGGTTGCCGAAGTGTCCAGCAGGGCCCCCGGGCCTGAGCGGATAGCTGGGAGAGGGCAGGGTCGGCGTGGCACCACCAGCCACAGGAGAAATCCAATGCCTGTAATGACCCCTCCGTCCCTGGAAGTGATCGCGATGTCCGCCCTGCGTTGTCCCGCCCATCTCACCGCCGATAGCCGCGTGGCGTTCCGCACGCAGGCGCTCGAGGCGCTCGACGCGGCCCTCGCCGCCGGTGCTTCGGCCGTGACGCTCGATCTCGGCGCCGTCGTCGATATCGACGCCAGCGGGCTCGGCGTGCTCATCCTCCTCCAGAAGCGCGCCCGCGAGCAACAGCTGCGCGTGCGCCTGCTCAACGTCCCCAGCACCGTCGAGCGCCTGTTCGACGAAACGCGGATGGGGCCGCTGTTCGAGATCGTTCGCGCGTCCTGAGTGCGCGCCTGCTCACAGGGCCGGTTCGCAGGTCCTGCACGCAGGTCCGCGCGCGCCGTCCCGCGGCGGCGGCCGCGCGGGTAACTTTCCGGGGATGATGTTCCCCTCGGACCGGCCGTCGTGACCGCCCTGCTCGCCGCGCAGCGCCTCGTGCGCGCCTTCGGCACGCGCCGGGCCGTGAACGATGTGTCCTTCGAGCTCGCGTCTGGCGAGGCCCTCGCGCTCTTCGGCCCCAACGGTGCCGGCAAGACTACGCTGCTGCGCCTGCTCGCCGGCTTGCTCAAGCCCAACACCGGAAGCGCCGCGATCGCCGGCGCCACGCTGCCGGCGGCCCACGCCCGCGCCCGCGTCGGACTGATCTCGCACCGCACGATGCTCTACGACACGCTCACGGCGCGCGAGAACGTCCGCTTCGCCGCGGGCCTGCACGGCGTCGCCGACGCCGATGCCGCGACGCAGTACGCGCTCGAGCAACTGCGCGTCGCCGACCGCGCCGACGTGCCCGTACGCGCGCTCTCGCGCGGCTTGCAGCAGCGCGTGGCCATCGCTCGCGCGATCGTCCACGCGCCCGACGTACTCCTCGCCGACGAGCCGTACACCGGACTCGACGAGCAGGGGGCCAGCGCCCTCACGGGCCTGCTGCGCGAGCGCCGCGCGGCTGGTGCCGCGCTCGTCGTCGTCACGCACGCCTTGCAGGAAGGGTTGGCCGTCGCGTCCCAGGCGGCCGTGATGCGCGCCGGAAGCTTCGTGCGCCACGAGCCCACCGCCGGCCTCGACCACGCGCGCTACGCCGCCGAGTACCGGGAGCTCTTCGCGTGACCGCACCGATGCCCGCCCCCCACCGCAACACGACGCCATCGGCGCTGGCGGCGGCCTGGCTCATCGCGCGCAAGGATCTCGCGATCGAGTTCCGCTCGCGCTCGGCGTTCCTCTCCGCGCTCGTGCTCTCGCTGCTCTCGCTGGTCATCTTCTACTTCGCCTGGGATCCCACGGCCGTCGCCGCGGTGGACGTCGCGCCGGGCATCTTGTGGGTGACGTTTACGTTCAGCGGGCTGCTGGGCCTGCATCGAAGCTTCGGCGTCGAGGCCCAGGAGCGCGCGATGGACGCGCTGCTCGTCGCGCCCGTCGCCCGCGAGGCGATCTTCCTCGGCAAGGCCCTCGCGAACTTCGCCTTCGTGCTCGGCGTGCAGTTGGTGGCGCTGCCGGCGCTGGCGCTGTTCTACAACCTGCCACTCTCGGTCGTCGCCGGGCCCCTCGCCGCGGTGATGTTGCTCGCCGCCGTCGGGCTCACCTGCATCGGCACGCTGTTCGCCGGCATCACGTCCAACACGCGGATGGCCGAGCTGCTGCTGCCGGTGCTGGCGCTGCCGTTCTTCGTCCCCATCGTCTTGCCGGCGGCGCAGATGACCGCCAAGCTCCTCGCAGGGCGCCCGTTCGAGGAATCGCTCGGCTGGCTGCGTATCCTGCTCGCCTTCGACCTCGTCTTCCTCTACGCCTGCACCATCGCGTTCCCGTTCACGCTCGAAGACTGATGCCCCATACCGCCCCCACCCGCCGCGCCGGCTTCGACTGGCTGATGGCTGCCGCCGTCGCCGCGATGGCCGCGGCCTTCGTGCGCGCCATCTACTTCACGCCCACCGAACGCCTGCAGGGTCTCGCCCAGAAGATCTTCTACGTCCACGTGCCCTCGGCCTGGGTGGGCTTCCTCGCCTTCGGTCTCACGGCGATCGCCGGCGGCGTCTGGCTCTTCATCAAGGATGCGCGGCTCGACCGCTTCGCCGAGTCCTCGGCGGAGGTCGGCGTGATCTTCACGACGGGCGTGCTCGTCTCGGGGCCGCTCTGGGGCAAGCCGATCTGGGGTGCCTGGTGGGTCTGGGACGCGCGCCTCACCTCGACGCTGTTCCTCTGGTTCCTCTTCCTCGGCTACCTCGTGCTGCGCTCCGCCGTCGACGAGCGCGAGGCGCGGGCCCGCTACTCCGCCGTCGTCGGCATCCTCGGCGCGCTGCTGATCCCGTTCATCCACCTCAGCGTGTACCTCTTCCGCACGCAGCATCCCACGCCGGTGGTCGCCAACACGGCGGGCATCCAGATGCCGGGCGTGATGGTGACGACGCTGTTCATCGCGCTCGGCGCGTTCACTCTGCTCTACATCGCGCTCGTGCGCCAGCGGATGCAGCTGGCCGTGGAGCGCGACGAGCTGCTCGACGCCTCGACGGCGGAGTCCTGATGCCTGACAACGCGATCTACTACCAGATGGCCTACGGCGCGATCGTCGCGCTGTTCGCCGGCTACGCGCTCTCCATCCAGCTGCGCCGCAAGGCCATCGCCCGCAAACGCGCGGAGCTGGAGCGGCAACGGTGATCCATCCGTGGAAGGACCTGCCGCCGGGCCGCCAGGCCCCGGAGATCGTCACCGCGGTGATCGAGATCCCGCAGGGCGCGCGCAACAAGTACGAGCTCGACAAGGAAAGCGGGCTGTTCCGCCTCGACCGCGTGCTCTACTCGGCCGTGCACTATCCCGGCGACTACGGGCTCATCCCCCGCACGCTGCACGAGGACAACGACCCGCTCGACGTGCTCGTGATGATCAAGGAGCACACCTTCACCGGCTGCCTGATCGACGTGCGGCCGGTGGGCGTGCTCAAGATGCTCGACAAGGGCGAGCCCGACGACAAGATCCTCGCGGTGCCGGTGGACGACCCGATGCACGGCGAGTACTTCGACATCGCCGACTTGCCCACGCACTACCTGCGCGAGATCGAGCACTTCTTCGCGATCTACAAGGACCTCGAGGGCAAGCGCGTCGAGATCGTGGGCTGGGGCAAGAGCGACGAGGCGATGCGCATCATCGACGAGAGCATCCAGCGCTACGCCGAGGCCTACCTCTCGCAGGGTCCGTAACGGCGCTGGAGTCGACGCGCGCCGCCGCTCACTCGCCGGAGTTCACTCGCCGGAGCCGAGCCAGCGCCGCATCTGCTCGCGGAACGCGCTCTCGCCTTGCTTACGCGGCACCTTCGTCACGACGGTGATGTCGCCCATCACGGTGCTCCCCGTGACGCGGATCGTCGGCGCGCCCGCGACGCCGGCCTTCGACTTGTCGTTGACCGATCCCATAAACGTCGAACAGTCCACGTCGGCGCCGAGGCCCGGCGGCAGGATGACCTTGAGGCTGCCCATTATGACGTCGGCGTAGATGTCGACACCCTCGGCGGGGATCGGCGTCTCGCGGAAGTCGAGCACGACGCCGCCCATCACCGTGTTGGCGACGATCGTCGGCGTCACCGTCCACGCGCCTTCCTTGCGGATCTCGCTCATAAAGGCGGCGTAGCGCTTCTCTCCCGGGCCGAGGCCGCGTCCGCGACGACGCGCCTCGCGGGCGCTCGGTGTGCCCGGTGGCGTGTGCTGTGCGGCCTGCGGCGTGCGGTACGGCGGCGGCGCGACGTTCGGCACGGGGGCCGGCACCTCGCCAAGCCGCGCGATCTGCATCGCGGGCAAGCCCTCGAGCACGGTGTTGAGCTGCACGCGGTCGGCGGACTTGTAGACGCGCTCGAGGCGTGCCTCCAATTCACCGGTGGTCAGCTGGTCCCGTGCATAGGCGGCGCAGAGCTTCTGGACGACGTCTTCGCGTTCGAGCTCGAGTGTCATAGCCGAAAACTACGACAGTGGAGGGGAGCGTGTTGCACCGCGAACGGGACTGCTGGTTCAACGCAGAGGCGCAGAGGGCACAGAGAACTGCAACTGCCAAGACCTTTGGGGGTCCGTACGGAAGGCTTCGGTCCGGACCCCATCTACCTTGCCGGGGCAGTTCTCTGCGTTCTCTGCGCCTCTGCGTTGAACAGGCCGTTCAGTAGCCGAGCCGCCGGTACGCCCCGCGATAGTAGAGCAGCGGATCCCCCGCGCGCAGCTCGGCGCCGCGCACCTCGGCCACCAGGATCGTGTGGTCGCCCGCCGGATGCCGCGTCACCACCGTGCACTCCAACGAGGCCAGCGTGCCGCCGAGCAGCGCGACGCCCGTCTCACCCCGCGTGATCTCCACGCCGTCGAAGCGGTCCCGTTCGCGCTCGGCGAACTGCCGCGACAGCGCTTCCTGTCCCTCGGCGAGGATGTTGACCGCGAAGTGCTCGCAGTGCTCGAGCACCGGCGCCACGGACGCCCCGTTGTCGATGCACACGAGGATCATCGGCGGGTGCAGGGACAGCGACGAGAACGCGCTCACCGTCATCCCGTAGTCGTGGCCGTCCTGGCCGCGCGCGGTGACGATGGTGACGCCGGAGGCGAAGCGCGCCAGCGAGGCGCGGAAGGTGGTCGGGTCGAGGGTCGTGTTTGGCATCGCGAGCGGCGTCAGGCGCGCGGGCTGCGCGGATCCTGCGCCTGCTGCAGCAATCCCTGCAGGCGCGCGCGAAGTTCCTGCGGCGCGCGCTCGGCGGCAGCGACGCGGCGCATCGCCCGGCGATACGCCCGCGCCGCGGCCAGCGCATCGCGGCAGGCGGCGCAGCGCGCCGTATGGGCATCCACGCGCGCCACCGACACCGCGTCGGCCTCCTGTGCGACGACATCGTCGATCAGGAGGCGGATCGGGGCGCAGTCCGCGCGGCCAGCATTGTGGGGGATCGTGTCTCGCATCGCTCGTCGTACCGGGAGTGCCGCCAACCCTTACTGAACCATTAACTTCCGCCACGGTTCCCAGAAGACTCCCACCCCCAGGCCGTGTCCGCAACCGTCGACCCGCTCGTCCCGCTGGTCCTGCTCGAAGCCGTGCGCACCGTGGACCTTCCCGACGGGGAGCTCGAGACCGAGTTCGTCGAGGAGCTGCGCATCAAGCGCTTCGGCCTCAGCGACACGGTGCACGCGCAGATCCGCCGTTACCACGAGGCGATGAAGCGCGGGCAGCGGCCCAGCGAAGAGGAAGCGGCCGCCATCGCCCGGCTCATCGGGCGCCGCCCGGATGCCGAGGCGGTGTTCCGCGAGGCGGGCCGCAACATCGCGCGACGCACCTACGAACGCGTGCCGGCGCTCACCAAGCGCCTCACGCACCTGCTGCCGGCCCTGCTCGCGCGGCCGCTCGCGCTCGCGCAGATCCGCCGCATCGGCACGCGCTACCTCGGTGGCGACGTGCGGCGCGTCGGCGCCTCGATCCACCTCGACGTCCCGGCCTCCGTCACCCTCGATGCCGCGCCCAGGCAGGCCGGCTGCACGTTCTACGAGTCGGCGCTGCGCGAGCTGATGCAGCAACTCGTCGATGGCGTCGGCGCCGTCGAGCACGTGCGTTGCGCGTCCCGCGGCGAGGGCACCTGCGAATGGCGCGCCCAGTGGGGCGCGGCACGCTGATATGCTGACCACGCACACGCTTCCGCAGCTGCAGGCCGCGCTTCGCGCGGCGAACCTCGACGGCTGGCTGGTCTACGACTTCCGCGGCCTCAACCCCGTCGCCGCCGGCGTGCTCGGGATCCGCGGGATGGTCACGCGCCGCATCTTCGCGTGGATTCCCGCCGAGGGCACGCCGCAGGCCATCCAGCACGCCATCGAGCCCGGCCCCTGGGCCCAGTGGCCCTCGGCCTGGCCCAAGCACGTCTACTCCGCGTGGCGCGAGCTCGAGGCCCTGTTGCCGGCGCTGGTGAAGGGCAAGCGTATCGCGATGGAGTACGCCGCCGGCGATGCCGTGCCCGTGGTGGACCGCGTGCCGGCCGGCGTCATCGAGCTCGTCCGCGCCGCCGGCGCGGACATCGTCTCCAGCGGCGAGCTGGTCACGAAGTTCTTCGCCGTCTGGAGCGAGGCGGAGACGCAGTCGCACCGCGAGCACGCCGAGTTGCTGCGCGGCTTCGCGCACGCGGCCTTCGCGCGCGTCGGCGCGGCCATCGCCGCCGGCACGCCGATCCACGAGCACGAGGTGATGGAGTGGCTGCAGGCGCAGTTCGCGGCGCACGGGCTGTTCACCGACCACGGCCCGAACGTGTCGGCCAGCGAGAACGCGGCCAATCCGCACTACGAGCCGAGCGCTGCGCAGCCGCGGCGCATCGTGGCGGGCGATGTGCTGTTGATCGACCTCTGGGCCACCAAGCAGCAGCCGGGCGCGATGTGGGCCGACCAGACGTATATGGCCGTGGTCGGCGAGCCCACGCCGAAGCAGCGCGAGGTGTGGGCGGCGATCCGCGACGCCCGCGATGCGGCGATCGCGCTGCTCACCGAGAAGCTCGCGGCGGGCAAGGCCGTGCAGGGGCGCGAGGCCGACGCCGCCGCCCGCTCGGTCATCGTCGCGCGCGGCTACGGCCAGTACTTCACGCACCGCACGGGCCACTCGATCGACGCCCGCGGCCTGCACGGAATGGGGCCCAACCTCGACGACCTCGAGACGCGCGACGAACGAGTGCTGTTGCCGGGCGTGGGTTTCTCGATCGAGCCGGGCATCTATATCCCGGGGGAGTTCGGGATGCGCACCGAGGTCAACGCCTTCGTCGGGCCGAGCGGGCTTGTCGTGACGCCGGTCGAGTATCAGCGCGATCTCGTGGTCATCTGAACGGCGATCACCACGGAGACACGGAGGCACGGAGCCTGCAACCGCAGGAACCGCAAATTCCTTGGGGGCTCGCACCGACCGCTTGGTGCTGAGCCCCCATATCGTTCCTCCCGTCGTCTCCGTGCCTCCGTGTCTCCGTGGTGACTGCCGTTACGCCAGCACCCGCCGATCCACGGCCATCGCAAGAAACAGCAACGCGAGATACAGCAGCGAGTACCCATACACCCACCACGACGGCTTCACGCGGGCCTCGGGCGTGGGCGCGCGGCGGATCTTCCACACGCCGCGCAGCAGTTCCCCGCCGAGCACCAGCGCGCTCACGAGGTAGACCATCCCGAACGCCCCCCAGGCCACCGGCAGCACCGTGAGGCCCACGAGCAGCACCGAGTACCACCACATCTGGCTGATCGTCTCCTCCTCGCCCCACACCAGCGGCGCCATCGGGACGCCCGCGTTGCCGTAGTCGCGCTGCTTGTTGAGCGCCAAGGCCCAGAAGTGCGGCGGCGTCCAATAGAAGACGATGAGGAAGAGAATCCAGGCCGTGAGGTCCAGCGAACCCGTCACCGCGGCCCAGCCCACCAGCGGAGGGAAGGCCCCCGCCGCGCCGCCGATGACGATGTTCTGCGGCGAGCTGCGCTTGAGCCAGCGCGTGTAGATGAAGACGTAGAAATAGAAGCCCGCCAGCGCCAGCGCCGCGGTGAGCACGTTCACCCAGACGGCCAGCATCCACGTCGCCGCCGTCGCGATGCCCACGCCGAAGGCCAGCACCGCCGTCGCGTGCATCCGGCCGCTCGGGATCGGCCGCAGCTTCGTCCGCGCCATGACGTCGTCGATGTCGCGGTCGATGTACATATTGACCGCGTTCGCGCCGCCGGCCATCAGGTAGCCGCCCAGCATCACGATCAGCACCGTCAGCAGGCTCGGGACGCCCGCCACGTACATCGGCGCGACCGTCGTCACGAGCAACAGCGAGATGATCCGCGGCTTGGTGAGGGCGATGTAATCCTTGGCCGCGCTCACAGCCGGATCTCCCGCGTCGTCGGGTCCACCTTGATCTCCATCATCGGCGGCCGGGTCGCCTCGCCCCAGGCCAGGTACAGCACGCCGACCAAGACCAGCGCCGGCGCCCACGCGAACACCCGCTCCACGACAGGCACGCGGCCATCCGACCGGCGCCAGGCCCGTTGGGTCGAGCGGAGGATCCCCACCTGGCCGACGATGACGGCGAGGACGGCGGACCAAAACAGGATGGTGGGCAGGTTGCTGGGCATATTCCGATAAGAATTATCGCCACTTCCACTCCCCGTCGGCAGGGGCGACGCGTAGCTTCGCCTGATGCCCACGAGCACTCAGCCCCCCGCCGCGTCGCCGCCGACGCTCGCGCGCAGCATCGGCCTCTGGAGTGCGATGGCCGTCGTCATCGGCTCGACGATCGGCTCCGGCATCTTCCGATCGCCGGCCGGCATCGCCGACAAACTGCCCGGCCCGCTCCCGATGCTCCTCGCCTGGGTGGCCGGTGGCATCTTCGCCATCTGCGGCGCGCTGACCATCGCCGAACTCGCGAGCGCGATACCGAAGACCGGCGGCATCTACGTCTACCTCAAGGAAGGCTGGGGCGACCGCACGGCCTTCACCTTCGGCTGGTCGCAGTTCGCGATGATCCGCGCCTCGTCGCTGGGCGGCATCTCGATCACCTGCGCCGAGTATTTCTTCCGGGTGATGGGCTGGGACCTGGGTGACCCGATGCCCGTGCGGTTCACGGCGGCGGGGGCGATCCTGCTCACGGCGTTCTTCAATATCAGGGGGGCGAGGGTCGGCGCGGCGTTCACCAACTTCACGGTGCTCGCCAAGTACGGCGGCCTGTTGTTCATCGTGATCGTCGCCTTCGCCTTCGGCCTGCCCAACAACGGCGTCTCGCACTATACGCCTATGCTGCCGCCGGGCAGCATCAGCATCAGCGCCTTCGGCCTGGCGTTGGTGAGCACGCTCTGGGCCTTCGACGGCTGGGCGGATGTCTCGAACAACGCCGGCGAGATCCGCGACGCGCAGACGAACCTGCCGCGGGCGCTGATCGGCGGCACGCTGCTCGTGCTGGCCATCTACCTCGCGGCCAACCTCGCGTACCTGAGCGTGCTGACGATCGACGAGATGCGGGTGAGCCGCCTCGTGGCGGCCGACGTGGCCGATCGGGTGATCGGTCCGGCGGGCGTGGTGTTCGTGTCGGTGACGGTGATGGTCTCGACCTTTGGCACGCTGAACGCCGTGCTGTTCACCAGCCCGCGGATCTTCTTCGCGATGGCCGCCGACGGCCTGTTCTTCAAGCCGGTGGCCGCCGTGCACCCCACCTGGGGCACGCCCTGGGTCGCGATCGCGATGACGGCGACGCTGGGCGCGCTGTTCGTGCTGACGCGGAGCTTCGAGCAGCTGGCCGACGCCTTCGTGACGGCCTTCCTGCCGTTCTATTTCCTGGCGGTGGCGTCGATCTTCCGGCTGCGCAAGCGCGCCGACTACCAGCCGACCTTCCGGGTACCCTGGTATCCGGTGGTGCCGGGGCTGTTCATGGCGGCCGTGCTCTACCTGCTGGCCAACGCGTTGGTGAACCCCGCGAGCCGCTGGCAGACCGCCGGGGTGTTGGGCGTCTGCTTGCTCGGCCTGCCGATCTATCACCTGACGGTCGGCCGCAAGAGATAACGGTTCGGTAACCCCGCCCGGCCGTCGGTTGACCGGGGGAGGGCGGGGCGGCGAGGTTTTCGTTAGATTTTCCCCGGTTGTACCGCGGCTCTCCGCCCCGTACGGGGTCGGCCCGGGCGCGCTGAAGGTTCCCACCCCACAGAGGAAAACCCAATGAAGCGTTGGATCCTCCGGCTGACGACAGCGATTGCGGCGATTGCCGTCGCGGCGTCCGCCACCATCGTGTCCGCACAGGTGACCACGGGTTCGATCCGTGGCCTCGTGACGGACAGCGACAACCGGCCGCTGGAAGGCGCCCGGATCACGGCCGTCCACTTGCCGTCGGGCACCCAGTACATCGGTGCGACGCGCGCGGACGGCCGTTTCGTCATCCCCGGTATGCGCGTCGGTGGCCCGTACCAGGTGTCGGCGACGATGATCGGCTTCGCCCGGCAGAGCCGCGACGACATCCAGGTCGCGCTCGGTGCCGCTGCCGACCTCGTGTTCTCGATGAGCGCGGTTGCGACGCAGCTCTCGGCCGTCACGGTGACGTCGGAAGGCGGCCAGCTCAGCTCGACGCGCACCGGTGCCGCGACGCAGGTGCGGCGCGAGGCGCTGGAGCAGCTGCCGACGATCTCGCGTCGTCTCTCGGACTTCACGCGCCTCACGCCCCAGTCCAGCGGCACGTCGTTCGCCGGCCAGGACAACCGCCTGAACAACATCACGATCGACGGTGCGGCGTTCAACAACTCGTTCGGCCTCGGTGGCCAGCCCGGTGACCGCACCGGCGTGTCGCCGATCTCGCTGGACGCCGTCGAGGCGGTGCAGGTGAACATCGCGCCCTTCGACGTCCGCCAGGGCGGCTTCGTCGGCGCGGCGATCAACACCGTCACGCGCTCGGGCAACAACGATTTCCAGGGCTCGCTGTACTACAACGTCCGCGACCAGGACTACGTGGGCCGCAACGCCGGCCGCCGGACCTTCAATCCCGGCACGTTCAGCTTCGACCAGATCGGCTTCCGCCTCGGCGGCCCGATCCTCAAGGACAAGCTGTTCTTCTTCGTGAGCTACGAGTCCGACGAGAACTCGGCGCCGGGCAACACGAACCTGCCGCGCGAGGCCTCGCAGTCGGCGGGCGGCAACATCACCCGCGTGCTGCGCTCGGACCTGATCGCCGTGCGCGACACCCTGCAGGCGCTGTTCGGCTATAACCCGGGCGAGTTCGAAGGCTATCCGGGCGCGACGCCGTCGAGCCGCCTCACGGCGCGCTTCGACTACGCGCTCAGCGACCGCAACAAGTTCTCGTTCCGCTACACCTCGCTGGATTCGGAGACCGACAACCTCGTGTCGACCTCCAGCTCGCTGGGCTTCGGCCGTAACCGCGGCCTGTCGATGAGCTACACGGGCTCGAACTACACGATCCTCGAGAACATCGATTCGTACGCAGCGGAGTGGAACTCGCTGATCACCGACCGGATGAGCAACCAGCTGCTCTTCACGTACACGAAGCAGGACGAGTCGCGCGGCGCGATCAGCAACCTGTTCCCCTTCGTGGACATCCTGGCCGGCGACATCCCGGGCCAGTCCGGCACCTACATCTCGTTCGGTTCCGAGCCGTTCACGCCGAACAACGAGCTGCGCTACAGCAACTGGCAGCTGCAGAACAACTTCACGATCTACGGCAACCGCCACGACCTGACCTTCGGCCTCAACATCGAAGGCTATGAGTCGGAGAACGTGTTCTTCCCGGGCAAGCAGAGCGCGTACGTGTACAACCGGCTGTCGGACTTCTACGCCGACGCTCGCGCCTTCGTGAACGCTTGCGGCACGGCGCCCGCCGCGCAGCTGACCTGCTCGGCGTACGGCGCCTCCGCCGCCGGCGACGGTCCGCGCCGCTTCCAGGTCCGCTTCGCCAACGTGCCGGGGATGGTCAAGCCGGTGCAGCCGCTTGAAGTGAACTTTATGGGCGCCTACGTGCAGGATGAGTGGCGCGCCGGCCGTGGCCTCACGGTCACCGGTGGCCTCCGCATCGACGTCGTCAGCTTCGGCAACACCGCGCAGGAGAACACCGCCGTCAACGCGATGACCTTCCGCGACGAGAACGGCAACCCGGTGCAGTACAGCACGGCCAAGCTGCCGGACGCCACGCCGCTGCTGTCGCCGCGCCTCGGCTTCAACTACGACGTGCGCGGCAACGGCCAGACGATCGTCCGCGGTGGTACCGGTATCTTCACCGGCCGCCCGGCCTACGTCTGGATCTCCAACCAGATCGGCAACAACGGCATTATGACGGGCTTCATCCAGGATGACGCCCCGGGCGGCGGCGAGCTGACCACCCGGCCCTTCCACCCGAACCCGGATAACTACAAGCCGGCGACGGTGACCGGCGCTCCGCCGGCGTCCTACGAGCTCGCGCTCACGGACAAGAGCTTCAAGTTCCCGCAGGTCTGGCGCTCGAACCTCGCCGTCGACCACCGTTTCGAGAGCGGCTGGCTCGTCACGACCGAGTTCCTCTGGGGCAAGGACGTCAACGGCGTGTACTACATCAACGCCAACCTGCCGACGGCCGACGCCTCCTTCTCCGGCCTCGACAATCGCTCGCGCTGGGTCAGCGACAAGTGCGCCGGCGTCAGCGGCACGCAGACCAACCGCATCAATTGCTCGGTCACGAGCGCGGTGGTCCTCAAGAACCAGAACGTCGGTGAGACCTACAACGCCTCGATCTCGCTCGAGCGCGCGTTCCGCAACGGCTTCTACACCAAGGGCGCCTTCGCCTACGGCACCGCCACGAACACGGTGGACGCCGGCTCGATCGCCTTCGGCTCGTGGAACAACAACCAGCACACCGGTGACCCGAACAACCCGGGCATCGGCAACGGCGCCGGCTACCAGGGTCGCCGTGCCTTCCTCGTCTCCAGCTACACGCGCGACTGGTTCGGCTGGGGCAACACCACCATCTCGGCATTCCTCGAGAACTTCTCGGTGGGCCAGAGCAGCTACGTGTTCGACGGCGACCTCAACGGCGACGGCGGCACGTCCAACGACCTGCTGTACATCCACGCGAACATCAACGATATGAACTTCGCGCCGACTGGGTCGTTCACCGCTGCCCAGCAGGCCGAGGCCTGGAACGCCTACATCAACCAGGACCCGCACCTCCGCACGCGTCGCGGCCAGTACGCGATGCGCGGCGGCCTGATCCTCCCGCAGGTGACGCGGATGGACCTCAGCATCTCGCAGGACCTGAGCCGGATGTTCGCCGGCAAGAAGAACTCCCTGCAGGTCCGTCTCGACATCCTGAACTTCACCAATATGATCAACAGCGATTGGGGCCTCTCCCAGTCCGTGATCAATGCGCGTCCGCTGATCCCGGTGGCGCCGGAAACCACCGGCCCCCGTGCCAACCAGCCGCGCTACACGATGGCCACGCAGAACGGCCAGCTGCTGACCAGCACCTTCCAGAAGAACGCCGGCACGAACGACGTCTGGCGTATGCAGCTCGGCCTCCGCTACACGTTCAACTAAGGCCCGCTGTAGTCACCGAATGACAGATCGCCCCGGTAGCCGAGTCTGGCTACCGGGGCGATTCTGCATTGACCCTGAAGCGGCATCACTGCGAGCGCACGAAGGAACTGCAACGGCGTTCACCACGGAGACACGGAGACACGGAGACTGCACGAAGTACGACAGGGCCACTGAAAATGATTTGGGGGTCCGTGCCGATACGTAGGCGCGGACCCCCAAGTGACTGCTGTTGCAGTTATTCGTAGCTGCGTGGTGAACCGCCGTTGCAGTCCTCCGTGTCTCCGTGTCTCCGTGGTGAACCGCCGTTGCCGTTAGAAGATCGACAGCTTCACGTACTTCCGCGGATTGCGCTGGAAGTCCGCCGTGAGCGAATCCAGCCGCGTCAGCAGCGCCCGCGTGTCGCGGTACAGCCCCGGGTCGTTGAGCAGCAGGCCCGCCGAGCCCTCGCCACCTTCGAGCTTGGCAAGCACGCCGTTGAGCTGCTGCGTGGTAGTCTGCAGGTCCGTCGCCAGCGCACCCATCGCCGTCGCCGCGCCGCTCAGCGCCTTCACGGTGCTGTCCACGGCCGCCGAGTCCACGGCGCTCACCACGCGGCGCACCGCCGCCTGCGTGCGCGAGAGCTCGTCGCTCTGCGCCTTGGCGATCCGCGTGAGCTCATTGAGGAACACGTTCGCGTTCCGCACCGTCGCGCGCAGCTCGGCCAGGCCGCCCTCCTGCACCAATTCGCGGTTGAGTCCCGCCGTCAGCGCCTGCACGTCCCGGCCGATCGAGTCCACCCGCGCGAGCACGTCGCCGATGCCGATCGACGGCGGGCCCGCCGGGATCGTGTCCCCGACGGCGAAGTCGTCCTCCGTCATCCCGCTCACGGTCATCGCGACCATCATATCGCCGAACACGCCGTTTGGCACGATCCGCGCGATCGTCGTGCGCGGAATCTCGTACTCCTTGTTGATGCGCATCTCGACCACGAGGTAACCGTCGCGCCGGAAGCTCACGTCGGAGACGTAGCCCACCGTCACGCCGGAGAACAGCACCGGCTGCCCCGGGCGCAGTCCGCTGCCCCAGGAGAACACCGAGTACACGGGATAGCCCGAGGCAAGCCCGCCCCGCGCGAGCAGCAGCGAGCCGATCACTCCGAGGACCACCGCCACGGTGGCCACGATTCCCACGAGGACTTCGTCGCGACGCTTCATGCCTGAAGATAGGGGGCCAGGAGCACGGCCGTGATGGCGTCGAGGATCAGGATGGCGATCGAGGACACGACCACGGCCTTCGCCGTGCTCTGGCCCACGCCCTCGGCGCCACCGCGCGTGGTATAGCCCTCGAAACTGCAGAGATAGGCGATCGCCCCGCCGAACAAGGTCGCCTTGATCAGCGAATACGTCACCTGGAACTGGTCATAGCCCAGGCGCACGCCTTCCATAAACTGCGCGTACTTCACGTCGGTGATCGTCACCGCCGCCATCAGGCCGCTGAGCACGCCGAACACGTCGGCGAACACGGTCAGGACGGGCAGCATAATGATCGCCGCGATGAGCCGCGGCACGATCAAATAGGCCACCGGATCGAAGGCCAGCGTCTCCAGCGCATCGATCTGCTCCGTCACCCGCATCGTCGCGATCTCGGCGGTCATCTTCGCGCCGACGCGACCCGCCAGCACGAGGCCCGTGAGCAACGGGCCCGTCTCGAGAATCACGATCTGCCGCGAGCTCAGGCCGACGATGCTCAGTTGGATGCCGGGAAACAGCTGGTAGCGGATCTGGATCGTGATGACGCCGCCGATGAACGCGGCCACCATAATCGCCAGCGGCAGCGAGTCCACGCCGATGGTCCGCATCTGGTGCGCCACCTCGCGGGTCCAGGTGCGCCACTCCTTGAGCGCCCGCCAGATCTCGCGCAGGAACAGCACCCGCGCCCCGATGCCGCCGAACAGCGCAATCGTACCGCGCCCCATCCCGCGGAACGCACGCAGGGAGGATCGCTGAACGATCGGAAACTGCTCGGTCGGACGTCCTGCCACGCTAGGTGCGGACCTTGATCAGGAGGAAAGTGCCCACGCAGGTGAAGAGCGCGCCGGGCAACCAGGCCGCCAACTCCGGCATCACCAAGCCGCCGGCGCCGATGGCCTGCGTGAGCTGCAGCAACACCAGAAAGATAACCGTCGTCGCGAGCGAGATGGCCACGCCGTAGGCCGTGCCGCCGCGCTGCGTGCTCGTCGCCAGCGGGGCCCCGATGAGCATAATGATCACGCAGGTCACGGGGATGGCGATCTTCAGCATCCGCTCCACGCGCAGCTTCTTCACGTCGGCGCCCGAGCGCTCCATCGCGACGATGAACCTCCCCAAGTCGCGGAAGCCCATCTCCGCCGGCGCCTTGGGATTGGCCATCAGCAGCTGCGGGCGCTCCGTGAAGTAGCGGTCGCGCAGCGAGTCGAACTGGATGCTGAAGTTCGACAGAGAGTCCGGCAGGATGTGAACGTACCCATTGGTCAGCGTCCAACCCTCGCCCTCGCGGTACGTGCCGGCCTCGGCCTTGATCAGCACCGTCGGGAAGTCCGGGCCTGTACCGCGGCGTTCGACCTCCACGCCCTGCATCGACGCCGAGTTCACGTCGGCGTAGGCGATCTTGTAGACGCGGCCTTCCTCCGCGGCATAGGCGAAGTTGGAGCGTTGCGCGGCCGAGCGCACGGACTTCTCCTGCAGCAGCTCGAGGCGCCGCGCGTTGAACGGCGGGATGATCTCCGCCAGCGCCAGCCCGACGAAGGTCGCGACCACCGCCCCGAAGAAGATCGGGGCGATGAAGCGGTGGAACGACACGCCCGAGGCCTTGGCCGCGGTGATCTCGCTGTGCCGCGTGAAGCCGCCCACCGTGAACACCGTCGCGAAGAGCACGGCCGCCGGCAACACCAGGAACATCGTCTCGGGGATGCCCAGCACGTAGGCCAGCGCGATGTCGCCGGGCGGGACTTCGCGGCCGAGGTAGTTGTCGAGCTTCTCCGAGAGATCGATGATGATGACCAGCAGCGGGAAGCCGAGCGCCGTCGCGGCAAGGACCTTCCAGAACTCGCTCAACACGTAGCGGTCGAGCGGGCGCAGCCAGTGCCGGCGGCTCACGCGGACCTCCGCGAGGACAACTTCTCCCTGATGCCCTCGAACAGGCGGCCCCACCATTCGCTGGCCTCGCTGCCGCGGTGCGTGCTGCCCTCGCTGCCGAGTCGCGCGGTGAGGTAAATGCCGACGATGCCGAGCAGCACGTTGGCGCCCCACATCGCAATCGCCGGGTCCACGATCCCGCGGTCGGAGAGCGACTCGCCCACGAGCAAGCCGACGTAGTAGATGGCGAAAATGCCGAGGCTGACGCCGATCGTGAGGCCCACGCCGCCGCGCGGGAAGCGCAGCGCGATCGGCGCGCCGAGCAGCACGAAGACGACGCAGGCCGCGGCGATCGAGAACTTCTTCTCGATCTCCACGCGGTAACGGTCGATCTGCGACTGCGCCGCCGTGTACTCGAAGCGCAGGCCTTCCATCAGGACTTCGTCGTACGCGGGCGCGGCCTGCGGCGCGTCCTGCCGCGCGGTGGCGAGCACGCGCGCGGTCGGCACGGCCACGGGAGCCGCCGGCAGCGCGGCGACCACCACGTTCGTGCCCGTGACCGCTGCCTGTGCCTCCTTCACGCTGCCGAAGCCGCGCCACGCCGCCTGCAGGCCGCAGTACCAGTCGGCGAGCGGCCAGCGCTCGCGCGGTGGCGTCGCGAGCGAGTCGGCGGGGTTCTGCGCGAGTCGCAGGCGGCGCCAGGCGATGTCGCGCGGCTCGCGTCCGGCCTTCACGCGCGCGTTGAGTTCGCAGATCGTGTACTCGCGGTCCGAGCGGTATGCCGCCGCCGCGCCACCGCCGCGATCCAGTCCCGCGGCCACGCCGCGCACGATGATGCGGTCCTCGGTGAAGAAGCTGCGCTGCAGCCGTTGCGGCGCCTCCGACACGCTCTCCACCGACTGCCCGTGATACAGCGTGAGCACGAGGTCGCGCTCGTTGGCCGCGAACGCGAGCTGGCCGCTGTCGGCGAGGATGCTGCGCCGGCTGGACGGGTCGCTGAGGTCGTAGATGGTGACGTCGCGCATCCGGTTCGTGCCCGACTCGATGCGCGCCGCCCGCAGGTACAGCGAGCCGCGCACGACCTCGTTGATCACCTGCTCGTTGAGCGCCAGCGTCGGCTTCACCCGCGCGATGTCCTGCTGCAGTTGGGCGAGGCGATGGTTGGCCCGCGGCATCACCTGGTCGTTGAACCAGACCATAAACAGCGACAGCCCGAACGCCGCGATGATCACCGGACGCACCAGCAGCTGCATACTCACGCCGCTGGCCTTGAACGCGGTGATCTCGTTCTCCGCCGCGAAGCGCGAGAAGGCGTGTAGCGTGGCCACCAGCACGGCCATCGGCAGCGTCATCGCCAGCGTGAACGGCAGCGAGAGCAGCAGGAACTCGCCGATCACCGACCACGGCAGGCCCTTGCCGACGAGATCGGGAAACTTCTTCGCGATGAAGTTGAGCATCAGGAGCGAGGTCAACGCCGAGAGGGCGAAGAGCAGCGGTCCGAAATGCTCCTTGAGGACGTAGCGGTGGACGATCTTCACGAGGGGTATATTACCCCGAATGATGCCCGTTCTGCTCCCCTCCCGGCGCTTGGTGGCGGCGATCGCCGGCGCGTTCACGCTGGCCTGCGGCGGTTCCGGGGCCTCCGAGGCCTCCCAATCCGCCGCGCCGCTGCC